>JAUGSS010000113.1:0-32349 GCA_044426515.1 Methylococcaceae bacterium | reverse complement strand
GGATGGCCTCGGTGTCGCCGGCGACCAAGCCGTCGAAGCGGTAGCTGGGGGCGAAGCCGTCCGGTGCGGCGGTGGTGCCGTCATAGGTTTTCGTGATGTCGGTGTTGGTGAGAACCGGGGTCAAGGTGGCGGCGGTGATGCTCGCTGTTTGCGTACCACCTGTAAATGTATAATTCGCAGCCAACCCGCTGCCGTCGCCCAATTTTAATGTTCCCAACGTTACTGTTTGGGAACCTGCCGATACATGTTGGCTGGCGACACTTCCCAATCCTGACAAGGTTAGCGTTTCACCCGACACCAGATCGCCCAAGGTAAATATGCTGGACGATATGACAGTCGTGCCGTCGTAGGCGCGACTGCCTGTTAGGTTGACGGCGTAAGGGGTGATGGTGCCTAGGGCCTCATGAGCGGTAATGGTGTAGTTATTACCAGCATTGCCGTCATCTAGTGTGTAGTCATCGTTGACGTGCAAGGTACTGCCATTAGCGCCGAGCACATTCTTGCTGGCGAAAGATTGTCTAAGGTCGGAGAGGGTATCACTGCCGCGCAGTCCGGTGGAAGTGCCCCGCACTGTTGAATCGGTGCCGCTATTGTAAGTCCGGCTGTCAGTCGCGGCATACAGGTTCAGGTTGGCCGGAGAGATGCTGCCGGTAGCGGTGTGGGTAGTGATAGTGTAATTATTTCCCCCATTCCCATCATCCAGTGTGTAGCCGTTGTTGACTTGCAGGGTACTGCCATTAGTGCCGAGTACATTCTTGCTGGCGAACGACTGGCTAAGGCCGGAGAGGCTATCACTGCCGCGCAGTCCGGTGAAAGTAACCTGCACTGTTGAATCGGTGCCGCCATTGTAGATCCGGCTGTCAGTCATAGCATAGAGGTTCAGGACGGCCGGAGAAATGGTAAGCTGACCGTCAATACCGGTAAAACTGTAGTTGCTGTTGGTGATTTTGGGCGTTATCGCATAAACACCCACGTTGGAAAACTGGGTCGCCAATGTCGTGTAGGTAAGGCCGATGGAGCTAAGCGTGTCGCCATTGGCAAGTCCGCCGGCCGTAACAGTGCCGGTAAAATCAGGATTGGCATCGCCATAAGTTCGAGTGGCATTATCTGCGGTAACACTAATAAGGGTCAGCAGGGCAGGGGTGATGACCAGACTGGCGGCGTTATAGCTGATATTGTATTGGGAGCCGGCAGATGAATAGCCTGAGCTAATGGCATAGCTGCCAATATTTTCACCTGTTGCTCGGCTAGGAGACAGGCTAAAGTAATTGGCCGACGTATCGGTGACGCCGTCGTCGGTAACTATCCCGGCAATGCTGTAGGTCAATGTAGGATCGGTTGAGCCGTATGATTTGGTTTGGGCATTTGCGGTAACAGTTATAGTGGGCTGAGCGCTGTAAATAAGGTGATTGCCTGCCTCTATGTTGGTTAGTGCATTGCTCGCGTTTGTATAGGTCTTATTATAGAGTCGTGGCCGTGTGGAGCCGGTAAGGGCGGTTAGGCCGTTTTCGGTGGAGCTTGTCCAACTGTTGCTGTATACCAGCCAGCGGCCGCCGCCGGAAACGTTGAATGCAGTGCTGCCGAGGTTGTTGATGTAATTGCTGTCAGCAGCCAATACGATGTTTCCGCCACTGCCTGCGGTTAATGTGCCGTCTTGGGTAATCGAGCCGTTGGCATCAATAGTGATATTGGATAACGCCGACAAAGTACTGCCGGTGTTAATATTAAATCCAGCAGTGCCTGTATAAACCGGCGTAGTACTAGCTAAGGTGCCACCAGAACCCGCGACAGTTTCTGAGTAACTGCCGCCCGATGGGGTGAAAGTTGTCGATGTTAGATTGTTGAGTGAAGTAAAGTTATTTAAGGAGGAGATGATAGTGGTACTGTTACCGTCACTCAGGCCAATGGTCACATCACCGGCGAAGCTGTTGTTTGCAGCCCCATAATTAAATGAAATACTTCCTGTAGCGGAATTCAGGACTGCCTCAAAAACTGCCGTATTTCCAGAGTTGTAATAGCCTTCAACATTCCATTTTACGGCCAAATCTGTGGTGGCATTCGGTTGAGAGATAAAAATATTTTTACCGGATGAGGTATGCAGTTCCCAATCATTCCAGGCGGGTGCGATAGCTTTATAGGTGGCCAAGGCACTTGTACTATCGCTATATGCCGTTGTTCCGTTATCGAATGTGATCAGGCCATTGCTACTGATGTAGGCTTGAGTATAGGAAGTGCCAAAAAAGGTAAAGGGATTCGGCAAGTTGTAAACGAAATATTGATCGTCGACATAATCGCCGTTAGTGGAGAGGTTGAGATTAACATTCCCCAAGGCATTTAGGACAATATCATGCTGTGAGTGAACATCGGATAGAGTAATATTGTTCCCGCTTATTGTGACATCATTACTGCCAGTAGCGACAGAGTCGCTCTCTCCACGGTTGGAAATTATGCCGCTGCCAGACTGCACTACATCGGCTGCTGAGCCACTTCCGTTGGCGGTAATATTCAGATTTCCGCTGGTAATGACTTGGGCGCTGTAGAGAGAAATCCCCTTAGTGTTACTGCCGCTGCCCTGACCTGTACCCGTGATATTCAGCTCACCACTGGTAGAGGTGAGTGCGCTGTTGAGAAGATCAACGCCGACATTATAGTCTGTCCCGTTGCCGCCGGTGCCGTTAAGATTTATTGTGCCACTGGTGGTTATTAGTTGGCTTGAAGATTCAATACGAATGCCGTCAGCATTGGAAGTTCCAGCCAGACCGGTTCCTCGTATTTTTATATAACCCGTTCCAGCGTTTAGAACGGCATTGGTAAGCTGTATACCATTAGGATTACCGGTAACTCCAAATGCTGATGTTGTCAGGGGATTTGCCCCGCCACCCAATATTATATTGCCGTTGTTGCTGTTGATTGAGGAGGCGGTGAGCATTCGAATATTTCCCGCACCGCTGCCGTCAGCATCGGCGTTAAGAATGACGTCTTGCCCCAGTGTGGAGAGACCTGCATTAATGACGATGGCATTGTTGGCTTTTAGGGTTAAACTGTCATTCAGGTAGATATTGCCGCCTACAGTCAGATCCCGGTTAGCTAGTATATCAAGCGGCATGTTTAGCGCTGTACTAGAGGTGCCGATGACGGCGCCCGATTCGATTATCACGTCCTTTCCATTTAACGCTAGTTTGGAACCATTAACCACCGACGAGGAAATCGTAGCCCCGGATTTGACGGTGAGTGTACCGGTATAGTTGGTATCTGCTACTGCTCTACCTAAGATAAGCGCGCCCATAGGGTTGACACGGCTTAGATCGGACGGATCAATGGCAAAGACGCCAGAGCAAGTGCCTCCAATACACATGTCTGCGTTGCCAAGTGGAGCCAGTTCGACATCCCCTACTCCGGTAATCTGGTAGCCGGAGCCATTCAAATACAGGCTGTCTGTCCGAATCGAAATTCCTGCCGCCGCATTACCCGTTGTAGAAATACTGCCGCCATCAAATATCGAGACTCCTGTACTGCTCGAATTTCCAACATTACCCGCAATTGAAATATTGCCGGTGCCACTTGATGATACTGAGGCATCGGCGGAATCGATCTGCACGCCCGCACTGCTTGAGCCGATCGAACTACCGGTACCGGTGATTGACAGCGAACCGTTGACCGTACTCACGCTCGCCGGATTTGAGCCGCCCTCCACTCGAACGCCTCGGATAGGCACGATATTGGCATTGGTTCCACCGGTCCCGGTGATACTGATCGTGCCTATGCCTGTGGTTTGCACCGTGCCGCCGATATATACGCCGGAACTACCGGATAATGGGTCGTTACCGGTTAGGCCGGATAGTTTGATATCGCCGCCTCCCGCCTGCAAGATAGCGGTATAATCCCATAGGTCAATGCCATCGGCGTCGCCGGTGGCGCTATCAACGCCTTGACCATGCATTGTGATGTCGCCGCCGCTAGTATAAATGGTAGCGTTCCTGATATACACACCATAACGCTGATCAAGGGTGCCTGCGGCGTTGTAACCGATAGCGGCCCCCGTGGTTGGGGTTGAACCGCCGCCAACTAACAGATTGCCGCCATTCGTGGTGATGTTGTTGTTGATCCAGACGTTACCAGAAGCAGCATCCGTTGCCCGCGCCTGCAAGGTTACGTTTAGCTCGCTGTTGGTAGAGCTAATTGGGGAGTTGACAATGATACTGCGCTCCGCTGCCAAGGTCAGCGTGGTGTTTGTAGCCCCGGTTTTGGCGATGCTGTCATTGACGAAAATATCGCCATTGCCCGGTATCCCACCTCCGGATGATAAGATAGTGATGTCGCCGGAACCGAGGTTGTCGGAGAGCACAGCCCCAGTCATATCGCCTCCGCTTGCGGCAATGGTAAAATCGTTGGGGTCAATTAACCATGTGCCGGTTTTGCCGTAGGGAGCAAGGGTATTGATACGTGCTGTGTCAGCAATTTCAATATGAGCACCGGAAGTTTCGATAAAACCGCCGCTACCGCTCTGACTACCGCCCTGGGAGCTGAGATCGCCATGAATGCGGGTATCATCGTTGCTCCAGACAATGATCTTACCGCCATCGCCATTCGTTTTGGCATCGGCTTTGATGCTGGTATCTTTGCCCACATAAGTCGCTTTGGCATTATGAATATCGGGGTTCTTACCCTGATAATCGCCTCCTACTAAAATTTGCCCGCCGCCATTTTCGCCGCCGGCGTTAATTTTCGCTTTGTCCAGTACACCGACCCGTTCACCGAGCAGCGCTATATTGCCGCCTTTACCGGATTGGCTTGCCGAATGCATAGCTTGGGCTTCTATTGTGCCTTGCGCCAAGGTTGTGCCGGTTTTACTTTCGATGTGGATAGTCCCTCCATCGCCCTGGCTGTTATTGGCCGAGACTTTGCTGCCCGCCTCTAAAGTAATATCCTGTTGCGCGATCAGTTTGATATTACCCTGTGCATCCATTTCAACGCTGTCGGCATTGATTTCGCCGCTGTGTTTGATCGAATTTGCAAATACGTTAACCGCGCCGCCTTCGGTTAACAGTTTGCCCAGGTTAAGTACGCTGTCAGCGGGAGCCTGGATTTGAAAACGAATATCCGGGTCATCCAGGTTGGTAATGGTGAGTTCCTGTCCAGCCGCCAAGGTAATGGAGCCGCCATCACTCTTGATAATGCCGTTGTTTTCGATTTTAGGGGCGATCAGAATAATGTTGCCGTCTTTTCCTGCGCGGATTATGCCTTCATTGACTATATTTCCGGCGCTGGAACCGGCCATAAAATGATAGTTGCCGCTCAGGAAATCCTGGTCGCTCAGGTTAAGGCTGGAAGCGATCAGGCCTTGGGTATCAATCGATGAGCCGGCGCCGAACACGATGCCGTTAGGATTGATTAAGAAGACTTTACCGTTAGAAAACAATTGTCCCAGAATTTCGCTGGGGTTTTGGCCGATAATGCGGTTGAGTACCGCACTCTGGCCGTTCTGCTGAATAAATTGGACGAGTTCGTTTTGGGCAATGCTGAAATTTTGCCAGTTGATAATCGCATTGGGGCTGTTGGTGACGGTTGTCGTGCCCGGCGTTGCGGTATCAATGCTGACTTGCCCGTTGACGATTTGTGCTCCGTCCGGGTTGGCGGCAGAAAAAGAAGGGTAGAGTATCGCTAAAATAGCTAAGTTTAGTGCACGGCGTAGCGGCAGACTTGCACTAAACATTGATTGCCGGTGCGCCGACTGTGTTTCTCGATAAGTTTTCATCGTTACAAGCCCAACTTTGAATTGTAATTTATTTATTACATTATATCGGTTGTTAAATAAATTCTTAGATTTAGTCGTCGTAAAACGTGATTCAATCGTCAGTACTTAAATACAATATTGGCGTGGATGCGGTTGTTGCCTGCCTTGGTCGTTCCGGTTTCAACAGTGTCCAGCGCATTGGCGAAGGCAATATTGCCCATAAAATATTCACGCCATTGAAAGCGCGCGCCAATTCCCGTACCGCTCAGATTCCAATCCTTGGTTTGCCCAAGCGTTGTGCTTTGCAGGCGGCCATGCCCGTAATCGTAAAATGCAAAAAGATTGGTTTTTTGACCTTCAGTTAGGCTCAAAGCAGGCCAGGCGGGTGTGGATAGTTCAAATTTTACGATTTCACCGCTATCGGCCCCGGTTTCGCGTTGATCATAGCCGCGCACATCAAAACTGCCGCCAATGCCGAGTTGCTCTCCGGCTATCAGTGGATTGTGACTGTGCTGGCCGCTAAGGCTGGTTTGCATTAGCCAGTCTTTAACATTGACCGAAAAACTGCTGCCGTAACGCAATAAATCCCAATTCTGCTTGGAATCAGCTCGGGCCGCTTGATAATGCGTCTGGGTATTGTGCCCTCCGAAGTCGGTGTTGCTTACCCACTGGACATAATAGCCGGTATGAATGTTTTGCCAGGGATACTCGCCTTTATAAAGCACGCTAAACGGCGCACTGCGGACATTGGCGCCTATCTGGGTGTTTTGAAATTGAATATCGTTGATGAAATAGCGGTTATCAATGCCGAAATCCAGGCTATGCTCGTATTTGCCCAGTTTGGGTAAAAATTGCTGATAATGGATACCATACATCTCACCCGAACCGGTCACTGTTATATCGGTTGCCACCGAACCGACATTAACCGAAGAATTGGCATAGTAGGCGCTCAGCCAGCCTTTGAGCCGATAAACAGGTAGGCTATAGCTGACACCGTATTGTTCGACAGAGTCGGCGTGATCGGGGGAGGTTGAGTAACTGCCGTTGACGATATGGTCCATTCCCCACAAGTTGCTGTATTGCAGCGCGCCGGTCAACCGGTAATCGCCCGAACTGGTTGTGCCGTAATTATTGGCAATTAATGACGCCTGATAGGGGCGGTGTTCGGCTACCGCAATTTTGGCATCTAATTTGTCGGGGGTTTTACTGGGTTTAAAGATCACTTGCAGCTGTTTCGAGGGATGTTTATTGGCTACTTTTAGCGCTTCGGCCAAGTCCTTTGTATTGGGCGACTCGGACTTAGTAAGGACGGGTAAACTGGCAATAATATTATTTCGGCTAAAGTACTTATTGCCGGTCACTTCAATTTCACCCAGAGTGAAGGAGATGACTTGCAGTTTTACATCGCCGGTAGACAGCGTTTGCGGCGGCACTATAACCCGATAAAACGGATATCCCTGTTCGCGAATAATCTGCTCAAGCGCTTTGCTGACTTCCTGTAGCTCTTTCAGCGTGTAAGGCCGATTTTGCAGCGGTTTAAAATAGTCGTCAATAAACGTTTGCGAAAGCGGCGATAAACCCTCAACCGAAAAATGCTTAACGGTAAACTTGAACTCCTGCGGTGCGGCAGCCAGACAAAGCGCTTGAGGAATAAGGCATAAACCGGCAGCGATTAAAGTTGACCTGATTTGGCGAGCAGTAAACCAATGCAGTGGTTTATTCATTTTGTGTTGATTTTTCATGACTTTTTTACGTTATGTGTAGAGATGCAGCGTAAAGCCTCTGCAGTTACCTTAACACCCTTCAAGTAAGTTGTCAGTAGTGTCGTCGAATGAACCTTCGTTCTCAGAAGGGCTATTGTCAGAAGAACTGTTATCGGATGCCGCATCATTCGATGACTCGGATAAGGTTGTTATATCGCCGTCAGAGCTTGTAGAGCCGGTTTCGCCTTCTTCTACTGTTGTGCTGTTGCCGCCGTCGTTAGACTCAACGGTAGCATCGCCACTGTTGGCTTTAATAAGCGTGGAGCCTTCGGTGGGCGGCTTTTCTTCAAATACTTTCTCGGGATCGGACTTATTGGTGTCCGGTCTGGGTTCGGGGGGCTGTGGGGCATCCGGCGGCGTGGGAAATATCAGGGGTATGGCATTTAAACCCGAAGTGGAGCTGCTGCTGCCTTCAGGTACATCAAAATCTCCCGCTTCATTATGCAAAAAGGAAGTTCCTTGCCAAGTGGAATGATCAAGACTTGATCCGTCCGTATAGGAATCTGTACCTGTGCCTCTTATGCCGATAGTGGCGACCGGGGTGTCCAAGGCAAAGGCATCATGATCGTTTTTGCCGATAGTGCCGGTTAGCGCTCGCAGCCCTCCGGCGGTTAAGCGGAATAAAATCTGATCTTTTTTGCCGCTAACTTTATAATTATATTGCTTAATATCCATTTCGCTGTCAGCTTGCAAGGTGATTTTTTCACCATCAGGAAAAATCAGCAGCGCAAAACTATCTTTTTCGCTGCGTAGGGTGTCCGAGTTATACAAAGGTTTGCCCAGCGACAGCGGCCGCTCTTTTGCGTCTTTGTCGCCACGGTTTACGGCACTGACTTCGCCTTTAATGTCGACCACGCGGGCCACTACGCTTTGCTCGGTTCTTACCGCTTCGGCGGCGGCTTTTTTGCCTTTCTCTTCGCAGTCTTTGTCGCAAATACGCACACTAAGCTCAGCCTTGTCGGATTTTGGTTTAACCGTGGCGGTAGGGGTTTTGATTTGAAAGTTTTCGGGATTATCCTTGGCAATATTACCGGTACTGGTATTAACGCCGCCCTGATATAACACCAGCTGTGCCGTTTTAGCGGCAGACTGGTTGTCATAATGATCAATACTAAAGTTACTGTTTGGACGCACGGTAACTTTAGCGCCGTCGGTAAATTCGATAATCACGAAACTGCGCTCGGTAGTCTGGATATTATCGCCCTGGAAAATCTCCGAGTCTTTGCCGAGAATTCGAGGCGCAGCCTCCGGTTGTTGGGCGGCATTGCTGCCTTTTACAAAGCTGATATGACCAACGACTTGAGAGCTCGCATAGACGGGCAGGGTAGCGGTTAATCCTATCGCCAGGCTTAAAATCAGCCGCAAGCCATAATTTTTAACAAATTGAGTTGCTTGAATAGACATGGTCGTTCTACGGAAAGAGGATGAATGAATTATCATTGTTAATGCACGGTTTATATGTTAGTTGCCTTTTTCCGCCATAAAATCCCTGTTACTGTTCCATTCATCGGCAAATGGCTGCCATTGTTGGTGCATCGTACCTACCACCACGGCGGTAACATTCATTATGGGGTAGGTTGCGCTTTTCATTGAGCCGGCGAATGACGGCATCTTGCCGGCGGCAACACTCATTATGGGATACGCTGCGGTTGTTCTTAGGATATTTTCTTTAATGCTGATCAAGGTAACATTTTGGTCGATAATGCGGTTGAGCACTGCACTTTGATTGTCCTGCTGAATAAACCGGGTGAGTT
The DNA here is from genome assembly GCA_044426515.1 of Methylococcaceae bacterium. Classification (GTDB taxonomy): domain Bacteria; phylum Pseudomonadota; class Gammaproteobacteria; order Methylococcales; family Methylomonadaceae; genus Methylobacter_A. The sequence goes on along the minus strand of JAUGSS010000113.1, from coordinate 23,098 downwards.
CGTTTTGGCCGATACTAAAATTTTGCCAGTTGATAATCGTATTGGGGCTGTTGTTGACGGTTATCACGCCGGGTGTAGCGGCATCGGTGCTGACTTGTCCGTTGGCGGTTTGTGCTCCGTAAGTAATATCCTGCTGTGCGACCAGTTTGATATTACCCTGTGCATCCATTTCAACATTGTCAGCATTGATTTCGCCGCTGTGTATGATCGAATTTGCAAATACGTTGACTGCACCGCCTTCGGATAACAGTTTGCCCAGGTTAACTACGCTATCGGTGGGAGCCTGGATTTGAAAACGAATATCCGGGTCATCCAGGTTGGTCATGGTGAGTTCCTGTCCAGCGGCCAAGGTAATGGAGCCTCCGTCACTCTTGATAATGCCGTTGTTTTCGATTTGAGGGGCGATCAGAATAATGTTGCCGTCTTTTCCGGCGCGGATAATGCCTTCGTTGACTATGTTTCCAGAGCTGGAACCGGCCATGAAATGGTAGTTGCCGCTCAGAAAATCCTGATCGCTCAGGTTAAGGCTGGAGGCGATCAGGCCTTGGGTATCAATCGATGAGCCGGCGCCGAACACGATGCCGTTAGGGTTGATTAAGAAGACTTTACCGTTAGAAAATAATTGTCCCAAGATTTCGCTGGGGTTTTGGCCGATAATGCGGTTGAGTACCGCACTTTGGCCGTTTTGCTGAAGAAATTGGACGAGTTCGTTTTGGGCAATACTGAAATTTTGCCAGTTGATAATCGCATTGGGGCTGTTGGTGACGCTTGTCACTCCGGGCGTAGCGCTATCAATGCTGACTTGCCCGCTGACGATTTGCGCCCCGTCGGGATTGGCATGACAAAATGCAGGCCAGAATACCGCTGCAATGGTTAAATTAAGCAGATAGGGCAGACTTGCATCAAACAATGGCCGTGACTGGTTTTTTTTGTTGATATTCATGGTCATGGATTCACCACTCTAATATTTTAATTATTTTACCACCGGTATCGGTCGTTAAACCAAATCCTTAAGCTGAGCAGTAGAAAGTGTGAACCAATTGTTAAAACTTACTTACTGGTATGGGTAAATGCGCCGTCCCAGTCGGTTTCCGGAGGCGATTCAAGGTAGTAGGCTATCCGGTCAAGATAAATCGAGTATAACTTATCATGCGGATATTGTTCCGCCAGTTGCTCAAAAATAGTTTGCGCAGCAGCCCATTGCTGTTGTCGATAGCTGTTCAGGCCCCGATTCAACAAGTCGAGAATCTGTAATTGCCCGGAACTGATGTCCGCTGTTACACCCAACGGTTCATAAATGGTAATGGGTTTGTGTTTGCCCTTGACCCGTACTTTGTCGAGTTCCCGGTAAGTAAACTCCGGAGCCGCCAGCAGAGTGCTTTCGCTGACAATCATTTTCACGCCGTATTGTTTGGTGAGGCCTTCCAAACGTGAACCTAAATTAACCGCGTCGCCCATTATTGTGTAAGCAATGCGAAATTGCGACCCCATATTGCCCACACTCATTTTTCCGGTATTAAGGCCTATGCCTATATCGACTTCCGGCCAGCCTTTGGCTTTAAAATCTTTTTGAATGATCGTTAAAGCCTGCAAGATCGCCAAGCCTGCTTTGACCGCGTAGGTGGCATGTTGCGGATTGTGCATCGGCGCGCCCCAAAAAGCCATGATCGCATCGCCGATATATTTGTCGATAGTGCCTTTGTGTTCATGGATGACGCGGGTGACCGGCGTTAAGATGTCGTTGATCAGTTCGCACAGTTCCTGCGGCTCCATGCCTTCGGAAATAGTCGTAAAGCCCCTGACATCGGAAAATAATACGGTCATTTCCCGGCTTTCGCCTTTTAACGAAAATTCTTCATCCGATTGGCTCATTTGCTCGACCAATTCGGGTGGAATATATTGACCGAATATATTGCCCAGTTGTTTTTTCTTGCGGCTTTCGAAGAAAAACCCGAAAAATATCTGGATGCCGTACAGCAAGGTCAATAAGGTGATAGGGGTTGCCAATACGGTATCAATGTTCCAAACCCTCCAACTGTAAAAATTGAGCGCTGTGCCGCTGACCAGCAAGGTGTTGAATATAATGGCCGACGAAAATACCGGTAAACGGGGAAATACCAAAATGGCAATCAAGCAGATCAACAACAATTCAATCAACTCAAGCGCAAGGATATAGCTGGGCCTGGATTTAATGCTTTGGTCGAGTAAGCCGCTGAGAATATTGGCATGCACTTCAACGCCGGCGTAAACGTTTTGCACCGGTGTTGCCCGTAAATCGAGCAAGCCCGCGGCAGTGGTGCCGACAATAACAATTTTATCCTTTAATTTTTCCGGAGCCGTTACGCCGTTAAGTACATCGGTTGCCGAGATATAAGCAAAGCTTCCTTGCCGGCCGCGATAAGGCACCAAAAGGGTTCCGCTTTGATCGACGGGAATATGAAAGCCTTCAATATCCAGCGCTTCCAGGTGACTATCGATATTGCTTTTGCCATAGCCTTCGCCGGTAATGAATTTAACCTCCGGCTTGCCCAGCAAGGTCCTGAATAATGCCAACGACAAGGCTTCATAAAGCTGATGGTTGTAATTGATCAATAGCGGCAGTCTTCGATAAATACCGTCTTCATCGACATTGGGGTTGTTAAAAAAACCGCCTGACATCGCCGCTGTTTGCAGCTTCGGCAGATTAGCGGCATAGCTTTTTCCCTTGAACAGCAAAGGACTGAACGGCTGTTCATCAGCCGCCGTCAAAGGCATTGGCAACATACCCACCTCAGGCGTCTTTTCGCTTATATGACTGGCGAAATAACCCAACACCACAGGCCGGTTTTCCAGGCTTTTGGCAAATAGGTCGTCGTAAGACAATTGCGGACGCATCGTTTCCAGCGTCGATAGAAAACCGGCATCCTTTTGCAGCGGGCCGGATGCCAGTTTTTCCAGTAACTCTACTCCGGCACTGGTGTCCGGTTCCGAAAAAACCACATCGAAGCCCAGCAACTTAATGTTGTAATAATCAAACAGCATATCGGCCAAATAGGCCATTTTGTCCCGGCGCCAAGGCCAGCGCCCCTCTTTGGCGAGACTTTCCTCGTCTATGTCGATAATCACAATGCGCGGATCGACCGTGTTGACAACCGTTGTGCGCAAACGCAAGTCATATAAAATGTCTTCCATGCGTTGCAGGGTTGGAATTTGCAGCCAATGTGCGGTATGCGCCATGAATAACAGCGTGATCAGCACGCATGCCAGAAAACGGTAAGATTTAAGCCATTTATTGCTGAATTTCATCAAAAGAAGCCAAGTTGATCAGTCATATAAGGGTAGGGCCACACATCTGCGACTTTCGGAGTCCAAAGCCCGTTTGGGTGGTTTTGCGATCGGGTATTACCAATGTGGGGTGGGCGGTTCCTCGGGGAGAAAAGGGCTGAGTAATGACAAAGCACAATCTATTCAGTCAACGTCGATTTGGCTGGCGTCCAGAAATTTTTCGGCATATTTTCTATAGACCTTATGTTCGATAAATGCGTCATACAGATCGGGATCAATGTGCTTTTCTTCTTTCATTTTCTTTAAGATAAACAAGGCGTCGGAAAGTTTTTTTCCTGATTTATAAGGCCGGTCTTTTGCCGTCAATGCCTCGAAAACATCCGCTATGGCCATTACCCGCGCCGGGATGGACATTTGTTCGCGGCTGAGCCCTTTGGGATAACCCTTGCCGTCCATGCGTTCATGATGGCCGCCGGCATATTCGACGACGTTGTGTAAGTGTTTGGGGAACTTGATGGCTTCCAGCATTGAAATAGTAACGCTGATATGATTGTTGATGATTTTTCGTTCTTCCGAGGTCAACGTGCCTCGGAATATGCTCAAATTGTAGACTTCTTCATCGCTTAATAGCGGGACCTCGACATCGTTGGACGACCATGTCAGTTTCTGCAGCGCCTTAAGACGGGTAATGTCTTGATCCGACATGGCTTCCCCACCGATATTGCAGCACCGGATAAACGCCAAGTCATCGTCCAATTGGGCAATATTGGCTTGGTAGCTTTGTTCCAACCCGGGCGGTGGCGTTTTATTGTTTTGCAACTCAACAAGCTGCTGTTTGAGCAGCGCGATTTCCTGATCGCGTTTTAACACTTCAAAGCGCGCTTCCACCAAATGAATGCGGTCGAAAATAGCTTCCAGTTTTGTTGCCTTGTCAATGACATACTCGGGCGTGATGATTTTGCCGCAGTCGTGCAGCCAACTCGCGATAGTGAGCTCGTAGTGATCCGCCTCGCTTAGTTTAAAATCCTGCAAATAACCATGATTGGTATCGCTAGCCGCTTTTGCCAGCATTAAGGTCAATTCCGGGACGCGGCGGCAATGCCCTCCGGTGTACGGCGATTTTTCATCAATTGCAGTCGCTATTAATTTGACCAGCGATTCAAACATGTTTTCCAGATCGATAATGAGCTGTTGCTTGGTTAAAACAGTTGCCGCTTGTGAAGCCAGCGCCTCGGCAAAACGTTGCGATATTGAATCGAACGGGATGATTTCTTTGGTTTCAGGATGGATGGCGTTAATCAGTTGCAAGATGCCGATGATTTCGCCTTGGTGATTATTTAAGGGGATGGACAGGAAAGATTTTGAGCGGTAATTATTTTTCTTGTCGAAGGCCTTGGTGCCGGTAAAGTCGAAGTGGACTGAATCGTAGGCATCGGCAATATTGATGGTTTTGTTGTTGTGGTACGAATAACAAACAACATTCTTAAGATTAGGTTCGCCGTTTTCTCCGTATAAAGGGATATTCGGAATGTTAAGAGCATTTCCTCCGCCCCCCAGACAAATGCCCAGACTATCGGAGCGGATAATTTCTATTTTAATGGTGTTACCCTCTATGACCCGGTAAATTGTTCCGCCATCTGCGTTAGTAATCGATTTTGCCCCTAACAGGATTTTTTCCAACAATTGCGTGGTATCTTTTTCAGCGGAAAGGGCAATGCCGATGTCAGTTAACTTTTCAACCTGACTAATAATTTTCTGCACATCGGAGGAAAGCTCGTTACCAATGGTAGTAATTTTTTCAATATGATTAATGATGCTTTGAGTCATGAATTAAGTGCTGCACTATGGGAAAAAATATTGCCGAACTATAGTCCAAGTGAGTTGACGACGCAAAAATAGATTGTCGTTTATCCCATTAAATTGGGGTGTTTCTCAGGAGCTGCGCCGAAGAAGATGGACGTACGATAGAGACATAAAAGCCGGCATAGACTCAACACGGTTCAGGACGGCCGCTTTTGCCGTCTTTGCAGGGACCAATACTGATGCACAAAGCTTTCCCGCCGCATCGTGCGGCGCTTAAAACCGCCAATATTGATCCACCTCATCCCGGTTCAACAGCACAATTTGTTGAACCTCGGCCTCTCGCGTCAGATCGTCACGATTAATACGCATAGCTCGTAAAAAATAAGGCAGCAAAGCCGCTCTGACCTTATGTGCCAAAATCCCGGATTCCATTCCATAATCGAACTCGACCGCCTGTTTTTGCGTAGCGCTCAAACCGGGATGCGCACCGATCCGCACCTCAATAAACTGATGCCATTCAGCGTCCTCGGCAGCATCGACTTCAGCCGAATAACTCAGTTCCGCCGAACACATCCGCGCCAGCACAAAATCCCTAAACTCATGATGCGTATAACTAAAAGCCCGTGCATGCCAACGCAAACCGTCAAACACCAAGGCATGGGGACACAAGCGGTGCAAAACCGGCTCCGCGCGGGACATCGATTGATAGCGCACCCGGACCTCCTTATCTCCGACAATCGCCTGGTTGACCGCCTGCAAAACAGCGGGATTGACTTGTCTGAACACCGGCTCAACCACATCGACCATCGGCAAATTGCTGACCAGCGTCACTACCGCAGCGTCCGCCTGATCTTGCCGAACCTTTAAAACCTGCAAAAATTCCGCAGCCGTACCGGTCATAAAGACGGGTTTAAATCCTCCGTCAATCACATAGCGTTTCAAGAATTTATCGTAACGAATATTGCCGGGACATAAAGCTTGATACAGCGTCAAATCCTTGGACGCCTGCACCCGGCTGATGCCGAAACATGCCATCAGCACGTTAGTGGAAAGCTCCCCGCTCCAAAATACCGTAGCTTCCAGCAAGGTTAAGCGCTGACGTTGTTCCCATTTTAGAGGTTGTTGCAAAGGCGTATTTATCATGTTAGGATCATGCTAAGTTTATTTTTACGATTATTAACTTTAGTATTTTTTATTATAGCTGGAGTTTAGTGGCTTATGAAACCTTCTGAGCGGGAATGAAATGATGACCTATTTTGCCCATAGCGAAAATAAACACAATGAATGGCATTTATTAAAAGATCATTTGCAAGCAGTCGGGGATTTAGCTGAACAATTCGCCGCAAAAAATAATATCGTTTTAAAAGAGGCGGCCTATTGGAGCGGACTGCTACATGACCTTGGCAAATATCGCGATGAGTTTCAGCAATACCTGAAAAAAGAACGCGAAGGCGGTAGCGAAACACATCACGCTGTTTACGGTGCCGCTTTTGCTTATCAAAAAGGATGGCTGGGACCGGCTTTCGCAATCGCCGGGCATCACGCCGGCTTACATGACTTGGATCAACTGCAAGCACTGGTTGATGATGCCAAATATCGTGCGGATGAACGCTTGCCATCGATTGTAGAGCGATTCGAACAAGAGCTAGGCACAATTGCTACGAATATTACCGAGCCCCGGTTTGTTGGCGATGACCTTCATCGACTGGAGTTTTACACCAGAATGCTGTTTTCGAGCCTGATTGACGCGGACTTTCTGGACACCGAATTTCATTACACAGGTAAACAACGTGATGCTTTGCAACTTGATCCGGCATTGGCGAGGATACTACTGCAACGTTTGGTCGAAGAAAAAAACAGCAAACCGCAAATCGGCGAACTCAATGCCGTCCGCAGTCGTTTGTTTCAACAATGTCTCGACAAAGCGGAAGAAAGCCCCGGATTTTTTTCACTGACAGTACCCACCGGAGGCGGTAAAACACTTTCAGGCATGGCTTTTGCTTTGGCTCATGCCGCCAAAAATGAGTTACGGCGAATCATTGTCGTCATTCCGTACTTATCTATCATCGAACAAAACGCCGCACAATACCGGCGCATTCTTGATCCTGAAAATCAGGGCATCGTCATTGAACACCACTCCGCCGTTAAAATAGCCGACGATAACGATGAGTCCCGTCCCTACAATCCGTTTGAAAAACACGCGGAAGAGTACGCGGCGGAAAACTGGGATGCCCCAATCATCGTAACGACTTCCGTTCAATTCATTGAATCATTATTTGCCTGCCGCACCTCCCGTTGCCGCAAACTGCATAATATCGCCCACTCAGTGATTATTTTCGATGAAGTGCAAACCTTGCCTGCACATTTGCTTAACCCGCTGCTCAACGTGTTCCGGGATTTACGCGATAACTATGGCGTGAGTTTTGTTTTCTCCACCGCGACGCAACCCGCATTTCGTTACCGTCCGCTATCGCTAAGCCACGGCTTCAAGCCTGATGAAATCCAGGAAATCACCCAAGATACCGCCGATCTTTTCGGCAGTTTACGCCGCGTAACCATCCGTCCGCCCAAAGCCGATGAGACTACTCGCTGGGATGATCTAGCCACTGATTTAGCACGGAATAAACAATCTTTATGTATCGTCAACGTCCGTAACGATGCCTATGCATTATGGGAAAAATTGCGCCGTGTTGTTCCTGAGCATGAAAAAACAGCGGTTTTTCATCTGTCCTCAGCCATGTGCGCCGAACACCGTCTCGATATACTGGGCGATGACCGTGATCCGCAACCCGAAACCATACGCTATCGTTTGAGGCATCAACAACCTTGCCGACTGATTTCAACCCAACTGATTGAGGCCGGTGTCGATGTGGATTTTCCTGCGGTATGGCGAGCGCTCGGTCCGCTGGACTCGATAGTGCAAGCGGCTGGGCGTTGCAATCGAGAAAATAATCTTTGCGATGCCGACGGAAATTTCAAATTAGGCGAAGTCATCGTATTCCGTCCCGAAGACAACAAGCTGCCTCCCGGCATCTACAAAACGGCGACAGATCTCACCTCTTCACTACTGGCAGTCAATGACGCAGATACGTTAGCTTCCGACCCCACTTTATTTGAACGCTATTTCGATCAGCTGTACCAGCTTGTGCCGGTCGATTCGGATATTCAAAACGAACGGGGGAAATTGCATTTTCGCAAAGTCGCCGAATTGGCGCGGGTTATTAAAGACGAGACGCAAGCGGTCATCGTGCCTTACGGCAAAGGCATCGACCTCATTAACAACATTCAAACCCGCACAGTAAGCAAAGACCGTCCGCGTTTTGATCGCAACGACATGCGCAAACTGCAACGTTTCATGGTGAACCTGCGTTCGAACGATTTTCAACGCTTACTCCTGCAACGCGCCATCACGCCGTTGCTGCCTAATCTGAACATCTACGTTTTGGGCGGAGGTTGGTACCACCCCGAACTGGGAATTGTGATCGACCAACGCCCTTTGGAGGATTTTTTAATATGAACAACAACCTTGTCACTCTTCGCGTCTGGGGAGATTTTGCCTGCTTTACGCGCCCGGAAATGAAAGTGGAGCGCGTGAGTTATCCGGTGATAACGCCTTCCGCCGCACGCGGCGTTCTGGAAGCGGTTTTTTGGGAGCCGGAAATCTATTATCTGATCGACTCGATACATATTATCCGGCGCGGCAGTTGGTTATCCTTTCGCCGCAACGAAGTCACCAGCGTGATTAGCATCGACAACGCCAAAGCCTGGATGAAAGCGCCGGAAAAAGTGTCCCCTATTCAGGCCGGAGGCGGTGCGCTCGACGGAACCCAACGCAATATGCTGGCGCTGCAAAACGTCGAGTACCTGATTACCGCCGAAGTGCATTTGACCGAAATCGGCAAAAAAAGAGGTCATCCGGTCAACACCTACCGGATAGAAATCGAACGCCGGGCAAAAATGGGCAAGTGTTACCATCGACCTTATTTAGGCGTCCGCGAATTTGCCGCCGATTTCGACTGGGAACATAACCCTCAAGCCGCATTAGAACGCCGCTCTGCCGAACAGGGTAAAAACTGGCAACATATCTGGCCGGAAGAAGACCTGGGTTTAATGCTTTACGACGTGTTCGCACCGGAAGCACGGGCGCACGGCTTCCGTTGGCTGTCCGAAGGCAATCATCTGGCCGATCCCCATGCCCATCCCGAGCGTCAGAAAAAGTCCAAAAAAAGCCCGGTTGTTCCTCGCTTTGAAGGTACTTTAGCCAAACCCGAAGCCCTATTCTTTTTTGCCGATGTGCGGGCGGCCAAAATCGATTGCCATCCCAAGCGCGCCCGGTTTGTCCAAAATAGACTCATGGAGATATAGCCATGCTGCTGAAATTGCTTTATGACTTTGCGTTATCAAAAAACTTACTTGAGGATGATGCTTTTGTTCTAAAGCCTGTCCGCTGGATTATCCAGCTTGATAATGATGGTCAGCTAATTGCTGACGGGCTTGTTGAAACTGTTGTCAAAGAAAAGGAGTTTTCAATTCCAAAAACTACAAGAGCAACAGGGGGAGGACAAGTTTCCGACTTTCTTGTTGATGATATTGGGGCGCTATTCAACTTGAATATGAAGCCCGATAAAAAGCTTAATCAACGTTCGATGAATAATCTTCGAGGTAAGCACCAAGATTTTTGGCGTCAAATTGACGAGGCATTCATTGCTACCAAATATTCTGCATTTGCTTCATTACTGAATTTTCATGCAAAACTTCAAGATGATCCTCCTGAATTTTTGAAATTGACGTCAACAGGAACAACTAAATGGATGATTAACAAATCCGATGGTAGCGAAGTTAAATTAGGCTCTGATTTGTTTACTTTCGCTGTTGGTGGCGAGATTCTCATTAATGACGAAAGTATAGTACGTCCTTATTGGAGACAGATTCATGCCAAAGAAGTAATCGAATCAGTAAATTCAGCACCTAAAGGTCTTTGCATTATCACGGGGCAAGTCAATGTTCCTATTGCTAGAACCCATACACCCATGGTTACAGGACTACCTAAGCCAGCTAAAGGTACTGGTGCTGGATTAGTTGGATTTGAGGGCCGTTCTTTTTGTTCTTATGGTTTTAAACAAAGCTTAAATGCACCTGTTTCAATAGAAGTTTCCAAGGCTTACCTTGCGGCTATACAGTATCTTAGTAAGCAGAAAGACCATTGGCTTGCAATTGGTCCGGCTTGGCTTTGCTTTTGGGCGATGGAAACTGAAGCGGTTTCAAGCTGTTTTGCTCGTATTTTAAGGCAGCCCGATTCAAAAACGGTCAAAGAATTTATGGTTACACCGTGGAAAGGATTTGAGCAATCACCTAATAAACTCGAACGCTTTGTAGCTATTACATTTTCTGCGGCTGGCCCGCGTCTTGTTGTTAAAGATTGGCTCCAATTGACTGTTCAAGAAGCAGAGAAAAATTTCAAAGTTTGGTTCACTGATTTAGAAATTATTTTCTACGGTGGATACGCTGATTCGCAAGATGAAAAAACTCCTCTATCTATTGATCATCTTGCTTGCACTACTATTAGGCGAAAATCTGATGGTAGATTTGACCGAGATCAGCTCAACCCTGATTTAGTTGCGGCACTTTATCGTGCCGCGCTAAAACGTGAGTCACCACCAGTTACTTTACTAAAACCTATTCTGGATCGTCTCAAGGCCAATATTGCTAAAAATGGATTGAAATCCATGTACGATCAAAGTCGTTTTGCCCTGCTACGTCTAATTCTCAACCGAAACCGAAAAGAAGGTGAACCCATGATTGAAGCCAAAGTGTTTGAAACCAGTGACCCTGCCTACAACTGCGGACGTTTGCTGGCCATTTTCGATGACCTGCAAATGCAAGCCCACAGCTATAAATTGGAAGGCGCTGGGGTGGTTGAGCGTTATTACGGTTCGGCATCGTCAGCCCCGAATAGCGCATTCGGTATTCTTTGGCGTCTGCATCAGCACCATCTGAGAAAAATATCGCAGAAAGGCGATAAAGGTAAACAAGCGGCATACTCGATTACGCAAAGAATCGCCGGTATCGCCGCACTGTTTCCACAGCCTGGGCCTAAGCTGCCGCCGCAATTTCCGCGTACCTTCAATTTGCAAGAACAAGGGCGCTTTGCTTTGGGTTTTTATCAGCAAATGGCGGAACGCAGGGCCAATATTGACGAATATTTGAGGAAGAAAAAACTAGGCGAACTAAAGCCTGAAGAAATAAACCATGAACTGGAACTTGCTGAAAATGAAGCCACATCCCCATCAACATTAGGACAATAAAATGAACAATACCCCCCTGACCAACCGCCACGATTTCTTGATCCTATTCGAAGTCACTAACGGCAACCCGAATGGCGACCCTGATGCAGGCAATATGCCCCGACTTGATCCAAACACCAATCGCGGGTTAGTCTCGGACGTATGCTTGAAGCGCAAAGTAAGAAACTTTGTGGAAACCTTTGCCCCTAAACGTTCAGAAGGACAAGAAAACAATGGCTTTAACATCCTTATCAAACAAGGCGCGGTCATCGAAACCGAACAAAAGAAAGCTGAAGTAGCAGCCAAGGAACAGGAAAAAGACAAGGATAAACAAGCCGAGGCGGCAATGAAGTGGTTATGCCGGGAGTTTTACGATGTGAGAACCTTCGGCGGTGTGCTCTCTACAGGCGATAGCGTGATGAAAGGCTCTGCTTTCGGACAAATTCGCGGCCCTGTTCAATTCACCTTCGGACAGTCCATAGACCCGATTACCCCGTTGGAGATCACCATTACCCGTTGCGCAGTGACCAAGGAAGTCGATAAAGCTAAAGAGCGCACCATGGGCAACAAGCACATCGTACCCTATGGCCTTTATGCCGCAAAAGGTTATGTTTCACCCGCGTTCGCCGAGCGTACCGGCTTTACTCAAGACGACTTGGATCTGCTCTTTGAAGCCTTGCTGAATATGTTTGAGAATGATCGCTCAGCAGCGCGCGGCGAAATGGTCGTGCGCGGGCTTTACGACTTTGAGCATATCGGCACACAACACGAAAATAATGCGGATCAAAACAGGCGAGAATCCCGTTTAGGCTGCGCTCATGCTCATAAACTCTTTGAAGGCATTAAAATTAATTTAACCGATGAAGCAAAAATTAAAGGCTTTCCCGAATCATTTGTCGATTACCATGTAACTTGTGATTGGACTAAGGAAAACCTGCCAAAAGGTGTGCAGCTACATCAAAGACACATCGATTAAGTAGTTTTGCGCTCGATGGAGCTTATAATCTTGCCCGGCAAGTAGTCCGTATCCCGTAAACTTCACCGGGCTACTTGCTAATAATGAATGAAACAAAATTATCATTACCGTATGCAATCTCTTTTATTTGGAATAGGAACTTTACGGGAAAATCTCTATGAATTGTCCAATTTGTAAGCATGGGGAAACAATCAAGGGCTATGCGACTGTAGTTTTAGAGCGCAGCAAAACCACCCTGATTGTTAAGCACGTTCCTGCCGACATTTGTAACAACTGTGGGGAAGAATTTATTGACGAAAACGTTTCGATTGAGCTTGTTAACGTGGCTAAACAAGCTATGGAACTAGGGGTATATGTTAATGTCAGAGAATATTTAGCGGCTGTGTAGCTTTGAGGATAAACATGTCTAAACTTGAGAGTTCTAATACAGATAAGCCTATAGAAAACTCGGCCTTACAAGAGAAAACCGAACACAAACCACGGAAAGCCGGTAACTTAAAAGGACAAATTTGGCTTTCTGATGTTTTTGATGAGCCCATGAGTGAAGAAGAATTAGCGTTATGGTATGACGGGCCTGTTTTCCCAACAAGCAGCCGGGATAAAACGTAATGAAACCCACAACTATGTGGCACAAATATTCCGGATTCCACATGCTCAAATCCGGGTTATTTCTTATTTCACGAAGCTGGAGCTTCGCCTTCCTAGCTCCCAATCAGGAGATTGGGAGCTAGGAAAACACAAAAACTGCTATAATCTAGCTAAATAATTAGCTAAGGTGTAAGGCAATGAAACAAACAATTAACATCCACGAAGCCAAAACCCGGCTTTCCCAATTACTTCAGCAGGTAGAAAACGGGGATGAAATCATTATCTCACGAGCCAATAAACCCATCGCGCGACTGGTTGCCTATCAGGAAAAGCCTATAAAACGCCGTTTAGGAGAGGCAAAAGGCATGGCGGAAATAATGCCGGATTTCGATCAACTACCCGAAGATTTCATGGAATATTTTGAATGAAAATTTTATTAGACACCTGTGCTTTTATCTGGCTCGTTACCGATGATCCAAAATTATCGGAGCTGGCTAAAGAAATTTTTCTGGATACTGACAATGAACTACTGCTCAGTGCGGTAACCGGATTTGAAATAGCCGTAAAATACAGTCTGGGAAAGTTACACCTGACTGAGCCACCTAAAGAGTTTATCGCTAATCGCATGCAAGCCAATGCATTAACCGAATTGCCGGTGTCTATGGCTCATGCATTGACATTGCAAGACCTGCCGTTGTATCACAAAGACCCGTTTGATCGCCTGCTTGTCGCTCAAGCGATGGTTAATCAAATACCCCTGCTGAGCGCCGACCAACAGCTTTCCGCTTACGCTATTGATCGGCTGTGGTAATCGAACCGTTACTTTGCCCACCCTCATGAACATACCCTTGATCGAACCGCCCGACAAAATCCCGCTGTCCGCACTTAACCAATACGCCTATTGCCCCAGGCGTTGCTACCTGATTCATGCCGAAGGCGAATTTACCGATAACATCCATACTCAAAGCGGCACTTCCGAGCATGAACGCGTCGATCAACTGGCGCACGAAATTAAAAAAGGTGTCAGGGTGGAATTTGCGCTGCCGGTCTGGTCGGATCGGCTCAATATCACCGGACGTTGCGACGTAGTTGAATTTCATCCCGACGGCACCGTATTTCCCGTTGAATACAAACACGGCAAACGCAAACAGTGGCTCAATGACGATTTGCAAGTCGCCGCTCAAGCCATGTGTCTGGAAGAAATGCTCAATACCAACATCCCGATGGCGGCCATTTACCATATTCAGACGCGTAGACGGCGCGAAGTGAGCATCGATCAAAGCCTGCGCGAGCAAGTCGCCGACACCATCAATGCGGTGATAAACCTGCTCAATGGCCGTCTCTGCCCGCCGCCTATCGAAGACACAAAACGTTGTCCGCAATGCTCGTTAAATGAACTGTGCAACCCGGAACTGATTAACGAAAAAGCCCGGCTACAGCAACTTTCCGCCCAACTATTTACCATTGAACCGGACGAAGCATGAAACAATTGCTCAACACTCTCTATGTTACAACCCCGGAAGCCTATTTAAGACTGGAGGGGGAAACCGTCTGCGTCATGATAGACAAAGAAAAACGTCTGCAAGTGCCGTTACATCATTTAAACGCCTTCGTACTGTTCGATACTATGATCAGTCCCGCCTTAATGGGCCGTTGCGCTGCCGATGGCCGTTCCATTATTTGGCTGAATCGCAACGGGCAGTTTATGGCTAGGATGGAAGGGCCGGTCAACGGCAACATCTTATTGCGCCAGACTCAATACCGAGCCGCTGACGATATTGAACTCAGCTTAAAGATCGCCCGGTTTTTTATTGCCGGAAAAATTCGCAACAGTAGACAAGTGCTGATGCGCGGCGCACGCGACAGTAAAAACGAGCAGGAGAAAACCGCCCTGGTGCAAGCCGCCCGATTGCTGGCCGGAAACCTTAGCAAATTGGCGCATGCCCCGTCGGCGGACATCGTGCGCGGCTTGGAAGGGGATTCCGCCAGAATCTACTTCCAAGCCCTGATTATGCTGATTCGGCCTTCGGCACGGGAAAGCTTTGCTTTCACCAGCCGAAACCGCCGTCCGCCGCTGGATTGCTTTAATGCGCTGATTTCGTTTCTTTATGCGCTGGTCTTGGGCGATTGCCGCTCAGCATTGGAAAGCGTCGGCCTCGATCCTCAACTCGGTTTTTTGCATACCGTGCGGCCGGGCCGTGCATCATTAGCGTTAGATTTGTTGGAAGAATTTCGCGCACCTATTTGCGACCGCTTAGCCATTACCCTAATCAATAGGGAGCAACTGCAAGCCAAAGATTTCGATCGCCGCGACGGCGGCAGCGTGTTACTGAATGATGCGGGCCGGAAAACCGTGATCGCCGCTTTTCAAAGCCGAAAGCAGGAAGAAATCAACCATCCGCTGCTCCGGCAAAATGTTTATATCGGCCTACTGCCTCAGATTCAAGCCAGATTATTAGCTCGATATTTACGCAACGATATTGAAAGTTACGTCCCCTATCTTCAGCAATAGTAACGCTGACAATTCATTGCAATACAATGGTTAGGACTCTGCATAGCTGATTCAACCTGCGAATAAAATTATGATGCTACTGATAACATACGATGTATCGACTGAAACTAAAGAAGGCCGCAGGCGCTTGAGGCGCGTGGCAAGAGTTTGTTTAAATTACGGTCAGCGGGTGCAAAAATCAGTATTTGAATGTCAGGTCAATATTATGGAAATGGCTAAATTAAAAGAACAGCTGCTGCGTGAAATTGATGAAGAACAAGATAGCTTAAGAATTTACCGGATTATTGAACCGTTGGAAAAAAACCGTGAAGAGTTTGGTAATATTCAAGCGACTGATTTCGAAAGTACACTGATTGTATAAAACCGCGAACCTGAAGTGATGTCTAAAACTGCGTAGGGTTCGCAGCTTCTTTAACAGAATGAAATTAAAGAAAAACAAAATGATGATGCTGTGTTATGGATCAAACGAGGTTTGTAAAAATCCTCGTTCGCGTCAGTTAGCTCAACAGGTTATAATAATCATGGCCTTGCAATAAGGCTGTATCTCCCAGCTTAACCGCTGGGAGCGGATTGAAACATAAAAGTCTTTACCGGTGTAAGCCCAAGTTTCAACGTATCTCCCAGCTTAACCGCTGGGAGCGGATTGAAACTTTTGACTTCGCGCGCCATAAACTGCCCGACAGTGTATCTCCCAGCTTAACCGCTGGGAGCGGATTGAAACACAGCTATAGTAGAGGCTTGTGCGGCATTGGTCATGTATCTCCCAGCTTAACCGCTGGGAGCGGATTGAAACATGAAAAAAACATGGCTTAAAAGAGCAATGCAATTAGTATCTCCCAGCTTAACCGCTGGGAGCGGATTGAAACCATGTTGATTTGGATGGAGTTAAATTAGTTAATGGGTATCTCCCAGCTTAACCGCTGGGAGCGGATTGAAACCTGTATTTGGATTTGTTGAATGTATTTATAAATGTATCTCCCAGCTTAACCGCTGGGAGCGGATTGAAACTTATTGTTGCCACTAGATATACCGCTAGTAGCTTGTATCTCCCAGCTTAACCGCTGGGAGCGGATTGAAACTCAATATGCCATACATATGATATAACAGTTGGATGTATCTCCCAGCTTAACCGCTGGGAGCGGATTGAAACATACGAGAGACTATATCTTTATTTGTTAATGATGGTATCTCCCAGCTTAACCGCTGGGAGCGGATTGAAACATCAATATATAAAACATCACCCACAAAAACAGGGTATCTCCCAGCTTAACCGCTGGGAGCGGATTGAAACGCGTAAAACTCCATTCCTTCAAGCTTTTTTGCGAGTATCTCCCAGCTTAACCGCTGGGAGCGGATTGAAACAGAAGATGAGCGCTCGCTATATGATATTCTTGTCGTATCTCCCAGCTTAACCGCTGGGAGCGGATTGAAACGTGAGAAGAACATCATACGAATATGGGATTATAAGTGTATCTCCCAGCTTAACCGCTGGGAGCGGATTGAAACTTATGCTGACTATTGGTTGTGCGCGTTCTCTACCGTATCTCCCAGCTTAACCGCTGGGAGCGGATTGAAACTTGATGTGGTTGGCGTAGACATAAAACAGCAGCGTATCTCCCAGCTTAACCGCTGGGAGCGGATTGAAACAAGCAGTCGATTAAGCGATGGCGCATTGGTGCCGGTATCTCCCAGCTTAACCGCTGGGAGCGGATTGAAACTTAGAGAATCCTGATGCACCTTCACAAATAATTGAGTATCTCCCAGCTTAACCGCTGGGAGCGGATTGAAACTCGCCAAATACTTTAATTTCCCTATTATCAAGCTTGTATCTCCCAGCTTAACCGCTGGGAGCGGATTGAAACACTTAAAATTACCAGTAACATCTTTAATCGCCTGGTATCTCCCAGCTTAACCGCTGGGAGCGGATTGAAACTTGTACGGCGGTGCGGCAGGAGGCTGACTTAGCGTATCTCCCAGCTTAACCGCTGGGAGCGGATTGAAACTGATAAATTACCTATTCTTTCGCTCTTACGCCACAGTATCTCCCAGCTTAACCGCTGGGAGCGGATTGAAACACATTATCTATTTGATTATCCGCTGGCCCTGAGCGTATCTCCCAGCTTAACCGCTGGGAGCGGATTGAAACATTTTTTCTTGAGCAAAAATATCCTAATGTGCGCGTATCTCCCAGCTTAACCGCTGGGAGCGGATTGAAACCTGTTTACCATTGCGCAACCTATTAATCTGGGGCGTATCTCCCAGCTTAACCGCTGGGAGCGGATTGAAACTTTTCTTAGACGCATTTGTCTGCAATCTGTCTGCAGTATCTCCCAGCTTAACCGCTGGGAGCGGATTGAAACGGCTATAACAGCAGCGCGTCCGCTCAATTTATACAGTATCTCCCAGCTTAACCGCTGGGAGCGGATTGAAACACCTTGCCCTAACTGCCCCTCAACATTTCTCCCCGTATCTCCCAGCTTAACCGCTGGGAGCGGATTGAAACATGAAACTGTTGAAATGCCACCATTTCCGATCTTGTATCTCCCAGCTTAACCGCTGGGAGCGGATTGAAACTCGACAGCGCCGACATAGATAAGTTTATGCAGGGGTATCTCCCAGCTTAACCGCTGGGAGCGGATTGAAACTCAGAGTTTCTTGATCAAGATGTATGGTTGATGGGGTATCTCCCAGCTTAACCGCTGGGAGCGGATTGAAACGCCGCTGGAGCGTTGCTGGAAGAACACGCTTTTGGTATCTCCCAGCTTAACCGCTGGGAGCGGATTGAAACATCATAGGGCCACGCCGTTGGAAATACCGTTCGAGTATCTCCCAGCTTAACCGCTGGGAGCGGATTGAAACTCCCGCTAGCGAGACGTTTAATGCTGATAACTGAGTATCTCCCAGCTTAACCGCTGGGAGCGGATTGAAACCATTGCTCTGTCAGTTTTAAATACTGATCTATCGGTATCTCCCAGCTTAACCGCTGGGAGCGGATTGAAACTTTGATAGTGTAGCGCTTTGTCCCTGGTACGGGTGTATCTCCCAGCTTAACCGCTGGGAGCGGATTGAAACTTTATAAATGACAGATTTTGAAAGAACAAAACAGGTATCTCCCAGCTTAACCGCTGGGAGCGGATTGAAACATTTTATCCGCCTTGGACTTGCGTCCGGTTAAAGTGTATCTCCCAGCTTAACCGCTGGGAGCGGATTGAAACATAATATCACCAGCGATTAAAGAACCTGTACCAGGTATCTCCCAGCTTAACCGCTGGGAGCGGATTGAAACATGCACAATAAAGAATAGCGGTTGATCTTGCGCCGTATCTCCCAGCTTAACCGCTGGGAGCGGATTGAAACAATTTAATGATTTGATTAGGTCCAACCTTGCCTATGTATCTCCCAGCTTAACCGCTGGGAGCGGATTGAAACGACAAAGCAACCATGCTTAAAAACCTAGCTGAATCGTATCTCCCAGCTTAACCGCTGGG
The DNA here is from genome assembly GCA_044426515.1 of Methylococcaceae bacterium. Taxonomy (GTDB): domain Bacteria; phylum Pseudomonadota; class Gammaproteobacteria; order Methylococcales; family Methylomonadaceae; genus Methylobacter_A. The sequence continues at coordinate 4,183 of JAUGSS010000113.1, read as the reverse complement.
AGCGGATTGAAACAATGGCTAACGCAGAAGAAAAGTATTTTGTCGGTGGTATCTCCCAGCTTAACCGCTGGGAGCGGATTGAAACATCCAAGTCGGCAATCAATTTACAGTAACAAATGGTATCTCCCAGCTTAACCGCTGGGAGCGGATTGAAACATACCTGATGGTGGGCGATGTATAGAGGCTAAAATGTATCTCCCAGCTTAACCGCTGGGAGCGGATTGAAACAATTGGTTATCTTGCATCTATGCCAGTTGAAGCTGACGGTATCTCCCAGCTTAACCGCTGGGAGCGGATTGAAACATGCACTCGCTTTGCGGCGATCCAAACGGCAACATGTATCTCCCAGCTTAATCGCTGGGAGCCATAATATTCGCGCTATCTTTAACTTAATAGAACCCGGGCATCTTTGTCATCTGGAAAACGCGGACTGCCCAAGGGCATGACAGGTGGCATATTGGTGTTTTTTGCACTCGCTTCCTTGATATTATGGAATTCCGGAGAGAGGGTGGACCGGACGCAAGAAAAAAATAGGGCGGCCGGCGGTCTGTCGCAACAGCTGAAGATGGTTGCTTAAAGGCAACCCGCGATCGCAGAAATAAAAGAGCCGGGCTCGAATTGAAAAGTCTAACCGCGCTCATCAATCTACAAATATCTAATGGAAAATTAAAATGACCAGCGATAGTCAAAAAATAAAAATAGCTAAAAACTTCGCCAAGCTTCACGAAACGCCATTTGCGGTATGGACGCCTGATGAAGATTATCTGTCAGAGGATGATCGTTATTTGGCTGTTTACGAAAACCTTATTATTGGCATTTACGGTGATTGCTATGGAGTTAACGCCGAATATGACGAGGAGGGTAACTTAATAACTGAAGCCACTGAATTCGAGGTTGAGGTTGATCGATTTGAAGCGAAAGGTGATCGCGGTGAAATTTTCTTTTTTGAAATAACCAGTGAATTGACAGGGTTAGGTAAATTCATTGAAGATCATGGCAAGTATGGCGATTGGTAGCCGGCTCAAGCGCTCAATAATCGACTTCATGATATTTTCCTCTTGCAGGGGGTTACATAAGGAATAGATAGATTGCTCGATTTAGACGATTTTTACTGGCAAAGCCGGTGAATTTCCGCTTTGTTTGACATATATGCTAATCTAACGCTTTTTAGAAACCATAAATTTAATACAGAATAGATCAATGAGTAGCTTACCCAATTGCCCGAAGTGTGGCTCAGAATACACTTACAATGACGGAACCATGTGCATTTGCCCGGAATGTGCGCATGAATGGTCGCAGGATGCGCAAGCCGAAACCGGGTCTGAGGAGCGTGTGATTAAAGACGCGAACGGTAATGTGCTGCAAGATGGGGACACTGTCACCGTCATTAAAGACCTTAAGGTTAAAGGCTCCTCTTCCGTGGTCAAAGTCGGTACCAAGGTTAAAATTATTAGGCTGGTCGATGGCGATCATGATATCGACTGTAAAATCGACGGAATTGGAGCAATGAAGCTCAAATCAGAGTTTGTAAAAAAAGTTTAACCCGCAGCGTCCGAAATTTGATTATGAAATCATACACAAAAGGACGTTATTTATAGTCACGTAGGGTACGTTACGCGTACCTTTATTTCCAGCACATCGCGCGTACAAAACCGGCTTCGGCTTCTCAGTTAACGAGGAACTTTTGAGATAGCGGGTAATTTGAGAGCCAAAGCGTTAACTCAACAGTATTAAGCGTTGAGGGCTCTCAAAAAGCGCAAATCGATTCCGTCTGCCAACAGTTTAAGCCACAGTGTTGAATATTTTTCTAAGCGGTCATTAGAGTCTTAACATGGACGGCGGCACTGGCGGCTAAAGCCTTGAGATTATAACCGCCTTCCAATGCCGAAATGATCCGGCCTTCGCAGCAGCTGTCGGCAATGGCCATGAGTTCTTGAGTAATCCATTTAAAATCATCTTCAACCAGCATGATGGATGCCAACGGATCATCCTTATGAGCATCAAAGCCGGCTGAAATCAGCAATAAATCGGGCCTGAAATTTTTCAGCGCCGGTAAAATAATGTTGCTGTATTTTTGCCTGAATTCAACGCCCGAGTCGCCCGCGGCCAGCGGTACATTGATAATATTGCCGGCACCGGTTTCCGCCGGATGGCCGGTGCCTGGATAATGCGGCATCTCATGACTGGACGCATAGAGTACATTCGGCTGATGGTAAAAAGCCGCTTGCGTGCCGTTGCCGTGATGGACGTCAAAATCGACAATGGCGATGCGTTCGAGCTGATAATGTTGACGCGCATAAGCGGCCGCAACCGCGATGTTATTGAACAGGCAAAAGCCCATTGCCAGCTGCGGTTCTGCATGATGTCCGGGTGGACGTATTGCGCAAAAAGCGTTGTCGGCTTGATCGGTCAAGACCTTATCAACGGCATCGCAAACAGCGCCAATCGCACGAAAAGCCGCTTGTTTCGATCCGGGCGACAGCACCGTGTCATGATCCAAATAATGCTCGCCTTGTTCGGGAATGGCTTCGAGTAGGGCATCAACATGAAACTGGGGATGAATCAGCCTGATTTGCTGTTCGCTACCGAGTGGCGGAGATTGCCGAATTAAGTTTGAGAACTCCGGCGTTGCCAATGCTTTTTCTATGCTTCTGAGCCGGTCGGCGCATTCAGGATGCCCGGTGCCGGTGTCATGAAAAAGAAAATCAGGATGGCTATAGTAAAGTGTCTGCATTTAGAATCTTTGGCTAAAAATAGGGATAGTATAGATGTCCTGAAAAATTTTCAGCAGTTAGAAAATGCGGGGACACGGAAATCATGACGTCATCATCAAGAATCGTGATTTTTTCGCGTAGCCGTTTTTTAAATCTATGGAAGATGGACTTTAGCAGAGGTAGTCGCATTCAGCTTGTAGCCAAAGCCTTTCATAGTCAAAATCCATTGTGGATTATTGGGGTCGTTTTCGATCTTTTTTCTTAATAAATGCATGTACTGGTAAAGGTCTGACTTGGTGGCCCGGTTATTTTCAGGCCAGAGATGGTTGATAATTTCGTGGGTCATAAACACGCGATCAACATCCTGTGCCAGCAGCTCGAAAAGATCAAATTCTTTACGGGTCAAATTCAGCGATTTACCGTTGAACAGGACGGTTTTGGAACGTTGGTCAATTTGAAAAAGCCCGGACATAAAGCCGTAGTCGCCAGCGTTTGTAGAGGCATGATTACCCGATTGATTAGTATTTTGCGGATCCAGTATTATCAGCCTGCGATCGGGCATTCCTCGCCTGGTACGATTCCTTTTTTCTCCAGCAAGTTGATGATGTTTGAATTTCTTGTGCAGATAGTCGCTCAGCTGACTAATATCGAGAGGGGCATCTAAAATGGCATCAACCCAGCAAACTACGTCCTTTTCCACATCGGGAATGTTATTACGGTAGCGCAAGTAACAGACAGGAATCTTATGATTAATGCTCAGATCGCGAAGTAATTCAACATCATTGTTCTTGGCTTGATCCGCTGCGGGGTCCACGGCAAAAATCACTATATTCGGCTGCATCTGAATTATTACATTAATTGATTCGATGCCGGTTGCCGCTTTGAAAAATTTATAATGATGCGCATGACAATACCCTTTTAATAAGCCCAGATGATAGAGGTCGTCACTAATCAGTACAATCCGAAAATCTGTGTTCATAGGAGTCCTGGTAAAATCCATTAAAGTAAACAGACGCAGGGTCTGAAGGGACAACAAATAATTTACCTGCAAATAATCTTAAAAGTTAAAAAACTATAATAAATTAGCAAGTTACAGTAAACATTAGCATAACCACAGGTTAATACGAATTAGTAATACTGCTTATCGAATAATTTACTTATCTCCGCCGCGGTTGTTTTTGCTGTAGGTGTTCACCTCCTTCTTTGAAAAATAGAGTAAAAGTGGAGGGAGCCGTTTGAAAATCCCCACTCGGCAACTGCTTTTGCATCCTCAACTTCATCGTCCTATAAGTTTTATCCCGTATTATGGTTTCTTTAGGCGTAACTACTCAGCTATCAAAGACAACGGAACGCAGATGACACAGATGATTATGATAAACGCCGATAAATAAGCCTGAAACCGCAACAAACGGAGTTTTTCGGGATAATCTTATTCAATCATAGTCATCCGCGTCATCTGCGTTCTATTT
>JAUGSS010000120.1:0-18422 GCA_044426515.1 Methylococcaceae bacterium | reverse complement strand
TCAAATTCAGTTAGTTACTAAAGGCGTTGCTGGAGTGCAAGCTTTGCTTGCCAGCGCAGGCGAAGCCTGCACTCCAGCGACCATGATATCGACATAGCCTTTTAATCGTGTAACTCATTTAAATTGAAACCGCTGTAAATCCTTCATGCTCTTCATGTTTAAAAATAAAACTTGCTCAAGTTATTTCATGCACGTTCCTTAGCCGCTGCTGAGCCTCCGGACTGTGTTCAGGAGAGCCGGGTCAAACCGAACTTGGAGCAATCGAGTGATTGCTGTTTTTAAGCTGAACGGTTTAAGTGGAAAGCCTGGGGATTTACAATAAAAATTTATCAGACCTCAAAAAATCACGGTTTGCCACGCCGCGCACCAGCCTAACAGCATAGTTGCCGCTCTCGCCGTAATTGCCGCTGTAGCCGTAACCGTTATCGAAGTCTGCGATCCACGCGTAGCCGGTATAGCCGGTATAGAAAGAAGACGACCAAAACCGGTCGCTCGTTGCATTGGGAAACGCCGTTAAATTGATTGCCGGTTCATTGCAACGATTTTCAATTATCGATTGCAGTTCTTTTTGAGTGGGCAACCGCCAATCATCAAAACCGGCAAATACGGTGTTTTCAGCGGCTTGTAATGCGTCTTGCCAATGGTAACTTTGTCCGGAACCGGTGCAGGTGGCGTTATTCCATATTTGTCCCAAGGCGCAACGCATCCATGTTAAACCGGTTTTTTTATCGATCACCACGCCATTGGCGTTCGTGGTGTAACGGCTATCCGGAGCGTCGGCACCAATATTGTAGTTACAGAATTGGGCAAAACTTAAATCTGCATGGACTAATATGCAAAAATAGAGGGCTAGCTTAAGTGGTTTCATAAAATATCCTCCGAAGGACAGCAACAATTAAAAGGTGAATTCGCATCGTTTCCACGCTTTGCATTACAGTATTTAAGTTAAGGCATCCTCACTGTAAGGGGGACGATTTCACCTCGTGCTCTAGGGGGGCAGATAATGGCATCTGCATTCACCACATCCATTATGAATTATGTACAGAACTACGCTTTCAAGGAGAGGGAAGGCGGGGCAACGCATGGAGCAGCGCCCTGGTACTCAGTCAATCCTATTTCCTGATTAGTAAGATGCTTCAGCTAGCACCGTCATACTGGCATGGATGCCAGTATCCAGTCACATGGATGTGAATGCATGACTTGGCACAATGCCTAAATCGGATACGGTTGCCATAGATAGTTACCATCCATGGCTCTGGATTCCGGCATCCCTGCCGGAATGACGGAGTTTTTTTGCGCTGGCTGAAGAATCTTTATAATCAGGTCCTATTTTGACGGGTAAAAGTAAATCCGTTCGTCCTGAGTTGTCGAAGGATGAGCGGATTTACGCCGGACTAAACGACTTCTACCCGACCTATCAATGCTGACCGAGTACTAGACGGCTGCGAAGTCTAAGTTGGTCAAGTTCAAATTCACCCCAATGACAGCGATTTCAACAGCAGCGCCCGCGCCATTGCCGTCAGCATCGTACTGCAAGTGACCATTGCTGCTGTTGTAAATCAAATAGTCATTAGCATCGGCGGCAGCCGTGCCGATCGCGAAATTATCAGCTGTGACCGTTGATATAGAATTAAAAACTAAATGATTAATATCGATAGTGTCATAGGCTACGGAAAAGTCAGAAAGACTATCAATACCCTTCATTGAATCTAATACAAAGTGGTCTTGTCCGGCACCGCCATGGAGTTTGTCATTACCCGCCCCGCCATTAATCACGTCATTACCTGCACCGCCGTTAAGCTGGTCATTACCTGCGCCGCCGCTAACAACGTCATCGCCCGCCGCGCCATTGACCTTGTCATTGCCCGCGCCGCCAAGGAGATGGTCATTACCCATACCGCCATTGACTTTGTCATTGCCTTTACCGGCATCAATGGTATAGCTGCCCGTCGCATCGCTGGTAGAAATCACATCGTTGCCGCCCTTGGTGGCAATGGCATTTTCCGGGGCGGTTGACGAAGCGGTTATAACATGGGTACCCGCACCTGTTGTAATAGTCTGCATCCCACTGGTGTGCGCTACCACTGTGACCAGGTTTATACCTGTAATAGTCTGCGCGCCATCATCGGATATGGCTGTCACCGAGTTAAGATTGACACCGGAAATAATCTGCGCACCATGAGTCGATGTCGCCGTCACTTCGGTAAGACCGGGGCCGGTAATCGTCTGCGCACCTGCTGTGGATGTTGCTGTCACGGTGGTGGCGCCTGATCCGGATGAAACAGTTTGCGCACCATCAGTGGATAACATTGCGATTGCAGCGGCCCCGGTAAACGAATCCATGGCCAGCGTAATCGCGCCTGCATCGGATGTCGTTGTCAGATCCACACCGGCTGCCGCGAATGCCGCTTGAAACGCAGCGCCTGTAGTCATGGTTTGTGCGCCGGCGCCACTATGAATCACAACTTTTTCGATATTGCTAATGCCACCCCAATAATCGTCAATGGGAGTAATTGCATCAACGTGGTTAGTGTCGATATCCAGCGTATCGACGCCGGCGCCACCGTTAAGAACATCGGAAATAGCAAAGGTAAATCCAGTCGGGCCATCATTATAAGTGGCCGTAAAAGTGTCATCGCCGGAAGTTCCAATTAAGTTGTCGGTACCCGTGGTCAGTATTTTGTTCATGCGTTTAACTCCATATTGTGAAAGCTACATATATAGCGATTTTGCATCGTGAACTCTCAATCAACTGCATGAAACCCCAAGCGCGTCATTGATTATCCGCTATTTGAAAAAGCGCTCTGTACGCCAACGCACACTTCTAAGCGGCTTGTTTTTCGAGCGTTGCCGGTTGATATGCGGGAAAAGTTGGCAGCCCTGTAGGGCTACTGCCATTAAGTTAAGGAAGCGCCATTAAAAACAAAGCTTTTTACATTTATAAAAATTGAACAGCTGTAGGGCATGCCGTGCACGCCTTTCCCGATGCTTGAAAAATCTTGCTATCCCTTTGGGGCGCACGGCACCCCCTACTTGAATAACATTTTGTTTGTTAAATATTTTTTCTTAACCTAATGGCAGAGGGCCTGTAGGGCTGAAGGACGGTCCTACGGCCCTAAAAAAAAGGGCCAAGCAAGCGCTTGACCCTTTTTTATTTTTCATATCACCCCATTCCAATGGGAATGTTGTCGTCTAACAACAGCTCATTAAAATAAAAGCGAATACAATCAATCAAACGAATGACTAGACGGCTGCGAAGTCTAAGCTGGTCAAGCCTAAGTTCACACCAACGATGGCAATGTCTACAGCAGCGCCCGCGCCATTACCGTCAGCATCGTACTGCAAGTGACCATTGTTGCTGTTATAAAGCAAATAGTCATTAGCATCAGCGGCAGCAGTGCCGATCACGAAATTATCGGCTGTGATCGTTGTTATAGAATTAAAGACTAAATGACTAATGCCTATAGTGTCATCGGTTACCGAAAAGTCGGTAATCCTATCAACGCCTACATTTGAATCTAACACAAAAGTGTCATGTCCGGCTCCGCCGGTAACTTTGTCATTACCCGCACCGCCGCTGATAACGTCATCGCCCGCGCCGCCTTTAAGTACGTCCTTGCCTGCACCGCCAAGGAGATGGTCATTACCCATGCCGCCATTGACGTTATCATTGCCTTTGCCTGCATCAATGGTATAGCTGCCCGTAGCATCACTGGTAGAAATTACGTCGTTGCCTCCCTTAGTAGCAATTGCATTGTTTTCAGCAGTTGACGCGGCTGTTACAACATTTGCACCAGCACCCACTGTAATCGTTTGCGCACCCGTGGTGTGTGCATTTACATTAAGAATATGTGTGCCGGTAATAGTCTGTGCACCATCATCGGATGTTGCTGTTACTGAGGTAAGATGTTCACCTGTAATAGTTTGCGCGCCATGACTGGATGTTGCTGTCACTTCGGTAAGACCCGGACCGGTAATCGTTTGCGCGCCCGCAGTGGATGTTGCTGTCACTGTGGTATGACCTGAGCCGGATGTAATAGTCTGTGCGCCATCAATGGAGGTTGTTGATAGTGTTGCAGCCCCAGTGAACGCACCCATGTCAATCGTAATCGCACCGGCATCGGATGTCGTTGTCAGGTCTACACCTGCCGCCACGAATGCCGCTTCAAACGCAGCGCCTGTGGTAATAGTTTGCGCGCCGGCGCCACTATGAATCACAACCTTTTCGATATTGCTAATGTCACTCCAATAATCGTCAACCGGTGTGATAGCATCAATGCGGTTAGTGTCAATATCCAGCGTATCGACACCGGCGCCACCGTTAAGGACATCGGAAATAGCAAAGGTATATCCCGTCGGATCATCATTATAAGTGGCTGTAAAAGTGTCAGCACTGGAAGTTCCGGTTAAGTTGTCAGTACCCGTGGTTAGTATTTTGTTCATGCGTTTAACTCCAATAGTGTGAAATGCTATGTATAGCGATTTTGCATCGAGAACTCTCAATCAACTGCATGAAACCCCAAGCGCGTCATCGATTATCCGCTATTTGAAAAAGCGCTCTGTACGCCAACGCACAGTTCTAAGCGGCTTGTTTTTCGAGTATTGCCGGCCATTACGCGGAAGAATTGGTAGTTCCTACCTTGTGTGTTATAAAGAAGTACCCAAGGTAGTCTTTACGGTCTCACCATTGTTGTTCCGCTGTTTTTTTGATGTTCATCCCATCGGTTACATGCTCCAGAGACAAGAAAAAATGGCCGCCATACTGTCTGCACGACATAGCCCCAACCAGAACCATCTTCTCGCCGCCCTGCCTGGGGAAATAGCTGAGCGGCTCTTTTCCCACCTGGAACTTATCCTGATGCCGATCGGTGCCGTTCTTTACGATTCCGGCAGCCAATTGCACTACGTTTATTTCCCGACCACTGCCATCGTGTCCATGCACTACGTCATGGAGAATGGGGCGTCGGCCGAAATCGCGGGAGTGGGCAATGAAGGTGTACTCGGGGTTTCGCTGTTCATGGGCGGTAATACCACGCCCAGTCTTGCCACCGTGCAGACTGCGGGTCACGGTTACCGGCTGAGAGGGAGCTTGATGATGCAGGAGTTTAACCGCGCCGGCCCGCTGATGCGTTTGATGTTGCGTTACACCCAGGCATTAATGACTCAGATGTCGCAAACGGCGGTGTGTAATCGGCATCATTCGGTGGAGCAGCAACTGTGTCGCTGGCTGGTGTTAACGCTCGATCGATTGCCCACGAATGAATTGACCATAACCCAGGAACTGATTGCCGGCATGCTCGGCGTACGCCGGGAAGGCATCACGGAAGCCGTCGGGAATTTGCAGCGTGCCGGTTTGATTAGTTGCCGCCGCGGTCATATCACGGTAGTCGACCGCTCGGGATTGGAATCCCTCGCTTGCGAATGCTACAACGTAGTCAAGAAAGAATTTCGCCGCTTACTCGGAGCGAAAGAATCCATGTAGGCAGGGTTAGGCATCATTGCCATTAAGTTAAGCGTTGTAGGAGCGGGCCATGCCCGCGATGAAAAAGCGACAAGTTTGCAATCACTGTGCAAATGTCGCGGGCACGGCCCGCTCCTACCGAGTGTCGATGTGCTTAACTTAATGGCAGTGACGCAGCGCGTGGGAACAAGAGTAAAAAACAAACACGGCTTCCGATTAAGCTAAAAACCGCTCATGCTTCGACAAGGCTCTCCTGAGCGTAGCCGAAGGATTCAGCACGAACAGTTTCCACTCGCTCCAGCTGCGTTTTTTAGGATTAGGCATAGATCGTGCCGGAAACATTAAGATTAATGTTTGTAGCGGTATGGCGGGGTTTAGCGTATAAGTTGTTTCAAGTATCGAAAAAGTTAACACGCAGATACTTGACTCCTAAGACCCTATCAAAGTTTACCAACAATTGAGCGCGATGACAGAGCCTAAAAAACAGGTCATGCGTGGCTAAGCAAGAGGCCTATATCGATGTATAGAATCGTAACACTGGCTGCATTCAACCAACGATGTTATATCGGCCTATTATGGATATTTTCCTATGGAAACGAGTGACTTGCTGCGGCACCGGCTAATTAAAACACTGATGGCGCAACAGCCTGAAAAAGTTGCCGATGCCGGGATTAACTTATGGGAGCTGATGGCGAGCCAAATCATTTCGATCATCGGTGACGCTGGTTTCAGTTCGCTTTACGCGAGAAGCGTATTCCTTACCCAGTCGTCATTTCCTTGGCTCGCGGCCGGCTCGCTACGGCCACAGGCTGAGTACCGGTTCGCGGAATTAAAAGTGAGCTTTGAAGGTCAAACGCCTGAGCAAGCCGACGAAGCAAACATTTTGCTGTTGATCACTTTCACTGACATTCTGGCCGCGTTAATTGGCGAGCAGTTAACAACCAGTATTTTACGTTCGGCTTGGGGTATTGATGCTTCGCATAGAGCCGACAAGGAATTCAAAAATGAGTAAAAAGGTAAGTATACGTCGTTTAAAAACCGGCGTACCGGGTTTGGACAACCTGTTGGGCGGAGGCCTGCCGGAATTCTCGTTTAACCTGATTGCCGGTACGCCGGGAAGCGGAAAAACAACGCTTGCTCACCAGATCATGTTTTCGCTGGCAAAGCCGAATAATCGGGCATTGTTCTTTACGGTACTCGGGGAACCGGCTTTGAAGATGCTCCGCTATCAACAGCAATTTCCGTTTTTTGATATTAATAAAGTCAATGAATCGATCCGGTTCGTCAACCTGTCTGAAGATCTCTTGGAGGGAGATTTTGACCTCGTATTGTCGCGCATTGCCGAAGAAGTGAAAAACTATTCCCCCAGTCTTGTCTTTGTTGATTCATTTCGATCAGTCGTGCAGTCAGCTAAGCACGAGGAACAAGGCGCGTCTGAGCTGCAACGGTTTGTGCAGCAACTGGGCATGCAAATGACCAGCTGGCAGGCAACAACCTTTTTAATCGGTGAATATTTGCTGCCGGAATCGGAGGCAAGCCCTGTCTTTACCGTGGCCGATGGTATTTTATGGCTTTCGCAAAATTTGCACCGCAATTCAATGGTGCGCAAGATACAAGTGGTCAAAATACGGGGTCAAGCTCAAGCGCCGGGATTGCATACTTTCCGTATTAGCGATCAAGGCATTCAGATTTTCCCGCGTGCGATTATCAAAAAGGGGGCTGCGATTGAGACAACCATCAAGGTATCGACCGGCGAGGAACGCGTTTCGATGGGCATACCTGGTCTGGATGAAATGCTGGGCGGCGGTTTGCCCGCCGGATATTCGCTACTCGTGGTCGGGCCATCCGGTTCGGGAAAAACCATATTGGCGACGGAATTTCTCGCCGAAGGCGTACGCAGGGGCGAACCCGGCGTGATTGCGGCGTTTGAGAAGAGTCCCAGCCAATTGCTGAACACTAAGCTGTACAAGCTGGTCAAGGCTGGGCAAGTTGGGGTGATCGATACGCGCTCGCTGGATTTGTCGATTGATGAAACCTTGTATGATTTGATCGAAATGATTAATCGAATGCAGGCAAAACGCCTCGTCATTGACTCCTTGTCCGGATTTGAGCTGGCACTGGCGCCCGAGTTTAGTGAAGATTTTCGCGGATCGTTGTATCGGATGATTGCCGAGCTTACCGGCATGGGCGTGACCATATTAATGACCTCGGAACTGGAGGATCGTTACACCGATTTGCGCTTTAGTCCATTTGGGAACGCTTTTCTCGCTGACGCCATTATCGTGCAGCGCTATATCGAAATCGCGGGCCAATTCAAACGCGTTTTCTCGGTCGTTAAAGTCCGTGGCAGTGAGCACAACAAGGACATTCGCTTGTTTGACATTACCGACGAAGGCATCGTTATTGGCGAGATTTTATCCGGGTATGACGGCATCATGTCGGGGCGGCCCACGCTCAGCCCGTAGCGGGAACAATCAGGCTTTCCACTTACAGCGTTTTCCTCTATAGATTAGTTATGAGATTTAATCTATGTAAAGGCGGGCGCGAATTTACTTGCGTGCTATTAAGGGATTCGTGCAGCCCATTTAATAATGAAAGCGCGATTGAAATCGCGCCCACCTTATTAATAAATACTTTTAACAAGCACTATTTGAATATGAAAACGCTGTAAGGCGGAGGCACACGCAAGGTTTAACCCCATGTTAAGTTGAAAGCCAACAACCCAAGTGATAGAGGCGGATAATGAACAGAAAACACAACAACGGTATTTCTGATACCGACTGCCCGGATCAACTCGGCGTGGCTGGTCGGCACAAAGACAGGTTGACAGTTATCCTAGAAAAAAATATCACGCACAGGAAAGATGCCGTCATTGACGATGAAGCGGAGGCTCTAAGCCGCGAAAGATTGGTCACTGCACGAGAAAACGCTGTCCATCGGCGCGAAGGGGAAGCGACTTCGCGCGAAGATGTTGCCGACTTGCGTGGAAATGCCGCCGATTTGCGTGAAGACACTGTCCATTTGCGCGAAGGGGAAGCCACCTCGCGCGAAGACGCTGTCCATCTGCGTGAAAGGAAAGCCTCCTCGCGCGAGCGGGGAATTCATGCGGCAGAGACGACACAGGCAGCGTCAGACGAGCACATGCTTACGTTGCAGCAAGCGAATGCACACTTGGTCATCACTACAATTGAAGCGCAAAAACTGACTGAACAAGTACAAATAGCTAAAGCTCTGCTGGAAAGCGCCAACCTCGCAAAATCGGATTTCCTTTCCAGAATGAGCCATGAGTTACGCACCCCGCTCAATGCCATCCTCGGCTTCGCCCAGTTGTTGGAGACAGGTAATCCGCCGCCAACGGACACCCAGAATGAAAGATTACACCAGATTACCAAAGCAGGATGGTATCTACTGGAACTGATTAACCAAATTCTCGATCTCTCGGTGATCGAGTCCGGCAAATTATCGCTGATGCGAGAACCGGTGTCGCTGATCGATGTCATACGCGAATGCCAAGCCATAACCGAATCGCAGGCGGAACAGCATGACGTCAAAATAACTTTTCTCCCCTTCGACAATAGCTGGTTTGCCTATGCCGATCGAACCCGTGTAAAGCAGGCTCTGATCAATCTACTCTCCAACGCGATCAAATATAACCGCGAGCATGGAATGGTCGAAGTGAAGTGCAGCGCGAGCAGCCCGGAACGCATACGCATCAGCATCAAAGACAGCGGTGCAGGATTGCCTCAGGAAAAGCTGGCGCAACTGTTTCAGCCGTTCAATCGTCTCGGGCAAGAGAGTGGCTCCGAGGAAGGAACGGGCATCGGCCTGGTGGTAACCAAACAACTGGTCGAACTGATGGGCGGAAGCATCGGCGTGGAGAGCACCGTCGGAGTAGGCAGCGAATTTTGGATCGAACTGCTCCGGGATCTTACGCCGCAACTTGCCGCTGAAAATACACAGTCGGAAGAATGTGTATCGCAAACTCAGGGAAACGTGGCGCTGCGTACTTTGCTTTATGTAGAAGACAATCCGGCCAACCTGATGCTGGTCGAGCACATCATTGAGGCGCACCCACATATCAATATGCTGAGCGCGTGCGATGGCAATCTCGCCATAGTGCTTGCGCGGACCCATCTCCCGGATGTGATTTTGATGGACATCAATTTGCCTGATATTAGCGGTATCGAAGCCCTGAAAACCCTGCGCGAAGACCCGGCAACGATGCACATCCCCCTTGTCGCCATCAGTGCCAATGCCATGCTTTGCGATATTGAGAAGGGATTAGCGGCAGGATTCTTTCAGTATCTGACCAAGCCGATTAAGGTCAATGAATTTATGAATGTGTTGAACGATGCACTGAAATTTTCGGCTACCAACGTAAGGCGGGGCAAGCAACAAGGCTTAACCTGAAACTGCCCCTTTAAGCATAGGGCAACTAGCAATGAATAAAATACCCGATGAATCAACCCGGAATAGAACGCAGATGGCGCGGATGATTATGATCAACACGGATAAACTATGAAAAATCCGCGTCAATCATCACTATCTGCGCCATCTGCGTTCTATTGCAGTGGTAGTTTATTCATTGCGGGTTACCTAGCTATCTACACAAGTACTTAACCTTCTCCATTGAGGGAGAAGGTTAGGATGAGGGGGGCAGGCAAATTTTCTAAAATGAGATTGACCAATACAATAAAAGTGGACAAATACGATGATTAGCGAACAAGAAATACTTAACGCCGGCATTCTGATCGTTGACGATAAGCAATCCAATGTGCTTTTGCTTGGAGAAATGTTGCGAGATGCCGGTTATACCTGCATTGCGTCGACGACAGACCCCTATGCCGTTTGCGAATTGCATCGCTGTAACCACTACGACTTGATCTTGCTCGATCTGCAAATGCCCGGTATGGATGGCTTCCAGGTAATGGAAGGTCTTCAGGAAATCGAAACCGGCGGCTATATTCCGGTACTGGTGATCACCGCTCAACCGGGCCATAAGCTGCGAGCGCTGGCTGCCGGCGCGAAAGATTTTGTCAGCAAGCCGTTTGAGCTGGTCGAAGTACAGACGCGCATCCGTAACATGTTGGAAGTGCGGCTGTTGTACAAGAAACTCGAACATTACAACCAAGTGCTGGAACAAACGGTGCTGGAACGGACCGCCGAACTACGTGAAAGCGAAGCGCGTTTTCGCCGCCTGACCGAGCTGTCGTCCGACTGGTATTGGGAGCAGGACGAAAACGGGCGTTTTACCAAGACTTTCGGTCCGGTGCTTGAAATGCTGGGAATCCGGTTCGATGACGCGCTGGACAACGTATGGGATGATCGGGAGGTGCTCTGGAATGAGACCGAGCGAGACATACTCAAGGCAAATCTGGCCGGCAGACGGCCGTTTCTGGATTTGGTCTACAGCCGGATCAATTCCGACGGCTTGCCGCAGTATTTAATGGTTAGCGGGGAGCCGATGTTCGATCCTTCCGGCCGTTTTACCGGCTACCGCGGAATCGGCAAGGACGTGACCGAAACGATGTTCGCTAATGATGAAGCTAAAAAAGCAGTTTAGAGTAACTGGGCGTGCAAGCTTTGCTTGCGCTTGCAGGCGAATCCCGCACGCCGGCTGTCAACAGATTCCTTAAATAGCCTTTGTACTGATTTCCAAGTGGAGAGCTTGGTAATCAGCGCAATTATGCTGTCTGCACGATTAGCTTAAGAAGATGATTTATTTATGTAGAATTATATATAAATCAGTGTCTTGTGTTAATGTGGCGGTAGGGTGTGCCGTGCGCGCCAAAGGATTTAAACACGAAACAGGCGTATTTTAAGCCCCGGAGAAGGCGCGCAGGGCACACCCTACCGCCTTTCTGTTTTTTGTTATTTGCGTGGGCTAATTGAATCGTATAGGTCGAAATTTTTTAACGCAGCCGGACGGGGCATGTTGCCCCGTCCGACGTCACTGCCATTAAGTTAAGTGCAATGATGCGGTAGGAGCGGGCCATGCCCGCGAAATTTGAGTCGTGATGGCTGAGTTGTGGTGTCATCATCGCGGGCATGGCCCGCTCCTACAAAGCTTAACTTAATGGTAGTGCCGTCCCGCGTAGGAGCCAAAGGGGTAAACCTATTTTAAGCCAGAGAGAAGGCGCGTACGGCCCACGCGGTGGTAGTCAGATGCCCAAAACAGGCTCGGTTATCCGGGGGCATGTTCTTTAAGCCATTCCTTAAGCGCGTCATCCATTCGGGTTTGCCAACCTGCTCCAGTGGAACGAAAATAGGTCACCACTTCCGGGCTATATCGGATAGACAACAGCACCTTGTGGCTTTGGGCTTTGGGTCTGCCTCGTTGGATGAGTTTCCCCCCAACATGCAAGTCAGCTCGCTCGAAAAACTCATCGGTCAACTCGGGAATTTCTTCGTATTCTTCGGCTTGTACAACATGGTCGTCAAACTTGCTCCAGTCTTTTTGTGTACTTTTTAATTTCTCGCTCATTCGCTTTTCTCATAGAAATAATGTGGCGGGCATCGCCCCACGGGGTGTCCAGACTACAACCATCATCCTGCCTTGAAAATGGCCTACCGTGATGATGCGCGTTTCGCCGTAGTCTTTCCGGTCATCTTGATAATCAAGCGTTGTACCGGAAAAGACCCAGGCCGCATCGGCAAAATCAATGCCACGGTCATTCAGGGTTGCCTCTCGTTTAGTCGGATCGCTGGTAATTTCCATGTTTATTATTGTAGTTACGCTAATTAACTGGGTCAATTACAATTAAATTATACAAGGGTGCGCCGCGTGCTAAAGGGTAGGTAGGTGTATTTTAAGCCCCGGAGAAGGCGCGCACGGTACACCTCGCAGCCGGACGGGGCATGTTGCCCCGTCCGAAACGTTTTGCGCCAGTTAATGCAGCCGCTTAGATTGAGATTGCGTAAACGATTGGGACGGGGTTGCAAATCCCGTCCCGCGTAGGAGCTTGCAAGCAAACAAGAATGAATTCGCTCCTGCAAATGATCACGTTATTTCATACAGGTTCCTTAATAAGCTCCTCTTTAGCTGCAAGTGCCGGCGCCGGAATTGTCAGCGAAGGGTTCAGGCTATCGATCATCGAACTGGGAATCAGAATCGTGGCTCCCCGCTCCTTGGTGGTCTCGTAAATAATGTTCATGGCTCTGAGTTGGAGCGCTATCGGATGCCCGGCATAAATTTCGGCGGCTTCGACAAACTTCCCCGCGATCGCGGCTTCGGCCGATCCCAGAATGACTCGTGCTTGTTTTTCGC
Source organism: Methylococcaceae bacterium (assembly GCA_044426515.1). GTDB lineage: Bacteria > Pseudomonadota > Gammaproteobacteria > Methylococcales > Methylomonadaceae > Methylobacter_A. Next base: position 5,694 of record JAUGSS010000120.1, on the reverse strand, counting down.
GCTCCGCTTGGGCTTGACGGGACATGGAGTCCTGTAGCGCCTCGGGAATGGCGACATCGCGAATTTCTACCGAGCTCACCGATATGCCCCAGGGTGCGGTTTTTTCGCCGATTTCAAGCCTTAGCTGTTCGTCAGCCTCCTTACGATCGGATAGCAGTGCCGTTAACATCGAAGAGCCGATCATCTCGCGCAACGAGGTTTGTGCAACCCGGTCAATAGCCTCACGGTAGTCGGTAATAGCTAATGCCGCTTTTTCGGCATCATGAACATGCCAGAAAATAATCGCATCGACGTTAACCGGAACGGTGTCCTTAGTCAGCGCCTGCTCGGCATTAAAAGCCGTCGTCTGGATACGTTCATCAATGACCGCGACCACATTGTCAACTATCGGGATAATGGCGAACATCCCCGGCCCTTTGACGCTTTGTAGTTTGCCCATCCTCAGGATGACGAATTTCTGCCAAGCGTTAGCCATTTTCAACGACAGACCGATAATAACGGCAAGCCCAAAGAAGACCGGCGACAGATTGGGATTCACCCAGTTGCCGATAGCCAAACCCGCGAGGATACAGGTGGAGACTAGAAAGAATGTGATTGGATTCATGTTGAATATGCCTTATATGTTTAATTGCGACGTTGAAAATTTAACAACCGCAACAGGTTATTTCTGTGCGGTACCGTACAAATACTTGTGTGTAACGATGAGCGCGCCGAGTGGGAATGCGGTTGAGGTGCGTGGGCTAAGCCGTAAAAATATTCTATGTGCCGGCGCATTTGCCGTGATTGATGCGCTTTCCAGCGTCAGCACAATCAACAATCTTTCGACCTGTACGATTGACCAGAGGCGTACTTCCAGCACTGTGGACTTAAGCCTGCGGTTGCCGAAGAGAAAATATCTGCCGTTTTTACATAAAATTTCCGGCTTACGTGCGATAACGCACAGAGAGCGTCAGATTTAATGGTCATGATGCAATATACCGGTTCAAAGTTCACAAGCCGGCGCCTTATTGCGCTTTCCCCTTTTTCAACGGGGAAGGTGAATGCTTACAGTGGGCTTGCACCTTCTGCCGCGTGAGCCGTCTTCGGACCCATTCCACGATTTGCACAAAGGTAAGCCATGTTCAAAAAAATTTGCGATCCCGTCACTCTCAACCCTGCCGTAGCGGATGGCATCACCGAGCTCCGCCGCGAAGAGGCGCTGCTTAAAGCAGGCGCTTTGCAGAGCGCGATTTTTAACAGCGCCAATTTCTCAAGTATCGCAACCGACGCGAAGGGCGTTATCCAGATCTTCAATGTCGGCGCCGAGCGTATGCTGGGCTATGTGGCCGCCGACGTGATGAACAAGATCACCCCGGCCGATATTTCCGATCCGCAGGAACTGATCGTGCGCGCCAAGGCCTTGAGCGTCGAGCTTGGAACTTCGATTACGCCGGGTTTCGAGGCCTTGGTGTTCAAGGCCTCGCGCGGCATCGAAGACATCTACGAACTGACCTACATCCGCAAGGACGGCAGCCGCTTTCCGGCCATCGTGTCGGTCACGGCGCTGCGCGATGCTCAAGACGCGATCATCGGTTACCTGTTGATCGGCACCGATAATACTGCGCGCAAACAGGTCGAAGCGGAGCAGAAGCTGCTCGATCAGCGTTTGCGCGATCAGCAGTTCTACACGCGTTCTTTGATCGAATCGAACATCGACGCGATCATGACGACCGATCCGTCCGGTATCATTACCGACGTCAACAAGCAGATGGAGGCGCTCACCGGTTGCACGCGCGACGAACTGATCGGTGCGCCGTTCAAAAATTACTTCACCGACCCGGTACGGGCAGAGGCGAGTATCAAACTGGTGCTGAGTGAAAAGAAAGTGTCCAACTACGAGCTCACCGCGCGAGCCAGAGACGGTAAGGAAACGGTGGTGTCCTACAATGCGACCACTTTCTACGACCGGGATAGGACTCTACAGGGCGTGTTTGCCTCTGCGCGTGATGTCACCGAGCGTAACCGTCTGGATCAGGTGTTACTGGAAAAGAACGCTGAGTTGGAGAACGCCAAGTCTGTGGCCGAAAAAGCCAATCTCGCCAAATCGGATTTTCTTTCCAGCATGAGCCACGAGTTGCGCTCGCCGCTCAATGCGATTCTCGGTTTTGCCCAATTAATGGAGTTGGGTTCGCCTTTACCGACGCCCGGTCAAAAGTCCAGTATCGACCAGATTCTCCAAGCGGGGTGGTATCTGTTGGAGTTGATTAACGAAATTCTCGACCTCGCCTTGATCGAGTCCGGTAAGCTGTCGCTGTTGCTGGAACCCATACCACTGTACGAAGTGCTGCTCGATTGCCAAGCCATGATCGAACCGCAAGCGCAAAAAAGCGGTATCCGCATGAGCTTTCCTCAGTTCGATAGCCCTTACATTGCCAATGCCGATCGAACCAGGGTGAAGCAGGTGATTGTCAATCTGCTATCAAACGCGATTAAATACAACCGCGTGGGAGGAATGGTCGAAGTGACCTGTAGCGAGGAGACCGCAGAACGCATACGTATTAATGTGCAGGATACCGGCGAAGGCTTGTCCCCGGAAAAACTGGCACAACTGTTTCAGCCGTTCAATCGTCTGGGCCAGGAGGCCGGCTGCGAGGAAGGCACGGGTATAGGCCTCGTGGTGGCCAAGCGGCTGGTTGAACTGATGGGGGGCACCATCGGCGTGGAAAGCATCGTCGGAGTGGGCAGTGTGTTCAGGATCGAATTGAGCTCGGCTGCCGCGCCGCAACAACGGGTATCTGACAGCATCGAACCCACAACGCCGGTTCCGGTACAAGTTCAGCATGATACGGCGCTGCGCACCCTGCTGTATGTAGAAGACAACCGGGCAAATATGCAGCTGGTCGAGCAACTCATCGCGCGTCGTCCTGATATGCGCTTGTTAAGTGCCGGTGAGGGTACGCGCGGTATCGCGCTGGCGCGCATCCATCAGCCGGAGGTGATCCTGATGGACATCAACCTGCCGGGCATCAGCGGTATCCAAGCGCTGAAAATCCTGCGCGAAGATCCGGCAACGGCGCACATCCCGGTGCTTGCCATCAGTGCTAACGCCATGCCGCTGGACATCGAAAGAGGTATGAAGGCAGGGTTTTTCGGCTATCTCACCAAGCCGATCAAAGTCAACGAGTTCATGGATGCGCTGGATATGGCGCTGGAGTTTGCGGAAACGGGATTAGGCGGGGCAATTAGCCGAGGATACACGGATGATTAGGGCCTCCGACCTTCTTAACGCCGGCATTCTGATCGTAGACGATCAGGAAGCCAATATCCTTCTGCTGGAGCGGATGCTGCACGAAGCCGGTTATCGATCCGTCAGCTCGACAAAGGACCCGCATGCGGTGTATGAGCTGCATCGCAAAAACCGTTACGACCTTATCCTGCTTGATCTACAGATGCCCGGCATGGATGGGTTCAAGGTCATGGAAGGCTTGAAGAAAATCGAGCGGGACGATTATCTCCCGGTCTTAGTGATCACCGCCCAACCAGCGCACAAGCTGCATGCACTGCAAGCCGGGGCAAAAGATTTTATCAGCAAGCCGTTTGATCTACCCGAAGTACTGGCGCGTATCCGCAACATGCTGGAAGTACGCCTGTTACATAATGAATCGAAGCGCCACAGCCTTCTGCTGGAACAAACGGTGCAGGCGTTACGCGAAACAGAGTCCGGTTTGCGCACCACTGAAGTGGCGTTGTTCAAACAAAATGCCGAGCTCGACGATCATGTGCTGCAATTGCAGCAAACCAATGCAGACCTGATCATCGACACTATCGAAGCGCACTCCTTGGCCGAAGAAACCGAAAAAGCTAAAGTGCGGATGACTCATTTGGCTCAGCACGACGCTCTTACCGATTTGCCTAATCGCATTTTGTTGAATGATCGCTTGGCCCAGGCGATTGCATTGGCGCGCCACCAAAGCAATCAACTTGCGGTGATGTTTTTGGACCTGGATCACTTTAAGGACATCAATGACTCGCTGGGCCATGGGGTTGGCGATCAGTTGCTGCAGTCGGTAGCGCAACGGCTAGTGGCGAGTGTGCGCAGTTCGGATACCGTATGCCGTCAGGGTGGGGACGAATTCGTAATCCTGCTTGCCGATGTGGAGCACGCAGAAGATGCAGCGATCAGTGCGCAAAAAATACTTGCTACGCTAACCGTTCCCCACCTCATTAATCAGCTTGAACTTCAGGTCTCGGTAAGCATCGGCATCAGCATCTACCCTAATGACGGTCCTGATGCGGATGCTTTGATCAAAAGTGCGGACACCGCGATGTATCACGCCAAGGAAGGCGGGCGTAACAATTACCGGTTTTTTGAGTTGGGCATGAACGTCATGGGATTTGTTCAGCGATAACTTATCGAAAAGCCGGTCTGTTAAGGTAATTGTTGTTCTCGTTCCCGCGCGCGCCCCCGTCTTTATACACAAGTCTATCGAAGAGTGTCATTTTGATATGGACGCTGGAATGGCGGACTCGGATGTAGGCCGGAATAAGGCCATCCAAGCGCGTAGCGCGAGGTGGCGTTTCCGGCGAATTCGGGGATGTTTGCCGGAAACGCCACCTCGCTAACGCTCGAACCGGCTTATTCCGGCCTACAGGGCTACAGGGCTGCGCCGCAACACGTCTGCGTATACGGGACGTAGCGCGTCCGGCACTGCATTCCCACGTAGCACGTCATTGCCATTAAGTTAAGCGTTGTAGGAGCGGGCCATGCCCGCGATGAGGGCGCTACAACTCAGCTATCGTTGGGCAAATATCGCGGGCATGGCCCGCTCCTACCCACGTCAAGACGCTTAACTTAATGGCAGTGACGTAGCACGTGGGAACGAGGGGACTTCGTCCAAGAGTCGTCATACCGCATGGATGTTCTCGTTCCCACGCGGCGCGCCCTACGGAAAAACTTATCCGGCTAGCTCTACCTGATCGAGTATTGAAACAATCTCTGCACAGCAAATAATGTTTTTGCTACTGCCAAAAATATAATCAGCCAATTGGGTGATTGCTTTCCAGTTTGCATTGTTATTGACAAAGTCAAATGCCGCGGTAAACAACTCAGCCGATTTTTCATCTTGCTGTTGTTTATCGGCAGAGAAGCTTTGTAAATATTTATTGACCAAAGCAAGATCGAAATTGCCGCCATAATATTTTAATGCTTCCAGACTGATTAACTGATGATTGAATAGTTCATCATCGATGTCAGCGACATGCTTAGCTTCAGCCAGTGGCCCGATCAGCAGGTTAATAATATCCGCTTCAAAAGCTTTCATATAATCCTTTGCCAATTGCACTCGGGTGTCATTGTGTTCTGTCAATCCACAGACCAAGCTGTTAATAGAGGGAGGTAACGCTTCAATTAATCGTCCTCCCTCCACGCGCGCAATACAATCGTTATGAGGTGATTGATAAGCCATGACATCAGCATCTGTCATGGCGCTCAACTCTTTAAAATTAATGTTAAAAAAAGCCGGCGGCAGATGATTGGCTTGGTTATTTAAATGAATGCCCGCTGCATGTCCTGCTTCATGAAAAGCAACGCGTTTTTTATACTCTCGTAATTTATCCTGACTGAGAGCTTCAACTATCTTGTTTCGCTTCATATTAAACACTATGTCCCGATTCGCTTATTATTGTTATAAGGCATTGATTTCGCTAATTCATAAA
>JAUGSS010000195.1:0-15174 GCA_044426515.1 Methylococcaceae bacterium | reverse complement strand
GTTGACTTAACCGAAGTCATCCATTGATCCAGTTCCTGAACTTTATCGGCTTCCGCACTGGAAGTAGGACGGTTTACTTCCGCTCTTAAACGGCTTAATTCAGCTTGCATGGCCTGGAGTTGTGCTTCCAATGCATCTGCTTTGTTGCTTGCCGCTTCGGCAATACGATCTGCTTTTGAGTGCGCCATTGCTTGCGGAGAAACCAATGCACCGGTCATTGTTAATGTTGCCGCCGCAATGCCCAGCGCTAGTTTAGTTTTATTGATCATTTATCCCCCTCGTGAGGTTGTTATTTTACAAAAATTTGCTTTAATACAACAAAGCTCATCTTCCGGGGGTAATAGTAGCAGCTAAAGCAAATCCCTACAAGTTTTAAAGCCATTTTTTTAATATTAATTAATCCTTATTAATCAATAAGTATAAGGATAATCCTAACTCTGAATATTTAATTGTATGCAAAAAACAACAAAATTCTCAGCTTATACATCCAAGCCACAGTTAAAATTCTTCGCACTGTTCGCGGTATAATAAAGCGCAAAACCAACCGTAACTATTCAATTGATATTTGTCGACACACATGACCACAACCCCAGACATTACCATTATTGGCGGCGGCATTATCGGCCTGCTTACTGCCCGCGAGTTCAGTAAAGCTGGCGCCGGCGTCACTATTATTGAAAAAAATGAACTGGGCCAAGAATCATCCTGGGCGGGCGGCGGCATTTTGCTGCCGCTTTATCCGTGGCGACAACCGGACGCAATTACCCGCTTGGTGATACAAAGCTTGAAACTGTATCCGGCTTTGGCCTCGCAACTGAGTAGCGAAACTTCGATAGACCCGGAATGGACCCCCTGCGGCTTACTGATCGCTAAAAATCCCGATATTACCGCGGCTGTTAATTGGTGCGGCGCTAATGATGTTTTATGCCTACCCGCTAGCGCAGACTTTTTTGACACGCTTAACACTATCCCCGACCAGCCGCTTTGGCTGCCCGAAATTGCCCAAGCGCGTAACCCACGGCTGGTTAAGTCATTAAAACAAGACCTGATTAATAAAGGCGTTACGCTGATAGAACATTGCGAATTAACGTCCATTACTCTCAATGGTAACCGCATCACGGCGATCAATACGACGTCCGGTAAGCTCACTGTCAACCAGTTGATTATTGCTGCGGGTGCTTGGACCGGCCAGTTGTTTCAGCAGTTTTTTCCTGCGGCGACCGGCGATGCGCCAAATATTGCACCGGTTAAAGGCCAAATGCTGTTATTTGACGCCCGGCCGGAAACGCTTAAGTTTATGGTGCTGGATGGCGATCAATACCTGATTCCGCGTCGTGACGGTAAAATACTGGCGGGCAGCACCGTAGAGCAGGATGATTTTAATAAGACGGCTACAGCGGAAGCCCGGGACCGGCTGACTGCATTTGCATTGAATTTATTGCCACCGCTTAAAGACTTCCCGTTGCTTAAACACTGGGCGGGATTAAGGCCGGGTACTGAACGCGGCATACCCTATATCGACAAACATCCCGAGGTCGACAATTTATATATTAATGCCGGACATTTTAGAAATGGTCTGGCGATGGGGCCGGCATCGGCGCAACTGTTGGTCGATCTTGTGCTGGAGCGGCCTGCTGCGGTAGCCCCGGAACCTTATCAACTAAGCAGCGAACATTAATATTATTGTTAAGTTTTAGAGACAACACAGTGCAATGGGAATGCAAGCTTTGCTTGTGCTTGCAGGCGAAGCCTGTACGCCGGCCGTTAATCGCCCTTGCAGCCATCAACCTTGCCCAACATCACGGTCGCCGCCATGAACCTATATCCATTACTACGCCCTTTATTATTTTCCCTGGACCCTGAAACCGCTCACGAAGTGACGCTTAAACTGCTGAACGCAGCTTATATTTCCGGCACAGCAAAACTGATCTATCCCACCATTAAAACTAAGCCTGTTAATGTTATGGGATTAAGTTTTAAAAATCCGCTCGGCCTTGCCGCCGGCCTGGATAAAAACGGTGATTATATTAATGCGCTGGCCGCATTAGGTTTCGGCTTTATAGAAATAGGCACGGTGACTCCGCGCCCGCAACCGGGCAACCCGAAACCGCGCTTGTTCAGGCTGCCTGAGCAGCAGGCAATCATCAATCGCATGGGCTTTAACAATCTGGGCATAGACCACTTGCTGGCTCAGGTTAAACAAAGCCGTTACTCCGGTATTTTGGGTATCAATATCGGCAAGAATTTCGATACGCCGATTGAACATGCGGCGGATGATTATTTGATCGGTTTGCGTAAGGCCTATGCGTTTGCCGGCTACGTCACCATTAATATTTCTTCGCCGAACACCAAGAATCTGCGTCAGTTGCAGCAGGGCGATGAGATCAGAAGCCTGATTTCCGCCCTAAAAGAAGAGCAATTGAAGCTGCAACAGGAGCACGGCAAATACGTGCCTTTAGCCCTGAAAATAGCGCCCGACCTGAGCGCCGAAGAAATAAGCCATATTGCCAAATTGCTGCTTGAATTTGAAATCGATGGCGTGATTGCAACCAACACGACGATTGCCCGCGACATGATTGCAAGCCATCCGCTTGCCCATGAAGCCGGTGGTTTAAGCGGAGCGCCGGTTAAGGAAAAGTCTACAATTGTCGTGCGCGGATTGGCTGCGGAGTTAAACGGCAAAATCCCGATTATTGCGGCAGGCGGAGTTTTAACTGCGGACGATGCACAGGAAAAATTAGAAGCCGGGGCGAGTTTGGTGCAGATATACAGCGGCCTTATTTATCGCGGGCCGCAGCTGATCGAAGATATTGTTAAAAGCTTATGACATAAAGCCTATCACCACGAAGAAAAACAAGCTAAATCTCGTGCTCTTCGCGGTGAATTAATCGGGCTTTTTTATCCGGTTATTCCCCGGCAACCGACATCCGCTCAACCAGTATGGAACCTGTGCGGATATTACCGCGATAATCGACATCATTACCCACGGCAACGATGTTTTTAAGCATGTCTTTCAGGTTACCGGCAATGGTGATTTCCTCAACCGGATATTGGATTTCGCCGTTTTCCACCCAGAATCCGGCCGCGCCGCGCGAATAATCGCCAGTCACCATATTGACGCCTTGCCCCATCAATTCGGTAACCAGCAAACCGGTATTCAACTGTTTTAACATGCCTTGATAATCAAGTTTACCCGGATCAATCGTTAAATTATGCACGCCACCGGCATTGCCTGTACTACGCATACCCAGTTTACGGGCGGAATAGGTGCTCAACACATAACCGTGCAAAACACCTTCGCTGACTATATCGCGAGTTTGGGGAGCAACACCTTCACCGTCATACATACAGCTTCCTAAAGCGCCTTTTAAATACGGCTGCTCGTGGATGCGGACGAATTCAGGAAAAACTTGAGTATCCAGGGCATTCAGTAAAAACGATGACTTGCGGTATAAATTGCCGCCGCTGATGGCACCGATAAACGACCCCAGCAAGCCGGAAGCGGTTTCCGCGCAATACAGCACCGGGCACTGCCGCGTAGTCAAGCTGCGGGCCTGCAAGCGCCGGAGTGTGCGCTCGGCCGCTTTTTTTCCCACTTCAACAGCGGATTCCAATTCGCGCGCGTTTCTTGAAACTGTGTACCAGTAATCGCGCTGCATGCTGTCGCCGCGTTGCGCCAACACCGAACAGCTCAAGGAATGGCGAGTTGAGGCATAGCCCTGAAGGAAACCCAAGGTGTTGCCCAGCACCCGGATGCCTTGATGCGTATCGACCGAAGCGCCTTCGGAATTGCTGATTTCCGCATGATAAGACCGAGCCGCATCTTCGCAGTCAATGGCTAAGGCAATGGCTTCATCAACACTGATACTCCACGGATGGTTAAGATCAAGATCGGGAAATTCGGTAGCCAACAGTTCTTGCTCAGGCAACCCGGAATACTCGTCTTCGCTGGTGTAGCGGGCAATACTGCATGCCGCGCCGACCGTTTCCTTAATCGAAGCAACCGACAAATCCGTAGTGCTGGCAGAGCCTTTACGCTTACCGAAATAAACGGTGACGCCCAGCCCCTGATCGCAGTGATGTTCTATGGTCTCGACATCGCCAAGACGTACCGATACGGATAAGCCGTTTTCCTGGCTCAAGCCCGCTTCTGCGGCGCTGGCGCCCTGTTTTACGGCTTCGTCCAATATGTTCTGAACGATATTTTTCAACTGGCTGATTTGTTCGTGATTTTGCACTGTGATCTCTAATTGTGTGTAGCAAAGGGTGCGTGATGCGCACACTACATGAATATTTTTTAGGCTACTTGACGATTTATCTGCTGAAATGAAACTTCACTAATATTTGCTTGCGACGCTGCATGTTCAATGGTCATTCCAATCAAATTTCCATCTTTATCCAGATCCAGGTAAATATTTTCATTAACTTCCCTCGTTTCGAAAACCGGATGCTCTGAAAACTCCAGCAACGCCGTATCGGTATCTTCAAAATATTTAATTTTCATTGTTTACCTCTTTAAAACTTCTATCGAAGAAAGCATTATGTACTGTCTCTCCATCTTCCAGCAAAACAACCCTTAAATATTTTCCCTCTTCTTCGATAAATCCCCATTTTTTGAATCGTCCATCTGCTTGCCTTTGGGTCTGAAGAGGGTCGGCAACGACATTTTCAATCCATTCAAGTTTTATGGTCGATCTATCGGCCCTATTTCTTGTATAAAGGAAATACTGGGTAAATCTCATTTAAACGCTGGTCCCGCCAACCGTCAACCCGTCAATCTTCAACGTAGGTTGCCCGACGCCGACCGGCACACTTTGCCCGTCCTTGCCGCAGGTGCCGACGCCGCTGTCCAGTTCCAAATCGGAACCGACCATGGACACTTTGGTTAACACCTCGGGCCCGTTACCAATCAGTGTGGCGCCTTTAACCGCGCGGGTTATTTTGCCGTTCTCGATCAGGTAGGCTTCGCTGGCGGAAAATACAAATTTACCGGAAGTAATATCAACTTGCCCGCCGCCGAAATTCTTGGCATACAGGCCTTTTTTGACCGATTTTATAATTTCTTCGGGATCGTGCCGGCCCGGCAACATATAGGTATTGGTCATTCGTGGCATCGGCAAATGCGCATAGGATTCACGCCGGCCGTTACCGGTAGGCTTAACGCCCATCAAACGGGCATTGAGTTGATCCTGCATGTAGCTTTTGAGTATGCCGTTTTCGATCAATACGGTAAGTTCCGTCGGCGTCCCTTCATCATCGATAGTTAACGAGCCGCGCCGTCCCGACAAGGTGCCGTCATCGACTACCGTACATAAATCCGATGCCACCCGTTCACCGACACGGCCGCTGAATGCCGAAGTGCCTTTACGGTTAAAGTCGCCTTCCAGGCCGTGACCGATGGCCTCATGCAGCAAAATACCCGGCCAGCCCGAACCCAACACGACCGTCATGTTGCCGGCCGGCGCTTCGACGGCTTCCAGGTTAACCAACGCCTGTCTGACGGCTTCGCGGCCGTATTCCAACGCAGTATCCTGATCGATAAAATAGCTGTAATCGCGACGACCGCCGCCGCCCATACTGCCCTGTTCGCGCTGACCGTTTTGTTCCACGATGACTGTTACATTCATTCGCACCAAGGGCCGCACATCGGCAACCAAGGAGCCGTCTTGTCTGGCCACCAGAATATGTTCATAGACGCCGACCAAACTGACGATAACTTCTTCAATCCGGCTGTCCAGTTTGCGGGTTTCGCTGTCAACCCGATGCAATAAGTCGATTTTCTGCTGGTCCGCCAGTGATTTTAACGGGTTTTGCGTCGCGTAATACTTTGACCAGTCGGCTGCTTTTGTAGAGATCTTGCAGTGCAAGGGGGCAACCTCGTGCCCTTGCCGAACGATGGCTTTAACATTATTAGCCGCTTCCAACAGCACCGGCAGTTCAATGCGGTCGCTGTAGGCAAAGCCGGTTTTTTCGCCGAATACCGCACGCACTCCGGCCCCTTGATCGATATTATGGCTGCCTTCTTTAATGATGCCGGCTTCCAGGACCCAAGATTCAAAATGGCTGGACTGAAAGTAAATATCCGCCGCATCAACCGGTGAGCTGAGTAATCGGCCCATAATTTTTTCAATATCGCCATCCTGTATGCCGGCCGGCATCAAAATAGCTTGTCTTGCAAGGTTTAATATTTCCATCAACGAATCAATAGTCAAGGTTTTAGGTACAAGGCGAAAGGCAAAGGGCTAAAGGCGAAAACAACAGCGTTTTACACCTTTAGCCCTTTGCCCTGCGCCTCCATCATTCTTCTTCCAGCTTGTCGCGCAATGTCTTAAACAATAGCTGCAACAAGTCTTCCGCACCTTCTGCAGAAGGCTGCGGCGCACCGTCTTTAGCCGAGCTGCTTTGTTCGGTCGCATTGGCCAGGGTTGCGGCCACCGTTGTTTGTTCGCCATCAGGCTTTAGGGTTAACAGATAAATGGCGGCATCATCGCTAAAAAAAGAAGTCGCTTTAGCAAAAAAACCGGTGGGCTCTTCGGTTTCCTGAGTGACGTAATACAGGCCTTTATCCCGTTCATGATCGGTTATTTTGATGCCGCTTTGCTTTAATGCCCGGCCCAAAGTGCTCCAGGCGTCGTCGAAAGGCTGCTTGATCGTCAGTTGCGACGATGTATTCAGGTAAACATCCGTACCTAAGCCGGTGCGGTCTTTTTTCTTCGGAATCGAACTGGTGTCGACAGTGCGTTGCTCCCTGGCCGGGCTGCTGGTCACCGTTGGCGGGCGTTCAAGGGCTTCGGTGTCGCGATAGCGGCTTTGTTCGGCGGTTCCGCAGGAAACCAGAAAACCAACAAGCAATAAACTTTTAACTATTACGTGCATATTATTCACAAAAAAAACGACGATGGTTCAGTGCCGGAAATGCGCCGCGTACTTTTTCCAAACGTTCCAGATCTATTTCAGCCGAGACAAAACCGCCCCCGGTTTTGTAGCAATCCAGCACCACGCCCCACGGATCGATAACCATGCTATGGCCGAAAGTTTTACGGCCATTAAGATGAAAACCGCCCTGATTCGGCGCAATCACATAACACAAGTTTTCCACGGCACGCGCACGCAACAGCAACTCCCAGTGCGCGGCTCCTGTTTCCGCGGTAAAGGCCGACGGGATGACCAGTATTTCCATGTCCATCTTGCGGAAAAACTCAGGAAAGCGCAAATCATAACAAACAGCGACGCCCAGCCTGCCAAAAGGCGTGTCTATCACCAATGACTCTGTCCCCGATTCAATAGAGTCGGATTCACGGTAAACCTCGTTGCTGCCCGGAACGCTGACATCAAACAAATGTATCTTATCGTAGCGTGCGATCCGCTCGCCTTGATCGTTGTAAACCAGGCAAGCCGCGCGTACTTTATTGCTGTCGTTACCGACTATCGGAAGGGTGCCGCCAACCACCCAGACGCCGTATTTTTTGGCAACCGTTGCCAAAAAGCTTTGAATAGGCCCCGAACCATCGACTTCTTTGGCTTTGATTTTGTCCAATTCATGGTCGCCCATCAAGGCGAAATTTTCCGGCAAAGCCACCAGCTTGGCCCCCGCTTTGACCGCTTCGGCGATCAGCTTGTCGGCCTCCAGCAAATTGGCGCTGATATTCGGGCTTGATGCCATTTGTATGGCCGCACATCTATTACTCATAATTTCATATTCAAATATTGATATTAAACAAGTTGTTTTCCGTTGACAGGCTTTTCAATCTCCGCAAACACCTCCGCCAAATCAATCGCCAAATCGGGAAACAACACCGGACCGGCATTATCTTCTGCTGAAAACATGGCCAGTAATTGGTATTTTTCCGTTTGCTCGTTTAAAACAAACTGGTGTACCGATTGCTCATAAGGATAAACCAGCCAATATTCCTTTACCCCGCTTTCTTGATATAAGGCATATTTTTCCTGGGTTTCGCGTTTGGAATTACCTTTCGATAAAATTTCAATAATCCAATCCGGTGCGCCGTTGCAGCCTTGCTGGTCCAATTTACCGGTATCGCAAATAACGCATAAATCGGGTTGAACCACGGTATAAATTTCTTTATTGGTGAGCATGGATTTTTTTCGATTATATAAACGCACATCAAACGGTGCATAAAATAATTTACACGGTTTATTACGCAAAAAAGAATAAAGATGGCCGCCTAATTCTGTCACGATGCTTTGATGCAGAACATTTGGCGCAGGCGACATCAGTTGAATTTTACCTTTAATCAACTCAACGGTTTCCTCGAATTGCCATGTCAAATAATCGGCATAACTGTAGGTATCATTCAAATCCAATTGTGAAAGACGGGTAATTTTTGTCATGTCACCACCTAAAATTTTAAAATCAACAGTTACTTTTCTTGCCGTAGCCATGGAAAATCGGTAATGCCGTTCCAGGTTTTCTGTAACAATCCATCATTTTTATGCATCGGAATGATTTCCGCGCTTCCCCACGCGCCTTTTACCAGATACTGGGAACCAAAGAAAAATCCCTCCTGGTCTTTACCCGTCAATGACCGCCCAACCAAGGCCGCAACTTTGCCCATAATTGTACCAGCTATAGGCACCGCATCGGCACTTTTAGGCGTGACGTCGACTATGTGGTCAACGGTTTGAGCAACAAGATCGGTATCCCCGCTGATGGCGATTTTTGCCGGAATCGCATCGACGACTAAATCATGCGTCGAGGCAATTCCACCGGCTAAGTCAAAATGGCCTTTAATGCTGTTAAAGGTCAAACCTTCCTGATAAATATCGCTAAAATCAAGCTGCGCCCGTTTCACCCACTGCGCCAGCGCCAGCATTCCGAGCACCCGGCCGAATCCGGGTTCTATGCTTAAGATGCGTCCGTTTTTAAAGTTAATGTCCACTTGCCCCTTTAAATCCGCCAACGAGAATTGATACGGCGCCGCGTTCCAGTTGAAGCTGAAATCAATGGCCGCGCTGGTTTCTGTTAGATCCTTGGTAATGTCCAGTTGAGCCAGCAGCGGCCCGGCGCGAGGTACGTCCATATGGCCTTGGGCATGCGTTACCGATTGCCCTGCATTGGCTTGCCAATCGCCCGATAAAACCAGTTTTTGATTTTCTCCGCTCAGCTCTAGCTGCTTAAAAGCTATGCCGCCCGGTATGCGTTCGGTTTGCAATGATAACCGCCCCAGATCAATCGATTGCCACAACGTTTTGCGGCTGGTGACCGTCAATAAAGGCACAAGTTCCGGCGATAAGGTCTGTAGAGGCGAGGCATCTTTAGCTCCTGCTTGCTTTAATGCCGAAAGATCCAGCAACTCCATGTCCAAATGTAGTCTGTCAGCGCTTTTAAAGTCCGCAGGAATCCGAATACTTCCCTTGGCGGCTGATCCGGCTATCGTTCCGTTCCAATAGTTGCCATTGGGTTTCAAAGCCAGGTCAAAATTGCCTATATCGGTTTTCTTCCACAACGCATGATCGCTATGAATTTTCAGTTCGGTAACGCCATCACCTGCGCCTTGGGCCGCCGCCAAGCCTAACCAGTCTTGCAAAGCCAAGCGATCGCGGTTAATTTCCAACTTTAAACCTGCCTCCCGGTTTTGAGCGACCTCACCGCTGCCCACCAAAACATGTGCCGAATAGAGGGACTTTTTCCCGGTATCCAACTGCATCGCCGCTTTAAGCTTATTGTCGTAATTTAACAGCACCGGCAACAATTGTTTATCGCCCAAACTAAATGTCAACGACAAAGGTATGCTTTGCTCCCGAGTTTTTGCCAATGACTCCGGCAAGTCCAGGGATACGCCGGACAGCGCCGACTCCACTACCAACTCGGGAGCGATATTCCCATGCGGCAACTCCAGTTTTAACCGATAGTCCGTCACCCCGGCAGCGACTTTCCACCACGGCATGTCGAATTGTTGCTGTAAGTCGTCAACGCCAACACTGCCCGCGACGTTAACGGTGGTTTGACTGGCCGAACTTTCAATGTTGATTTGTATCGGATGGTTCAAGGCCTCTGCGTGAAGGGTATCGCTGTAAACGCCCTGTTCATTGAATTTGAGCTCGCCGTTAATTTTGCTGACCGGCAAAGCCAGCGATTTCACACTCAGCTTGGCATCCTTCAATTGCGCGCTACCATCGACTTTGGTTGGCGCTCCGGCAACCAACGGTATTTTAAGATCCAGCGCGACTTGAGTATTGCCTTGCGGGGTAATGGCTTCCAGCAACGAATCCACCGGCGAACTCAACGGCGTCTGCTGCATAAAAGCCAAAACCTGGTCGATCCCGCCTTCAGCCTCGCCCGTAATCAGCACTTGTTTGCTTTTATTCAGTACCGGGATAGTCACTTCGGCTTGCTTGATAAGCACATTCGCCGATTGTCCGTGCAGGACATTAACTTTGAGACTGTCCTGTAAAAACATGACTTCGGCATTCATGTTAGTGATGTGAGGCCAGGTGGGGGCATAAGACAGCTCAAAATTCTCGCCGGTAAACAACGCTTCAAAAACGCCCGGCGCATTATTAAACGGGAAATCGTTCAGATTGCCGTAGACCAGCAAACCGCCGTTGGTCATGCTGCCGCTAATGAATGCATGATCCAGCCAGGTAACGACTTCTTTACCCATAATGCCCACCGGCAAAAAATGAGGGACTTGGCTTGCGTCTTTGCCGGCAAATGAACTTTGCAAATCCATAAAAACGGGGTTGCCGGCTTTGGGAATATCTACTCGAAACCGGGTGTTGCTCTGAAAGCTTAAGGAGTCCAATTCAATCGTTTGACTGGATACCGACCAGGCATCTTCTGCCTGCCGCCAGCTTAATTTGCCTTGAAGACGGTTGACCGGCAAGACTTCACGAAACAAATCCGGCGCCGATAACCAGGCATCTTTAGTCGAAAGACTAATAACGCCCTGTTTTTCGCTGCCTTTTATTCGGCCGGTCAAATTCTCTATGCCGGGAACCGAAAACAACGATGCAACACCGATGTTGGTAAAGCCGCCGTTCAGCGCAACCGCTTGGGTATCCAAATCGGCGAACAAGGAAAAATCCTCCAACGTTCCTTTTAACTGGGCTTGCGCCAGTGTGTTGGCCTGCTGATCCGGCAAGGGGGCAAAAAACTGCGCCAGACTGGAGGCTTCCTGCAAATCCAGTTGTTGGATAAATAAGGCTATTTTAGCTAAGGTATTATTATCCGCATGCTGAGCGGAAACGCTGAATAAGGCCGCAGGCCACTTTTTAACAATGCCTTTAGGACTATCCTGAGTTTCCAGTGAAAAATCGTTTACATCGAGTTGCCATTGCTTGCTTGCGCCGTTAGAAACATCGTTTAGCCCCCAGTGGAGCCGGGTGTCCAGCTGCTTAACGGAAAATTCCCGTTTATCCTGCCGAACCAGCATCAGCTGTTGAAGGTGTGCTGCGGCATCCATCGACACCAATTGGGTTTGCCGCCAATCGGCCCAGATTTTAAAGTTGCCACTACCTGTTTTGATATGTATTCGGTCCCAGGCTTCGGCTCCGTTTAGCCCGCGATTGGGCTGAATTGCCGGTGGCGAATTCGTTGGCTGAGCGAAACCGAAGCCGGCTGCCGATTCCGCCAACAAAACGCCCTTTCCCTCGACATAAACCCGGCCCTGAACCGTTGAAGGCTCAAAAACATTGCCTTTAAAATCCACCGATACCCTTAAAGTCTCGCCGATTTTTTCCGGCAATTGAATCAGCATATTAAGCCGGTGATGCTCGCCATCGTTACGGATCGCCAGATCCGCCCCGCTGAACAACAACGGCCGCCTGTTGTTTTTTTCATCCAGCCAGCTGATTTCACTTTTCAAGATTTCGTATTTTCCGCCCTGTAATAACCACTGCGGCTGCCCATCGCCGGCTTTTAAGCCGACAATGGCAATGCTTCCGTCCTGCTGCCGTTTAATGGACAGCTTGGCGCCCACCAAAGTGACCCAGGACGAGGACAATACATCCCGCTTGACCAGCATATCCAGCAAATTAACGCCCAAGCGTATTTCATTAAGCTCAATAACAGGTTTTTCAGCAGGGGTAGCGCCCGAAAGGGGACGGGTAGGGGCCACCGGTGAAACGGCAATATCTTTTAACACCAGCTGAGGATTAAAACCGCGCATTTTTGCGCCCAGACGGCCTATTGTTACCGGCGTACCGACAAGTTCGCCGATATTGCCCGCCAAATCGGACTTATAGTGGTCAATCCCCGCCAACAACAGGCGAACGCAGGTCAAGCTGATAGCTGCCGCGATTAAAGACCAGAAAATGAGATGCCGGGTTGCCCGCGTAATATGATGAATCACTAAGAAAGGTTACGGAAAGTTATAGAGATATTTCGTATTTGTCGTACACACAAAAATACAGCTAAGGGGTTCTACCATGAAGATTTGGTTTCGGGGAGGCTTCCGCCGTTCACGCGCAGTTGGAGCATTCCCACGCGGCGCTTACCGTTACATCCGAATCCGCCAGTCCAGCCTCCCGGCGAAAATGACGGTCTTAAACAGCGTTGAGAAAACAACAAGAGCAGGAGCTTGGGAACGGGCAACTTGCGTCTTTCGCCTCAAAGCAACACCACATCATATTGTTCTTGGTTATATTCAGCCTCGGCCCTGAACTTAATGCGCACACTCAAAAAAACTTCCAATTCGGCCAGCATATCCGCTTCTTCATCCAGCAGCATCTCCACAACCTCATTGGAGGCCAGAACCAAGATCTTCTTAACCTTATACTGCCTGACTTCGCGAATAATTTCCCGGAATATTTCCAGGCACATCGATTCCGCAGTCTTCAAAACTCCGCGGCCGCCGCAGGCGGTGCAAGGCTCGCAAAGTATATGTTCCAGGCTTTCACGGGTTCTTTTGCGGGTCATTTCCACCAAGCCCAGCACCGATACTTCGGTAATATTGGTTTTTGCGTGGTCTTTTTCCAAATGCCGCTCGAACGCCTGCAAAACCTGCTTTTTATGATCGTCGCTTTGCATATCGATAAAATCGATAATAATGATGCCGCCGAGGTTTCGGAGCCTCAGCTGCCGAGAAATCGTCTGCGCCGCTTCAAGATTGGTTTTAAAAATCGTCTCTTCCAGATTCCGGCCGCCGACATAGCCGCCGGTATTGACATCGACAGTGGTCATCGATTCGGTCTGATCGAAGACCAGATGTCCGCCCGATTTCAGGTTGACTTTACGATCCAGCGCTTTTTGAATTTCATCTTCAACGCTGTAAATATCGAATACCGGACACTCGCCGGTGTAATGTTCAATAACCGGCACAATTTCCGGCACAAAAATCTCCGCAAATTCGACTAAGCGATGGTAGGTTTCTCTTGAGTCCACACGGACTCTTTCGATACCTTCCCGATATAAGTCCCTTAAGGTTCTGATGCTCAGCGGCAAATCCTTATGGATAAACTGCTTGGGCTTAGCGTCGGCAATTTTGGCGGCGATTGATTCCCATAGTTTCAGCAAGAATGTCATGTCGGCAATCAATACCGCCTCATCCACGCATTCCGCCGCTGTTCTTGCGATAAACCCGCCGCATTGATGTTCCTGCCTGAAAGCGTCAAGACAGGCTCTTAAGCGGACTCGCTCGGTCTCGCATTCAATCCGTTGGGACACGCCGGAATTGTGCGCATAAGGCATATAGACCTGGAACCGCGACGGAATCGATATTTCCGTGGTTAAGCGTGCGCCTTTGCTGCCCAAAGGATCTTTGACCACCTGCACGATAATATGCTGGCCTTCATGCAGGTAATGTTCGATGTTCTCCGAACCTTTTTTTTCCAGATCCTTGGCGCATAAATCGGAAAGGTGCAAAAAAGCCGCCCTGGGCAGGCCGATATCGACAAAAGCCGCCTGCATACCGGGCAGAACCCGGCACACTTCACCTTTATAAATATTGCCGACCAATCCCCGCTGGCGGGTTCTTTCAATGATCAATTCCTGCAACACGCCGTTTTCTATAACCGCAACGCGCGTCTCGGGCGGAGTAACGTTGATTAAAATTTCTTCACTCATTTGAAAATCCCTATACCTTGCCTGGATAAAAGTTCTGCGGTTTCAAACAACGGCAAACCGACCACACCGGAAAAGCTGCCTCTTATCGATTCCACAAATACGCCGCCCAGGCCTTGAATTGCATAACTACCGGCTTTGTCGGCGGGTTCGCCGCTTTGCCAGTAGGCCGCTATTTCGCATTCCGTCAACGTCCTGAAAGTCACCTCGGTAATACTGACTGCCTGACCGTGTTCCAGGCCTCTGAGCGAGATCGCACTATAAACCCGGTGCATTTTACCGGACAACAGCCTTAACATGGCAAGCGCATCATCCCTATCTTTAGGCTTGCCAAGAATCAGCTCACCCAAAACCACAGCAGTATCGGCCGCTAAAACCGGTAAATTCTCGCCCAGTTGTGCGACGCAGGCGGCGGACTTTTCGGCGGCCAGCCGCTGTACATAGTCCAGCGGCGCTTCATCAGGCAACGGCGTCTCGTCAAGATCGACCGGATTAACGCTATAAGTAATCTTAATCTGGTCCAGCAATTCCTTGCGCCGGGGAGAGGCTGAGGCAAGAATGATCTGCACAGTCATTAGCGATGGTAGGGATGGTTGTGGAGGATACTCCAGGCGCGGTAAAGCTGTTCGGCGACAACGATACGCACCAACGGATGGGGAAAGGTCAGTTTGGACAAGCTCCATGATTCCCGCGCCAGTTGTTTGACCGAATCCGCCAGACCTTCCGGCCCGCCGACCAATAACGAGACATGCTGCCCGCTTTCCAACCAGCGCTGCATCGCTTCCGCCAACTCAGGCGTCGTCCAGGGTTTGCCGGGGATGTCTAAAGTTACAATATGCGTACTTTGAGGGACCGCTGCAATCATCCGTTCGCCTTCCTCCTTGACAATCCGGGCGACATCGCTGTTCTTGGTGCGTTTACCCGGCGCAATCTCTTTAAGGACCAGTTCGCATTCACGCGGCAAGCGCTTGGCATATTCGTCGTAGCCCTGCTGCACCCAGCCCTGCATACGGTTTCCTACTGAAATCAGATTTATTTGCATGCGGTGCAGGATACAGGAGAACAGGTTGGTGATGCAATGCAGTCTGAGCGTATATCTTGCTATATTCTTCATGAATCAAGGACTGGTTTTAGCTCGTCCTCACTGATTA
>JAUGSS010000182.1:0-1297 GCA_044426515.1 Methylococcaceae bacterium | reverse complement strand
GTCGGAACGCCGTACCATATGATTGTGATGGTGGCGTTGAGTGCGAGGACGAGGGATGAGCAGATTTTGAAATTGGCGCCGGGATTTTTTGAGGCATTCCCGACGGTTGAGGATTTGGCGGAGGCGAGCGTGGAGTCGATTGTGGGGAAGATGAAAACGATTGGGTTGTTTCGACAGAAGGCAAAGAATCTCCAATTGATGGCGCGAAAGATTGTTGAGGAATTTGGGGGAGAAGTGCCGAGGACGATGGAAGAGCTTGTGACGTTGCCGGGGGTGGGGAGAAAAACGGCGAGTGTTATTTTGGTTGCGGCATTTGGACAGCCGGCGATTGCGGTGGATACGCACGTTCAGCGGGTGGTGAATCGGCTAGGTTGGGTGAAGACGAAGAGCGTTGAAGCGACGGAACAGGCGTTATTGAAACTGTTGCCAGAGTCCATGTATGAGGTTGTGAATCGGGTTTTTGTGCCATTTGGACGGACGATTTGCATTGCGAAGCCACGGTGCTGGGCGTGTCCGTTGGTGAATGAATGCCCATTTTCAGCGAAAAATTTGGTTGTCCCCAAGGGTTCTGCCAAGATTCTTGGTACAATCGACAGCATGAGGCAGGGCATTCGAGACCTCAAAGCAAAACTTCATGCTGCGCTTCGATAAACATCTCACTGACGCCATTCGAGAATCGGGCACGTCAACCTTGCCGTTGTGGCGATTTTTGGCGTCGCAGGGCATGTGGGTATTTATTATTGCGAGCAGTGCGATGATTTTTTTGGGTATGGTGTCGTGGTTCGATCTCCTCATTCCCGTTGCCTTAACACATCTTATTACGCTCGGTGTTCAACTTATTATTCGTCGCCCCCGTCCATCCACCGTCGATTCCTCCATCCATATGTGGTGGCAGACCCCTTCTTTTCCCTCTGCTCACTCCGCTGGAAGTATGGCGTTCGCTGTTGCGCTCTCTGCCATCTCTCTTCAACTGGGAACCGTCGGCGTTGCGTTGTCGATATTCTTTCTTGCTCTCGCGGTGCTTATTGGACTTTCGCGTATTATGGTCGGCGTTCATTATCTTAGTGATGTGTTTATGGGATTTTTGTTCGGCATGATTGTGTCGGGGATGTTTTTGAGTGTTGTGTAGAAAAAGAAATAAGAATTCAGTCATTCTGAACGTAGCGAAGAATCTCCGGAGATCCTTCGTTGCACTCAGGATGACTGAATATGATGAAGACGGAAATATTTCTATGATTCAAGCGATTTTATTAGCTGGGGGAAAAGGAACGCGATTAGCGCCATTGACGGATAATCT
>JAUGSS010000035.1:0-40011 GCA_044426515.1 Methylococcaceae bacterium | reverse complement strand
GGATGACTATGATTGAATAAGATTTTTTTGTGAATTATCCCGAAAAACTCCGTTTGTTGCGGTTTCAGGCTTATTTATCGGCGTTTATCATAATCATCTGTGTCATCTGCGTTCCGTTGTCTTTGATAGCTGAGTAGTTACTTTTCCACTTCCTATTCTTAATGACCTAAATCAGGCGAATGCTCGAAAAACCAAAAATATTGGTTGTCGATGACAACCGTTCCAATCTCATCGCGATGCGTAAGCTGCTGGGGCGGTTGAACTGTGAAACAAAAGAGGCAAGCTCAGGCAATGAGGCCTTGGCGTTGTGCGTCAACTATGATTTCGCATTAGTTCTGCTGGACGTGGATATGCCCGGCATGGATGGCTACGAAGTTGCCCGGCTGCTGAAAGAAGAGCCGACCACCCAACAGATTCCGATTATTTTCGTCACGGCGTCTTACGAAGATCAGGAACATCGGCTGTTGGGCTACAAAGTCGGTGCCGTCGATTACATCCAAAAGCCCGTGGACGATTTGATTTTATTGTCCAAGGTGAGCATTTTTCTCGATCTCTATAATAATCGCCAAATTGCCCGGCGCGAACTGATACGCAGTGAAGCTATGCGGATTGCCTCGACGGAAAACGAAGCGCGTTTCCGTCAGGCGTTGACCGATGCGCCGATCCCGATCATGCTGCGCACTGAAGACGGCGAGGTGGTATTGCTCAATCGCATGTGGACAGAGCTGACCGGCTATAGCCTTTACGATATTCCTACGGTTCGGGAGTGGCTGGTTAAAGCTTACAGAGAGGAAAAACTGCAAGAGATGCAGCTCGTTATCGAAAAACAGTTCGCCCAAGACAGCTGGAGTACCTTGGGGGAATTCGATATACGTGCCGTTAACGGCAACTACCTGGTCTGGGATATTCGTAGCGGGCCGCTGGCGCCGCTGCCCGATGGACGGCGCTTGGCTATTACCATGGCCGTGGATGTGACGGAACGTAAACGCGCCGAGGAAGAAATGCGCCTGGCTTCGCTGGTGTTCCAAAACAGCAGCGAAGGTATGACGGTTACCGATGCCGATGGCACCATCATCAGCATCAATCCGGCCTTTACCGCATTGACTTACTACACCCCGGAAGAGGCTATCGGCAAAAACCCGAGAATTCTCAAATCAGGACGGCACGATGCGGCGTTTTATCAAGCCATGTGGCATGATCTCGATACCTCGGGGCACTGGCAGGGAGAAATCTGGAACCGGCGCAAAGACGGCGAAGTCTTTGCCGAAAGGCTGACCATCAATACCATTTATAACGTGGATGGCGTACCCCATCGCCGGGTAGCGCTGTTCTCGGACATCACCCAGAAAAAAGCGACCGAAGAACTGATCTGGCAGCAAGCCAACTTCGACCCGCTAACCGGCCTGCCTAATCGCAGTATGTTTTATGATCGTCTGGAACAGGAAATGAAAAAAGCCCGGCGCAGCAGTTCGCCGCTAGCGCTACTGTTCCTCGATCTCGACGAATTCAAGGCTGTCAACGACACTTTGGGCCACGACATGGGCGATGTTTTGCTCAAGGAAGCTACACGGCGACTGCGCGATTGTGTCCGCGAAACCGATACCGTGGCGCGCCTGGGCGGGGATGAATTCACTGTGATATTGACCGACCTGGACGAGAACCACAGCGTCGAACTCGTTGCCAATGTTATTTTGCTAAAACTCGCCGAACCTTTTCTGTTGGACGATAAACCTGTCCATGTATCGGTCAGCATCGGCATTACCCTTTTCCCGGCGGATGCCGACAGCCTTGACGATTTGCTGAAAAACGCCGATCAAGCGATGTATGCCGCCAAAGATCAAGGCCGCAACCGTTATCACTATTTCACCCCCGCGATGCAGGAAGCCGTCCAGAAGCGCATGCGGATCGCCAATGATTTGCGTATCGCGTTGGCCGACAACCAGTTTCAGCTGTACTACCAGCCCATCGTGGACATGGCAACCGGCGTTATCCGCAAAGCCGAAGCGTTGATCCGCTGGCAGCATCCTGAATACGGTCTTATCAGTCCTGCGGCATTCATTCCTATTGCCGAAGCGACCGGCATGATCGTCGAGATCGGCGATTGGGTATTTCGAACCGCAGTCAGCCAAGTCGCGCGCTGGCGTGAATCGTATTGCGCGGAATTTCAAGTCAGCGTCAATAAATCTCCGGTGCAATTCAGTGTCCGGGACTCGTCCCATGACCTCTGGCTGGATTGTCTGCACGATTTTGGCCTGCCGGGGGAATGCATCGTCGTGGAAATTACCGAAGGTTTATTGCTGGACGCCAGTACTACGACAAAAGGCAAACTGTTGGCTTTTCGCGACGCCGGTATTCAAGTGGCGATTGACGATTTCGGCACCGGCTATTCGTCGCTGACCTATTTGCAGAAACTCGACATCGACTACCTCAAAATCGACCAAGCATTCGTTTGCGATTTAGAGCTCGGTTCTAAGAACATGAGTTTATGCACAGCCATCATCGTCATGGCGCACGAACTCGGTTTGAAAGTCATCGCCGAAGGAATAGAAAGCCAAGAACAGCACGATTTATTGGCCTCAGCCGGGTGCGACTATGGGCAAGGGTATTTTTACTCCAGACCGGCAGGGTCTGAAGAATTAGAGGAACTATTGAAGGCGGCTTATCCTAAGGGCAGCACTGTCTCCTGTAAATCGGAAACCGGCAAAACAAAGCTTAAATCGTAACTACTCAGAGCTCTCAAATACAATAGAACGCAGATGACGCGGATGAGTATGATGAACGCAGATAAGATCTTATTTAATCATAATTATCAGCGTTATCTGCGTTCTATTTTTCTAAATGGTGAGTAGTTACCTTAAATCTTAAAAAGGTTACATGAATATGAACAAGCTAAAGCGCATATTATTTCTGTTAAGCCTATACGCTTTTACCTCGTCTGCGCACAGTGCAAGTTTTGACTGCACTAAAGCAAGTTCGTTGGTTGAACAGGCAATATGCACGGATAAACAACTATCCGACTTAGATGAGCAGTTAATGCTCTCTTACAAAAAAGCTTTATTGAGCAGTGCAAACGCAACGGCCTTGAAAACTGAGCAACAAGCCTGGTTAAAAAACGGGCGTAATATTTGCGCGGATAAAACTTGTTTGGCACAAGCCTACAAGTCACGGCTTGCGGCGCTGAATGAGCAAGTGGCGACAGCCGCGCTTAAATCGTCATTGCAACCCGGCGACTATTTGACGGAAAAAGGTTGGGGCTATTTGACGCTGGCACAGGATAAAAATGCCGGTTTACGTTTTTCTATTGAAGCCATGGGCGTTAATGGACACACCTGCCAATTAACGGGCGCTGTTCATGATGGAAAATCGATACCCGATGAACAGGACGCAGGCGAACAACAATGCGAGGTCCGTTTTTCAGCTAAAGGCGATAGCGTTGAAGTAACCTCGAACAGTGAGCAGGCTTGCCGTTATTTTTGCGGAATGCGCGCTGGTTTTGAGGGTTTGTATCTCAAGCCGGGAAAAGGCTGTGAACCCTCGGCAGTGAATAGGGCACGAGAAAAATTTAAGCAGTTGTACGATAAACAAGCCTATACCGAAGCGCGCACTACTTTACAGCCTGTGCTGCAAAATTGCGCACTCACATTGGACTGGCTGGAAATTGATTGGATTCGCAATGATCTTGCGCTGAGCGCCTATAAATTAGGGGATACGGCGAGTTGTCAACAATTGCTGCAAACGGTGTCGGTTGATGTTAACAAAGCCGATGACGAATTACGCAATGATTATGCGCCTAGCGATTACGACAATGTCATGCCCATTGTTAAGGCAACACGCACTAATATGAAATTGTGTAACGCGCGTTAAGCTTAAAAACGGCGATTGAAACACCAAAAACACGAAACAGGTGAAAAATAAATCCTAAGAGCTTGTCTGCTCAATAAGAGCAAGAAACAAATAAAAACGTTTTCGCGGTGATTCCGCCTATTTCTTGTTTTTAAGCGCAAGCGCCGCGCCATGCAGGGCTTTGGCAACGGTAGGGTGGGCGTGTATGGTTCTGGCCAGATCCTCGCTACTGGCGGAAAACTCCATGGCCAGTACGGCTTCGGCAATCATTTCTGAGGCTTGCGTGCCGATGATATGGACGCCGAGTAGGGCGTCGGTATCTGCGTTAGCGATGATTTTAACCATGCCCTCGGTTTGGCCCATGGCTCGAGCGCGGGCCGTGGTGCTTAACGGATAGAGGCCTATTTTGATCGGTTCGCCCATCGCTCTTAAAGCTTGTTCGGTTTGACCTACCCAGGCAATTTCAGGGTCGGTAAAAATAACGCTGGGCAGGAGACCATAATTGATAGGATTTTGGATTCCGGCAATTTGCTCGGCAACAAACAGGCCTTCTTCTATGCCTTTGTGGGCAATCATCGGACCGAGCAAAGTCAGGTCGCCTATCGCATAAACGCCGGGCAGGTTGGTGCGGCAGTTTTCATCGACGTGGACATAGCCATTTTCATCAAGCAGCAAGTTGGCTTCAGCGTCAGCCAGATTTTCGGTATTGGGTTTTCGGCCGGATGCAACTATCAGTTTGTCGACGCGCAGGGCATGTGTGCCGTCACTGTCCTGATATTCTACGGTGACCTTTCGGCTGCGCTCAGGACTGGCTTTTTTACTGCCTTTTTTGGCTGAAATAACCCGTGCGCCCAAGCGCAATTCCAAGCCCTGCTCGGTGTAGATTCGATAGGCCTCTCTGGAAATCTGCTGATCGGTCATGCTTAAAAAAGCTTCCTGCGCTTCCAATAGAATAGTTTCAGCGCCAAGCCGGTTCCAAATGCCGGCTAATTCAAGGCCTATAACGCCTCCGCCGATAATGGCTAATCTTTTGGGTACCGCGTCGAGATTTAAAGCCATTGTGGAATCGATAATAAATTCGTTGTCTATTGGCGCACAGGATAAATCGATGGGGGAGGAACCGGTGGCCAGAACAATATGTTTGGCTTCGAGTATCGATACCGCCGATTGATCGGTCGGCGTGATTTCCACCAGTCTTTCATTGAGCAGTTTGGCTTCTGCCTGAATGCAGGTAACTTTATGATCAGCAAAGGCGTCGGCGATTTGCCGGCTAAGCGCATCGACAATGTTGTTTTTGCGCTGCATCATTTGCGCAATATCGACAGAAACGGCCTCTACCTGAATGCCGTGATCATTGAGGTTGTGGTTCAGCAAATGATAAATTTTTGCCGATTCCAATAACGCGATAGACGCAACACAACCGGCATTGAGGTAAGTGCCGCCCAGGCTGTTCCGGCCTTTTTCATCGTGCCAATTATCGATACAGGCGGTTTTTAAACCGAGCTGGGCGCATCGGATGGCGCTGGAGTAGCCTGCGGGCCCTGCGCCGATAACGATGACATCAAATGACGACTGCAATGGTTTTTTTGACATGGTTTTATATGTTAAGCAACAGGTGGGCGGGCGCTTCCAGGCATTCTTTGATGGTGACTAAAAATTGTACGGCCTCGCGGCCGTCGACCAGCCGATGATCATAGGATAAAGCCAGATACATGATCGGCCTGATAACAATCTGCCCGTTTTCAACCACGGGCCGTTCCTTGATCGCATGCATGCCCAAGATGGCGCACTGCGGCGGATTGAGTATCGGCGTGGACAGCATCGAGCCGAAAATACCGCCGTTGGTAATGGTGAAGGTGCCGCCTTTTAAATCATCGTAAGTCAAAGTGCCGGCTTTGGTTTTTGCGCCGAAATCGACAATGCTTTGTTCGATGCCGGCAAAATCGAGCTGGTCCGCGTCGCGCAATACCGGCACGATCAGGCCGCGCTCGGTGCTGACTGCGATGCCTATGTCGTAGTAGCCGTGATAGATAATATCGTTATCGTCAATGGAGGCGTTGATGGCCGGGAAGCGTTTTAATGCTTCGATTGAGGCTTTGACAAAGAACGACATAAAGCCCAGTTTGACGTGGTGCTTTTTTTCAAAGCGTTCTTTGTACTGGTTGCGAAGGTCGATCACGTTTTGCATGTTGACTTCATTAAACGTGGTCAGCATCGCCGCATTTTGCTGCGCCTGCAACAGGCGTTCGGCAACTTTGGCTCTTAACCGGGTCATCGGTACGCGCTGTTCCGGCCGCAGGTTTGAAATCCCGCGGCTTTCTGTTTCCACTTTTGCTAAAACCGGGCTGGGGGGGATTTCGGCGGCTTTGGGGGCTTCCGCTTGGGCTTTGGCTGTCGGGACTATCAGTTGAGCTTCCTGCAGGTTTTTTTTATGCAGATAATCCAAAACGTCGGTTTTGGTCAGGCGGCCGTCTTTTCCGGAGCCTTTGATAACCGAAGGATCCAGCGCATTTTCAGCAATTAACCTGCGTACTGAAGGGCTTAGCGGGATTTCCGATTCTTCATCATGCTCGGACTCGGGTTCGGGAGTGGCCGCGGCGGCTGTTGAGCTTCCGTCTACAGCTTGAGCTTCCAGCAAGGCCAGTACTTCGCCGCCGACCACAATGGAGCCGTTTTCCTTGAGTATTTTGCCAAGGATGCCTGACGCCGGCGCAGGAACTTCCAGCACCACTTTGTCCGTTTCAAGGTCAACCAGATTTTCGTTCTTGATGACGGTATCGCCGGGCTGTTTATGCCAAGTGATCAGCGTTGCATCGGAGACGGATTCGGGTAAGTGGGGAACTAAGACTTCAATGCTCATATTATTTTCCTGAAGATTTGCCGTAAAGGGCTGAGTGAACGACGGCTTTTTGTTGTTCTATATGGACGCGGAAATTGCCGACAGCGGGCGCTGCCGAAGCCTCACGACCGGCATAAGTCGTATTTATTTTAGCGTCAAGGTTATCGGTAAAGTGGTGTTTGGATTGATACCAGGCGCCTTGATTTTGCGGTTCTTCCTGGCACCAGATAAACTCTTTAAGCTGCGGGTATTTGCCGACTTCCGCTTTAAATAACTCATCGGGAAAAGGGTAGAGTTGTTCTATGCGGGCAATAGCGACGTGCTTAAGATCATCGTGGCGCCGTGCTTCCAACAGATCGTAATAGACTTTGCCTGCGCACATGACAAGGCGAGTCACTTTTTTAGGATTAATCTCGTCCTGCTCGCCGATAATCGGCAGGAATTGACCGTCAGTTAAATCCTCCAAGGTGGAAATCGCCAGTTTGTGCCGCAGTAAACTCTTGGGCGTCATGACTATCAATGGCTTGCGATAAGGACGCAGCATCTGGCGACGCAGCAAGTGAAATATTTGTGCCGGTGTCGTCGGGCTGCACACCTGGATATTATGTTCGGCGCACAATTGCAGATAGCGTTCCAGCCGGGCTGAAGAATGTTCCGGTCCTTGGCCTTCGAAGCCGTGCGGCAGAAACATGACCAGATTGCACAGGCGGCCCCATTTGGTTTCACCGGAACTGATAAATTGATCGATAACCACTTGCGCGCCATTGGCAAAATCGCCGAATTGCGCTTCCCAGATAACCAGGGTGTTCGGCATTGTGGTGCTGTAACCGTATTCGAAACCTAACACGCCCGCTTCGGACAGCAGAGAGTCAAAAATCTGCGCATTGCCCTGGTCTTTATCCAGATGTTTAAGCGGCATATAAGTTTTATTTTGCAGCTGATTATGCAAAATAGCATGGCGATGCACAAAAGTGCCTCGGCCGACATCCTGTCCGGTCAGACGGACATGGTATTTTTCCATCAGCAACGTCGCATAGGCTATGTTTTCAGCAAAGCCCCAATCCAGCGGCATCGCACCTGCGGCCATTTTGCGGCGGTTGTCCATGACTTTGGCGACTCTGGGGTGCAGTTCAAAGCCGGTCGGTAACCGTTGCATTCGGTCGTTACAAAAGCGCAGACTGTCCATCGAAACCGAAGTGTTGCAGGCTGCTCTCCAGTCCGCGTTCAGGAATCTATTCCATTGATTGGTGTACGGATAGGGGCCGTCGGTCAGGATAGGCCTGGAAACCACTTCACCGGCTTCAAGCAGTTTTTGGTAATTTTGTTCCAACTCTGTAACTTGTTCATCGGTGATAAGTCCGGCTTTAATGAGTTTTTCCGCATAAAGTTTCCGCGTGGTTTTGAGTTTACGGATTTTTTTGTACATCAAAGGCTGGGTCGCCGAAGGCTCATCGGCTTCATTATGGCCGAGCCTGCGATAGCAAATAAGATCGATGACCACATCCTTGTTAAAGGTCATTCGGTAATCCAACGCCAGTTTGGTGGCAAATATAACAGCATCGGGATCATCGCCGTTGACATGGAAAACCGGTGCCTGAATCATACTGGCCACATCGGTGCAATAAAGCGTGGAGCGCGCGTCCTGCGGGTTGCTGGTAGTAAAGCCGATTTGATTGTTGATGACGATATGCACGGTTCCGCCGGTCGAAAAAGCGCGGGTTTGCGACATGTTTAAAGTTTCCATGATGATGCCTTGTCCGGAAAAGGCGGCATCGCCGTGGATTAAAATGGGGATTACCGTATTTTTGCCGTTTTCCCCGGCCCTGTCTTGGCGAGCCTTAACCGAACCTTCGACGACCGGATTGATAATCTCCAGATGCGACGGATTGAATGCCAGCGTTAAATGGACCGGGCCGCCGGGCGTACTAACGTCGGATGAAAAGCCCATGTGGTATTTCACATCGCCGGTACTGACGCCCGGCGAAAGCGGTGAAGTGCCGGCAAATTCATTAAACAGGCTGGCGGGGCTTTTGCCCAAAATATTGACCAGTACATTTAACCGGCCCCGATGCGCCATGCCGATGACGATTTCGTTAACGCCTTTGCTGCCGAAGCCTTGGGTTAATTCATCCAGGATCGGTATCAGCGATTCGCCGCCTTCCAGCGAGAAACGTTTTTGACCGACAAAGCGATTGTGTAAATGGCTTTCTATGCCTTCAGCGGCAGTCAGTAATTTTAGCAGCCAGAGTTTTTTTTCAGGTTCCAGCTTTAAATTGGCTTTAGAGCTTTCGAGCCGGTTTATGATCCAGCGCCTGATATGGGTATCGACTATATGCATGTATTCAGAGCCGATACTGCCGCAGTAAATTTCTTGCAGGTTGGCAATAATGTCGCGTAAAGCCAGCCGGTCAATACCATATAATGCGCCGGTGTCGAACAGGGTATCCATGTCCGGCTCGGAAAGACCGTAATAAGCGGGATCCATATCGGGAGGAGGGGGCAGGGTTTTCCCTAGCGGATTATTGGCGGCAATCTGATGTCCGCGAACCCGGTAATGATTAATAAGCCGGGCGACAGCCGACTGTTTTTTGACGCTTTCTTCGGTAAAGCCTTGTAATTTAGCCAATCTACCTTGAGATTTTAACGCCAGTTGCGCAAAGCGTTCTATGACAGGGCTATGGGGGGCTTCAAAGTCAGCACCTTGGTGAATTTCGCTGAATTGTTTTTGCCAACTGGGTTCGACCGAGTCGGGGTCTTCAAGGAAGCGTTCGTATAGGTTTTCAACAAAGCCGGCATTGCTGCCATAGAGGGAGGAAGAGTCTTGAAAAAGTTTAAGCAGTTTACTCATTATGGATGTCCAATTTATTCTGCAAGGATTTTGTCTTTCTTTGTCTGATCTCTTAAGTAAGTATGTTACCAAGATTTAACGCATTGGCTGACTAAAATCTGCGGCGCGTGGCTAAGAAGTGTTCTCGTCTAAAAAGCAGGGTCAATACGATTTTGTGACGGACAAAAAATAACGTAATTCAAAATTAAATATCCGGTAACTGATCAAAGTCACAGAGAACTTGGTGTCTGAGATGATAACAGAATGGCATGTTAAAAGGGTATTATTTGCCGCCGGTGCGCTGGTTATGTTCCGGTTATGTTATTAATAACGATGTATAAAAGTCTGTTTAGACAGCACCGCTTTAGTAGCTAATGCTGTATAAAAAACAGACAGTCCCGTAGGTTGATACTAAAGAGGCCGAGATAAAAAACTTTTGGCTATAGCCAAGCGGTCAAATGTAAAAATTAGTTCTTCGATTAGGCCGATAAAAACGCAATAAGAAAAATCAGGCGGCTACTATTGTTAGGCTTAAGCACAGTGTAAAAAATAGTAGATGCTGACCTAAATAATAGGTATGGATGAAGCTGCAAGAAGGGGTTTAAGCGGATTGGGTATTCGGTCAATATAAATAATTATTATGAATAATATCTATTTCATCGGTTTAATCGGTTTCATCAATAATAACCTGTGTTATCCGTTATCGGTGTTTATAACTGCCTGACAGTTATAAACACCGCCTATTCAGCCATTTAAAAGATGCGGTTATTAAAATGTATCAGCTTAATATCAAAGGCTGCAGTAAGCAATGTAGCTGTCTGTTAGCATGAGATTTTAGTAAGTACAAGGCTGAAAAACACCATGATTGTTCTCATGCGGGTGCTTGATACATTGAGTAATCGCATAATGCGCATCAAGTTAAAAGTTATTGTCCGGTTATTCAAAATATAACCGGATTGAAAAGTTGAATAAGTTTGCGTGTTATCGTTGCTCGCCCAGTCTAGCAAGAAAGCGGAAGCTAATAAGCTTTTGGCAGTTTTTGAAAAGATAGGGCAGGGAATATTATTCTAAATAAATCTTCTTTTACAAAGAGAAGGGTGAATATTTACAATGATTGTCTTTGCTGATCCGTATCGGACTAAGACATAACTGAGTTTAAAGAATTATGACTATATAAAGAAACGAGATATATGGAATAATTGAATATACCTTATAATTAAATTGATGATACAATATATTATATCTATTTTATTTTAAGGACTAAATATGACCGAATACCAAGATCTTTCTGAAAATGAATTGCAAGACGTTATTGAAAATGCAAAAAAAGCATTAAAAAATAAACTGGCCCATAAGCATAAAGAAGTTATCACGCAAATTAAAGAATTGGCGGCTTCTATCGGCGTTATTGTAGAAATTCACGAGCCTGAGAAAAGATCTGTTCGCAAGGGCGCAAAAGTTGCCATTAAATATCGTCATCCTGATGACTCTAACAAAACATGGACCGGTCGCGGGGTTGCTCCAAAATGGATGCAGGAATTGCTGAACGCCGGACATGACCGTTCTGAATTTGAAGTATAAAACTTAAGCTGTATCCATCGTATACGCGTGAGAACGCTGAACTCCTGATTAAATGCGATTCATCGTTCTCACCCGCCCCGCGCCTTTATCCCGAACCGCCGAATTTTGGCTATCCCTTTTTTACGGTTTTTTGCCCAGCCATTCCTCCTCAAAATTTGCGACCTGTACGATTAGCTTGAAAAAGGCGATTTACTCATGAAAGACACAAAATATTCCATATAAATCAGTATATTTTGTTAATTTGATAATAGGGCGTACCGCGCGCCAAAGGGTTTAAGCACGAAGTCGATGTGTTTTAAGCACGGGTAGAAGGCGCGCACGGCACACCGGTAAAAATAGAAGCTCTGTTTTATATCTGCTCGAATATTTTTGTACTTTTCGTGGACTCATTGACTCATTGACTCGTTGATTTCTTCTAACTCGTACAGGCTGAAAATTTACCAAGTCGTGTTGCGTCATGAGCAATGGGTTTTCCTTTGCCCATTTTCCCAACTATGAAGCCAGCTATTTAAAAATACGGAAAACGCACCGGTTATTATGATATAGTCCCTCGTAATGAGAATGATTGTTGATAACTCTGAGGGCGGTTGGTTTTAATGCACATTATTTCAATGCTTAATTTATGACAATAAGCTTAAAAAATTTGGCGGTGGGCGATTCGGGAAAGGTCGTCGGCTTTGAACAATCCGGTAAGGCTTATCGCAAGCGCTTGCTGGCTATGGGCCTGACACCTGGAACCGAGTTTAGCGTTACCCGTTTTGCACCGATGGGAGATCCGGTTGAAATTAAATTACGCGGATTTTCATTAACCTTGCGCAAGGACGAAGCGGCCATATTGTTGATAGAGAAACTCTGATGAAAACTGATTTTACGGTTGGCGTTGTCGGCAATCCCAATTGCGGCAAGACTACACTATTTAATGCGCTCACCGGCGCCAGACAGCATGTTGGTAATTGGCCCGGCGTTACGGTCGAGAAAAAAACCGGTGAATACAGCTTCGATCATAAACTGATCGAATTAGTCGACTTACCCGGTACCTATTCATTGGAAGCCGCCGACGACCAGGTTTCTTTAGATGAAAAAGTCGCCCGCGATTATGTCGCTTCCCAGCAGGCCGATTTAATCATCAACATCGTCGATGCCTCCAATTTGGAACGAAACCTGTATTTGACCTCGCAACTGATCGAGATGCGGGTACCGATGATTTTAGTGCTGAATATGATGGATGCCGTTAAACAACGCGGCATTAAAATCGATGTTGATTTTCTTGAACAGTTTCTGGGTTGTCCGGTTATTCCGATTACCGCTTCTGTCAAGGGCGGTATCGGTTCATTAAAGGCTGCAATCAATAGTGCCGCTATCGCCAAACCGATACCTTCGGTAAAAATCGGCTATGTTCCTGCGCTAGAGCAAGCCATCAGCGACATTTCACCCTTGTTGCTAGAGAGCGCCAGGCAGCACCATTGTGATCTCCGTTGGCTGGCCGTTCGTTTGCTGGAAGACGATACCTTGGCCAAACACTTTGCCGGAACCGCCTTGCTGCCGACAGTTGCTGAATTGCAGCGCCGGGTAGAAATTCAAACCGATGATGAAATAGACATTCTTGCGGCTGATGCCCGCTATGGATTCGTCAATGAATTAGCCGGTGGCGCGGTCTGCAAGCTAAACGAGGTGAGTCGCCACACCACCGATAAAATCGACAGTATCGTTTTGAACCGCTTTCTGGGTATCCCGGTTTTCCTGTTAGTCATGTATGCGATGTTTATGTTTACCATCAATATCGGTAGCGCTTTTGTCGATTTTTTCGATCAAGCGGTCGGTGCTTTATTGATAGATAGCTTAAGCCTGGCGCTCACTGAACTGAACTGGCCGCAATGGTTGATTGTATTAATCACCAATGGCGTAGGCGGCGGTGTTCAAGTCGTCGCCACCTTTATTCCCATCGTCGGCTTTTTATTCATGTTTTTATCGGCGCTGGAAGATTCCGGCTACATGGCCAGAGCGGCTTTCGTGATGGATCGATTTATGCGCATGATCGGCTTGCCCGGCAAATCCTTCGTGCCGATGATCGTCGGTTTCGGCTGTAACGTACCGGCGATTATGGCGACTCGGACCTTGGAAAGCCAGCGCGACCGGATATTGACCAACCTGATGAACCCGTTCATGTCCTGCGGTGCCAGATTGCCGGTGTACGCCTTATTTGCTGCCGCATTTTTTCCGGTCGGCGGCCAGAACCTGGTATTCGGCTTGTATTTATTAGGCATAGCCGTCGCGGTGCTGACCGGTTTAATCATGCGCCATACCCTGTTTAAAGGCGAATCGGCCCCCTTTATTATGGAACTGCCCGCCTACCATATGCCGACAGTGCGCGGCGTTTTTATCAGAACCTGGGATCGGCTCAAGTCGTTTTTGTTCAACGCAGGCAAAGTCATCGTGCCGATGGTGTTAGTGTTGAATTTTCTTAACGCACTGGGTACAGACGGCTCATTCGGTCAGGAAAACAGCAATAAATCGGTATTAAGCGAAATCGGCCGCAGCCTGACTCCGGCATTTAAACCGATGGGCATAGAAAAAGACAATTGGCCGGCAACAGTAGGGATTTTTACCGGCGTTCTGGCCAAAGAAGCGGTGGTCGGCACCCTGGATGCGTTATACAGCCAGTTGGCGGCAACAGATTCAAGCGCCGCCGACAAAGCGCCATTCAATCTTGAACAGGCTTTAATCGATGCCTGTTTAACCGTGCCTAAAAACCTGCAAGACGTTGCAGATAATGTGTTGGATCCATTGGGCCTGAATATCGGCACCGTCAACGACATAGCGGCCGCTGCTGGCGAGCAGGAAGTCAATGCCGGTACTTTTGCCGCAATGCAGCAAAGTTTTGACGGCAAAGCCGGAGCCTTCGCCTATTTGTTGTTTGTTTTATTGTATGCGCCTTGCGTCGCGGCAACCGCTGCAATCTACCGGGAAACTAACAGGAACTGGACAGTGTTTGTGTTGTTTTGGACCACCGGCATTGCCTACATGACCGCAACTGTTTTTTATCAGGCGATGACCTATAGCCGGCACCCCGATTATTCGTTGGTTTGGATAAGCGGATTAATTACCGCATTTTCAGCGGTATTGTTAGGCTTATGGCTGCTTGGTAAAAATAACGATGCAACGGACGCAAAACCAAACCGGGAGTCTTTAAGTGATCCTGTCTGATTTGAGAGCTTATTTAAAAGAACAGCGCCGGGTTGCGTTGGCTGATTTATGCACTCACTTCAACATGGATGCCGATGCCCTGCGGGGTATGCTGGACAAATGGATCAGCAAAGGCAAAGTGCGTAAACTGCCGTTGACTGCTTCTTGCGGTACCAGCTGCTGTCAGTGCGATGCTGCTTTGACAGAGATTTATGAGTGGGTTGATTAATTCTACTTTGTTAAATTATCGGGGTAGCTGTAGGTATTAACACTTTAGTTTATATCATTTAATTCGTTACTTAAAATTACAAGGTCTTGTGGAGTCGATTTAATTAAGATAGTCGACTGATTTTTTGTGTTATAAAAAAGTTTGGAAACTGAACTTTTTATGTTAGCCTTGCAAAAAAATCACTTAAACCGTTAGGCTAATTATTCATGGGCACATTGCATTTATGTAACAAAAATAACAATATATGGCATAAAACTGCGCTTTCACACTATCGCTTATTGCCTTCTGTTCTTTCATTGGTATTGCTACTGATTCTGTTGGTAAGTTTTCAAGCCAGGGCAGCACTCACTCCCAGTCCCATTATTGTTGATAGTCAAGTCAAAGTCAGCTTCAGCGAGTTTGAGTTTAACCGACGTTCAAATACTTTCGATGTCGGGGCGAAACTAACCAACCGTTCCGCTACCCCTATTTCGACACCGATTCGTCTGGTCATAAAAAATATCAAGCCCAACACCGTGACATTAGCTAATGCGACCGGTCTTCTGCCGGATGGCTCGCCTTATGTTGATGTATCTTTAAGTGAGAATGACGATGACGAACACGAACACTCATCCGATGAACAAGCCGAAAACGGCTTGCTTAAATTCAATAACCGGCATACAAAAGTACCCTTAAGTGATAACGTATTGTCACCTGGTGAAAAAGTTAAAAATGTTCTACTTAAGTTCAACAACCCAAAACGGGTAAAATTTACTTTTAACCACAGTGTATTGGGCGTCATTCCTCGGGCAAACCATCCGCCCGTTGCCAATGCCGGGACAAATCAGAACACCTTTGTCGGTAATGTAATTACCCTTGACGGTAGCGGTTCCACGGATGAAGACGGCGATCCCCTGACGTATCATTGGCGTGTTGCCTCTCAACCGGCAACTAATGCAGCCGCATTAGATAACGCAAACGCCATCAAACCGCAGCTAACTATAAACAGCAAAGGCAGTTATCAGATTGAACTTATCGTCAATGATGGCAGCGTTAACAGTACACCCGCCACCCTGCTGATTGCTACAGAAAACTCTAAACCCGTAGCGGTAGCGGGTGATGACCAAACCGTTTTTGTAACACAAACCGCGTTGTTAGACGGTCTGTTGTCCCATGATATAGACGGAGACCCATTAACTTTTCATTGGCAGTTGAGCGCAAAACCGGTAAACAGTCTGGCGACATTGCAAAACCCAGACGCTCAGATGTCCAGTCTCACTCCTGATAAACCCGGTCCTTATACCCTGGAATTAGTTGTCAATGACAGCTTGATCGATAGTCTTGCTGATCAAGTGATTATCAATACCCAAAACTCCAAACCGGTAGCCCATGCAGGGGC
The DNA here is from genome assembly GCA_044426515.1 of Methylococcaceae bacterium. Lineage (GTDB taxonomy): Bacteria > Pseudomonadota > Gammaproteobacteria > Methylococcales > Methylomonadaceae > Methylobacter_A. The sequence continues at coordinate 24,131 of JAUGSS010000035.1, read as the reverse complement.
CGACCAAATCGATAAAACGGTCGGTATTCCGGTAGAACTGGACGGTAGCCTATCCTCAGATGCCGATGGTGATGCGTTGACTTATATTTGGTCTTTGCTCCATCAACCCGAGGGCAGTAGCGCTGTGATTCAGCAAGCCGACCAAGTTAAAGCCGCCTTTACTCCCGATAAAACCGGCGATTATATTGGCCAGCTCATCGCCAACGACGGCCAGGCCAATAGCGATCCCGCCACTTCTTTAGTGACCGTATCCGTAGTAACGCCAGTCAACAATCCCCCGCAAATCACTACCGGTCCATTACCGACAGCAACCGTAGGCAGCCTCTACAGCTATGATGTTGATGCCGTCGATCCGGATAATGATACGCTGAGTTACAGTCTTACTGCATACCCTTCGGGAATGACCATCAACGCACAAAGCGGCCTGATAAACTGGACACCGGCAGCTAATCAAACCGGTGCTCAGTCGGTTAATGTCGCTGTTACCGATGGCAAAGGCGGCAGCGATAGCCAAAGTTACACCGTAACGGTGGCAGAACCGATTGGACTCATAACAGTCCCGAACCTGAGCAATTTGAGTAGAGGCGCAGCAGAAACAGCTATTGTTAATGCCAAGTTAACTATTGGCACGCCCGTTTTCATCAATAACCCGGCCGGTTCCGGCAGCGTTATCTCACAAAGTCCCAATGCAGGTTCTTCGGTAGCGGAAGGAACAACAATTACCTTGACCCTGTCTTTAGGCCCCGATCAAGGTTTGCCTCCCGATCCGGCGATCACCGCCCCCAAAATCGATACCACCGTGGCGACCACCGTTTCCGCCTCAACCGATTTCCTTTATACCGGCAGTCACCCGATCCAGACCGGCGTTACCGCTGGAACCATTGACGCCAAACGCGTTGCAGTCATTCGCGGCAAAGTGCTCGACAAACAAAATAACCCCTTGCCCGGCGTCACCGTCACCGTATCTAAGCACCCGGAATTAGGCCAAACCTTGAGCCGGGCGGATGGCCTGTTCGATCTGGCCGTTAATGGAGGCGGACTGCTCACCGTCGATTATTGGAAGGACGGCTATCTTCCCGTTCAGCGCCAGATTCAGACGCCGTGGCAGGACTACGTGGCGGCGGAAGACGTGGTCATGTTGGCGCTGGATGCCCAAGTTACCGCCATCGACCTGAACGCCGCCGCGATGCAGGCGGCTCAAGGCAGTGTGATGACCGATGCCGATGGCTCACGGCAGGTCACTATGCTGTTCCCGGCAGGCACCCAGGTTACGATGACCTTGCCCGACGGCACCCAGCAAGCGCTGACTTCCCTGCATGTGCGCGCTACCGAGTACACCGTGGGCGAGAACGGCCCCAAGTCCATGCCCGGCCCTTTGCCGCCCACCTCCGGCTATACCTATGCGGTGGAACTGTCCGCCGACGAAGCCGTCGCCGCCGGCGCCAAAACCGTGACCTTCGACCGACCGGTGCCGTTCTATGTCGATAACTTCCTGAATTTCCCGGTAGGAGAAACCGTCCCGGTAGGCTGGTACGATAGAGATAAGACCGCCTGGATTCCGTCCGCTAACGGCAAGGTGATCAAGATCCTGTCCATCGCTAATGGCCTTGCCGATCTCGACACCGACGGCGACAGCTTGGCTGACGATGCCGTAAAACTTGCAACGCTCGGCATTGATGATGCCGAACGCCAACAACTCGCCCAGCTTTATGCTGCCGGTAAGACCGTCTGGCGGACGCCGATAGGCCATTTCACGCCCTGGGATTGCAACTGGCCTTACGGTCCGCCTAAAGATGCGGTATCGCCGCCACCGCCGGATGACACCCAAAAACCGACGCCAGATCAAAACAGTGACAAGTGCCCGGGTTGCAGCATTAACCCGCAGGCGCGGACGGTGGGCGAAGAACTTCCCGTTACCGGTACGCCTTATTCGCTACATTATCAAAGTCGGCGCGCGCAAGGCTATAAACAGGACAGAATTATCAATATCCCCCTGACCGGAGCCAGTGTATCGGCAAGTCTCCAAGGCATCGACTTATCGGTTACGGTGGCTGGACAGCGCTTTACCCGCTCCTTTACTGCTACGCCGAACCAGAGCTATCGGTTTGAATGGGACGGCTTGGATGGTTATGACCGTCCTGTCACAGGGATTGTCTCGGCTGCGGTGACGATCGGCTACCGTTATAATGCTGTCTACTACGCCGCGCGCTCCGATTTTGAGCAAAGCTTTGCTCAGGCCAGTTCTGGTGCCGGTACTTCCGTTATTGGCAGTCGTGTAGCCTCTACCATCGCTTTGACACGAACTTGGCAACAAGCGTTAGTAGCAAAAGAGTCTATAGCGCAGGTCGTCGACGGTTGGAGTTTGAGTGTCCACCATAATTATGACGCCGTCCATCGAATGCTGGAGATAGGAACAGGCGAGCGTCGCGGCGCGACCGACCTGGGGCAGGTTATCACCAGAGTGGCAGGTACCGGCTACCAAGATTTTAGTGGTGATGGCGGTCCCGCCGTGCTGGCGAGACTCAGTCATCCCACGGATACCGCCTTTGGTCCAGATGGCAGCTTTTATATCGCGGATGCTTTCAATTACCGCATCCGCAGGGTGGGCGCGGATGGCACGATCACCACTGTGGCTGGCACCGGCCAGCCCGGCTACTCGGGCGATGGCGGTCCGGCCACACAGGCTAAGTTTGATTTTCTTCCGAAAATAGCTGTCAGTCCGGATGGCGGTCTCTATATAGCAGATTCCATTAACCACCGCATCCGACGGGTGGATACGGACGGTATCATTACCACTGTAGCCGGTATCGGAATAGGGGGGGATTCCGGTGATGGCGGTCCGGCCACGCAAGCGCAACTCAATTCTCCTGAGGGCATTGACATCGGTGCGGACGGCAGCCTTTATATCGTAGACAGCGAAAACTGTAAAATACGCCGTGTAGATGTAAACGGTATCATTACAACAGTCGTCGGCACAGGTGAATGTCGTTATGGGGGCGATAGCGGCCCGGCTATACAGGCAAAAATCCTTTATCCCAAGGACATTGCCATCGGCCCGGACAATAGCCTTTATATCTTAGAGACCAGTAACAACCGCATCCGTCGAGTGGGTACAGACGGTATTATTACTACCGTATCAGGCACTGGCCAATCGGGCTACTCGGGTGATGGCGGTCCGGCCACACAGGCGCAACTCAATTATCCTCAGGGCATTGCCGTCGGGCCGGACAATAGCCTCTATATCGCGGATTGCTTCAACAGTCGCATCCGCCGGGTGGATACGGACGGAATTATCTCTACCATAGCCGGTACTGGGCAATACGGTTTCCCTAGCTATGGTGGCCCTGCCACACAGGCACAACTCTGGTATCCCGGTAACATTGCTATTAGTCCCGGCGGCGGTCTTTATATCGCAGATAAAGTGGGCAGCATCAGCAGGGTTGCACCGCCACTGTCAGGATTTACCCAGAGCGATATCTTTATCTCCTCCGCCAACGGCAACGAAATCTACCACTTCGATGCCGACGGTAAACATCTGCGCACCTTAAATGCATTGACTCGTTCGGTAATCTATGCCTTCAGCTATAACGATGCTGGTTTGCTCAGTACCATCACCGATGTCGATGGCGACATCACCCGCATCGAGCGCGACGTTGCGGAAAATGCTAACGCCATTACTGCAGCCGACGGTCAGCGCACCACATTGACTCTAGCCGCCAACGGCTATCTCGCAAGCGTGGTCAATCCCGCCGGAGAGACGCATAGCATGACCTACACAACAGACGGCCTGCTCACAGCCTTCACTGATCCCAACAGCCACGCCAACACTTTCAGCTATGACGAATTAGGCCGACTAAATCAGGACATAGATGCTGGCGGCGGCGGATGGACCATTACCGCCTCTCAGCAGGCTACCGGCTACACCACCGCAATGGCTACAGGCGAAAGACGCACAGTGCGGTTCGCTGTCGACTATCTGAGCACCGGCGACCGCCGTCAGACCAATACATCCCCCGATGGCACGGTCCAGACGCGTCTCTTCAACCCAAGACGCTATCTGGAAACCGCCACCGCCCCGGATGGCATGGTCAGTACATTGCTGCAAGGCCCTGATCCGCGCTTCGGTATGCAAGCGCCGTTGGCAATCTCCAACACGGTGAAAACTCCGGCCGGTCTGACCGCCACGGTGACCCGTAGTCGTAGTGCAGTGCTAGCCAATGTAGACGATCCCCTGAGTCTTACCACGCTTACCGAGACAGCCACGATAAATGGTAAAACTTCTCGTAGCGTATTTAACGCCGCCGACCGAAGTTTTATCGCCACCTCGCCCGCAAGCCGCACGGCGACGACCACCATCGATACTAAAGGCCGCCCCGTCAACCGGGCGATCCCCGGCCTAGACGATGTGAACCTGAGTTATGACGCCCGAGGCCGTCTCAATACCACTCGTCAAGGCTTGGGTACGGATGCCCGTACTACCGATCTCGCTTACTACGACAGCGGGGCGAGCCAAGGCTACCTGCACACCGTCACCGATGCGTTAAACCGCACCGTCAGCTATGACTACGACCTTGCCGGACGAGTAACCCGGCAAACCTTGCCCGATGGACGAGCCGTCGAATTCGCTTACGACGCTAAAGGCAACTTGACCTCGCTGATTCCGCCCGGCCAACCTGCGCATTTGTTCGATTACACCGCTGTAAATCAAACCCAAAACTATATCCCGCCGACACTCGATACTACCGATCCCGCAACCCGTTACAGCTATAACAGGGACAAACAATTGGAGCTCATCACCCGGCCCGACGGCCAAATACTGGATTTAATCTACGATAGCGCCGGACGGCTGCAAACCTTGGCCGCATCGCATGGCGATACCGCCTATAGTTACGATAGCGCAGGGCGTTTGCAAAGTCTGGCAGCGCCCGGCAACATCACGCTCAGCTACGCTTACGATGGAGCGCTGATGACCGGTACCGCCTTGACCGGTGCCGGTACCGTTAGCCGCAGTTACGACGCCGATTTCCGTATCAAGACCTTATCGGTCAACGGCGCGAATGCCTTCACCTTCGGTTATGACAACGACAGTCTGCTCACTTCAGTCGGAAACGCGACTCTGGGCGTCAATCTCACCTTGACGCGTGACGCCCGGAACGGCCTGCTCACCGGCACCGCACTCGGCAGCTTGACCGATAGCTATAGTTACAACGGTTTCGGTGAAGTAACCAACTATCTGGCGAAGTTCGCAACGGCAGACTTGTACAAAACCGACGTTAGCCGCGACAAACTGGGCCGGATTACGCAAAAAATCGAAACCGTAGGCGGCAGCACCAGCACCTTCGACTACGCTTACGATGTCGCAGGCCGTCTGGTCGAAGTGAAACAAAACGGCATCGTACAGTCCAGCTATGGCTATGACGACAACGGCAACCGTACCGATTTGAACGGCGCCGTCATTGCCCATTACGACGCCCAAGACCGTCTGCTCGATTACAACAACGCCAGTTATGACTACACCGCCAATGGCGAACTCAAAACTAAGTCCGTAGGAACTGCGGCGACCCGCTATCACTACGATGTGCTAGGCAACCTGAGGCAGGTCACCTTGCCCAACGGCACCGCCATCGACTACCTGATCGACGGCCAGAACCGCAGGATCGGCAAAAAGCGCAACAATGTGTTGGATCAGGGCTTTCTGTATCAGGATCAACTCAAACCCATCGCCGAACTGGATGGTAATAACAGTATCGTCAGCCGTTTCGTCTACGCCACCGGTGCCAACGTGCCGGACTTCATGATCAAAGGCGGTGTGACTTATCGGCTCGTCAAGGATCATCTTGGCAGCCCGAGGCTGGTTGTCGATGTCGCGACCAACACCGTCATTCAACAAATGAGTTACGATGTTTGGGGCAAAGTCATCCAAGACAGCAATCCCGGCTTCCAGCCGTTCGGCTATGCCGGAGGACTCTATGACAGGGATACTCATCTTGTCCGGTTTGGGGCTAGGGATTATGATGTGGAAACAGGAAGGTGGACAGCTAAAGACCCGATTGGGTTTGCGGGTGGGGATACTAATTTGTATGGGTATGTGGTTAATGATCCGGTTAATTTAGTTGATCTGGCGGGTTTGTGTGATTGTAGAAACGTACTAGACGATGCGCTTGGATTAAATAATGATTCAGATTATGGTTTTAAAGGCAAGCACGGTCCTGGACCAAGTACAAATAAATGCAATACCTTTGTTGATGACGCTTTGAAAAATACAGATGTACCGCCTAGACGGTATGGTGGTTTAGGTGGTGCTATTAGTGCCGGGACATGGGCTGATCCAGGTGCTTATATTCCTCATTTTCCTATTACCAACAATCCTCAACCTGGCGATATTATTGCAATTGCCCACGATTACGGCTTTGCTTCCGGCCATGTTGCTATTGTTGTGGAGCCTGGAAAAACAACAATTGGGGCTGGGTCAGGTGGTTCACATATAACCGGCTGGCCTTGGGATCCAGCGACATCACCTCAAGGTACACCGGTCTATAGGCATTGTAGTTGTACGCGGATAGGTCAATAAACGTTGCTGTCTCGTTAGGAACTTTCATTGTGAAGCACAAAAAAAATTTTACTCTGATAGTTGGTATAGTGATATTACTAACTGTACTTTCTGAAGCATATAAAAAAGCAATAGTTATTGCCTATGGGCAACAGATTCCAGAAGCATGGGCTTCAGACTTTGCCGATATGAATTTCGCCGAAATTTACCAAAAGATTGGGCCGCCACAAGAAAATCTGTCTGCAAAGGGGTATCAGAATTGGCTTATTAAACAATGGTGGGGGTGGCAAATGCTGAGAGTGGATTTACAAGATTGTTGCCCACTAAAATCCAAGCCAACCGGTATTTATTATATTGTTTATGTAAACTATTGGTATAAGCCAGCTTATATTAAAATAATTCGATAATTAAAGAGTACCTCAGGGTCAGACCCTGAGGTATCCCCACGAATTACCCCTCCTCCAATTTTTCGAAATAGCCGGTTAATAGCGCCTGTGCCAGCTCTAAATAATCATCCGGCAACTCAAACAGAACACGATTTTACCGAGAAAGATAACCGAATACGGCGAACGTTTCGAGCCTAATAACTGGTAATAACTGGTGGTAACTGGTGGTAACTGGTGGTAATAACTGGGGTCAGTAATAACTGGGGTCAGAGAATAACTGGGGTCAGAGTAAACTTAAACTTAAACTCTGCTATACTGCATTCTACTCTATAATTTCGGGTAAAACAAATGGCAAGACTATCCAGAGTGTGTCCAATTGGGATACCCCAGCATGTGATTCAACGGGGCAATAACCGACAGGTGTGCTTTGCTGGCGAACAAGATTTTGCGGCTTATGCGGATTGGCTGAAAGACTATTCCAGGAAATATCAGGTAGATATTCATGCTTGGGTATTAATGACCAACCATGTGCATCTGCTGTGTACACCGAGAGCCGAGAATGCAGTCAGTCAGATGATGCAATCGCTGGGTAGGCGCTATGTGAGATATTTCAATTTTAGCTACAAGCGGACAGGGACGCTTTGGGAAGGCCGATTTAAATCTTGTCTCGTACAGGAAGAAGATTACCTGTTACAACTTTATCGTTATATTGAGTTAAATCCGGTCAGAGCAGGGATGGTGGAACACCCCTCAGATTATGCTTGGTCGAGTTACCCGATAAATGCTTTGGGGAAAATATCGGGGTTGTGTATATCGCATTCCTTGTACCTTGCGTTAGGCGATGAGCCAATAGAGCGGCAGTCAATGTATCGTGAATTATTTAAACATCATATCGAAGGAAAATTGCTGGAAGATATTCGGCTTGCGGCAAATAAAGGTATGGCACTTGGCAATGGGCGATTTGAAGCGGAAATCGAAAGTTTGACCGGGCGGAGAATGACGGCAAAAAAGATGGGCCGACCTGTTGGCTGGAGGAAGAAAAAGGCAGATGAATGACTTAAGTTTACTCTGACCCCTGTTATTTGTGACCCCTGTTATTTGCTGTTATTTGGCTTTATCTATTGGCATAGTTGCCGCTCTGGTCAAGCAAGCTGCTTTGAGTATCATTAATGCCTAAGCCTACACTCAACCGGAGCACGGTTACAATGCGGTTTTATTCTTCAGCTTTCCGTGCCGCGCCCGGTTAGCTTTACATTAGTCACATCATCACCCGCTAAAATGTTGTGTTGGGCAACGAAAAGACGCTGCCCAAACCTGTTATAAACAAGTCAATACGATGGCTCGCAACGCCAATAACTTGTAAATCCAGCCTATTATTTCTTGAGTAAAACTTCCATCCTATCCATAAGAGGTTTTAATACGGGAACTTTCATGTAATCTTCGAAGTGGGTGCCATCCGCATCGGGGTATTTGATCCATGCATAGGGATAGACCCCGTGTCGGTTGGCAAAATATCTCTCTTGGCAGGCATTGACTTTCTGGTGGTCTCCATTCGCATCGGACAAACATTGAGCGCCTACTCCATTGCGTAACACGCTGGGAATGACTTTATAACGATATTCCGTGCCCTGTTTTTTGGCCGCTAAAGTAGCTTGTTTGTTGATAAAATTCATTGTGTTCCAATACACGGGATAGCCGTCATCCTCGATCTGCACCGTCATCAAAGTGCCTGTACGCAGCCCCAAAGCGTAGACATGATGCATATCCAAGGCTAGATTATTCAGATTGTGGTCATACCGGCACATTGGTTGCAAATAGCCCCAACCACACCAGCGGGCGACACTGCCTACCAATCCGTTCGGAAATTCGCCTAAGTAGGTAATATCATCACCGCGCAATGATTTCATGCCCGGAGCATTGGCAAGCGCAACCTTGACCCTTGGCTCGTAGACTTTTATCAGGGGAGCCAGCGTTCCGCCTTTGGAATGGCCAATGGCGCCGATGCCGGGTTTGACCTGAACGATGTCTTGAGCGAACAAAGCGTCAATTGCGCGTTGCAAATAGCCGAGTTCCGTTCCGACCACTGTTGCATCCGGAAAATATGAGCGGATTTTACGCATGGAGTCGGTGTTGTATTCCAATCCTTGATCCATTGTTTGTTGCAGTTCCCCGTAACCGATCAGGTCGGGAGCTATGGTGACAAATCCGCGCCGCGCGAATTCCATGGCAAAAGCACCGGCCTTGACCCCGGCGATGGTATTGCCGGCTTCATCGATGACTTCGGTCGGACAGGCGCCGATTAATTCGCGCTTGCCGCAGGAGATAGTCTGATGAATTGCCAGAACGCCAGGCAAAGGCCCTTGCAACAAGTTACCTGTTTTATCTTCCGGAACCAGTAAATAAGCGGGGATACGTTGCCCGATGGGATCGTTGTATTCCAGTCGAAACACCCGTACCGAGCGTGATGCTCCAGGAGATTGGTTGACATAGTCAATCGCGGTCATTCGATAGCCCGTCGTACTGTTATCCTCGGCAGTGATCGGGACGATGTTGGCGTGAGTCATTTGCTCCGGCGTCAGATGTAAATCGGTGGCGCTGACAGCTAAATCCAGCGGTACGCAACTGGGCTGTAGCGGGTTGATCAACTGATCCAGAGCTTGTTGATAGTGATCGAGGTTGCTGATGTCTTCATTGGATATGGGCATCAGACCTTTCTTGCCGAACTGCCGGGTCGGAAAAGTCGAAGATGCCGGATGTTGGGAGAGCCAGGCGTTGAGGCTTGACCTATCGGAAACGGTCCACGTATCCGATTCCGCTATAACCGGGTCATTTAGACAGGAGAAAGCTGCTTTGTCATCCGGTAGAGCCGCCTGAGCGACAGTGTATCCCGGAAGTAGGAATGGAACCGATAATGCCAGCGTTAGTATAAATTTTTGTTTCATAATCAGCCTCTCTTGTTAGGTAAGGCTAAAGTTTTTATTAAAGAAAAATTCTTGTCAATACAAATTTATATTCCAGTATACGCCGCCTCATCCTACATGGTTTTCTACTGTTGACTTTTAGAATTGCGCTTCCAGCAGCTGTATCGCTCGTGTTACTCCGTCATTGTTTTGCATTGCTAGACTTGCTTGCCTGGCATTGTCTCGTATTGGCTTTGACTCCAATACCGTCCGTATGCCCTGAGCCAAGGCGGCGGCAGTCACCTTTTTTGCCGGTAAAGGCTTTCCAGCCAAACCCAGCGATTGCAGTTGCCTGGCCCAGAATAATTGCTCGTCCATAAACGGCAGCACTACGGATGGGCAGCCCGATAGGCTTGCTGCATGGGTAGTGCCTGCACCGCCGTGATGAACAATCGCCGCACACTGTTTGAACAGCGGCTGATGCGGATGTCTGCCAATGAAATAGACCGGGTCGATTTGGCTATCGGCAGGATAACGCTTTGAACTGGTCTGGATAATGGCTCGGCACCCCGCCAAGGCCGCCGCCTCCAAAAACAGCTCCATGCTCCAGTCGGGCACCGCCTGTTGCAGACTGCCGAAAGTCATATACACCGGCGCATCGCCATTATCCAGAAACTCAGCCAGCTTGGCCGGAATCGTCCAATACCGGCTATCTTCAGTTAAATTCAGAAAGCCGCAGACCTGATGATGCGGTTGGTAGTGCTCAGACGAAGGGCAAAACCACGGATCGACCGCTACCAGATTCAGTTGTTGCGAGCTGAGCAGCTCCGTCAGTACATAGTCTGGCGGTGTCTCTCCGGCTTCCAGCCATAAACGGCTCAACGGTTTTTTCAATGCCCAATTGAATACCGTGTCCAGCAGCCTCCAGCTCAATTTATTGATATGGCGGCCCAAATCAGGAAAGCTGAGCGGCGGGACGGCAGGATTGGCTATGGCGGCATGGCACAAGGTCACGCTGAAAAAAGGCTTCTGCTGCTGTAGCGCGGCCAACTTTAGAGGATAGAGAAAATGATGGCCGATCACATAGTCGTTATCGGAAACTAATTGTTTGGCAGCCTGATACACGGCCTGTTCATAGGGAAAGAACGCTTCATCAAGCAATGCCCGCAGCCATTGCAAAGGATGCATCCGAAACGAACGCCGGGCAAAATCCTGCATATCGAAATCAATATGCTCCGGCACTTGCCGATAGCCTATTTTCAACCGTTCGCAGATTTCGCGATAGTTGTGGTTGTCGATGCTGCTCACTGCCAGCGTCACAGAGTGCCCCGCTTTTTGCAGACCATCGGCCAATGCCAGCATCGGACGAATGTCGCCATTAGAACCCCAGGTTTGTATGCCTATCTTCATCGGTGTATACCGAGTTTCATAGCGATTTCGGCGCAGGTCATGCCGTAAACTCTATTGAGCTGCGCGGGAATGACAAACGTCTGATTGCATTCGATGGTTATGAATGGGTTGCTCATGGGAGAAGCCTCCGGATAGAGGAATCATCTTATCTGAATTACGCCGGGCAAGTCAGACAAACTCCTGGAAAAATCATTTGATCCACGAAAGTCAAAACTCTAGGGGCTTCTAAGAAACACCCTCAAATGATGGCCGTTTCCAGCCATCGCTTTCTTATTTTATCTGTCTGCCGTAGTTAGATTGATTATATCGAAAATAGCTATGAGGAAAAAATTACAGTCAATCGTCCACTCTGTACTGGAGCGATTTAGCTCCAGTCCGGTATTGCGTTTTTTCCACATTTTATAAGGAATGGTTTATGAGCGAACCACAGCTGATCGAAGCCGCGAAAGCGGGCGACGTTAATCGGATACAAGCTTTGATTGAAGGCGGCGAGAATTTGGAGCAAAAGGACGATTACGGCTGGACGGCATTGAATTGGGCGGCCGGCCGTGGCGATTCGGCTATTGTCCTGACTTTGCTCGAAGCCGGCGCCGATGCGTTTAACAGCGGCCGCGATCTCAGGACGCCTTATCAAATCGCCTTGGCGGCCGCGCAGGTGGACGTTGCAGTCCTGCTGCAACAGGCCGAGCAAAACAGCGGCATTGCGCCGGAGAGGCCTGTTCGTCCTTATTGCAAGGCCTATCCGGTCAAAATGTTCGATCTCAACCCGGCCGGCTGGCAGGCTGGGCAAACATCGGCGGACGATGCCGTGGTTTATTTGCATCACGACTTTAGCGTTACCGCATCGATGTGGCATGGCGAAGATGTTGTGTTTGACCGGGTTTCTGAAGCTTGGCGGAATTATTGCCGGGACCGGCTGGGTTTTCATGTCCCGACCGATTTAGAACTTGCCGCCGATTATCAGTCCAGGCGTTCGGCAGCAATGTAGTTCGGAATAAGACCTCCCAAGCCTGTCCCGAGCTTGCCAAGGGCATAGCGCGAGACGGCGTGCCGCCAAACGGGTTTATTTCGGCCTATAGAACTGTAATTCAAAAGACGATCTTATGAAATTAAAGGGTGGAGCAGATATGTTAAATAAACAGCGCAGCTTTGACGGCGCCGACGAAAATGCGCCGATCAACAACGCTGCGTCACTGGTTGAAATATTGCGGTTGCGGGCGGAACGGCAACCGTCACGTACGGCCTATACCTTCCTGGAAAACGGCGAACGGCAGCTCAAATCAATAACTTATAGCGAGCTGGATTTATTGGCCAGACAGCTGGCGGTAAGCTTGCAGGCGTTGGATATGCAAGGCGAGCGCGCTGTTTTACTGTATCCGCCGGAATTGGATTATATCGTGGCGTTTTTCGCCTGCCTTTACGCCGGTATCATTGCAGTGCCGGCGTATCCGCCGAGCAACGGCCGGCACATGCCGCGGCTGCAGGCCATCATTGATGACAGTCAGGCAGCGGTGATACTCAGCACGCAGAGCGTAGTCAATGCCGTGAGCCAATTTACAGGCGGCTGTGCAGGTTTGTTAGATAAAAAATGGTTGATTACCGACAGTCTTGCTGCTGTCGATACAAGTGCATGGCATTTGCCGGCATTGCACGGCCATGATCCGGCTTTTTTGCAATACACCTCGGGTTCCACCGGTAACGCCAAGGGCGTGATCATCAGCCACGGCAATCTGATGGCGAATCAGCAACTGATCAAGCGGCGCTTCGGTCATAATGCCGATTCGACAGTGGTCGGTTGGCTGCCGCTCTATCATGACATGGGCTTGATCGGCAATGTCATGCAGCCCTTATATTGCGGAGCCGGCGCTATTTTAATGTCGCCGATGGCGTTTCTGGAAAAACCTGTCCTCTGGTTGCAAGCGATCAGCGACTATCGCGCCCACACCAGCGGCGGGCCGAATTTTGCGTTCGAGTTGTGCGCCCAAAAAATTACCGTCGAAGAAAAAGCGGGCTTGGATCTTGGCAGCTGGCGCTTGGCTTTCAACGGCGCGGAGCCGATTAACCCCGATACCTTGGATCGTTTTACCGCCGCTTTCGCAGGCTGTGGATTTAGCCGTAAAGCTTTTTATCCTTGTTACGGCTTGGCGGAAGCGACTTTGCTGGCTACCGGCGGCGATAAAAATGCCGAGCCTATAGTGGCGGCTTTTTACCAGGCCGCTCTGGAACAGGGCAAGGCCGATCCCGCCATCGACGGCAATGATGCGATTAGGAGGCATTTGGTCGGCTGCGGCAGCATTGATGTTGACGCCGCGCAACGGATTCGCATCGTCGATCCGGAATTCGGCGAGCTATGCGGCGGCCGGATCGGCGAGATTCAACTCGGCGGCCCCAGTATCAGTCGGGGTTATTGGCAAAATTTGCCGGCCACCGAGCAAACTTTTATCGCTGATGCAAACGATCGAGACCTTTGGCTGCGTACCGGCGATTTAGGCTTTATTAAGGATGGAGAATTGTTCGTTTCAGGACGGCTAAAGGACCTGATCATCATCCGTGGCCGCAACTATTATCCTCAGGATCTGGAATATGCGCTCGAAGCGGCGACGGATGCACTAAACCCCGGCTGTGCAGCCGCCTTTGCGGTGAGCGGAAACGACGGCGAAAAACTGGTTGTATTGGCCGAATTAAAACGCAACCGCTTAAGACAATCCGATTACCATGCCGAGTTTGCCGCGATACGCGCCCGTCTGGCCGAGGCATGCGGCATACAGGCCGATACTATCCTGCTGCTGAAACCGGGTTCGATCTTGAAAACCAGCAGCGGAAAAATCAGGCGCTCGGCTTGTCGGCTGGCCTTCGAACAGCAGCAATTTAAGGTTGTTGCCGTTGATATGCTGAACGCTGAAAACTGCGTAGCAACCGCCAGTTGCAAAATTCAAGCGCGGGAACCGGCGGAGTCGACGACTAGCCTGGAACGGACTTTATTACGACAAGCCTTGCTGGCGACTGCCGATACCGAGGGTCCGGGTTTACTGGCACAGTATCTGGCCGAGAAGGTAGCGGTGCTGTCAGGATTGGCAGCCGAGACTGTGGACATAGCACAATCGCTGCCGAGTCTGGGTATGGATTCGCTGAAAGCGGTGGAATTGAAATACTTTATCGACGAGTTGTTGGCTGTCGATTTTCCGCTGGTACAGCTGCTCGGCAATCATTCCTTAGCGGAGTGCGCGGAACAGGCGTTAAAGTTGGCTAAGACCGGTCAAGCACAAATTGCCCCGGTGGCGGTTGAAGACACGCTATCGTTTGGGCAGCAGGCGTTGTGGACCGTTAACCGGATAGAGGCCGACAGCTCGTTATACAACATGCCGGTTGCAATTCGCATCTGTGGCAAGTTTGATAAAACGGCATTAAACGGCGCATTGCTTAAGTTGTTCGAGCGCCATGCGCAATTACGTAGCGGCTTCCGCTTTAACCGTCAGGCCCTGAACGTACGCATCATACCGGCGAAGACCCAGCCCAGGCTGGAGAGCGTGAGTTGCGGCGACGAACAGCAGCGCAGCAAAAGCATCACCGCTTTCGTGCGCAAAGCGTTCGATTTAGAGCACGGACCGCTGTTGAGAGCGGCCTCGTTCAGCTGTGTTGACGACGATCATGTTCTGGTATTTTGTGCGCATCACATCGTCGTCGATTTCCGCTCGTTGACTGTCTTGCTGGAAGAATTCAAGGCGCTTTATCTTGGGCTGATAAGCGGGCATATTGCGGCTTTACCAAAGCCTATGGCGAGTTATGCCGATTATATAGCTTGGCAAACGGCCTATTTGGCCGATCAGCGCGCTGAGCAGGACTGGCAATACTGGCAACAGCAACTGTCAGGCGAACTGCCAAAACCGGCGTTGCCCGGCGAACGAAAAACCTTCGGTTCGCCATCATGCCAAGGCCGTGCGGAAACGCTGCATATCGCACCGCTTACCCTGCAAAAGCTTAAACGACTGGCTGCCGACAATCGCACGACCTTGTATACGTTGTTGCTGACTGCATTCAAAACCCTGCTTTACCGTTATAGCGGCCGGCACGACATCATCGTCGGTTCGCCGACGCTGGGTAGGCCGAAACGGGATTTTGCCGATACTGTCGGTTATTTCGTCAATCCGGTGGCGCTGCGTTCGCACCCTGCCGCCGAGCAGCGTTTTAGCGATTATTTGGCCGAGATCAACACGATTGTGCTGGATGCTCTGGCGCATCAGCATTATCCGTTTTCGCTGTTGGTGGAAAAATTGCAACCCGAGCGCGAGCAGGGGACATCGGCGTTTTACCGGACCTGGTTCGTGCTGCAAAGCGGTGCTTCACCCGACGCAGCCGAGCTGGCTTTAGGCATACCGGGCAGCGCGCTGGATTGGCCGGGCCTGTCGGCCGAAAGCTATGCCCTGGAAGAGGTTAGCGCGCAATTCGATTTAGCCTTGCTGATGGCGGAGACCCGGCAGGGTTTGGCGGCTTCGTTTCAGTACCGTAGCGAGCTGTTGCCGCGCACTACGGTGTTAAGGCTTATCGCCCATTTTCAATGCCTGCTGCACGGCATAGTCGCCAATCCCAAAGACCGACTGTCGGAACTGCCGCTGCTGACCGTTCCGGAACGTAAGCAATTGGCGGCATGGAACGCAACCGATGTCAGTTACCCGCATAGCGACACAATACACGGCGTTTTCGAAGCCGTTGCCGGGCAACAACCGCAAGCCGCCGCCTTGGTCTATCAGGAACGGCGTCTTAGCTATGCCGAGCTTAATGCACAGGCCAACCGTCTGGCGCATTGGCTGCGGGCGCAAGGCGCGGGTGCGGAAAAGCGCGTCGCTTTGTGCATACAGCGTTGTCCGGAATTGGTGGTGGGGATCTTGGCGATACTCAAAGCCGGCGCGGTTTACGTGCCTGTCGATCCGGCTTATCCTAAAGATCGTCAGACTTATTTAATCCGGGACGCGGGCTGCGAATGGCTGCTGACAAGTACCGCGCTGCTGCCTAGCCTGGATTTTGCCGATACCGCGATGTGCGTGGATGATGTTGACGCTTATGCCGAGTACAGCAGCGATAATCCCAAAATACCACTGCACGCAGGCCATACAGCCTATGTTATTTACACCTCGGGCTCGACCGGCGCAGCCAAAGGCGTGATAGTCGGCCACGGCAACCTGATGCACTCCACTTGGGCTCGAAGCGCCTATTACCGTGAGCCGGTCGGCTGTTACTTGCTGCTGTCGTCGTTTGCGTTCGACAGTTCGGTGGCGGGGATTTTTTGGACGCTGAGCCAGGGCGGCTGTTTGTGTTTGCCGGAGGATAGCCGGGTTAAGGATCCGGTCGCTTTGGGCGCGCTGATCGAATATCGCCGGGTAACGCATTTGCTGGCGTTGCCGTCGCTTTATCAACTATTGCTGGAGCATGTGCCGGCTGCCGCCTTGAAAACCTTGAACACGGTGGTCGTTGCCGGTGAAGCCTGCACCAACCCGCTTACTGAGCTGCATTGCAAACGTTTGCCGGATACGGCTTTGTTTAACGAATACGGCCCCACCGAAGCCACGGTCTGGAGCAGCGTTTATGCCGTCACTCAGCCGCATACTGAAGACTCCGTGCCGATCGGTAAACCGATTAGCAATATGCGTATTTATGTCGTGGACGCCGCATTGAACAAACTGCCTGTCGGCGTTGCCGGAGAATTACTGATCGGCGGTAACGGCATCAGCCGCGGTTATCTGGATCGAGCCGGGCTGACTGCGGAGAAATTCATCCCCGATCCGTTTGGCGCGGCCGGGGGCCGGTTGTACAAGAGCGGCGATCTGGCGCGCTATCTCGCCGACGGCAATATCGAGTTTTTAGGCCGTCTCGATCAACAAGTCAAAATCAGGGGTTACCGGATAGAGTTGGGCGAAATCGAAGCTTGTTTATTGCGCCATCCGTCGATAAAAGCAGCGGCAGTGGCCGTTCGCGAGGATGTACAGGGCAATAAGCGCCTGACTGCTTATCTGGTTGCGGAATCCGGCAATACGACCGATACCGAAGATTTAAAAGCGCATATCAAACACTGTTTGCCGGAGTACATGCTGCCTTCAGCTTGGCTATGGCTGGACGCGATGCCGTTGAATGCCAACGGCAAACTGAATCGCAACGC
The DNA here is from genome assembly GCA_044426515.1 of Methylococcaceae bacterium. Taxonomy (GTDB): domain Bacteria; phylum Pseudomonadota; class Gammaproteobacteria; order Methylococcales; family Methylomonadaceae; genus Methylobacter_A. The sequence continues at coordinate 6,734 of JAUGSS010000035.1, read as the reverse complement.
GCTGCCTGCATCGCTAAGCCAAATCGACAACGCACCTTCTCACGTTGCACCGCGCGATGAAGCGGAACAAGCCGTAGCCGACATTTGGCGCGAAGTGCTGGGGGTTCAGCAACTGAGCATTCATGACGACTTTTTCGAACTGGGCGGTCATTCATTATCCGGGGTACAGGTAACGGCTAAAGTGCAGGAGCTATTCAATATCGAAGTGCCGGTCAATATTTTGTTCGAAGCCGCGACTGTCGCCAAGTTTGTTGATCGGATGACGGAGTATCAGGCGACGGAGTCGCTTGAAGTTGTGGAATGAACGATGCGCTTCACTTTGTTCAGCGCATCGGCGAACTCGGATGAAGCCTCGTGCCGCGCGCGCCTTCTTCAGGGTTTTGGCGCGCACGGCACGAGGTTTCCAAGCTCCGGAGCTTGAAAAGATACTTGTACATAAAAATGAGTGTAGCGCGTGGGAATGAGGCCGAATTTCGTGTGCTTCGTGATTAATCTTGCTAAATAAATGCCCGGTATTTCCGCTTAATTCAACCCTAAATAATTGCAATGACTGGAAAACAACATCATGAACGATAAAACCCTGTACCGCCTAGCCGATTCGACAGCGGTGGAAGCGCTGGTCGATAATTGGGTGGCTTGGCCGCATACCTTTTCGCCGGTGCCTTATAGTCTGCACATGCTGAATTATCAGAAGAAAAACCTGAGTTCGTATCTGCAAAACCCCAAAATTCACGTTAAATCCAGCGCTAATCCAAAATTGCTGGGCGGAGCGTTTGTCAATATTCCGGTCGAGCGGATGGCGGAAATCGAGCAGATGCTGAAGCGGATGGACAGCGAGCACGGAGGCAATCTGCAAATGGCTCGGGATTTGATCGACTTCCAGAACCAGCTGGACCGGGAGGCCGCAGGACAAAGCCTGGAACCGTATTACGCGATGCTGCCAGAGTCGTTGCGCGGCTATGTCGAATTGCTGTACGACTACAACAACCGGCCTATCGTGCGTTGCATCGAAAGCCTGTTTTACAAAAGCCCGCATTACAAAAATCATCTGCAATCGTTGCGCCTGTTTACTCAGACTCACGACCGCGCCCGGCCTTATTACATGAGCACGCCGCGCTTGCCTGAAGACGACAGCATCGAATGGACTATCCCGTTTGCCCAAACGCAAATCGACGAACTGTTCAAACTGGACAGTGAGCCGAAACCTTTGGCTTATATACGCGAGGTGTTGGGGCTCGATGCCGGCGATGACAAAAAGCTGATCAATCTGCTTACCGACCAACCGCCGCGCTTGGTCGAAGCCTGGAAAGATAAGGGCGTTCGGGTCCGCTATCTCGGGCATGCCGGTGTATTGATCGAATATAACGGTGTTGCGATTTTGATCGACCCGTTCATTGCGATACAACCCAGTCAGGGCGGCATCGAACGCTACAGTTTTCAGGATTTGCCGCCGCGTATCGATTATGTGCTGATTACTCATGTCCATCACGATCACTACGTGTTTGAGACGCTACTGCGCCTTCGGCACAAAGTCGGCTGTCTGGTGGTGCCGAAAAGTTCAGGCATTTTTTACGGCGACATTTCGATGAAACTGATGGCGCGTGAATTGGGCTTTACTAATGTGACCGAAGTCGAAGCGCTGGATACGATTGCGTTTCCCGGCGGAGAAATCATTGCAGCACCGTTTCTCGGCGAACATAACGACCTACCGTTTGCCAAAAGCGCCTACCTGATCAGCGCCGGCCGGCAGCGCATACTGTTTGCCGCCGATTCCAACTGCCTTGACCAGCGCATGTACGAAAATCTATGCGCGGAGTACGGCGCTATCCAGACCGTATTTTTGGGCATGGAATGCATAGGCGCGCCGTTGTCCTGGGTGTATGGCCCGTTGCTGCCGAAACTGCCCGAGCACAAGTATTGCCAGTCGCGGCGTTCGAAAGGCAGCGATGCCGATGCGGCTTTGAGCCTGCTGGACGCGGTTAAAACCGAACGGGTTTATATCTACGCCATAGGCCGCGAACCCTGGCTGCAATATTTCATGGCTTTGGAGCCGGAAGATAACGATGCCTATATTCAGGAAATCGGCAAAGTGGTGGAGGCTTGTCAACGCAAAGGTTTCGCCGATGCGCGCAGGTTGTATGGCAGGGATGAGATTCATTTGGGCGGTTGATTCTAAAAATGACGATTTATCCACGAAAAGCACGAAAAACACGAAATCTCTCGTTCCCACGCGCTGCGCTCGTCTTTATACACAAGTATCTGCAACACCATCATTCCGGCAGGGAGGCCGGAGTGCAATGAGCGTGCCGTGCGCGCCTTAGCTCCCAAGGCGCGCACGGCACGCCTACCGGGTGATTGTCGCCGAACCCCGGTAGACGGGGCAGAGTTGAGTATAACGATGAGCGCGTTGCGTGGGAATGCAGTCAAGGCGCGCTGCGCCGCGAGTCACGGTTATCGTATAGAAATCAGGCATCTTACTAATACGGGACGCAGCGCGTCCTGCAATGCATTCCCTCGCAACGCGTGGGAACGAGGATGGAAAAAATCATGACCGACACAACACAGGGAAAGCAACAACAAGTTAATCGCACGCAACTGATTGCCAGACTCAGGAAAACCGACACTCGGGCCGACGGTGTTATTAGCAAACGCAACGACGACCAACCGATACCGTTATCCTATTCTCAGGAACGGTTGTGGATCATGTCGCAGCTGGAGCCGGACAACTCGATCTACAATGTTGCCGGTGCCGTGCAATTCGACGGCTTGTTGAATACGCAAGCCTTGCAACACAGTTTGGACGAGGTGGTTAGACGCCACGAAATCCTGCGTAGCCGATTTGTCGCCGAGTGTCAGCAACAGGTTTTGCCTGGCGGCGGTTTGCCGTTGGCTTATCTGGATCTTGCCGAATTCGATCAGGAACGGGCGGCGGAACTGTTCCAACAGTGCTCCGGCGATTTTATCCGCCATCCATTCCGGCTTGCCGAACAGCCGCCGCTAAGAGCATTGCTGATTATATTCAATGACAGACGGCATATCCTGCTGTTGACGCTGCATCATATAGTCTCGGATCGCTGGTCGGTCGGTGTGTTGATGCAGGAAGTTTCCGGATTGTACGGCACATACAGCCACGGTAAAGCGTCGGCCTTGCCGGAATTGCCGATTCAATACGGCGACTATTGCCTATGGCAACGCGGACAACAGGAAAAATGGGCCAAGCATCTGAATTATTGGCGGCAAAAACTGGCCGGCGCACCGCCACTGTTGGCATTGCCGACCGACCGGCCACGACCGCCGGTACCTAGCTACCGGGGCGACATACACAGTTTCGAAGTTCCCGCCGAATTAAGCCGCGCGCTGAAAGAATTGAGCAAAAAATACAAGGTCACGCTGTTCATGGTCATGGCCGCCGCGTTCAACGCGTTGCTGTACCGCTATACCGGCAGCAAGGACATCTGTATCGGCTATCCGGTAGCCGGGCGCAGCCAAAGCCGGACTGCGGCCTTGATAGGCTTTTTTGTCAATACGCTGGTGTTGCGTTGCCGGTTAGTACCGGATCTGCCGTTCTCGGAACTGCTGTTGCAACTGCGCAAGCAAGCCTTGCAGGATCAAAATCATCAGGAACTTTCCTTCGGCCAATTGCTGGATGCGCTGCATCCGGTTCGCAATACCAGTCATGCGCCTTTGTTCCAGGTGATGCTGGCGGTGCAGAATGTGCCGATGCCGGATTTTCGGATGCAGGCGGTGTCGGCCGTGCCGCTGACGATGAACAACCGCAGAGCCCAATTCGACCTGAGTTTGTTTGTCGATGAAAGCGGTGGCAAGCTGCTGAGCAGTTTCGAATACAGCACCGATTTATTCGATGCCGAAACGATCGCCAGAATGGCCGGACATCTGCAAATACTGTTGGCAGGCGTTATCAGCACCTCCGAACTGCCGTTGAAACAATTGCCGCTGATGTCCGAAGCGGAAACCAGGCAGTTGGTTGACGACTGGAGTGGGCGTGCCGTGCGCGCCTTAAGTGCCAAGGCGCGCACGGCACGCCCTACAGCGATTCACCGGCTTTTTGAACAGCAGGCGCAAGCAATGCCGGATAAAACGGCATTGGCTTTCGCCGGTCAGCGTATCAGCTACGGCGAACTTAACCGTCGCGCGGAGCTATGGGCCGGACGGTTATTGGATTTGGGGATCGGCCCCGAATGCCGGGTTGGCGTCTGTGCCGAGCGTTCCATAGAGCTGATTGTCGGCTTGCTGGCCGTGCTCAAAGCCGGGGCGGCCTATGTTCCGTTGGACCCGGCCTATCCCGAGGATCGGCTGGATTACATGCTTCACGATGCCGGTATCGAGTTATTGCTGACCCAAAGCGCGTTGATCGACAAGTTCAAGCATCGCGCGATCAAGATGCTTTGTTTGGATGAAGACTCAGGCCAAGGCCAAGAAAAGCGCACAGCGTCCCGCCCGGTATCGCCGGATAACACCGCCTATATCATTTACACATCAGGTTCCACCGGGCAGCCCAAAGGGGTTGCGGTCAGCCGTCGCAACTTGCTGCATTCGACATTAGCCCGGACGGATTATTACCTCGAGCCGGTGGGATGCTTCTTGCTGCTGTCCTCGTTTGCCTTCGACAGCTCGGTCGCCGGGATATTTTGGACATTAAGCCAAGGCGGATGCCTATGCCTGCCGCAACAAGAGGACTTGACCGATCCCGTCGCCCTGGCCGAACTGATTAATCAACACAAGGTTACTCATTTGCTGGCCCTGCCTTCGTTTTATACGGCCATCATCAATGACGGAAATCTTGCTCATTTAAAAACGCTGCAAGCGGTTATCGTCGCAGGCGAGGCTTGTTCGGGCGATATCGCCGCCGAGCATCACCGCAAGCTGCCAGAGGTTCGGTTTTATAACGAATACGGCCCCACGGAAGGCACGGTTTGGAGCAGCGTTTATCACAGCACAAAAGATGACATCGGCACCATGCTGCCGATAGGACGGCCCATCGATAACGTGCGGATTTATATTTTGGACAAGCAACACCAACCGCTACCAATAGGCGTCAGCGGCGAGCTGTGCATAGGCGGAGCCGGTTTGGCGCAAGGCTACCTGAACCAGCCAATGCTGACTGCGGAAAAATTTATTCCCAACCCGTTCGGTACGGGCGGCGAGCGGCTTTACAAAACCGGCGATCTGGCGCGCTTTCGCGCCGATGGCGAGATTGAATTTTTAGGCCGCATAGACAACCAGGTCAAGATTCGCGGCTATCGGATCGAGTTGGGTGAAATCGAAACCCGGTTGCAGCAACATCCAGGCATCGAAGCCGCCGCGGTGCTGGCAAAAGACAACAATCCGGGCAATAAACGCCTGATTGCCTATATCGTCGGTCAGCCGTCGTCTGTGCCGGAAAGCCAACACTTGCAGAGCTATCTTAGACAGAGCCTACCCGATTATATGGTGCCGTCGGCATTCGTCCGTCTGGATAGACTGCCGTTGACGCCTAACGGCAAAGTGGACAGCAAAGCCTTGCCCGAGCCGGACGATTCGCAGCAGGACAAGCGTATAGACGTTGCCCCGCGCAGTGCCATCGAGCAAACGCTGGCGGAAATCTGGAGCCAATTGCTCGGTGTACAGCGCTTAAGCATTCATGACAATTTCTTTAATTTGGGCGGCGATTCGATACTCAGTATTCAGGCGGTCAGCCGCGCGCATCAGGCCGGTTTAACGCTGACCGCCAAGCAGTTGTTCCAATATCAGACCATCGCCGAATTGGCGGCAGCCATTATCGGAACCGGCATCGGCTCGGGCGCGACTGAAAAATTTTCGGCGGAACAGGGCCTGGTCGTAGGCGAAGTGCCGCTAACGCCGATTCAGCAATGGTTTTTCGAGCTTGACCTCGTCAATCCGCATCATTGGAACCAGTCGGTACTGTTGCAATCAACAACGCGGTTGGATTCGGTCATCTTGCAACAGGCCATCCTGAAACTGGTCGATCATCACGATGCGTTGCGGCTGACTTTTTCCAGGCAAGACGGTGGCCTAAAAGCCGTCAAGCAAAAACAACTGGCGCCGTCATTTCTGTGCGTCAATCCGGATGAAGTACTCCCCGAGCAGCGGCAACAACATATTGCAACGATCTGCGCCGAGCAGCAGCGCAGTCTCAATTTGACGAAAGGGCCGTTGCTGGCGGTGGTGTTATTCGATAGCCGGGAAGCAGGTGCGCAACGATTATTATGGGTCATCCATCATTTGGCGGTCGATGCCGTATCGTGGCGTATTTTACTGGAAGACCTGCATACGGTTTATCAGCAATTGGCTGACGGACTGACCGTTAAGCTGCCTTCGAAAACCACTTCGTTCAAACAATGGGCCATGCAGTTGCCTGAGTATGCAAAAAGCGCCGCTGTACAAAAGGAAGCCGATTATTGGCTGAGTCATCAACAAGCAGCCTTGTTGCCGGTCGATTATCCGCAAGGACAAAACAGTGTAGCGAGCACGACGGCATGGACGGTCACATTAACGGAAATCGAAACCGAAGCTTTATTGCAGCAAGTGCCGAGCGTATATAGAACCCGCATCAATGACATCCTGTTGACGGCGTTAACCCAAGTTTAACACGCCAAAATAAAATAACCATATAATCATAATCTTACGAATCAAAAAAATCTCAAGTGGCACTACATCTTGAAAAATAGCGTCTATACTAAGCGTTTATGCGAAGGTTTTACTAATCCCCCCTG
>JAUGSS010000076.1:0-27048 GCA_044426515.1 Methylococcaceae bacterium | reverse complement strand
GCTGGCGGCTTGCTCTTCGGTGCGATGCGACAGGTCATTATTGCCGGAGGCGATTTCCTTGGCTCCGGTGTTGATGTTGTCGGTGGCTTCTTTGATTTGGTTGATGATTTCCTTGAGCTTTTCCACCGTGGTGTTGGCGTCATTCTTCATTTGATCGAAACTACCGGCGTAGTCATTGGTAATCGTTTGGGTCAGGTCGCTACGGGATAGTGCGCCCAGTACGCGCACCACGTCATTGATGCCGGTTTCGGTCATTTCCATCAGTTCGTTAAGTCCCTCGCCCAGTTGTTTAAAGAAGTCTTTTTTGCCCGGCATATCGATACGCCGGGTGAAATCGCCCATGACCGCACCATGCACAAGGGCAGCCACTTCGTGCTCTACCACGACTTCGGCGGTGCGATCCAGCCATTGCGTTACCCGGCCCAGCGATTTACCGTTTTCGCCAATGATGGGACGGGCGGCTAAGCGGAGATAATGATCGTGGAAGAAAAGGTCCACGTCCTCGCCGGTTTGTGCGGCACGATCGAATTTAGCGGCAGCCTCCGCATTATTGAACAGACTGGAGAGGCTGTTGCCGTAAAGGGCGTCGACATTGAAACCGGGGCCGCCGATAGAGCCAAGAAGCTCTTTCGCCGCCGGGGTCATGTGGATCAGCAGGGTATTAGTATCCGATATGGTAATCGCTGAGGTGGAGCTGTCCAGGCCGGTTTTGATGCGCAAACTCTCATCGGCAATACGTTTGCTTTCCGCAATATCGAAACCGAGTTTGATCTGCATTGATTTAAGCGCTTCCATCACCTTGCCGATTTCATCATGGCATTCAATGTCAATGGTGTTGTTATAGTTGCCTTGGGCCATGCGGCCAAAGTCTCTAATAGCGCCATTAAGCGGATGCACAATAACACGAATCAGGATAAAGCCGCGCCATAGGGCCAGCATAATCCCGATTACGATCAAGCCGATGGCGATGCTGCGGGTTTGGTTATAGCGCGACTGGGCCAATTCAAACTCCTGCTTGGCGATATCGACCTGTAATTGCATCAGAAGCTTGACATCTTCGCTAGCCGGCTTAAAAAGCGGGCTAATCTTGCCTATAACAAGCTTATTGGCGAGTTCAATATCATGGCTTTTCAGTGCGGCAAGGGTAGGTTTCAAACCTTCTTCTACAAACAGCTTTCTGTCCGCGGTAAACTTGTCGGCCAGGTTTTTTTCCTCTGCGGTTAAGTAAGTGGCCATGTATGCCGCCCAAGTTTTAGTTATTTGCGCGATGTTTTGTTCCACTTCAGCGGTGTTTGTCCGGATGACTTCAGGCGTTGGGCTAACCAAGGCGGCGGTAATTCTCAATTGGTTGGTCAACATCAGCTCCTTGATAGAGGCTATCTGGTTCATCGGCACGGTACGATCCTCATACACAGTGCGCAGACCCTCATCGGCTTTGCTCATGCCATGCAAGCCGAGACTGCCGATGATCGTCATTAATACGCTCAGCAGACCGATAACATTGATTAAGCGGGTTTTGATCGTCGGCTTCTTGAACGGATTAAGTTTTCCCAAAAAAGCCGATTTAACGACTTTTCCATCCTGAATTTTCAGGCTACCGGCTTTACCGTCCTTAAACAGCCGGTAGGCGGCATCGGCCGCATTGACTTGTTCGAGACTGGGTTTGCTGCGTACCGACATATAACCGGCTAACTGATCGTTTTCATAATAGGAGGTGGCATTGGCTAACACCCAGTAAAAGTCACCGTTTTTGCAGCGATTCTTGACCAGCCCGGTCCATGAGCGATTCTCTTCTAATGCCTTCCACAGATCCGCAAATGCTTCAGACGGCATGTCAGGATGCCGCACTATATTGTGAGGGGAGCCGATCAGTTCTTCTTTGGTGAATCCGCTGACACGAAGAAAGTCTTCATTGATATAGGTAATCGTTCCTTTTAAATCGGTCTTGGATACTATGGAGTCAGTCTCTTTAAGTATGTATTCCACGTTAGTTATCGGCATATTGATTTTCATATACTGTCTCTTATTGTTTTTTCCGGTGAGTATAGTTTATTAAATTATTAATTAATGTCATTAGCTTCTTTGGCGTTGGGCAGTTAGACACAGTATAGAGTCCAGAATTAATATAGCGACGCAAAGTCTGGAGAGGGTCCGCTATCGTTCTCACGCTCCGGCGCGTTGCCATTAAGTTAAGCGTCTTGACGTCGGTAGGAGCGGGCCATGCCCGCGATATTTGCGCAACGATAGCTGAGTTGTAGCGCCTTCATCGCGGGCATGGCCCGCTCCTACAACGCTAAACTTAATGGCAATGACACCCAACGATGTCGCTTTATTCATTTCGGACTCTATATGTATAGGCCGGGCATGTTGCTGATTGGCTGTGTATTTATCTCTTTAGGCGGCAGGTTTCTGCAAAGCTTTTCGGATCAGAGTATTCAGTTCAGGTACGTCGAACGGTTTGGTCAGATAGGCCTGAAAACCGGCTTTTAGCCCGGCCTCAATATCGCCGGGCATGGCCGCCGCACTGACGGCAATGACCGGGATGGCAGCAGTGTCCGGATTGATCTTGAGTGTATGCAAGGCCTCCAGTCCGCTCATGTTGGGCAGGTTAATGTCCATCAGCACCAAATCCGGTTTAGCCTGATGAATCATTGCCAGCCCGATTTCGGCATTTTCGGCGGTCAATAAGTCAATGTCTTGATGCATGCGAAAAACATGCTTCATGACTTCTACATTGACCGGGCTGTCCTCGATATAGAGTACATATTTTCCGCTTGCTTGTTGTTGATTGGATGCATCCTCTTTCGTTTTAATTGAAAGTTCCGTGGAAACTTCGTATTCGGGTAAGGCATGAGGCAGTTCGAACCAAAAGCGGCTGCCGACACCGGGGACGCTGTCAAAACCGATACCTCCGCCCATGCCTTCAATCAGCCTTTTACAGATGACCAGACCCATGCCGGTTCCTTCGATACCGGATTTTTCGGCGCCAAGACGATGAAATGCCTGGAATACCTCCGAATGGCGCTCATTGGGAATACCGACGCCGGTATCGGCGATAGTCACCCGCACAGAGCCGCTCACCACTTCGCAAGACAGGGTCACGCTGCCGCCCTGCCGATTATACTTGATTGCATTGGACAACAGGTTCAGCAGGATCTGCCGTACCCGCGACAGGTCGGCTTTCAGGCACATTTCATTGCGGCAATGGTATTGGATAGCAATATTGCGGGATGTTGCCGCGGGAAGCGAGAGCGACACGGCCTGGTCGATTAACGGTAACAGCGCATGGGTTCCGATTTTAAAATCCGTTTTGCCGCTTTCGATACGCGCCAGATCGAGGATTTCGTTAATCAGGTTGAGCAGGTGGCGGCCGCTGTTCATAATGTGTCCAACCGCTTCTTTTTTGGCATCGGCCGGGGTCAGCTTGTCCATGTCCAGCAATTGAGAAAACCCGATAATGGCATTCAGCGGCGTACGCAATTCGTGGCTCATGTTGGTCAGAAATTCCGACTTAGCCAGACTGGCGAGTTCCGCTTCCAATTTGGCTTGTTCCAATGCCGTTTCAGCCTGCTTGCGTTCGGTAATATCGACATCCATACAAACAAATAACGGCGTGCTCTCGCCGGCAATCGGAAAAATCGTGGAGGAGGTAATGATTTGCCGGCCATCACGATGCCGAGTGATATATTCAACGGGGCCGACCGCTTGCTTGTGAGTGTTGATCCAGGCCAGGGTAGAATGAAAGTCGTACGCCTGTTCTTCGGTTTGCATCAGCTGGCCGAGTGTTTTGCCGGTGGCCTCTGCCGTAGTCCAGCCGAAGATCAGTTCGGAAGCATGGTTCCAATATTGCACCCGGCCATCCAGGCCATACCATTGCACGGCGACATGAGGCGTGTTTTCCAAAGAGGCGGAAAGGCGCTGTTCCGCTATCTTGAGCGGAGTAATATCACGCATAAAACCATGCCACAGCGTGTCCCCGTCGGCCAGTCGTTCAGGCGTCGAATTGATCTCCACCCAGATGACATCGCGCTGCGGAAGCACGATTCGAAGCGATTCATAAGAAGGCGTAAGATCACGGCCGGCGACTTGAAGCGATTCCTGAATCCGTACCCTATCGTCCGGGTGTATCAGCGAGGAAACCATGGCGGCGTCTGCCATCAGCCGTTCCGGATCAATGCCCAAAACCCGGCGGGAGCCTTCGCTGATATAAGGAAAGCTTATCCCGCCATTGTGACTGCATATCATTTGATAGATGACTCCCGGCACATTGGCGGCAATTTTTTGCTGGTGGCCGGCTAATTCGGACGCTACGGCTTCGCGCACGAGCACACTTTGCACCATGCGCCAACCGATCAGGGCCAAGATGATCGCATGAGCGGTCATGACCCAGATCGCGTTCGCCCATGCTAAAGGATGATGAGCGTAAACCTGATAATCCAAGTCGAACTCAAGCCAATGTCTGCTTGCGGCCAGGCCAAAAAGCGTGAGGCACAGCGCATTCCCGGCAATCAACCACGCCGCGACCCGCCCACTCAGAAACAGGATGGCGATAAAGGCGAAAAAGAGGACATGCAGGCCGCCAAAAGCGATGGGGCCAAGTTGTATGAAGCCGGCAAAGGTAGCTAACCATGCAACCGTCAGCAAACCGGAAACGCGCAAACGATAGGCAATGCGGGTACGGCCCAGCCATAGCAGCCAAAGTGCGGCCAGCAGTAAGAGATGCAGAGAAAATAAGGTCTTCCAGCCGATGATCGGCATTCTGGCTACGGAAAGCGCCACCCCTGGTACGGCGGCAATGCTGCTCCAGAGCAACGCATCATTGAACAGCCGATTACGCAGGCCGGCAAAATTTTCCGGCAGTAACTTGTTCATATCAAGTCCTCTTCACTGGTTTTATTCAAGCCCTTACGCACCTGAGCGATTAAATCAGGCACGTCGAACGGTTTGGTCAGATAGGCAATCACACCGGATTTTAAGCCCAGGTCAACATCGCCGGACATGGCCGCAGCGCTGACGGCAATCACCGGAATCGAGGCGGTGTCCGGGTTGGCTTTAAGCCGGTGTATGGCCTCCAAGCCGCTCATGCCGGAAAGATTGATGTCCATCAGCACCAGCCCCGGTTGTGTTGCGCGGATCAGCTCCAGCCCGTTTTCGGCATTTTTGGCAATGAGCAGTTCGATATCAGGGAGCAGCCGAAACACATGCTTCATCACGTTGATGTTGGCCGGATTGTCCTCAATATAGACGACGCGGTTATCAAATGCCTGAGTTTTAGCAAAGCTGTTTTTCGGCGCCGCAACAGAAAATACCGTGGTTATTTCACGAGCGCCTGCGGCAGGAGGCAATTCAATCCAGAATCGGCTGCCGACACCGGTCGTGCTGTCAAAGCCGATGCGTCCGCCCATGGCTTTAATCAAGCGTTTGCAGACGACAAGACCGATGCCGGTGCCTTCGATATTGGTTCTTTCGGCGCCCAGCCGATGGAAGGGCTGAAATATTTCCGGGCGGCGCTCATCGGGAATACCGGAGCCGGTATCGGCGACGGTGATGCGCACATAATCGCTTACCCTATCGCAGGACAGCGTCACACTACCGCCCAACCGGTTGTATTTAATGGCATTGGACAACAGATTCAGCAGAATCTGCCGCAGACGCGACAAATCGGCACGAATAGATATTTCGCCGGAACACATCTGCCGAATGCTGATTTGCCGCGGCGCCGCGCTGGGCAGAGACAGCGCCACCGATTCTTCAATCAGCGGCGACAAGACAACGTTTTCCAGGCGAATATCCAGGTTGCCGCTTTCGATACGCGCCAGATCGAGGATTTCGTTAATCAGGTTCAGCAAATGCCGGCCGCTGTTCATGATATGGCCTATCGCGATTTTGTGTTCATCGGGCAATGGCGTCAATTCATCCATTTCCAGCAATTGCGCGAAGCCGATGATGGCGTTAAGCGGCGTGCGCAGCTCGTGACTCATGCTGGCAAGGAATGCCGATTTCGCTTTACTCGCATCTTCGGCCGCCTGTTTGGCCAAAGTCAGTTCGGTGATGTCGCTAATGATGCCCTGTATCAGCCCTTGCCCAATGGGCGTCAAAATCAGATGCAGCCAAAGGCTGCCTGAATTTGAGTCGAGTAACTCGATATCTTCGGTTACGGTAGTATCCGCTTGCAGGCATGCGCTCAGGGCGGTCTCTATTTTATCGGGATAGCGGCATTGCAGTTCTTTTAGCGACGGGGCGTTGGCGTTCCCTTGTTGGTTCGCTGTCAGACAGAGGCCGGTCATGCGGGCAAAGGCAGGATTATGGGAGGTTACCCGGCCATCGGTTTCCAACAGACAGATTCCCGCCTCGGCATTGTCGAAGATGGCGAGGTATTTCTTCTCGCCGGCCTCCCGATACGCACGGATGGTCTGTTCCTCATGCAGCGCGCAAACCAGATCATCGACCAAGGCATTGACATTCTCCACCACCTGGCCGATTTCGTCGTCGGCATGGCCGCGCGGCGGCTTTAGCTTGTCGCCTTCCGGCGCATTCATGGCATGCAGGTCATCGGAAATACGCCTGATAGGCCGAATGACCATCAGCACTATCATGCTGATGACTACCAGACTGAGGATGGTAAGTTCGATGCCCAGCAGCCCTTTGACGTCATCCACGTTCTGGGCAATGCGCCGGGTGATTTCGATATGGTCGGGGATCAGCACGATCTCCCCCACCACGCTGTTCGGATCGAAAGGAGACATGACCGGGCGGCGTATCTCGATCAGTCCATGATGGTCGGTATCCACTGGTTCTACCGGGCGAGACAACCCGGCCAATTGATCCTTCTTGGCATCGAAGATGACGATGGATGCAATCTCCCTGTTTTTCATCAGTCCTTGGGCCACCTCACCGGCAAGCGGCTTATCAGGAAGATAACAAGCGATGCTGACCGTTCTTTCGACGGTGTCGATCAATTCCCCCAGCCGGTCATGGGCCTGATGGTGGAAACGGTCGGCGATGACCGTGGCGGCCAAGTCGATGAACAAGGTACCGACCAGCCCGGCCGAGACAGCCAGGATAAACGTGGTACGGACAAGAATGCTGCTAGGCCAGAATTTGCGCATCAGTGCTCTCCTTTCGAGGGCAATTCCAGAATAATCTTCACTCTCTTGTCGACGAGGCTGCGATCGATATAGCCGATGACGTTAGGCTCCTTGGCTACGTGCTCGACCACTTCGTTCAGGCTGCCGACCGTGCGCGGCGGTGAAGCTCGGCCGGAAAACACCAATCTTGCCCAATAAGCGTCAATATCGGAGAGCTCCTTATTGACCAGCAGGCGGTAGAACAGCGCTTTTTCGCTGCCGCCGGGCGGCAGGTCCAGCGGCTGGGCAGCCGCACCCGACGGAAACCGGCGCAACCGGCCCATGTAAATGTTGATGGCCTCCTCGCGGCTGATAGTGTTCTCGGCAATGGCGGCATTGGCGATCAGCACCAAATCCGCCCGAGCCGTTCCGATCCGTGCCATTATCAGAAGAAACAGTAATCTAAACAGGATGTTCAACATGGTTGTTTTCCCTTATCAGAACGCAAAGTCGACGACTGCCGACAACACGTGAGTCTGACCGGTCCAACCGGGTTGCTCCCAACGGTAAAGGAACTTGGATTTCGGGGTGCCGCGAATCGCATCCCACTGTACTTTTATATCCATGCCGGAGTGGCAGTCCCAGCGCAGGCCCAGCGTGTAGGTGTGCTGGTCGCTATGGGTTTCATCGATTGCGCCCGTTACCGCAGCATCGAGCGCGGGGACGCCGGTGCTGTTCAAGAAAGCGGGATTGCTTCGGCTCCATGACAAGCCTGCGAAAGGTGTGACATCGCCGACCCGGTAACCGGTCAAAAGATAGCCGGCAACGCCATCCTGAAAAAAGGCGCTTTCATGCTTGGCGCCGCTGGCCATAAGCTGCACTTGCAGCGGGCCTTCTTCATAGATTACGCCTGCCGAATAATGACGGCTGGTAGTGCCCTGAATGGTAATGGCATCTGCGGCTGCCTGGACGCCCGGCAACGGAATTCCGCGCAAGGTTGTCATCAAGGTTGCATAGTCCAGCGGCAGGTTGCGGGTGTAACGAATTTGGGCATAGCTAATACGGAATTGCCAACTGCCCAGTTGATAGCCGAGATTGCCGCCGAGCATCGGCGAGTCGCTCAAGTCCCATTGTGCGTCTGCGAAAGGCACCTGTTCCGGGCTATAACCGCCGAATGCCTTGGCTCGAAGCAGGCCGCCGCCTACCGGTACCGTGATTGCGCCGTCCCCTCCGTCGATGTATTGGAACGGCAGCCCGCCATAGTAGTCCACCGAGGGTCGCACGGTCAGATACGAATAGCCTACCAGACGGGAATCGGCGCGCATGTAAATGTCCGTTCCGAGACGGCCGCCTCGCAGTTCTATATCGGGGCGCGGCAAATATTTGGCGAAAGCCCAGGTTAATTCGGGAATATAGCTGTCGTCGTAGCGGTGTTGGCTTACCGCTTGGGCTATGATTTCAAGCTGATCATTGAGTTGAAAATTGGCCTGCGCACCGACCAGGGAGTCTAACTGGCCGGACCATTGTCCTCCCTTCGGGCCATTGGGCTGGGATAAATTCCGTACGAAGTCGGCCTGACCGGAAGAAGGGAGGTAGCTGAGGCCGGCGGTGCCGAAATAGCGTAGCGTCAAAGCCGGAGTCGTGTCGTCTGCCGCCGATAAGCCGGGCGCCAGCAGACAGCAACAAAGTGTTAGTACACGAGCATATTTTCCGGCCGGCAGCGGATGACGCAGCTGTTCAGGATACGATGACTTGAATAGCGGCAAAGGCTGCCCGCGCAATTTATCGTTGAAGTCTTGATTCATGAATTCCTCACTCTTTTGCCGATTAAACGGTCATTCCATCAATTCTTAATTTGTATCCGGCGCTATCGGGACGGTTCCGGCAAGGTTTTACGTATCAGCTCGATCAGTTCGCGCATATCGAAGGGCTTGACCAGGTAAGCCAGAAATCCGGCTTGTAACCCCGTTTCGACATCGTGCGGTCTGGCCGCGGCACTTACCGCAATGACCGGGATGGCAGCGGTGTCCGGGTTGGACTTGAGTATATGCAGCGCCTCCAGACCATTGATGCCGGGCAGATTGATATCCATCAGCACCAGGTTCGGAGGAGCCTTGCCGATCAGTGCCAGCCCTATTTCGGCATTTTCCGCCGTCAGCAACTCGATACCTGGGAGCTGGCGGAAAACGTGTCTTATGACGCTGACATTAACCGGGCTGTCCTCAATGTAGAGCACACGGTCCTTGGCCTGAGTACTGGCCGCCAAGGCATTTTCGCGGCTGTCAATATACGCTTCCAGGGCGATTTTCCGCTCAGGTACGACTAAAGGAAGCTCGAACCAGAACTGGCTGCCGATACCGACCGCGCTGTCGAAGCCGATGCTGCCGCCCATGGCTTCAACGAGTTGTTTGCAGATGACGAGGCCGATTCCGGTGCCTTCGATAGCTGTTTTCTCGGCGCCCAAGCGTTGAAATGACTGAAATATTTTTGCCCGATGCTGATCGGATATGCCTATACCCGTGTCGGCTATAGTGAAGCGTACATTATCGCCTGACACTTCGCAGGACCATGTTATGCTGCCGCCCGGCCGATTATACTTGATCGCATTGGACAACAGGTTTTGCAGAACCTGTCGGAGGCGAAGCGCGTCAGCGCGGATGAACACTCTGTCGTGGCAGGTGCAGCTGTGAGCAATGTCGATTTGGCGCGCCGCAGCAACCGGCCGCATCAGCGATAACACATCGTCGGTTAGAATTTCCAGTTCGACATTTTCGATGTTGAGTTTAAGTTTGCCGCTTTCGATGCGCGCCAGATCGAGAGTCTCGTTAATCAGGCTTAGCAGTTGGCGGCTGCTGGTCATGATGTGTCCAATCGCCTCTTTTTGTGTAGCGGACAGCGGCGCTAACTCACCCATTTCCAGTAATTGCGCAAAACCGATGATGGCATTGAGCGGAGTGCGCAACTCGTGACTCATGTGCGAGAGAAAATCCGATTTGGCGGTATTGGCGGTTTCGGCGGTGATTTTGGCCTCAACCAGCATGTCTTCTATCTGTTTACGTTCGCTGATATCCCATAAAATACAATGAGTACGTATAAATTCGCCGTTGCTGCCGCGTTGGATACGGCCGTCGATTAACACGGTTAGGGTGCTGCCGTCCTTGCGCCGCAATTGCAGTTCGGAATCAACACGGTGCGTGGTTTTAAAGTTTTTGAACAGCACTGGAAACTGATCTTTGTCCGGATCAAGCCAAAAATCGCCAAAACAACGGCCTAACAATTGCTCGCGGCTATAGCCCAACATGTCCGCCGTTGCCTTATTCAAGTCCAGGTAGCAACCTTCAATGTCCAACGACTGGTAGGCAACCGGAGCATGTTCAAACATTTGCCGGAAACGGTTTTCGCTGTTTTGCAGGGTCTGCTCCGCATGTTTGCGATCGGTAATGTCGCGAATAAAGCCATGCCACAGCAAGGTATTATCGGCCAGCCGTTCCGGAGTAGCCTGGCCTTCGACCCAGATTCCGCCTTTTTTGGGGTGAATCACGCGAAACTGTTCTGTCCAATCGGCCATTTGCTGTGCGGAATCGCGGATAGATTGCCGGACCGTCTCAAGATCATCGGGATGCAGCAGCGCAAAAAACGCAGCCGCATCGTATTTAACAGTCTGCGCATCCAGGCCGAAAACCTCTGTAATACCTTGGCTGACAAAAGGCAAACAGCTGCTGCCGTCAGCATTGAGTTGAAATTGGTAAATCATGCCCGGCGCGTTACGCAGTAATTTATCCAGGGTTGATTTGGCGAGGCGTAATTTATGGCGGCTGTACGCGACATAGCCGCTAAACAAAGTCAGTATCACCAGCAAAAACAGCCCGCCGCCCAGCCATGGATAAAGTCGCCGCAAATCGTAAGGATTAGGGTCATAAAGCATGCCCGAGAAATCGAAGTTTTGCGGCAGCATGCCCAAATTCGCATAGGTGTCGGCAATATGCCGCCAGCGGTTTGGGCTCATGTGACCCAGTTCGATCAAATCGGCCATAATGAAAGGCCGGTAGCGGCGGGCTTCCCAAAGCAAATGCTCGAGCGAACGATCCGGCGCATAGTGTTGATGAATCAGTTCGGCAATTTCATCCGGGTGTTGCATGGCATAAGTCCAGCCTTGCAGGCTGGCTTGGCGAAAAGCTTTTACCTGGTCGGGATGATTCTTAATCTGTTGTTCGGTGGTGAACAGCACATCGCCGTAAAAATCGATACCGCCATCCAGGGCTCTGAGCTCAAGATAATCGACTCCGGCTTGTTCCAGGATATAAGGTTGGTTGGGCGTGTAAGCCGATAAGCCATCGGTGCGCTTGTTAATCAGGTCGATGATGTTCTGACTGTGTTGTTGTCTTTGGAAACTGCCATCGTCAAGTCCGGCCTGCTTAAAGTAAGCCCGTAACTCGGCACTATCGGGGCCTATCATCAATTTCCGCCCGGCCAAATCCTTTACCGTGCGAATACCGCTATCTCGGCGGACCACTAAACTCAACGGCGAATGTTGCATGATTGCCGCCAAAGCCACTACCGGTGCGCCATGGCTTCTATCCAGCAGCAGTTGAGTCGTGCCGACGCCAAAGTCAGCGCCGCCGCCGACAACGGTTTCCACCGACGAATGGGTCGGACCGGCCTCCAGAATCCGGACATCCAAGCCCGCTTCCCGGTAATAACCTTTTTCCAATGCGGCGTAATAACCGGCAAATTGAAATTGATGCTTCCATTTCAGTTGCAAGGTAACAGGCTGCAAGGGCAGGGGGCTTGTGTCGGCAAATATCTGCGGCGATAACAGCAGTGCGAGTAAATAGAAGGCGGTAAAAAGTCTTTTCATGGCGATAATTTAAAAACAGCGGTAGTCTCACGAAAGCCAAAAGTGGGCGGCTCTGGGTGTCTGTCGGACTTATCAGCTTTCAAGTCCCCTATATTGCGACTTGTACGAATTAGAATAAATCGCACATCCTGAAAACCAAAAGTAGGCGCTTTTAGGCGGCATAAAAAGCACGCTTATAGTCGAAGAGATATAAAACAGGGCTTCCATTTTTAGGCGGGACAGCCGTAGGGCGCGCCGTGCGCGCCTTCCAGCGGGCTTAAAATGCACCTAATTTAAACTCTTTGGCGCGCACGGCGCGCCCTACGGTCTGTTCAGATTTGTTTGCTATCTTTCGTGTCTTTCCGTGGATAAATCGCCTTTTTTAAGCTAATCGTACAGGTCGGCATATTGTAGAATAGCATTGAATTCAACAATTTCACCGGCATGATTTTATGAGCCGTTTGATTACAATTTGATTGTAACCAACAGTATTTGCTTCCGCCGTCTGTTGACGCATGGTTACCGGAAGGACAGGTGGCGCGGTTCATTCTAAAAGAGTCAGTTAGGCAAAGCGTTATAATCCGACGTGTCCGAATTGCTTGAGTGAT
This sequence comes from Methylococcaceae bacterium, assembly GCA_044426515.1. GTDB lineage: Bacteria > Pseudomonadota > Gammaproteobacteria > Methylococcales > Methylomonadaceae > Methylobacter_A. The sequence goes on along the minus strand of JAUGSS010000076.1, from coordinate 14,536 downwards.
TACCACTTAAAATTATTCATCCCAATGCGGCCATATTAAAACTCTTCCCACTCATCACCGGCGGAAGCTATTGATAATGGCTTGGCGGCTGCCGGATTTTTACGTGCACTCGTTTTGGCTGTTGCTGTTTCTTTGGCTACCGGAACCGCATCAAGAGGATCGTTATGACGACTTGAATTGCCGTGTAATTTGAAGCTGGCCACTGCGCCCGACAGGTGATGCGTTTGTTCTTCCATTGATTCTGCGGCAGCTGCGGCTTGCTCCACCAAAGCGGCATTTTGCTGGGTCACGTCGTCCATTTGCGTGATGGCCTGATTAACCTGTTCGATGCCGGATGTCTGTTCCACTGAGGCGGCGCCGATCGCGGACATGATAACGGTAACATCACGGATAGCATTAACGATTTCTTCCATGGTCTTTCCGGCTTGATTGGCCAGTTTGGCGCCGTCTTCAACCTTTTCCACCGAATCGCCAATCAGGCTTTTAATCTCTCCGGCAGCGGCAGCGGCGCGTTGGGCGAGACTACGCACTTCACCGGCCACCACAGCAAATCCCCGGCCTTGTTCTCCGGCCCTGGCTGCTTCAACTGCGGCGTTGAGCGCGAGTATGTTGGTCTGGAAGGCAATGCCATCTATGACCGAGATAATATCTACAATCTTGCGTGAGGCTTCGTTGATACCCTCCATCGTAGTGACGACCTGATCAACCGCTGTGACGCCCTTGCCGGCGATGTTTGACGCGCCGACGGCAAGCTGGTTGGCATGTCGGGCGTTTTCGGTATTTTGCTGCACGGTAGAAGTCAGTTCTTGCATGCTGGCGGCCGTTTGTTCCAGGCTGGCGGCCTGCTCTTCGGTGCGGTGAGACAGATCATTGTTGCCTGCTGCGATTTCCTTGGCCGCAGTACTGATGGTGTCGGCGGAGTTCTTGATATCGCCTACCAACTCTTTGAGGTTTTCTACAATACTATTCATGCCGACAATCACTTCACCAAAAGTGCCGGGGTAGTCTTTGTCGATGGTTTGAGTCAGATCCCCTTTGGACAATGCGCGGGCGATATGCGCTATGTCGCTCAGGACACTCAGTTCATCGAGAGACAGATTGATATTATCTTTCAATTTGGCGAGATCGCCGCGTCCTTCGGCTTTAACGCGTTGGCTGATGTCGCCTTGAGCAACTTCGGCCATAATCTCACCGACATCGTCGAGCATGGTTTGCATCGATTTCATCGCATTATCGACAGTCAGTTTGAATTCGCCTTCGACCCTGGCATCGACCCGTTTGGTAAAATCGCCTTCAGACAGGGCTTTCATGACATCGGTAAGGGTGGCCATAGTGAATTCAAGTTTGTCTACACTGGCGTTAACGTTTTCTTTCAGGGAGTTCAAATCGCCGCGCGCCATGACCTTCACCCGCGCGGTGAAATCGCCTTTGGCTACCGCCCCCATGACGGTGTTGGTGTCGGATAGCGCGCTTTGCAAAGAGTCCATCATACCGTTGAACGAAGCAGCGACTTGTCCCAACTCATCTTTAGTTTGAATATCCGCGCGCATGCCAAAATCTCCGCTATGGTTGATTTCCTGGGTAACCTTAGCCAGGGCAGCCAGGGGATGCGCGATACGGCGGAAGATATACCAAGCCAGCAGGCTAAAAACAAGCAGAGACACCGCCAGAATAAGCAGGGTATTGATGCGGCTTGCGGCTACGCTGTCATTCGCGGTTTCCTGGGCAGTATCGGCATCTTTCTGAATCAAGTCGGCGAGCTTTTCCATCTCAACTTCCAATGTCTCGAATTCGTGTCCGAAAGCCAGCATTGCATTCGCGTCGACATGACCGTCCTGAATGACTGTTTGAGCTTGTTGATTATAGGAATTCACCAGAGGGACAATTGCCTCAATTTGGCTGGTAACAGGCTTGCTTAACCCGGCCTGGGCATTGTCGGTAAGGTTCTTGTTAAAGCGAGCGGTGTGGTCGCTGAGTTCAGCCCTGATTTCCTTTATCTTTTCTATCTGCCCGTCCCGGCTGGCCAAGACAATGCCGAGAACATCGCCGCGGATGGCGTCGTGCATCATATCCGCATCCATCTGCCTGCGCACGGCCTGTCCGGTATCGGCAACGAAGATGATCCCCTGGTTGAGTTGCTGAACATTGCGCAACCCTACAAAGGAAAGCAGCAGCATGGACAGCAGAACTAATAGGATCATCGCCATCAACATCTGGCTTACTGTGAGTTGGAGTTTTTTCATTTGGATAATTCCTTGATATTTATAATGTATTACAAAGAAGAGTTGTTGGGTTTATCAATCCGGCTATACTGCAAACGGTCATGAATTGCGCTTTTTAGAATGCCCTCTCCCGAAGGGAGAGGGGGCAAAAGCCGCAATTCGTGATCGAGATCTACTTTTGTGCCGTATCACGAGCACTCAAAACCTCAAACTCGAGCCTGATAGCTCGCTTTACCCATTCATCGCATGATGATTTCAGTTTCCTGTTTTCCTGCTCCAGCGTATAAATATATTCGTTTGAGTGTTTTAAATCGGTGTTTACGATTTTCAGCAGAGTTTCAATCTCTATCAGCGTTCTAAGACTGGTTTCCAGCTTTTCATGCAACAAATGCCGGATATTCAAACTTTCGTTTAATTCATTTTCAAGTTGCTCGATCTTTGTCATTTAAAACTCCTCCCAATCATCATTGGAAGACTGTAGGATGGGTTCAGGTTTGGTTGTGCCGGGTTTTTAGTTGCTCCTGTTCTAATGGCTTTCACTGTCTTCCACCGTTCTGCAAACGCTTCCGTCGGCCTATCCGGATGTCGCTTTACAGTGTGCGGGGCGCCGATCAGCTCTTCTTTGGCGAATCCGCTAATGCGAACAAAGTCCTCATTGACATAGGTCATCATCCCCTTTAAATTAGTCTTGGATCTTAAGGAGTCACTGTCTTTAAGCGCGTATTCCACGCCGATTACCGGCATATTGATTTTCATAAGCTGTCTCCTATGATTTTTGTTTGGAAGGTTAGATTGCCAATAAATGTCATTAGGTTTTTGGCAATCATAGGCATTGCTTGAATAGGCCGGATATGTCGTAGATTGGCTATGTGTTTCATCTCGAGCATCTCTAATAGGCGGCAGATTTCCGCAAGGTTTTGCGGATCAGCTCGATTAGTTTAGGCACGTTAAACGGCTTGGTTAGATAGGCTATAAAACCGGCCTTTAGCCCGGCCTCGACATCACTAGGCATGGCTGCCGCACTCACGGCAATCACTGGAATGTAAGCAGTGGCCGAATTGGATTTGAGTGTATGCAGCGCCTCCAGGCCGCTCATGCCGGGCAGGTTGATGTCCATCAGCACCAGATCCGGCTGGGCCGCATGGATTATTGCCAGCCCGAGTTCGGCATTTTCAGCGGTTAACAGTTCAAGGTCCGGATGCAGGCGTAAAACATGCCTCATGATCGCGATATTGACCGGGCTATCCTCGATGTAGAGTACACGTTTTCCGCTTAAGCATTTTTCATCCGCTACCTCTTCTGTTGCTTTAAGTGACGGTTGCATGGCGATTTCGCAATCGGATTCGGAGGCATGAGGCAGCTCGAACCAAAACCGGCTGCCGATACCCGGAGTACTGTCAAAATCCATAGCTCCGCCCATGCCTTCAATCAGCCGTTTACAGATGACGAGACCAATACCGGTTCCTTGGATATTTGACTTTTCGGCTCCCAGCCGATGGAACGGCCGGAATATTTCCGAGCGGCGCTCATTAGGAATGCCGGTGCCGGTGTCGGCGACGGTAACGCGCACAGAGTCGTTTACCAACTCGCAAGACAGCGTTACGCTGCCGCCCTGCCGGTTGTACTTGATCGCATTGGATAACAGATTCAGCAGAATCTGCCGCACGCGCGACAGGTCGGCGCGCAGATGCATTCCGCTGGGGCAGGAATACTGAATAACGATATTCCGGGGCGTCGCAACAGGAAGCAGCAGCGACACGGTTTCGTCGATTAACGGCAACAGCGCAACGGTTTCGATGTTAAAGTCCAACTTGCCGCTTTCAATGCGTGCCAGATCGAGGATTTCGTTAATCAGGTCGAGCAGAAGGCGGCCGCTGTTCATAATATGCCCAATTGCTTCTTTTTTGGCATCGGCCGGGGTTAGGCTGTCCATGTCCAGCAATTGGGAAAAACCGATGATGGCATTGAGCGGAGTGCGTAATTCATGGCTCACGTTGGTGAGGAATTCCGATTTAGCCCGGCTGGCGAATTCCGCATCCAATTTGGCCTGTACCAATGCAGTCTCGGCCTGCTTGCGTTCGGTAATATCAACATCCATGCAGACGAAGAGCGGTGCGCCCTCGCTGGGAATCGGAAAAACCGTGGAGGAGGTAATGATTTGCCGGCCGTCACGATGCCGAGTAGTGTATTCAACGGGGCCGACGGCCATCTTGTGGGTATTGACCCAGGCCAGGGTAGAATGAAAATCATGCGCCTCCGCTTCGGTTTGAATCAGCTGGTCGAGCGTTTTGCCGGCGGCCTCTGCCGCAGTCCAGCCGAAGATCAGCTCGGAAGCATGGTTCCAATATTGAACCCGGCCGTTCTGGTCATACCATTGCACGGCGACATGAGGCGTGTTCTCCAAAGACGCTGAAAGGCGCTGCTCCGCTATCTTAAGCGCGGTAATATCACGCATAAAACCATGCCACAGCGTATCGCCGTCGGCCAGCCGTTCAGGCGTCGAATTGATTTCCATCCAGATGACACCCTGCTGCGGACGTGCGATTCGGAACGATTCATAGCATGGCGTAAGGTCACGGCCGGAAGCCTGAATCGATTCCCGAATCCGTACGATATCGTCCGGGTGTATCAGCGAGAAAAATAGTGCAGCGTCCGCCGTCAGCCGTTCCGGGTCGATAGCCAAAACGCGGTGCGAGCCTTCGCTGACATAAGGAAAACTGGCACTGCCGTCGCGGCTGTACAGGAGCTGAAAAATTATTCCGGGCACATTGGCCGCGATTTTGTGTTGGCGGGCGGCCAATTCGGACGCCACCGTTTCGCGCTCAAGCACACTCTGCACCATGCGGGAACCAATCATGGCCAAGATGACCGCATAAGCGGTCATGGTCCAGATTGCGTTCGCCCACGCTAAAGGATGATGGGCATAGATTGGGTAATCCAGGTCGAACTCGAGCCAATGTCTGCTCGCGGCTAAGCCGAAAAACATCAGGCACAGCGTGTTGGCGGCAATCAGCCGGCCGGTAACCCGTCCGCTCAGAAACAAGATAGCGATAAAAGCGAAAAAGACGGCATGCAGGCCGGCAAAAGCGATGGGGCCAAGTTGTGCGAATCCGGCAAAGGTCGCTAACCATGCACTAGCCAGCAAACCGGAAACGCGCACATGATAGCTAATCCGGTCGCGGCCCAGCCACAGCAGCCAAAGCGCGGCCAACAGCACGAGGTGCAGGGAAAACAAGGGCTTCCAGCCGATGATCAGCATCCTGGCGACGGAAAGCGCCACCGCTGGAACGGTGGCGATGCTGATCCAGAGCAGCGCATCGTTGAGCAGCCGATTGCGCAAGCCGGTAAAGTCTTCAGGCAGTGTTTTATTCATATTAATCCGACTTCACGGGTTGCGTTTTGCTTCAAAGCTTTATGCACCTGAGCGATCAAATCAGGCACGACGGGCTGAACCGCCTCTTTTTGGACGCTGAGCGGCGGTGTAAACTCATCCCTTTCCAGCCATTGCGCATCATGGCGACAACGCTAACCGGGCTGACAAGAGATTTCTTAAAGCTCAAGCGCCGCGCTCCTTCAACCACATCAGCAGCTGGTCTATCGGCATCGCCTTGGCAACAAACCAGCCCTGCACCAAATCACAGCCGAGGCCGCGCACAAGATCCAGTTCGGCCTGAATTTCAACACCTTCGGCTACGGTGGTGAGCCTCATCTTTTTTGCCATCTCAATGCTTGAGGCCAGAATAGTTCGTGCGGCGGATTTTTCGATAGCGCCCTGGACAAAGCTTTTGTCAAGTTTGAGTTCGCCGAAAGGAATACGCATCAGTTGCGCCATAGAGGAATTGCCGGTGCCGAAGTCGTCGATAGAAAGCTTGAAGCCCTTGAGTCTCAGGCGGGTCATTATGTCCAGGGCGGTGGACATATCGGACATTACGCCGGTTTCGGTGATTTCCAGAATCAGGTTTTCGGCCTTGAATCCTGTTGCCTGGACGCTGGCCAAGATGAATTCCGGCAGCCGGATATCCGATAGCCAGTTGGCCGAGAGATTAACCGCGATAGTCAGGGAATAGCCGGCTTCGGCTAGGCGGGCTCCGCCAACCAACGCTTTGGTGACCAGCACTTCGGACAGCGATCCGATCAACCCGTGCCGCTCGGCCAGGGTGATGAAGACATCGGGCGAGATCATCTTGCCGTTGTGCTGCCAGCGGGCCAAGGCTTCCATGCCCACGACGCACAGCGTAGCCGCATCGACCTTGGGTTGGAAATAGACGTCGAATTCGTTGCGGCGGATGCCCTCTTGAATATTGTCCTGGGTAACGGCGATCTTTTCGCGTTGCGCCGATGGCGCCGCCGTTGTTTCGCAAGGGGCGGCCAACAGATGCAGGAGGGCGTCTCGCGTCACCGGTTTCTTTAAGGTGCCGCGTAGATTCATGCCTTTGACGTTGACCATATCGGCAGCGGTCTGCAACAACCCTTCCTCGACGCCGCTGGAAATGATCATACAGCCCCGGTAGTTGTTGTCGGCCAAGTGGCGTAAAAACTCAATGCCGTCCATGCCGGGCATTTTAAGGTCGCTGATCAGCAAATCGATGTTGCCGCCTAGGCGGGCGAGTTCTATCAGCGCCGCTTCGGCTCCTTCAACCGCCTGCACCCCATGGACACCTAACGAACACAGCAACATTGTAATTTGGCGCCGTGCCACGGGGTCATCGTCAACAACCAGTACGGAATTCGGCAGCATTTCTACGGCTATCGATGCTGTATTTAGATCGTTAGCCGGTGCAGTCGACACGCCGAGCTGATTCACTGCGGTTTCCACGTCGCTCAGGGCAAGTTCAAGCTCGGTGAGCAAGGTTGCCGCCGCATCCAATCGATTCGCTTTGGCAGCCTCCTCAAGGCTTTCAGCCAACTGAGCGAAACTCAGCGCTCCGACCATGCCCGCCGATGACTTGAGTTTGTGCATTACCAGGGATAGCGCACGGCCATTGTGTTCGGCGAGATGCTGCCGGCAGGGCGGCAGATCGTAGCGGGCCGTGGTCGTAAACAGATCGATCAGTTCGCGGGTATGCTTCACATCTGCGTTACCAATGATGCGGGTCAGGTAATCGGTATCCAGGATTGCTTTGTTTTCCTCGGTTCGTGTAGTGGGCCTGTCGTTGCGGGATGCAAGCGGCGAGGCGTGGGGCAGCCAGCGTTCCAGCATCGTTCGCAGGTCGTCCAGTTCAATGGGTTTAGGCAGAACGTCGTCCATGCCTGCCTGCCGGCACAGCGAGAGTTCCTCCGGGTGCTGAGCGGCGGTGATGGCAATGATGGGGACATAGGCGCCGCTTTCTCTTTCGGCGGCGCGAATGGCGCGCGTCAATTCCAGGCCGCCCATGATCGGCATATTGCGGTCGGCCAGAATGAGATCGTGTCCTCCTGCTTGCCATTTAAGCATTGCCGCCGCACCGTCGGCGGCAATGTCGACGGCGAAACCCAGCACACCGAGCTGCATGCGCAGTACTGCCTGGTTAGCGGGGTTATCTTCGGCAACTAGAATGCGCCGTTGCACCGAATCGCTGTTACGTTGGACTTCGGCCATGATCGGCGCTTTGGGGGGCTGCCGTGTTTTGGGCGCATTATTAGCGTCGATATGATTGAGCAAAACACCGATCAAATGGCTGAGCCATTGACCGTTTTTTGCAATTTCGCTGAGCCGGTGCCGGTTTTCGGTCTCCAGCGTATCGTTTGTCTGCAGGATTTGGCTATGACCGAGAATCGCATTCAAGGGGGGGCGAAGTCCGCGCGCCCAGCCGGCAAGGAATTCCGCTTCGCCTCGGCCGGCGTGTTCCGCGTCATCCCTTGCCTGTTGCAAGTCGAGCATGGCCTGCTGCCGGAAATTCCTTACCCGTGCCGCTTCGAGGATGCTGGCATAGGTGTTGGTAAAGGGTTGCAGGAAGTCGACTATGGCCGAGGCATCGTAACCATCGGGCCGGTTGGCCAAGCCGACTATGCCGATAAGTGTCTCCCCATAGTGAATAGGTATGCCGATAAAGTCTTCCAATGGCGGATGGTTTTCGGATAGGTCATAGTGACGAGGGCCATCGGTCGAACCGTTGGCGGTAACGACTTCGCCGGTGCGCAGCACTGCGTCGATCAGGTTGTCGAGATTGTGAGACTCCCTAGCTGTCGCGTGTTTTTCCACAGAGAGGCGTCGGGTCGCGTCGTTCCAGGTGACATTGCTCAGCGCATGCACTTTGAGGTAAGGCAAACCGTTCGGGTCATGCAGCACTTCGCTTAGGAAACCGTAAGCGCTGTTGGTTAACAATAGCATGCCGTCCAGCAATAAAGCGCTGGTCGCCTCAATATCACGTTTGGCAATGTATTGCTGGAACGCCTGACGCAGCAAGTCGAGCAGGCGGGTTTGGTGTTGCCGTTTTTCTTGTATGCGCTTTTGCGCCGTAATATCGGTGCGGATGGAGATATATTGCTCCGGCAAACCGAGTGGACCCAAAATGGGGACTATCGTGCTTTGAACCCAGTAGGAACTGCCGTTTTTCCGCCGGTTTTTTATGTCGCCCCGCCAGATTCGGCCGGCGGAAAGCGTTTGCCACATGCCTTCGAAGAAGGCTGCCGGGTGATGTCCGGACTTGACGATGCGGTGGTTACGGCCGATTAATTCCTCGCGGCTGTAGCCGCTGATTTCGCAGAACTTTCGGTTGGCCTCGATAATAGTGCCGTCAGCGGCGGCAATGGAAACAATGGCATGTGCATCCAAGGCTGAGCTGAGGTTATCGAGCTGTTTCCATGTTTGCCTACGCTGCTGATATGCCGTTTCGAGCATGCGGAATTGCTGTGCCCGCGCCATAACTGCCGTTACCAGTAAGCGCGTATTGACTGGTTTGACCAGATAATCCTCGCCGCCGGCTTGGCGGGCATCAAGCTGGTGGTCAATATCGGCGAAGGCGGAAAGGTAGATCACCGGCAAGCGGGCGTAGCGTTTGTCCCTGCGCAGCAGGGCGGCGAGGTCGGTTCCCCGGCAAGCCGGCATTTCCACGTCCAGCACGCAAGCTTCGGGTGCGAAATCGCCCAGAAAATCCCGCGCGGCAACCGGATCGTCGATGGCCAACACCTCAAAACCGGCGCTCTGTAGAATGTTGGCGTGAAAGCCCAGAACGGCGGCATCGTCGTCGACAAGCATGACGCGATAAGCGGTGCGCGGCATCCAAGCCAGACCGGCCAGTTCCGTTATCAGGCGCTCGGCGTCCGGTGGCGGATCGAGCAGCAGTCGCGCACCGATCTGCCGAGCTTTGACCTGGGTAAGAAAATCGTCGGTATCGGCAATCGCCACCAGCAATAACGAAGCGGGAAAGCGGTCATTCGCTGTCGGCAAGATGGCGGCTATGCGTTCTGCGTTCTCGGTCAGCCAGCTTGCGCCGGCGATCAGGATTACTTGGTCGGCTAAGCAAGCTTCGTCTGCATCATCAATAGTGTCCACGCGAATCACGGAAAATCCCAGCGAGGTCAGCTTCCCGGTCAATTCTGCGTTGCTGTCGAGAACCTTGCCCGTCAGCGCAAACAACCATTCTTCGGGCCGGGCAGGCAGAAAGTTCCGCTCCAGATGTGCGGCATGCTGTCCCGCATCCAGCAGGCCGGCTAATGCCGTGGCGGTTTGCAGGACAGATTTCAGCCTGGCCTCCTTGGGCACTTCCTGAGCGAACTCAGCGAATAAATCGGCGATTTCGCCGGCACGGCCGGTGGCTTCCATCCAATTGACACGTTTGCATTCTTCGAGGGCACGCGTCGCGGCATGCGCCAAACGAAGGCCGCGAAGACGATCCCAGCCGCCGGCAGTTAATTTGTCCGCCAATTCGCGGATTTCATGTGCAAGTTGTTGGCTTGTCGTCATGCCGCCACCCTCCTAGCCAAGTGTTCCACCAGCGCTCGCAGAGCGGCGAAGGGAATCGGTTTTGGATAGACCGGAATGCCGGCTGGAAGCCCGCCTTGCGCTTCGATCTCGGAAGTCGTGAGCGCCGTGACGACGATGATGGTTGTCTGTGCCGCCGCCGATTGCATCTTCAGACTGCGGATCATTTTAAAACCATCCATTTCCGGCATGGATAAGTCGCTGATGATCAGATCGGGGGCATGCTGACCGATCAGTATCAGCCCCTCGAACCCGTCCTCGGCAGTCAATAACAGCACAGGCAATTGCCATTCCGCGAACTGGAGGCGATAAAGTTCCCGCTGTACCGGATCGTCTTCGACCACCAGCACTTTGATTATTTTCGGCGTGGTTGTCGTACTGAGAACAGCCTGCTGTCGCAAGCGTATTGCTTCAATTGCATCGATTGCGATACGCCGGTGGCCGCCGGCGGTTTTCCAGGCCGGGAGCACTCCGCTTTCGACCCAGGCCTGTACCGTCGACAAGGCTACACCGAGCCGAGCGGCGGCCTCGCGGGTGGAAAGGAATTTTTCCGGTTGGACGCTATCTATTTTGCTCATGGGATTTTCCGTTCTTGATATTCCTGGATTACTGCGTGGTGGCTTGCGGCGCAGTCGAGGGGCAGGGCGGCGATGCCCTCCTGGCCTTTTGGGATTTGCAGACGATTGAGCAGGACATTAAGCGGGGAGACGATTTTTGAATCGGGCCCACGACGACCGGCTAACTCTCGCACCGCATTCAGGCTGCGGCGTTCCGACAAATCGAAGTCCACCGGTATCATGTCAGGCTCGCTGTCATGAAAGGGATACCGTTCGAGTAGATGCAGTTTTTTAGGAAATTATCCATAACAAGAATTTTCATTAGTTTGATTAATTTCATTGATTTCGTCATTTTCATCATTTTATCTGAAAATCGCAGGTAAGCTAATTCTTATTTCAATTTTGTAAAATTCAGTGTCCGCAAGCTTGTTATTGTCAAGCGAGAGTGGGGCCAAGACGGGAGTTTGGATGGAATCAAGCTTATCCTGAGTGAGAGACCTAAGGAACATGCATCAATTAATTTAAGCAATGATCACGAAGAGCATGAAGGATATGAAGACTTAAATCCTTCATGTTCTTCATGGTTTAAAATAAAATTTGCTCAAGTTATTTCATACACGTTCCTAAGTTTTAGCCAGCTTAGGAATGACGGGGGGACTGTAACTGTGGGCGGCGGCTTTAGCCGGCTGGCGGCGACGGAAGTCGCAGTTGCTTAACAGTTGACCGAGTGCTAGGCGCATAGCTACGCCGCCGCTGCGTCGCCTAATAAGGCAACTCGCAATAAAATAAACCACACGATGAATCAATCAAAAATACGACTGCATGGACAGATTTTTACTCCATGCAAAATCTGCATTCCCACATCCCTGTGGGGTATGCAGGAGGTAGAGCACCAACAGTAGGCGCTTTAGGCGACGCAGGAGCAGTTGCCGAGAACGCAGATGCCAAAAATAGGCGCCTCTACGACTTGCATGGATGCAGGAGGTAGAGCAATGCAGGAGCAATTGCCGAGGCGACGCAGATGATTATGATAAACACGGATAATCCATGAAAAATCTGCGTTAATCATAACTATCAGCGCCATCTGCGTTCCATTGTATTTGTAGTTTATTTTTTGCGAGTTACCTAAGAAGCTATGAACCATTGCGGAATTTAAGCGAAGGTTATTTTATCTGATTAACGATTCCGTGCGGCACATGCGCAGCGGGAACATGCAGGGCGGCAGATTCACAATGGCCTTTTTGGTCGTCAAAGAAAATATCGGCGCCGAATGCCTTCAAAAAAACACCCTTATCGATGCCGCCCAAAAACAGGGCTTCGTCGATACGAATGCCCCAAGCTCTTAATGTCCTGATTACCCGCTCATGAGCCGGTGCCGTGCGAGCAGTCACCAATGCGGTTCTTATGGGCGAGGCGTGCGGATCGAACTGGTTTTGAATATGATGCAAGGCGCTCAAAAAATCCTTAAAAGGACCGCCGGGTAAGGGTTTTTTGGCTTCGTTACGCTCATTTTCAGTGAACACGTCCAGGCCGCGCTGTTGATAGATCCGTTCCGAGTCATCCGAAAACAGCACCGAATCGCCATCGAAAGCAATGCGCAATTGGTCGGAATGATGCGGCATGGAAGGGCCGCAAAGAATGGTCGCCGCAGCAAAACCCGCAGCTAAGGCCTTAGCGACATCATCGGCATTGGTCGATAAAAATAAATGCGCTCCGAATGCAGGAATGTAGCCGTACGGCGATGCTCCGCTGGTAAAAGCGGCACGGATAATTTTCAATTGGTAATGAGCAATTGAATTGAAAATTCTTAGCCCGGTATCTGCGCTATTTTGTGACAGCAGGATAATTTCAGCCAGAGGATCATCGGGACAGCCGTCATTTAAGCTCAAAAACTTTTTAACCAGGGAAAAACCGTAGCCGGGTTCCAAAATTTCATCTTCATGGGCTATTTGGTAACGGCAGAAGGCTTCCTTGCCTTGTGTTTCAAATATCGCATGCGATTCATCCAGATTGAATAAGGCTCTGGATGATACCGCTACAACAAGTTTTTTCTCTCTCATAACGCCGTATTGGCTCTAGTTATCGCTGACCCAAACCGAATCCAGATTAAGCGCTTGCTTGATTCTGGCTATATTTGAAGTTGCTTCCGCTTTACTTTTAAAGCCCCCGACTCGCAGCCGGTACATTGTCATATTGTTTCCTTGGACAGGAACTATTTCGGCATAAATACCCCGTCTGGCAAATTCGGCTACTTTGCTGTTGGCATACCATTCCTGCTTGACTGCGACCAGATTTACGCCCCATTTGCCGGGAACCGTTGGTTTTTCTACGCTTACAGCTTCTTCTTTGACAACTGCTTTTACGGCGGTTATGGGTTTGGCCTTCACCGGTTCAGGTTCAACCTTTACTTTGGTGGGTACGGCCTCATGCACAGCTTCAATTTTGGCAGGTGCAAGTGCGGCTTCATGCAGGGCTCTGTCTTTGGTCGGCGCAATTTCATGTGCGCTTCCTTCCTTGGCTGATGCGACTTCATGGGCTGATTCCTCCTTGGGCGGCGTAGTTTTATGTGCAGTTGCCTCTTTGGCCGCTGCGCTTTCATGAACGGGCCCTTCTTTGGCCGGCGCATGCTCATGTGCAGCTTCGGCCTTGGCGGGCTCAATAACCGGTTGCGCGGAAGATAATTTTTCTTCACCTCCCATTTTGGCTTGCAACATATCCAGTGCCTTACTTACCATGCCCTGTTTAGCTGCAATATCAGGCACCTTGCTATTTAACAAGTCAACGGGGAACTGAGGCGTCTCTTTCAGCTCTGTTATAAAGCCGTCAAGCTGCTGATTCAATTGCACGACAGAATTTCTCATCGCATTGATCTCTTCATGAGGATTGCTTGCCGCACTCTTTGCCAGGTTTGCTTCAAGAGTTGAAACGGTTTCCGTTAGTTTTGAGACTTCGTTTTTTGCACTATAAGTCATCACTCCCAAACCAACCGCAGCGCTTACCGCCACAGCGCCAAATCCCAAGGCGGCATAGCCGAAAAGCTTGGTTTTTTTAACCTTCTTTTCGGCTTCGTCCAGTTGTTTTTTAAGGTCTTCATGTTCAAATTCGAACGGACTCAAGTTTACACTTGCATGCTCGACTGTATCTGTATCGCCGGTTTCCGGTTTCAGTTCCGTTGTTTCCGGCTCAAGAGTTTGCGTAACTTCATCTTCGTCCGAGAAATCACTGTCACCAAAGACATTCGCTAACTCATCTTCTATTCCGGTGTTACCCCCCATATCGGGAAGTTTCATATCATCGGAAATTTCCGTATCGGCAGTAATATCGAAATCAGGTAACAGAAAATCATCTTCCCGGTTATCTTGAGCAGTTTCCTCAAGTTGAACTTCCCCCTTCTCGTTGGAGAAATCATCACTCACTTCATCCAATTGAAAAAAGTCATCCAGGTCCGCATCATCGCCAAACTCATCTTTCTTCCCGGCTGTTTGTTCCTGGGCATCCTCTGTATCAAGCCCGGCCTCCATGAGTAGACTGTCGAAGTTATTGTCGTCGTCCTGCAAGCCGTTGACTTCTTCCTTGCCCGCACTTAAAGCAGCCGAAGCTGACGCCTCAACGTCATCATCCTGAATCAGGTCCGATGCGTCAAAATCATCGCCGAGGCTGTCGAAATCGGGAAAGTCATCGGCTTGGTCAGGTTGTTCGGCTTCGGAGGCCGGTTCAATTACTTGCTGCTGTGCTTTGGGAGGCGCTAGATCCGACGTAGCCTCAACGGCATCATCCTGAATCAGGTCCGATGCGTCAAAATCATCGCCGAGGCTGTCGAAATCGGGAAAATCATCGGCTTGGTCAGGCCGTTC
>JAUGSS010000012.1:0-66243 GCA_044426515.1 Methylococcaceae bacterium | reverse complement strand
GGTTTGGACAGTAATTTGTAATATCCTTTGGTGGTTGATGCCTTGACCATGATATCGATACGTTCACCTGGTGCAAGTACAATAGAGCCTTGTACATACGGCTTATCCAGTAACCCGCCATCTGTACCGATAACTTGCAAGTTATGTTTGACCAAACTGAGTTTATAAAAACGGCCATTACTGGCATTGACTATTTTCCAGCGTTGTATTTGCCCTGGTCTCATATTCAACACCGGATTGACTTGGCCGTTGACCATTATGATGTCACCTTCCTTGCCGTGCATAAAATCAGACATGGCGTAAGAAGTTGGGACGGAACCATTCAAGGTAATGTCTTTTAATACCATCGTGTGTGTTTCATAACTCTCCAGGGCCGTAGTCTCATCAGCTACTTCCAACGCACCGGCCATGCCACCCCAGATTTGTTCCGGGAAAGTGCTACTGATATGCGGGTGGTACCAGTTTAAATTGCCGCCAGGATGCATGGACAAATCATATTCATAATCGAAGGCATCGCCGGACATGAAATTTAGCATTACATTGTCTGAATTCCCATTAGGTGAAACATGTAGGCCGTGCGTGTGCAAATTGGTCAAATCGCGGGCTTCGCCTGTCATATTGACGCCACTATTAGGCAGTGAATTTTTAAAATGGATTTTTAATATATCGCCTTTTTTGACTTTGATAGTCGGTGCCGGATAAGTACCGTTGTAGGTCATCAAGCTGGCGGTTACACCATTGACATTAATCGGTGCGACCTTCGCTTCCAGGTTCACCTCGACAATACCGGGGATCTTAGAAATATTGGGCATTATCACGGGGTCTTTAAAGGCAATACCGTGCGGCGGGTCAATCGTAGTGATCGAACCGCCCATGCCAACAGCCTGTGTTGTTACTAATACGTTGGCTATACCAGCCAAAATCGCCAAAGCGTTCTGAATTTTCATGTTTATTTATCCTCATTGTTATTGCACTATTTCCCGATGCATCTTCGCCATTTCAAGGTTTTCCTCGGCGGCTTTTTCATAGGCGTTAATCAGCCACTGGCAATGGTCTTTAAGAATTTTCGACTGTCTAAAGCCTTTTGACTGATATTGGCTAAGCAGTTTCTTGTGCTCGTCAACTTTAAGCAGCATTTCTTTCGCCGCCTGCTCATAGTGTTGCGCCAGCGCCTCGTGATCGGCTTTGGATGTTGCGTTTTGCACGGCTTGGCTCATGTCCATCGGATGCGGATTCATCTCGCTACAAGCGGCCAGTAAACCAAGAATCCATAAGAAGGTGATTAATAAATTTGTTTTCATGGATTTCTCCCAAAGCTCTTTAAAAAAGGACTCTTACTTCATTGCCAAGGGATGATAGTATTCCCATCCCTTGGCTTATATGAAGCATTACATCTGGCGATGCATTTTCGCCATTTCCAGATTTTCCTCGGCGGCTTTTTCATAGTCGTTAATCAGCCTTTGGCAATGCGCTTTAAAATCTTCCGCCTGTCTACCGTAGAGATAGCCTTTTGACTGATATTGCCCCAGCAGTTTTTTGTGCTCCTCGACCTTAAGCTGCATTTCTTTGGCAGCTTCCTCATAGTGTTGCGCCAGCGCCTCGTGATCGGCTTTAGTTTTCGCGTTTTGCACGGCTAAGTTCATATCCATCGGATGTGAATTCATCTCAGCGCAAGCAGCCAGTAAACCAACAGATAAAAATAGGGTAATCAATGTGTTTGTTTTCATGAGTTTTCTCCAGAATATTTATATAGTTAATATGGTTATTTTTCAGGTTGTTATCAGTTTTACCTCCTTTCCAGCATGACTGTTATTTAAAACGAACGCCCCTTATCCCAAGGATGACCTTGGCCGCCGGGATGTGACGAGTAGACATTTTTAATGACTTTAGTATGTGATGCGCACGCAGAAACAGTCAGCAATAAAAGTGCGATTAATAAAACAACACGTTTTCGCCCCCTAGATAACGTATTAATGAACGACATCACCAGCTCCTTGCTGGCGCTTTTCCTGGAACTGCAAGACTAAACTGTAGATCACCGGGAATACCAACAGACTCAATATCAGCACGGTCAGCATTCCGCCCAGCGCCGGAGCGGCGATACGCTGGGTAACGTCTGCACCGGCACCGGTAGCCCACATGATCGGGATTAAGCCCACGATGTTGGCAAGAGACGTAATCGCTACCGGCCGCACCCGTAGTGCCGTGGCAGCCTCGCTGGCGGCCCTGATTTCGTCGCCGGTCAACGGAGCCTGTTTTTGTTCCCGCAGTTTGTCAATTTCAATATCGATAAAACTCAGCACCATCACCCCGGTTTCGGTAGCCGTACCGGCAAGGGCGATAAGACCGACATACACTGTAATCGACAGGTTGAATCCCAGCCAGTACACGAACCAGATACCGCCGATCAGACTGAAAGGAATGGCCAGCATGACGATGGTCGGTTCGGTGAGGTTGCGGAACGCGGCATATAACAGGATAAAAATCAGCAGCAAGGTGATGGGTACCACGATACGCAACCGTTCTGCTGCACGTTCCATGTATTCAAACTGGCCTGACCAGGAAACGGTGTAACCTGCCGGCAGCGTAACGCGTTCCGCCAGTGTTTTTTTCGCCAGTGCGACATAGCCGCCGATGTCGGAGGTCTTGATATCGACATAAATCCAGGCATTGGGTCTTGCATCTTCGGTTTTTATCACATCCGTGCCGCGTTTGAAGCCGATGTCCGCCACGGCAGTCAACGGGATTTGGCTACCGGTCGGCGTCGGGATTAACACCCGCCGCAACGCCTCCAGGTTATCGCGCAGGTCGCGCGGATAACGCAGGTTGACCGGGTAACGCTCCAGGCCCTCGACGGTTTCGGTGATATTCATGCCGCCGATCGCGCTTTGGATGACGTCCTGCACATCGCCGGTGGTCAGCCCGTAACGCGCGGCCGCTTCCCGGTTGATGTCGAAATCCAGGAAATAGCCGCCAACCGCCCGGTCGCCGTAAGCCGACAGCGTTTCCGGCAAGGTTTTCATCGCTTCGGCAATTTGTAGCGCCAGGGTCTGCAAAACGTTCAGATCGGGGCCGGAAACCTTGATGCCCACCGGCGTTTTGATGCCGGTGGCCAGCATATCGATACGGTTTTTAATCGGCATCGTCCAAGCATTGGCAATACCTGGAAAATGAAGGGCCTTGTCCATTTCATCCATCAGTTGCCGGACGGTTTTGTCGGGATCGGGCCACTGCTCTTGGGGCTTTAGCTGTACGGTGGTTTCCACCATCATCAGCGGGGCTGCATCGGTTGCCGTTTCCGCCCGGCCGATCTTGCCGAACACCTGCTGCACTTCGGGGAAGGTTTTCAGCATCTTGTCGGTCTGCTGCAACACTTCCTTGGCTTTGGTGATCGAGATACCGGGAAACGTGGTCGGCATGTATAAAAGATCGCCTTCATACAATGGCGGCATAAATTCGCTGCCTATCCTGGACAACGGGTAGAGCGTCGATGCCATTAACAGCGCGGCCAGTATGATCGTCAGCGCCCGCCAGCGCATCGCCAGCTTCAAAACCGGCGAATGAATGAAGTGCAAGAACCGGTTAATCGGATTTTTTTGCTCGGGAATGATCTTGCCCCGGACAAAATAACCCATCAATACCGGTACCAGCGTAATAGTCAATATCGCCGCCGCCGCCATCGCATAGGTTTTAGTATAGGCCAGCGGGCTAAACAAGCGGCCTTCCTGGGCTTCCATGCTGATGATCGGCAGGAATGAAACAGTGATCACCAACAGCGAGGAAAATAGCCCTGTACCAACTTCGCGAGAGGCGTTGCCGATAGCTTGCCAGCGCTCCTGTGAAGTCAATTCAGCTCGCTTTCTCTCAGCCGCTTCAGCCAAATGCTTATGGGCGTTTTCAACCATCACCACACCGCCATCGACCATGTCGCCAATCGCCAGCGCGATACCGCCCAGCGACATGATATTGGCGTTCATGCCTTGCCATTTCATCACGATGAAGGCCATCAAAATGCCCAACGGCAAGGTCATCACAATCACCAGCGATGAGCGCAGATGCAGCAAGAACAAGGCAACCAAGGCACAAACGATGACCAGTTCCTGAGTCAGCGCGGAGTTGAGCGTATCTACCGCGCGTTCGATCAAACTGCCCCGATCATAAACGGGGACGATTTCAACGCCTTCGGGCAAGCCTTTCTTTAATTCATCCAGTTTTTTCCGCACGTCTTCAATAGTCGCCAAGGCGTTTTCACCAAAGCGCATAATCACCACGCCACCGGCCACCTCGCCTTCGCCATTCAGCTCTGTCACGCCACGGCGCAGTTCGGGGCCGAGCTGGATATGCGCAACATCCTGCAAGCGTATTGGCGTACCGTTGGCATCGACACCGACCGGGATGGTTTTAAGGTCGGCGATGGATTTGATATAGCCCAAGCCCCTGACCATATATTCGGTTTCGCCCATTTCGAACAGGCGACCGCCAACATCATTATTGGAACGCTTGATCGCGGTAATAACGGTAGATAAAGGGATTTGATAGGCTTGCAAAACATTAGGATCGACTTCGACTTGATATTGCTTGACGTAACCGCCCACGGAAGCGACTTCAGACACGCCGGAAACGGTCTGCAACGGATAGCGTAAATACCAGTCCTGGATAGAGCGCAACTGAGATAGATCGTGTTTGCCGGTTTTATCGATCAATGCGTATTCGTAAATCCAGCCTACGCCGGTGGCATCGGGGCCGAGTGTCGGCGTGATACCTTGCGGCAACCGGCCTTTAACGTAATTGAGGTATTCCAACACACGGGATCTCGCCCAATAGATGTCGGTGCCGTCTTCAAAAATGACATAGACGAACGACAGGCCGAAGAACGAATAGCCGCGCACCACTTTGGCATGAGGCACAGCCAGCATCGCGGTGGTTAACGGATAGGTGACCTGATCTTCAACCACCTGCGGCGATTGGTCGGCATAATCGGTGAACACGATGACCTGTACATCGGACAAATCCGGTATCGCATCCAGCGGCATGTTTTTAAAAGACCACAGCCCCGCCAGCGCCAGGATAACCGCAGCGAGCAACACCATAAAACGGTCTTTCAAACACGTGTTGATAATGAAATCAGTCATGTCGATGCGCTCCCTGTTCCATGATCAAGCGGTTCGGTTCCGGCTGTTGCGGCGTGGAAGGTTCCGTCATTTTTGCGGTGGCTTCATGCAGCTTTGACTCGGAATCGATCAGAAATTGTGCGGAAGTGACGACTTCTTCGCCTGCTTTTAGGCCGTCAAGCACCGCAATCTCGTTATTGGACAATAGGCCTGTGGTAATCTGGCGTGGTTCAAACTTGCCTGAACCGCGTACGACAAAAACCTGGGTTTTCGCACCGGAACGTATAACCGCTTCGGATGGAATCACTACCGCATCGACTTGCTTGCCGGCGTAAATGGTCACTTCGGCGAACAGTTCGGGCTTTAACAATAATTCAGCATTATCGAACACCAGACGCACCTTGATGGTCCGGGTTTTCGCTTCGGCATAAGGATAAATAAAAGCCAGATGCCCGTTGAAAATACGTCCCGGAACGCCGGCCAGTTGCATTTCAACCGGATCGCCCACTTTGACCCAGGGCAGTTCGTATTCGTAAATATCGGCATAGACCCAGACTTTGGACAGATCGGCGATCATGTACAGTTCGGTCTCGGGCGTCACATATTGCCCTTCCCGAGCCCCGATATTGATCACGATACCGTCGGCCGGTGTATGGATATGCAGGCCTTTTTTAACTTTATGGCTGTTAGCCAGGTCATGCAGTTGATGCTCGGGCACATCCAGCAGTTTCAAACGTTCTCGGGAACTGACGACCATTTCCTCAGCACCCAGACGTATGTCTTCAATAGGGCTTTTTTCGAGCGCCTTAAGACCGTTTAACGCCAGCACATATTCCTGTTGAGTGGCGACCAGTTGCGGCGAATAAATGCTCAGCAAATCGTCATTCTTCTTGACCCATTGCCCAGTTTTATCGACCCGCAAGGTTTCAATCCAGCCTTCGGTTTTGGGATGCAAACGCACGATGCGCTCTTCATCATAGGCCACGCGGCCAACGGCTCGAACGATATGCGAAAGTACGCTCTTTTTGGCAGTAGCAGTGCGCACCCCGATGTTTTGCACGGTGACGGCATCGATTTTAATGGAGCCTGCCGGTTCGTCGGTTTTAGCCTCGTCGGCATACACGGGCTGATAATCCATGCCCATCGTATCTTTTGCCGGAACCGGCGACGTTACCGAAGGGTTCATTGTATTCCGGTAAAACAGGATTTTGCGTTGTGGGGGGCTATTGTCCTCGGCAACTGCTCCATGCGTTGCTCTCGATCGCTGTTCCAGACGCGATTCTACCTCCCCCATCCGTGGGGTCGTACCTCCTACATCCTTGTAGTCGTCGGCATAGACCGGAACATAATCCATGCCCATGTTATCCTTTGCCGGTACCGGAGAGGTGACCGAGGGGTTCATAGGATTGCGATAAAACAAGGGTTTCTTGGCTTCGGGTAAGGCAACGCCAGATTCAACCTTGAATTTCGGCATAGCCAGCCAATATCCGCTGCCGATACCCAAAGCCAGCATCAGTACGGCTGTAATGACTATTTGCTTATTCATAAATTTCCTCCTTGCCGACAGCCGCATTTAACTGCGCCAGCGACTGATTGGCTTCGGTAAAGGCTTTCCAATATTGGGTTTCGTACTCGAACAAGGTAAGCTGACTGCGCACCAAATTCAGGAAATCGACTTTGTTGACCTGATAACCGGCCAGCATGGAGGCAACGGTTTGTCTTGCCTGCGGTACGATGCCGGTTTCAAACAACACCACCTGGTCTTTGGCACGTCGGTAATCGTTGTAAGCTTGCGAAATTTGCGAGCGCACCTTGTTCCACTGATCCTGTAAGGCGTATCTTTCCTGCATTAATTCGCTGGTGCGCTGGTCTACCGCCTTGGCCTGTTTTTGGGCGGCGAAGATCGGTACATTCATGTTCAGGTTCAAACTTAACAGATCGGCCCGCCGGTCACCGGCAGGCGCGTTGGCTCTGGCGCCGTAAGATGCGCCCAGATTGAAATCAGGCAGATAGTCTTTTTTTGCCAAGTCTAAACGCGATTGCGCGGCATTAATGCCTTGCCGGTTACTCTCCAGTACGGCTCTCGATGTTTCCGCCTGTCGATAAAGCAGGTTTTCCTGCTTGATGGTCGGCAATTGCGAGTCAACCTTTTCCGGTAAACGGATTTCTTCGTTGGCCGGTTTATCCAGCAGCGCGTTCAGACTGGCAGCGGCATTGCGCCGCGATGCCTTTAGCATCAATTGCTGATCGAGCAACTTGGATAGTTCCAGTTGAGCCAGCAATACATCCTGCTGTAATCCTTCACCGACTTCGTATTTGGTCCTGGCAATTTCAACAAACTGCCGCAACAGCGCGTGATTGTTGTCAACAATCTGAATCGCCCTGTCCAGGTAAAAAATCAGCCACCAGGTGGTTTTAACCTCACTCAGTAACTGCCAGCGTACCTCGGTGATGTTTTGTGTGGCGGCTTCCGCCTCAAAAGCCGCCGCTTGTTCACGCAAGCTAAGCTTGCCGGGAAAAGGAAAGGATTGGGAAATACCTACGCCCAGTTGCGTCATATCTTCCTGCCGGGTGTTAAAGGTATTAACCGGCAAGCTCATCGCATTGAAGCTGATTTCAGGATCGGGCAAAGCGCCCATTTGCGACGGAATAGCCGCCATCGCCTGAGCTCTGGCCTGCATTTGCGCCAGATTGGGGTTATCCTGAACGGCCAGATCAGTTGCCGCTTTTAATGTTAATACTTGCTCGATGACCGGTGCTTCAGCTGCAAATACACAGGCTGAAAACAACAACGCAATCAAGTTAAAGTACTTGAAAATAGTGTGTGGAGACATGCGTCCTCCTATGCTCGTTATAAAATCCGTGAAACGGATAGGTTATACTGAGTCGGCGCAAGATGTTCACCCAAGGCCACTTGATCCTTAGGTTATAAAGGCAATAAAGCCGTCTATCCTACGACTGGAGGCTATTAATGGGGGGTCTTATTTCGGGGGGGGATGACAGAGAACGGGAAGCAGACTTTTCCCAATGTCCGTAGCAGTACGAACTATAGGCGGGAGCCAATAAAAAAACGGTGGCGACTCCTCCATCACCACAAATATGAAAGGTACAACTCGCGCTGGCATGGCAGGTTATTTTAAATTTATCCTGATGCAGACAGTGATCGGAATTGTGTGGCGCAGCATCGGCCGAATCAGTTACAGCGCTGCCTTGTTCGAAAGATGATTCAGCAGATAATGAACTCACCATACCCGAATAATAGCCAAGCGCCGACCAAACTGGCGTAATAACCATTATGAGTATTAACAATAATAAAAATCGCTGTTTAATCATTATTTGACTGTGTCGTGTTTTTCTTACAGTCTACCGGTATTCATCGCAATTATCAAAGGGGCAGAATAAACGGCTACTGGCCTGGCCGGTACTGATCGTCCTTAAAAGCTTGTTACGCCTGCGGAAGCGCTGATTAAATCCTTCGATAAGTCAGGAGACGGCAGGCTTTTGGTTTCGTTCATCCTGGACTTATATCAGCGCCTCCCTAATCCCCATTTTGCATTCCGATAATGAAATTTTCCGAATTTCTTTGCGCTTGTGCGCTGTCATTGCGCAAAGCCTCGGTGCGCTCCAGATACGCATCGTCAATATCACCGGTGATGTATTCTTTGCTAAAGCAGGACGTATCGAAATGCTCTATATCCGGATTACCTTTACGAACTGCATCAATCAGGTCATTCAGTTCCTGGTAAATCACCCGGTCAGCTCCTATGGCCGTACATACCTGATCTTCAGTACGGTCATGGGCAATCAGCTCATGAGCGGCCGGCATATCGATACCGTAAACATTGGGATAACGAACCGGCGGCGCGGCGGAGGCAAAATACACTTTTTTCGCGCCGGCGTCCCTGGCCATTTGGATAATCTGCGCGGACGTCGTGCCTCTAACGATGGAATCGTCAACCAGTAATACGTTCTTGCCTTCAAACTCAAGACTAATGGCGTTTAACTTTTGCTTGACCGACTTTTCCCGCATTTTCTGGCCCGGCATGATAAAGGTCCGGCCGATATAGCGGTTTTTTATAAAACCTTCACGGTACTTTACGCCAAGCAGGTTTGCCATTTGCAAAGCCGCTGTCCTGCTGGTGTCGGGAATCGGAATAACCACATCGATGTCATGATCGGACCAGTCCCGCTGCACTTTTTTAGCCAGCTTTTCACCCATACGCAAACGCGCTTTGTAGACCGAAATACGATCAATAATTGAATCCGGACGGGCAAAATAAACATACTCGAAAATGCACGGGCAATGATCTATCTGCTCAGCGCATTGCTTGGCATGCAATACACCCGATTCTTCGATGAATACGGCTTCGCCCGGCTCTATGTCCCTAATCAACTCAAAGCCCAGCACATCCAGCGCAACGCTTTCGGATGCGATCATGAATTCCGAACCGTGCCCGGATTTTCTTTCTCCAAAGACTATAGGCCGAATGCCGTGAGGATCCCTGAAACCTAAAATACCGAATCCTGCAATCATAATCACCACCGCATAAGCCCCGCGGCAACGGCGATGGACTCCGGATACCGCCTGAAAAACATCATCCACAGTTAAATGCAATTTACCCAAAGTCTGCAATTCGTGAGCGAAGACATTCAACAAAACTTCAGAATCGGAATCGGTATTGATATGTCGCTGATCTTCCACGAATAGAGCCTTTTTCAGCTCTTCGGTATTAGTCAAATTACCGTTATGAGCAAGCGTCAGACCAAAAGGCGAGTTTACATAGAAAGGCTGCGCTTCGGCTGAACTGGTGCAACCCGCCGTTGGATAACGAACATGAGCAATCCCCATATTGCCTTTCAACTTCAACATTTGGGCATTGGTAAACACATCGCGGGCCAAACCATTTTCCTTGCGTAAATGGAGCCGCCCGGCCTCGCAAGTCACAATGCCTGCGGCATCCTGACCTCTATGTTGCAACACGGTCAGAGCATCATAGAGTTCCTGATTAACAGTTTGATGTGAAACGATAGCAGCAATACCACACATTATTTTTTAACCTGCATTGTTTTATAGAAATCGGCGAAAGAAATTAGCGATACCTGATGTATTCTGTCATGCCTAACGAAACATGATCCCGCAACCATACAGCAAGCAACTGAAAAGGTGGTATTAATGTTGATTCTGTCCACCAGGAATCTTTGGGCAGAGGCGTCAGCCCGGCCAGTATGACGATGACGGTAGCAATGATCATGCCGCGAATAACGCCAAAAACCATACCGCCAAAACGATCCATAAAGGTTAATCCGTTATTTTTAGCCAATACGCTCAACAAAAAACCGATTAACCCGCCAAGGCCCAGCGTAATTGCAAATAAAGCCACAAAAGCCGCCAGCATCCTGGCTGACGGATGACTGACATTCGATACCAGAAAGCCGGCAAATTCACGACTGAATTTCAAGCTTACCCACGTTGCCAATATCCAGAAGCTCAATGAAAAAAGCTCCTTAATAAATCCGCGCAGCAGCCCGATTACAACGGAAGTAAAAACAAGCCCGATAAGAGTAAAATCTATCCAGATCATGCTTTTATGCCATGCGTCATTCAGAAATCAAAATTGCCTTTATATTCTGTTTATCCAATCTTAACTTCATAGCCGCCGCTTTTTTTCCGTCAAGCTCCGGGCCGACCCGAAGCCGATAGGATGTTCCTTTATCTGTTTGAACAGTATCCAACGAAGCGGGTACACCTTGCTCATGCAAGCTGTCCCAAAGTGACATTGCATTTTCTTTTTTACTGAAACTGCCTAGTTGAATATACCAGCGCCCCAACTTTGGAGCCGCTTTCGGTACAACTTCCGGTCTTTTTGCTTCCGCTACAGCGGCGGCCAGATTTTTTGCCGAACTAGGCTGTTTAGATGCCGTTTGATGCGATAGTTCCTGCTCTCTTGCCGCATCGACTAAAACACCCGCTTTGGCTGCACCGGCGGTCATTGGTTCTTCATTTTCAGGCTTTCTAACCGCTATCGGTTTTACCGTCTCTACGGCTTTTTTAACCTTTGCGAATTCGTTAGCCGTTACTTCTACATGAGCGTCCTTGACTGATGCTCTAGGGACAATGCTTTTGCGGGCGCCCTCTGTAGCTTCCGTCGATAAAGGCTTACCCTGAGCAAAGCCGGGAGCCTGTGCGGGATGCGGCTTTGGCCGATTATATTCCGATTCGTCAATGCGTTGTTCAACGGCTTCTTCCGCACTGTTGTCCTCTTGGGTATAGCCTTCGGATTCGGCATACAAAGACTCCTCGGAACGCCCGCGCTTTTCAGGTTCCTCGCTCACTTCCTCCGCTGCGCCGGTACTCTCGATAGTCTCGTCGGTTTCAGTAGATAAAGGCTCGGGATCCTGAGACTTTAAAATCTGGTCGGCACTGGCGGGCACCGACCGGCTATCCGTACCCGGAGCATTCGGCGCAGGAATACTTAACTCACTCACTAACTGACCACTATTATCGACAGGATCATCGAACAGCATCGGGATAAAAATAGCACATAGCGCCGTAACGACGACGGCACCAATCAAACGTTGTTTTAATTCATGATCCATTTCGTCTACTCACTTATTCTCAAATTCAACCAAGCATTCAGATACTAAAAAAAAAGATCCAAAAACCAGTAACAGATCGCCTTCCTGCGACTGATTTTTTGCAGCAGAAAATGCTTCAGTAAAATCAGCAAAACCAAAAAAAACTTTAGACACCGAACTTTGTGAAAAGATTTCACGCATAACCGGTTCCGTAGCCGCCCTGGGATTTGCCAAAGGCGCAAAAAACCAGTCGTAAACCACAAGATTCATGATTTCAAGAACACCGGCTATATCCTTGTCTTTCATCATTGAAAAAACAGCATGGATGCGTCTACCGGGAAAAACAGCGGTCACATAATCAGCCAATGTCCTGACCGCCTGAGGATTATGCCCCACATCCAGCAACACCGGAATCTCGCCATCAACAATCAATTGAAACCGACCGGCTAAGCGAACATTTTGCAGTCCTTGCTTAATCGATGCCTCAGCTACCGGCAAGACCTCGGCCATCTTGGTCACCGCTAAAATAACCGCCGAGGCGTTGCGATACTGATGCTCCCCTTTTAAACCCGGCTCCGGTAATTGTAACATCTGCCGCTCGGCTGAAAACCAATCCCATCCGGTCGCCTGCTTTTTATAACCAAAATCTTTACCGATACAGTACAGCAAGGC
Source organism: Methylococcaceae bacterium (assembly GCA_044426515.1). Lineage (GTDB taxonomy): Bacteria > Pseudomonadota > Gammaproteobacteria > Methylococcales > Methylomonadaceae > Methylobacter_A. The sequence continues at coordinate 53,884 of JAUGSS010000012.1, read as the reverse complement.
CTGCTGCTCAATAGCGCTTTGCATCAATGATTCAGGAGGATCGACGTCACCGGTGACGGCAGGGACTCCAGCCCGGAAAATACCGGCTTTTTCCCGTCCTATAGCCTCTCGAGTACCGCCCAGCCATTCAATATGATCAATACTGACACTAGAGATCAATGCCACATCCGGATCGACAATATTGACGGCATCCAGCCGCCCGCCCAGACCGACTTCAAGCAATTGAACATCGACACCGGCACGCTGAAATATGTCCAATGCCGCCAGTGTGCCAAACTCAAAATAGCTTAATGAAGTATTACCGCGAACCGATTCTATTCTGGCAAACGCCTCGCAGATTTTGTCATCCGATACTGGCTTGCCGTCTATTTTTATCCGTTCATTATATTTTAGAATATGCGGCGAGGTATAAGACCCCACCCGATAGCCCTGCGCCGTGTAAATGGCCTCAAGATAGGCAACGGATGAGCCTTTGCCGTTAGTCCCGGCAACAGTAATGGTCGGAGGTTTGACATAATTGGGGTTAAGCGTTTGAAAAACCTGTGCCGCCCGCTCTAAACCCAAATCAATGACTAAAGGATGTAAGCTTTCCTGCCACTTGAGCCAGCCTTGTAGCGAATCGAAACGTATCATTAACCGATATTAAAATCAGCCTTCCTGATCGGGGTAATGCGGGGCATCGTCCGCATCAGCTTGAAATCTTTCTGTAGTTTCGGCTTCCTCTGTTGTCAAAGAGGAACCGAGGGGGGCTTGCTGCGCGGCAATATCGCTACCCGTCATCAGCATAGCCAAAATGGCGGCTATCTTATCGCGCATTTCGCGTCTGTCTATAATCATATCGATAGCGCCATGCTCTTGCAGAAATTCGCTGCGCTGAAAACCTTCCGGCAGTTTTTCACGGACGGTTTGCTCTATTACCCTGGGGCCGGCAAAACCGATCAAAGCATTAGGCTCTGCAACATTAATATCACCGAGCATGGCTAAACTGGCCGATACGCCGCCCATGGTCGGGTCGGTCATAAATGAAATATACGGCAGACCCGCATCGGACAATTTGGTTAATGCCGCACTGGTCTTGGCCATCTGAAACAAGGAAAACAGCGACTCTTGCATACGCGCACCGCCACTGGCCGTAAACACAATAAACGGCACGCCGAGTTCCAGGCTCTTGTTGACGCCACGAACAAATTTTTCGCCAACCACCGACCCCATTGATCCGCCCATAAAGCCGAAATCAAAGGCAGCGGCAACAATATCCCGGCCTTTTAGCTGACCTTTCATCACCACCAGCGCGTCATTTTCTTTAGCCTGTTTTTGCGCTTGAGTAATTCGATCTTTATATTTTTTACTGTCTTTGAATCTTAACGGATCGACAGGCTTAACATTTTTGCCTATTTCTTGATGGCTGCCCTCGTCCAGGAACATATTCAGCCGCGTTCTGGCCGAAATGCGCATGTGATGTTCGCATTTTGGACAAACACTAAAGTTTCTTTCCAACTCTGTGTTATAAAGAATCGCATTACAGCTAGGGCATTTATTCCACAATCCTTCAGGCACAGCGCCTTTTTTATTCGACCCTTCCGTTCTAATTGTTAAAGGGATTAACTTCTCAAACCAACTCATTATTCGTATGCCCCATCATGTTTCATCGTCGTGTTCTAAACCCTGTCCTTTAGCTGTCCATTGCCTGGCGCATGGCGGCCAATAACTCGATTATTTCTTTTTTTGCGCACTCAGGATCATCGAGGTTTGCCTCAATTTTGCTGATCAGGGCGCTGCCGATAACTGCACCGTCACCTAAATTTGCGATGGTTTTTGCTGTTTGCGCATCTTTAACGCCAAAACCGATAGCCACCGGCAAGCGGGTATTCGCCCTGATTTGCTCAAGCTTGGTTTCAACATCCGCTATATTTAAATGCCCTGCGCCGGTTACGCCTTTAAGCGAAACATAATAAAGATAGCCGCTACCGACAGCATCCATTTTTTTAATGCGCTCAGCGCCGCTATTGGGGGCCAACAGGAAAATCGGATCAATATCGCGAGCTTTTAACAAGGCCGCGCATTCTTCAGCTTCTTCCGGCGGCAAATCGACAGTTAAAACACCATCAATTTCCGCGCGTTGCGCTGCATTGGCAAAATCTTCATAGCCCATGGCTTCAATAGGATTCACATAGCCCATTAATACCACCGGTGTATGCTGATTGGTTTTTCTGAATTCCGACGCGATAGCCAATGTGCGTCTTAAGCTCATTTTATGTTCTAAAGCGCGCTCGCTGGCTCGCTGAATAACCGGACCGTCCGCCATAGGATCGGAAAACGGCACGCCCAATTCGATCACGTCAGCGCCTGCCTCAACCATGGCATGCATTAACGGCAAGGTGAAATCAGGCCTTGGATCACCCGCGGTAACAAACGGGATTAAGGCCTTGCGGCCGGTTTTAGATAACGCTTCAAATGTAGCAGCTAATCGACTCACAATTCTATCCCCTCGCGTTGCGCCATCGTTTGCATGTCCTTATCGCCACGACCGGACAAGCAGACAATGATAATTTCGTCTTTTCTCATAGTTGGCGCAAGCTTCATCGTGTAAGCCATCGCATGACTCGATTCCAGTGCCGGAATAATGCCCTCCATTCGAGTCAAGGCATGAAAACCTTCCAATGCCTCAGTATCGGTAATATTGACATATTGAGCCCTGCCGGTATCTTTTAGCCAAGCATGCTCAGGACCGACGCCGGGATAATCCAGGCCAGCTGAAATAGAGTGTGTCTCGATGATTTCGCCATCGTCATCTTCCATCAGATAAGTCCGGTTGCCGTGCAATACGCCGGGACGACCGGCGCATAAAGGCGCGGAATGACGGCCGGTTTCAATACCGTCACCGGCCGCTTCTACGCCGATCATTTTTACCGAATGATCGTCAATAAAAGGATAAAACAGCCCGATTGCATTTGATCCGCCGCCGACACAGGCAACCAGCGCATCAGGCAAACGTCCGGCTTGCTCCCGGCATTGTTGTTTGGCCTCACGGCCGATGATGGCCTGAAAATCCCTGACCATGGCAGGATAGGGATGAGGACCGGCAACCGTCCCGATAATATAAAAGGTATTATCGACATTGGTCACCCAGTCTCTAAGCGCTTCGTTTAATGCATCTTTTAAGGTTTTTGAACCGGACTCAACGGCGACAACTTTTGCGCCCAGCAATTTCATCCGGTACACATTTAAAGACTGCCGGGCAACATCGACAGCCCCCATGTAGACAACGCACTCCAACCCCAACCTTGCTGCAACCGTCGCCGTCGCAACACCATGCTGACCGGCTCCGGTTTCGGCAATAATACGCGTCTTGCCCATACGCTTGGCCAATAAAGCCTGGCCGATGGTATTATTTATTTTATGTGCGCCGGTATGGTTTAAGTCTTCGCGTTTTAGATAAATCTGCGCACCGCCCAGTTCACGGCTCCAGCGTTCGGCATAATATAAAGGCGAAGGCCGTCCTACATAATGCTTTAAATCGGCATCGAGTTCCGCTATAAACTCGGGATCATTTAAATACTGCTGATAAGCGGCATTCAATTCCTGAATCGGCAGCATTAATGTCTCTGCGACGAACATTCCGCCGTAAGGGCCAAAGTGTCCCCGCTCATCGGGCATATTATATTTTTCTGTCATATTGTTATTCTGTCACCCTCATTAACTTCACGTATGAATGCCGCCATTTTTAGCGCATCCTTTACACCTTTTTCCGCTTCTACACCGCTGCTGACATCCAGCGCATAAGGTCTTACAGTCTGCACCGCCTGCCTGGCATTATGCTGATCCAGGCCGCCTGCCAGCACGATAGGCAAAGCACAGTGTTCAGGAATCCTGTTCCAGTCAAACCCGCTGCCCGTACCGCCTTTAGTTCCCGGATGATATGCATCCAGCAGCAGCCCTGCCGCATCATGGTATTGCAGAGCCAGGCTTGAAATATCGATCCCGTCCTGCATTCTCACCGCCTTCATATAACGCCTGCCATATTGCCTGCAAGCTTCAGCAGGCTCATCGCCATGAAATTGCAGGCAATCTATCGATACCCGCTCCAGAACTTCGCGTATCCGCGATTCCCGCTCATCAACAAACAAAGCGACAACTGAAACAAACGCCGGCAAGGCATTAACAATTTTAGCCGCTTGCTCAATACCAACATTTCTCGGGCTGGGCGGATAAAACACTAGGCCGATTGCATCCACGCCTGATCGAGCCGCATAAACAGCATCTTCAACACGAGTAAAACCGCAAATTTTAACGCGAGTTCGCATAAAGTGATATTAGAAATTTAACAAAAAAGCTAGCCGCGTAGAATACCATAAAACAATGCGATGATTCACTTGCAACGCAAAAAACCATCATCCAGCGTTTTCTCGAAATAACTAAAACCAAGCAAGTAGACATTATTTCCCAGACATCGTTCCATCATCCGCTAATGCTTCTAACCAAGCTAAAAACTTGAACATCAAGTCACCCCCCCTAATGTTTGTCGCTGTGAAAAACCGGGTATTTCCTCTAAAATCGTTTCTAGCAGCTATTTTTTCCGGAAGTTATTGTTCTTTCTTAGGTTCCCTGCTTTTCAAAAACCGCCTGAATTGCAGAAGTGATTAATATGCAAAAAGCTCCCTTCAATCGACCCTCCTTATTGTCATTAACTTAAAAGTAAGCGTTTTGGCGCAATGTAGTACAAGACGCCTACCCTTGAGATATAACTGACTGCGACTCCAAAAAACTTTCATTGCAAAAAACGTATTGCTACACCCGGCATATTGAACGGAAATTACCTAAAAAAGCGTCAACTATGATGTTGAGTCCGACCCGATTTCCTAAACAAATTCAGATTGGTTAAATTTTGGCTATGGCATGTATCCTGCCCGTTATGGTAATGTTTATACGCCTCGTCAGTTGGTGCACGTAGCCTATTCGGCACCCTTAGCTAAGACATATCGATGAAATACATAACAAGCGTCAATTTTGTCAACGTCATAATAATGAACCCAAAAACTGAATATGAATGATTTTGTGAACAACCCCACTACAAAAGCCCCTCCTTTTATTATTTGGACATTACAGCGCACCGGTGGGACTAATCTCACCCAACGCTTAGTGGATCGTTCGGGTTTAATGTGCATTCAACATGAGCCCTTTAATTTAGGACGCCTGCATGGACAGATTACCCAACAATGGATAGAGTCTAAGGACGAGTCAGCTCTTGCCAAGGACATACAGGAAATTGTTGCTCAGCAAGTCATTATCAAGCATTGTGTAGAAATTGTGCCGTGGGAGATTTCCCGCGCCTTGGCTGATGCAACCGTGCATTCGGATTACCGGCACTTATTTCTATATCGTAAAAATGCCCTGGATAGACTACTATCATTGCATTTTGCTCAAAAAACGGGCGTATGGGGCCCGAATATGAAGAAAGAGATCGTTCCGGAAGAAGCTAAAGAACTGACTATTCCAGTAGATAAACTGATTAACCATGAACTAAAATGCGTTAAATTAATGCAACAAACATGGCAACATTTGATTTCACATGGCGCACATCCTTTAGCTCTCAGCTATGAAGAGCTTTATCGAGCGGACCTTAAGCAAGCTACCCAAGCGTTATTACCGATACTTAAAAGCTTAGGTTTATCAAAATCTGAAAAGCAGGATTATGATTTCGCCCAAGAAGTAATTGGTAAAGGCGATCAAGGCACACGCGACAAATACGCAAGCATGACAGGCGTAGCTGAACTTGAACAAGCCTTATCCCAAGTTCCCTGCTTCGACCCTAGTAGGGATACGGTAGCATTGCGTATAGAAAATCTGGACCTGCCGGAGTGGGTACTCACCGCGCAAATTGATGCCCTGCCTGATACTTTTTCATCAGGCCAACTTTTTGATCTCGGTGGTGTCGTGGTTTTAGACGAAAACGCCCCTAAAGAATTGTCTCTGCAATTAACCAACCAGCAAACAGAAATAAACATTAATTGGGGTAAACCCTCACAAAAAATGGCAAAACTCTACCCCGATAATGTTCAGTCCGCTCACGCACGCTTTAAATCTGATGAAATGCACATTGCTAAAGACGAGGTTTTCACGCTTGCCGTCAAAAGCCCTAGTGGGAATTACCCTTTGTTCAACATATTTCTGGCTTAAGCTTTTTTCACTGTAAAAACATTATTAAGATCCCGCATGCTCATTATCCATCCTTTAAAAATTGCTTATCAAGAAACCCCCAAAGTAGGCTCCACTTCCTTAGTCGATTGGCTATATAAATTATTGAGCGAGCTAGGCCATACCCCTGTAATAAAAAATGTGCACAAGCGGACTTGGCTCGAAACCAGACAGCGCGGAATAATTGGCAAACAATCGTTAGAGAACTTTAAATGCCCGGAAGGCTATTTTACCTTTTGTTTAGTCCGAGACCCGGTCGAAAGAATAGTGAGTGTCTATAACAATAGAATCATGCACCATAAAAAACTCGGCTTGCCACGCCAAGAAACTCAAAACGCAATGAATACAGGGTTAGCGGTCCGACCAACAATCAACTATTTTATTAATAACTTAGAAAAGTACCAATCAGCTGTGCCGGATATTCGATGGCATAGCCTTCCTCAGAGCCACTTCTTAGGACAAGACATTACAATATACAACAAGGTTTTTAAGCTGGATGAAATGGATAGCTTGCGGCTTGCGTTGATTGAACATTGGCAAAATAACAATTTGGCCATAGCGCATAAAAATATCCCCCCAATACCTCAATTACAAAATCAATACGGCAAAAAAAAGCATACTACTGCGGATCTTAATTATCAGGCCTTACAAAAATGCCTTCGATTATATAATATTGATTACAATAATTTCCCGATATTAGATAAGCGGAAAACAGAGAGGAAATGGCAAAAAGCGCATGGTTTTATAGAAAATAATCATACTAATGCGATGAGTAGATCGACCGCAGGAGTAACCATTAAATCAAAAAAAGCCGACTCCGTTGAGCTGGCAAATATTTTTGAAATAAAAGCGAAAATTAAAGACGGATTAATTGAATCATTATCAGGGATAATTTTGTTAAAACCATCTATTAAGCATAAATATAAGATTGTTGCCCAAGATGCACGCACAATACATTATCTCCAATGGAAACTGCCATCCTCTAATATGCCCGTTAAATACCCTAATAATCCCTATGCATCCAATGCTCGCTTTAAGGCTCAGAATTTACAAATTAATTCTCATCACCCTGTAAGAATTTTTCTTGAAGATCGTTCCGGAAAGCGGCATTTACTTTTTGTTATTGCCATCAATTAAGTAAAGACAGTATTAAAAGCTTATCCTCTCGTTTTAGCCGGCTCCAGTTGCAATCTATTACTGCAATCCTGCATTATTTATTCTCAAACTAGGGCTTACTGACTCATACACATTTTTTATTGAAACCGGAAGCCTGGAACCCATCGATAATTCACTTGAGTATCCTCATTTGATTACAGCCAAAAGAGAACTGTGTTTATGCAGGGTTATGCCGCTGCCATTACCAGGTCTGATGCAAAAAAACCACGAAAACCCGTTCTTTTGACAGGGCTTTTTGAACTTAGGTCAATGAATTACTGCCTGATGAGAATCTAATTTTGGAATAACCAATGAAATTTTCAAGCATTTTAATTGTAACGTACGGCCGTAGCGGTTCCACTCTACTGCAAGGACTGCTTAACTCTATTGAGGGGTGTTTGGTTCGGGGTGAGAACTATAATTTTTGTTATGGTTTATTTGAAGCCTATGAATCCTTAGTGAAGACAAAACAAGAGGACTATCAAAAAGGGCAATTATCACGTAAAGTAGAAGATCCATGGTATGGGGCCTCGCTTTTTGATGAAAACAGGTTCTTGGCAGATGCAAGAAAGCTTGTTTTCCATCAACTAAATCCCGATGAACAAGTGTTATCCTGTATCGGATTCAAAGAAATACGTTACGTCGACAAAGATTTTGATCCCAACAAGCTACAGGCTTATTTGGATTTTCTTGAAAAGCTTTTTCCTAATCCAGCTTTTATTATGCTAACTCGTGATCATGACCAGATTATAAAAAGCGGCTGGTGGCAATTAATGGATAGTACACAGATCAAATCGCAGCTCGATAATTTTGAAAAAAAATTCTCTGCCTACGGCAAAAACAAGGCTAATATTTTTTCACTTGACTATAGCGATATCGTGGAACGCACTCAAAAATTAGTTGCAATGTTCCAGTTTCTCGGCACTACCTATAACGATAATATTGTTGAAAAAGTACTGCTCACTAAATACAGTTATCAACCCAAAAAAACAAAAACTAAATATAGTCTGCATATTGAACAAATTGATTATCCTTTTATTCAATATGCCAAAATGGATGAATTACCGTTACAAAGTTTTACTGCGACCGGCGTTATTGTTTTATCAAGCGATATTAATAAAAACTATACTCTTATTGCAGTACATGCAGACCATGAATACCAAGTAAATTGGAATATTTCTTCGCCTATAATGGCAGAAAAATTTTCCGATAACCTCTATGCAAAAAATGCTCGTTTTAGAATAGATAATTTAGAATTCACTGAAAACAACGAATTCGGCATCTATATGAAGGACGATTGCGACAATAAACATCTCATATTTAAAATATTTTTAAATTCATAATTTAAAAGCACATGATCATTATTCATCCTTTGAAAATTGCGTTTGAAGACGCACCTAAAGTTGGTTCAACCTCACTTTTTAACTGGCTGTATTATTTGCTTTACGGTAAAAAATATACACCAATAAAAGGCGATAAAAAAACCCAGCATATACATGGCTGGATACAGGCGCAGCAAAATAAAGTCATCGAAAATACGCCATTGGAAAACTTTAAATGCCCGGAAGACTACTTGGTTTTCTGTTTAGTCCGCGATCCGGTTAAACGACTATTAAGCGCTTACAGTAATCGTGTCTTACATCATAATGAACTCAACTTTTCACATAAACAAGAACAGAAAGAATCCATTACCTTAGGCCTATTAGCCGAACGCCCGACATTAAATTATTTTGTTGAACATTTAGAAGATTATCAGGCTATTGCACCAACCATTCTCCATCATACTCGCCCTTTGGTGTATTTCTTGGGTACAGACAGTTCAATTTACGATTATATTTTCGATATTAGTAACATGGAATCTCTTCGGCAAGTATTACTGAAGCATTGGCTTAGCCATGACTTATTGGAAACTCAAACTGTTCCGAAAATTCCTCATTTACAAACGGGCGGAAAAAAATTTTCTTTAACTGATTTGACCGAATCAAATTTTAATAAATGCCTGAGTTTTTATGCCGATGACTATGCAACCTTTTCTATTTTAAATAAAGATAAAACCATTCAATCTTGGCATCAAGCCCATGTAAAACGTAACCCAATAAAACCGAAACCTATAAACAAGGTCGTTATAAAAGTTGAACCCTATACAGAGATTATCGAAACTCATTGGCTTAGTAAAAATAAACTTGCTATTCATAAAGGTGAAATTGAATCTTTTTCCGGAGCAATCCTATTAAAATCGACTGTACCGGATAAATATCAACTGATGGTTAGCGATGCCCGTGGTGAACGGCAACTGGAATGGAACGACCCTTCTCCTAAAATTGCAGAGCAATATCCTGATAATCCTTATGCGCTAAATTCCCGTTTTAAGGCTCAGGGGCTGCAAATCGATGCTCATCATCCGGTAAAGATTTTTATTGAAGATGACTTAGGAAATCGGCAGTTGTTCTTTATTATTACCGAGGAGAATCATTAATGCTTATTAGCATAAAAAAACGATTTATATTTATTGCAAGTTCTAAAACCGCTTCCACAAGTATTGAGGCGGCATTAACACCTTATGCCGAAATCCATCGTGGCGGCAGTCCGCAAAGAAAACATATCAGCTGGAAAGAAGCCAGAAAGGAATATAATTTCCTCTTTAACATCGATACTTATAATCCTGAAACTTTTTTTAAATTTGGCGTAGTACGTGAGCCTATCGAGTGGGTTATAAGCTGGTATAATTATCGCCACAGGAATAAAAAACTGCCCAATTCCTTGCCGGAAAATATGACGTTTGAGCAATTTTGGAACAGTGAAGACTGGATAAAAAGAAGATCCCAAAAAGCTCACTTTTGCACTAAAAACAATGTTTGCCGATTTGACCTGATTATTCCGCATGAGAAAGTTAATCAGGCGTTTCCTATTATTGTGAAACATCTAAAATTAGAAAAGAAAGTGATCTTGCCTCATAAAAACAAAAGCCTCGTAACAAAAGTTGTCCGCGCCGATCTTGATCCTGAGATAGTTGCAAAAATAAACGCTTATTATCAACAGGACTTTGATTTTTGGACGGAGTGGATGGAAAAAATCGATAGCTTTTTAGAAAAGCTAAAATAGGACGGCCAACTAAATCGATATAATTCATCGCGCCGATAAACTCTAGATTATTAATTACGCGCAGTCAGTGTATTTATTGATATTTTCCTGTTTTGCTGACAAGCCTAAGTTGCGATTGGATAAAATCCATATTGCATAATGGTCATCAAAATTGTAGCTGCCTATTCTTTTATATCGAGTAGATTCAGTTAAATTAAAGCCTGCTTAATAATACCAAGCAATAATACCGGCGCTTCTTCCCAATAGCTTCTTAAGGGTGAAAATAATGTATAAAAGAAATCCGTATTTCATATCTGTCATAAGGGTGGGCCTATTTTTCGTTATGCTCACTATCATCCAAGGTTGTGCAACGGCACAGCCCGGGAACTATGCTCAAAAACATGAAAAGCTCAGCGTTTCATTATTAAATGGGCAGCCCGGTTTAAAACGGATGCAAAGCAAAACCGGCAGCTTTCTAGGCGTAAACAACCTCTATTCGATTGATGATGATACTGCCTGGAATCAACGGAATTTAGGGCAAAAACTTTCACAATTAGGCATCGGCGCCTTGCGTTATCCTGGCGGGGAAGTCGCCGACAACTATGATTGGGAAACCAACAGCCAGGAGCGTTCCAATCAAACTTCCGCTGAGTCGGCTAATGCAAAATCACAACGCCTCGATTATCTCGAGTTTTTGAAAAATGCCGCTCAAATAGGCGTTAGCGATATCTTCTTTGTCGTCAATGTGGAAGGGGCCTTTATAAGTCCCGGCAACAGGGATGAAAATATTCTGCGCTATGCAAAAAAAGCAGCGCGCTGGGTAGATGAAGTTAAACGGCATGGCTATAAAGTAAAATATTGGGAAATCGGCAATGAAGCCTATTTACCGGGTACTACCTATCCTTTAAGCGCAGAAGAATACGCTCAAGCATTAAAAGTTTTTTACAGGGAAATGAAACAAGCCGATCCTTCTATCCAAATAGGAGCCATTGGTCCGGATCATACAGGCAAGCACGGCTTTGTTGATGGCTTAACTAATGAACAACAGACTTATTTACGCCAAAAAGCCGAAGGAAAAAGCGGCAATACCTGTCAACGTAAAGGAAAAAAAGGTAAAGACTGTGTAAACCTGATTACACAATCCAGCCAGGGTAAAACAACGGAAACGCCATGGTGGGATACCGTCATTGCAAACGCTAAAAACAGTTTTGATTTTGCCGTCATTCATAATTACGGTTTGGATCGTAATCTATTAAAGGAAAGCAGAGAAATACAAAATCTGCGTTCTTATTTAAACCAAAATACGGGGCGTTCTATTGATTTAAACATAACCGAGTGGAATATTCCTCCTTCAAAAAGAGCCGCTATAAATGCGGAGGATATGCCATTGGATGACGCGGTTAAATTGGGTAACTATTTAGCGGCAGGCGTTAGTCATGCAATTTATTGGCCTATACGTTATAAAGACGATGAGCGCGCCCTACTGTCTTTTGAAAATTCAGGTATTACGCCGGTATATAAAGCCCTTGTCATGCTTTCCCCGGTATTACAAGGCGAATTTGTTAACCAACTAAGCTTAGAAAAAGATGTTTATTTCTTACAAACCCAATCCAATCAGGGAATGGCAGCGATGTTAGTTAATCGTAGTACGGAAGCTAAGCTGGTTAGCGCAACGCTAAACGCCCCTAGTACTGTCGAAATCAATCAGCTGAATACCCTAACAGAAAAAAACACAGTGATGAACGAAAAGGCTAAACAACCTTCCAATATCCTTGAGCTCCAATTACCGCCAAAATCAATAACAGTTTTAACCTATAAATAAATTTAAATTAAAAGAGAAAACAATGGCTGATAGTTTAAAAGAACTTTACTTAAAATTTGTTCGGGAGGATGTTGAGAGTCTGTATCAAAAAGGGCGTTTTCACCTGAATAATAAAAGTTTTGAGCCGGCAAGCTTCTATTTTGGACAGATGCTGAATAAACAGCCCCAGCATTTCTGGGCTACCGTTCATTTAGCCGAGATTGCACTACAACAAAAGTTATTTAGTAACGCGGTTACAGGTTATCGGAAAGCATTGACACTGGCGAAAGCGCCTAACCAAATTTGTTCAGTAAACTATGGTCTAGCCTCTGCGTTTATCGGCATGGGGCTGTTTGACTTAGCCGAGCAGCACTATTTGCAAAGCTTAGCCCAGCACCCCGAGTATGTATTTTTTTATACCGGACTGGCAGAACTCTACAAATCATATCAACCGGATGCTATTGAAAGAATTACCGAACTTTACCAAAAAGCTTGGTCTTTAGCCCCTCACTTAACCTGGATTGAGACTGAATTAAAAACGGCTCAAAGCCAAACCCGCAAAAAAACAGAACCGGAGCCCGAGAAAAAAAGCCCAAAACCGAGCGCGTTCCAGCTTTGTTTACAAGGAGCGTGGCTGGAATTACTTGCTCAAGAAAATAGCGTCCGGCCTTTGCTAAGAGGCCACGCCGGTAAAGAGATTATCGATACGTTAAAGGCCTTGCCTCAAGATGCTTTTGCCGACTTAAGCGCTTTCTACCGTCATGTTGCTGATCATTTAACTAAAGACTTCGTAGTTGGCGAGCTGTTTGATGACATAGACCGGCTCAACGCGGCATCCGTATTTTTATTAAAAGCCATTAAAACCGCCATAACTCCGGATGCGGCGCTTTATATACAGACAGTTAATATCTTAAGTTTTTTAGATAGATTCGCCGAAGCCGAGCCGATTGCTTTACAAGCCTTATTAAGCCACGGCGATCATGCCGATTTATTATTGGCAACAGCACGGCTGATGCATGAAAAGTCCCAAAAAGCCGACAAACTTTTAAAAACGCTGGACTTAAAAATCACTCAATCGGTTGCGGACCAATCTAAAAAAGCAGCCGCCGCCATAACGGCAAACGGGGTGAAAATCTCCCAGTTAAGAGCCGAAAAAATTCAATTAACGGCGGAAAAAATTTCCGCTTTAGCTGCAAGCCGCCTGCTGTTTGGCGAAGCAGTCAGTATTGCGCCGGAAAAATTAGCCGAGCAAGACTGGAGCAACTTGGTTAATATCCATGACCAAGCCAATCAACATAAAGCTAAAAAATTCACCCGTTTAAATAAGTTCTTGCTGCAATCGGCAGTCGCTAAACAAGCACAAGCACTGAATACGGACAGTGCTTCTTTAGCGCGAGTGGATGCCTGGTTGCATGAATTAAGCACCTTATTAGGCGATTTTTCCGTTGAGATGTTTTTTGACCTAGCCTATTACTGCAAACAAACCGAACTTTGGTTTACCACCGTCGACACAGCCTTAACCCATTATTTAATCAAGGGTTGGCAAGATAACGTTTCGGTTCATCCTAGTTTTGATGGCGAGTATGTGCGGCAGCAATTGCAACGATCGGATAAACCAAGCTCGGCCCCGGAATTACTCTTGTTTTTGCGCTACGAGCGTGAATTGGCCTTGGGAGCGAATGTATTGTTTAACGCTGAGCGCTTAATCGCCAACACGCCGGATCAAGTAAGCAGCCCTTGGTTGCACTATGTAAGCGGAGGATGGCAAACATTAGCCAATCCTTCAGACTTTTTCGATACCGAGCTGTATTTGGCAACAGGCACTTATTCAGAAACCGAAAAAACCGATTCGGCTTTACTCCACTTCCTGAAAGACGATAGGGAAAAAGATTGTAATCAATTGTTTCATACAGCGTTTTATCTCAAACATTACCAAGCTTTATTGGGCGGCAAAGCCCCTATCGTGCATTATTTAACGGAAGGAGCCTACAAAGGCTATTTGCCTAATCCGTTTTGCGAGCTGAGCAATAAAAGCGGTTCCGACCGGATCGATTATTTGAAATTATTGAGTCTTTAAATATGCTGATTTCACAACATGGGTTTCTTTTTAACACGGCATCAGATACTGCCCGTGCTCATAGCCATCCCGATTTGGATCAGGTGCTGCATATTTTCGATGTCTATTGGCATGGTATTCGTAGCGCAACCGCCTGCTTGCCGGGCCATAAAGTGGCTATTTCACACAAATATTTTCCTGATAGCGACGCGCTGGCTTATTTGTATGGTTACATTGCCCGGCACAAAATCAGCCGCGTTTGCTATCAGGGTTTTTCGGAAAATGCGCTTGCCATAGCCAAGCTCTTGCGCCATGAATTCGGTTCAACCTTATCTCAATACGTTGTCACTCATGTCAGCCCGGCGCAATTTCAAAACCACTTTGAAATGGCCATGATTCGGGAAATGCTGAACGGCTTAAAAAGCGGTACTTTCCAAAAACTCGGCTCGGTAAAACCCCGCTTTTCCGGTGTGGTGCCCGCTTTTTGGCCTAAAACCTTGCTTAACTTAGCCCCCAATATCGGTTCGCTGCCCTTATTACGCAATTCGGATAGCGTACTCATTCCGGTAGAAAACAACTGGCGCAAAAATCTGTATACCAATGTGCTGGCCGGAATTCACTGCGAACAAATTACTAAAGTCCAAGTCGTTAATTGGCCCAATGAAATCGGGAATATTGCCGGTATAGAAAAATTAGAATGGTTGCCCTTTATGCGCCCGCCGCAGATGTTGGCGCAACTCGCCTCTTGTGCAGCCATTTTGCATGCTTCGCTGATTGAATGTCAGCCCATGACGCAACTGGAAGGCCTAGCCGTGGGTACGCCCTGTATTACCGCGCGCTTGGGAGTCCGCGCAGAAATCGACCAGCACCCGTTGAGTCAGCTGTGTGAAGTCGAATTTGCCGACGATGTAGGGGCGCTAAGCCAAACACTGACAAACATTTGTCGCTTCTGGCATCACGATGCTGCCGGCTTAACCGCGATGATTGACGATCAGCTGGCGCTACGCAAGCGCTTGAGTATGCAAAGTTATTTAGAGTTTTTAAGCTAAGGATTGAAAAACAGTTATGAATGTTTGTTTTATCACCAATGAATTACATCCTTTCAAACCGGGCGGCATAGGGCGGCTTTTGTACAACTTTGCCGTACAAAACCGTGACCGCGGCAATGGCCGCTGCAATTTCTTTTTTTTAGTGTCTTCCACCGATGTCCCCGATACCGACAGCCTGGAGGAATATTTTGCCGAGCATGACTTGGGCACCGTGGTCGCAACCCCGAAAACTTTTTCTTTTTTAGGCGAATACGAAAACAGGCTGTTTGAAGCTATTGCTCAGGGACACAGCGGACCCGGACGGGTGCGTAC
Organism: Methylococcaceae bacterium; assembly: GCA_044426515.1. GTDB lineage: Bacteria > Pseudomonadota > Gammaproteobacteria > Methylococcales > Methylomonadaceae > Methylobacter_A. Next base: position 38,235 of record JAUGSS010000012.1, on the reverse strand, counting down.
CTCAATAGAATACTATAACGGCTTGCTCTATCTGGAAGCCAAATATGGGATTAAACTGGATCTTATTGAGTTTCCCGATTTTGCTGCCTGGGGATTTGCCGCTCTCAATGCCAAACGCGCCGGCCTTGCATTTGCTAACGCCCGTATCGTGGTGCGTTTGCATTCCACTCAAGGCATTATTTACGATGCCGAGCCTTTTTATCATCCTAAAGGATTAGGTGAGCGCAGCATGATGGAACTGGAACGCCAATGCGTGGAGCAAGCCGATATGCTGGTTTCGCATTTACCGGTTATTACCCAAGCCAATCAAAAATATTACGCGTTCGGCCAGGCGTGGTCGGATAAAGTTGTGCATGAATTTCCGCCTATATTTTTGGAAGATGAAGAGATTTTTGCCGTTAATGCCGACGCAAAAACCCAGAACTTCATTTTCTCCAGCCGCATTCAGCCTTTTAAAAGACCGGATTTGTTCATCAAAGCAGCCGCCCTCTTTTTGGATCGCCAAGCTGAATTTCAGGGCAAGTTTTATATGGTTTCGTATGGCTGGGATGAGCGCTATATCAGCTGGTTAAAAGGCCTGATACCGCAAAGACATAGCAAGAAAGTCTTATTTATTTTCAACGCCGAGGCTAATTTACGCAACCGCCTGTTACAAGAATCGATTGTGGTGGTCCCGTCAAATTATGAAAGCTTGTGCGTATTCGCCTATGAAAGCGCCTTGCGCGGCAGCAAACTGATTCTTAACCGCCAATGCCTGGCCTTTGGCGAAGTAGACTATTGGCGTGAAGGCGAAAACTGTCTGCAATTTGACGGCACAGCCGAAGATTTGGCCTGCGTTTATGAACAAGCCTTAGCGGCGCCTGCACCGGTCATAAAGCCTCTGCCGGAATCGTTATGCTTTTGGCATAAACCGGATTTACCTCCCCTGGTAACAGCCGCTAACAAAACGGACGGCAAACTGGCTGTTATCGGCTACGGCTTTACCTCCTTAGCCCAAGTAAACGAACGCCTATTTGAATTGGCATCGTTACTAAACGATGGCCGCTTTGAGCTGCATTTAATTTTGAATGTCAGCTATAAACAAGCGGTGGCTATTAAATTACCCCAAACCGTCAAGCTGCATTATTGCGCTTGGGATATTCCCAACCCCGGCTATATCAAATCGTTGCTCACCGGTCTCGATGCGGATTATCTGGCCTTTTCCCCGCCCGACGGTCAAGTTGCCGCCGAATTTTATAGTCTGGCGCGTAACGCATTGGATCGACATGCGGACTTAAGCATTGTGACTTCACAGGTGAGAATGTTTAAAGAAGAAGAGCTGAAAAATTCCTTGTGGCAAGAAGGTAACCGCGATGATTATGGCGTTGACGGTAAAGCCAAAATTTCGATTGGCGGAGCGCCTTCTTTGGTAGGGCTGGACATGAACATCGTCAGTCAGTATAGCTGTTTACGCCTAAGCGAAGTTGATCTTGCAAAAATCCATGAAGAATCGGCTGATTTTTTTCTGCCGTTACTGTTAAATGGCGCTATTGCCAAAAAGGCTGGAACCCTGGTTATTCCTAAACTCTTGATTACTGAATATCCCAACCAGAAAGCGTTTTTGAATGAAACAGCGGTATTGCATGCGCTGGCGTTATAAAAAGTTTAGTGCCGAATAGATCGACCTGTACGATTAGTAGGGCGTGCCATGCGCGCCTTCTCCGTGGCTTTAAATACGCCTATTTCCTGCACTTAAACTCTTTGGCGCGCGGCACGCCAGCTCATACGCATGCTGATTTATTTCGTGTCGCCTCGGCGTGCTCCATGCAGCCGTAGAGGCGCCTGCTTTTAGCTTTCGTGAATGAATCGTCTTTTTTAAGCTAATCGTACCGGCCGAAATAGATGAGTGACGAGACTTAAATCGGTGCAATGCCGGGCGCGATTTCAATAACGCCCGCCTTGTATTAACAATATTAAAACACGCTAAGTAAGCGGAAAGCTCTTTTAAAGAGCACCCTCGGACCTATTACTTAAACAAGGAAGTTGATTTTCGCCTTTTAAAATTAGGATTACATCATGCCCCAAAACGCTTTACCTCCTCAGATTTTTATACTTGGCAGCCAACGTTCAGGCACCACCGAGATGTTCAATCTTCTTACCAAAATTATCGGCTATAGTGGCGATGTAGAGTGTCACTTGTGGCCTTCCATGCAGGCATGTTGGGATACGCTTGATGAAAGCGTTGCCGGCATGGGCGGAAGATCATCCCCGGCCTATAAAGCCTTCACCATAGGCAAGGTGGGCGTTGAAAATATCAGGAACGAGATAGCCGCTGCTTTGACCGGCATCTATACCAAACAGTTTGGCCCTCAATGGATAGACAAAACACCCGGGGTTAAAATGATCAAAGCAGTTCCGATGCTGAGTGAAATATTTCCCGAGTCGAAATTCATCTTCATGAAGCGGCGGGGCATAGAAAATGTCATGTCTAAACAGCGCAGGTTTAAAGGACAACCATTGCAAGTGGCTTGTAGCGAATGGGCGGACAGTATGCGGGCATGGCGCCATGTCCGCGAACGGGTGGAAGGCCGTTACATTGAGATTGACCAGCAAGCGATGGCCACTTCCCCGCACGATGTTGCGTTGCAGCTTTGCACTTTTCTAGGGGGCGATATTTCACTAACGCAAAAAGCCGCTTCCTTTTTAGAAAACACTCGTTCGGAACAGACCAGCCAAGGCTCTCAAGCCAGGACCCTAGCCTTGCCCGATACCGGCTGGAATGACGAAGAACAGGCTCTTTTCATTGAAACCTGTGCTTCAATGATGGTTTCCTACGGCTATTCCTTTGACAGCGAAGAACTGAGAGACCCTAATGTTCCGCCGACTATTCCGTTGGTTTTTATCCAATCGGCCGATTTTGTAGCTATTTTCAGTTCGACCAAAAAGAGTCATTTTTGGCCTGAAGGATTAAAACTGATTTGCGAAAAAAACTCAGGCAAGGAAAGAGTTGTGTTGCGAGACATCCGGCTATGCGGTCAAGATACTTTGCTGAGCAGTCTACGCTGCCATTCGCCAAAGCAAAACTTTGAAGTTTTAGTGACCCTAACGCTTAAATATCTTAACGGCCATACTGAAAAAAACGCCTTCTCGCTTAAAAAAGGCGATAAAAGAGAACTGTCTTGGTTTGTCGGCAAAATAGATGAGGACGTAACAATAACTTTTCAAGTTGAAGTCACCAGTCCCGTTGGCAATGGACAAGTTGTTTTTTTACATCCTCGTATGGGTTGTAAAAAAATAATGGTTAATAAGGAATAGGCACGAAATAACTTCAACAACTTATACCTATAGTCGAGATACTTTTGCCGGTTTAACGTCCCCTTTTCGCTTCGGGTTTGAAAGCTTACATCATCATGCCCGATCAATCCGGACACTATAGAGTCCGAAGTGAATAAAGCGACATCGTTCCACGCTCCGGCGTGGGAATGCAGTGAGGGACGCTCCTGCGTCCCGTACCGCTAGAGCTGTATCCGACATTCCCACGCCGGAGCGCTCGTCTTTATACACATCTCGAAGTAGGCCGGAATAAGGCCATCCAAGCGCGTAGCGCGAGGTGGCGTTTCCGGCATCCGAGGGCTCCGAAATGCCGGAAACACCCACCCTGGCTGTCGCCGGGCGGGCTTATTCCGGCCTACATCAGGTCTTGAACAGACTTGTGTAGAACGATGAGCGCCGGAGCGTGGAAACGATAGCGAGCTCATCCGGACTTTACGGCGCTATATTAATTCCGGACTCTATAATCGCCCTTAACGAATGACTGGAATGGACATCCGAAGAATATGGCCAAATAGCTTCGATACCGCCTTGAGAAAGGGGGGCGGGTCAGGCGATGAAGAGGGACAATTACGCTCTATTATCAGGCAGCTTCAAACACTAACCAACGAACGCAGCTGGGCGTCTTCAACCAGAATATGCCTCACCAACCAGTCACGTAAATAAGACAACACATCGAACTGCGCAACCAACGGATTGGCATGCAGTTCCTCGTAAAACTCGCGAATTTTCGCTTCAAAAGCATGATGTTGCTGCTGCTGGCGATGAATGCCTTCAAATTCATAGTGCTTCATCATCAGCTCTTCGGCGCGAAAATGCACTTTGGCATAAGCGTCCAATGCCTTGATCAATCGAGCCACTTCGCGAGCGCCAAGTTTATTGATGACCACATCGTACAAATCGTTGATCAAATCGAACAGGTAGCGATGATGCTCGTCGATGGTGTCGATGCCCACGCTGAGACTGTCATCCCACGGCGCCCAAGCGTTTTCTCTCGGTTCGATCGGTGGAAGCGTCAATACTTGTTTGGGGTCTATGATGTCGTCGCGGTACAGTTCGCGCACACGCAAAATTTCAGGCATAGCGGCCTTAAAAGCGTCCACGATTGCCGGATCGAAATACTTTCCGGATTCGGCAATAATCCAAGCGGCCGCCTCTTCCACAGCCCAGGCTTTTTTGTAAGGACGCGTCGAGGTCAGTGCATCGAAAACATCGGCCACAGAACAAATCCGCGCCAAAATCGGAATCTGTTCGCCCGCCAGACCTTGCGGATAGCCTTTTCCATCCCAGCGCTCGTGGTGCGAACCGGCAATGTCCCGCGCCGCGACAATCAATGCATCATTGCCGGTCAAAATGGAAACACCGATATTGGTGTGAGTTTTCATGATTTCAAATTCGTCGGCAGTCAGTTTGCCCGGCTTTAGCAACACCGCATCGGCAATGCCGATTTTTCCTACATCGTGCATGGGTGCTGCGACATAGAGTAACTCCCGTTGATCTGCCGGGAGCCCCATCGCCTTGGCAATCGCCTGGGCAAAATTGGTCATGCGCATGATGTGCCAACCGGTCTCGTTGTCGCGGTATTCCGACGCCACCCCTAAATTGCGGATGGCGTCCGCGCGCGCCTCTTCCAGCTCCAACTCCCGGATACGCAGTGTTTCGTTGGTAAGGGCACGGTGAACCAAGCCGGAGAGCGCATAGGCCAAGTCGTTCATAAAATCGAGATGAATGGAAGACGCCTGATAATCGAGCGGAACAAATAACACGGTATAGCCGATTCCTTGGCCATCAATACAAAGCGGCAAAAGAAACAAGCGCTGCTGCAAATTATGTTCATCACCACAGTCGGCATTTTCAACCACGCAGCCCTGGTTAATCTCGGCACTGGCAAATACCCCGGAATCCCAGCGCAATTGCGATTTCCACGCAGGCTCCATGCCGAATTGCGCGACTTGAAAATAGCGTCCTCGCGGATTAAGCAGCACCACAGCACCTCGCGGCTCCAACGGCAAATCGTAATAATCGCGCAATATCACAAACAAGCGTTCAAGCAGCACATCCAAATCCGATGTATGAGTACTGGTGACGGTTAACTTGAATACCCGTTTTCTGATGGCTTGCAATTCTTCTTCGTTGTTCATAATGAGTCCCTTCGATGATAAATAGGGCTGTAGGATGAGGTGAGCTCGCGAACCGCATCAATCGCGTTATTGCTCAGTCGCAAGATCAATATTTCCGCTTGGGATAGATTCCATATTTAAGCTAATGATGGGAACTGGAGTGAGACCCGTCCAAAATCGAAAAAGGTACGTATTTTGCGCGTTCTGCGTACCCTACATAGTTTACATCCTAAAGTCGATATACAAGAACAATCCTGATCCTCATTAAAATGTCGCATTCAGGCTCATGCGAAAACTGACCGGTTCAATCGGATGGAAGTAACTATCGTTGGGCAAATATCGCGGGCATGGCCCGCTCCTACCGACGTCAAGACGCTTAACTCAATGGCAGCGCGCCGGAGCGTGAGAACGATAGCGGATCCTTTCCAGACTTTGCGTCGCTATATTAATTCTGGACTCTATAATTGACCGGGTTAAAGGTAAATCTGGCCGCACTATTGGCGGATGTTTTTCCTGAAAATGCACCTTGGTTTTGGTCGTCTTCACCCAGTGCTTACAGCGATAGCTACGCGTGGTTCGTAAGCCTCAATAATGGTGACGGATACAACGGCAGTAAAAACAACAACTTCGCTGTTCGACTCGTGTGCAAAGGACAGTGACTTTATGAATTCAACTGCCGCCTTTCGTAACCGTTTGCGCCAAATCAATACGGAAGTGTTGCCTACGCCTCTCTCGTACTTAGTCTAAGCAATAATGCAAGCCACGAGGAGAAATTTTGGTATCCGTGCTATTTGACGAAACGGGTAGAAACTAATTTAGTCGCGGTTAGCAACTTGGTTTTTAACAGCCAATGTCCCACACGAAAAACACCTGAAAGCATTTGACACTATTTATCCTACAGGGATATATTGAATGTATATAGCAATAGTGGAGTAACACATGACAACCAGCACCGTATTTACCAATAACCGTAGTCAAGCCGTGCGTTTACCCGCTGAAATGCGTTTTCCCGATTCCGTGAAAAAAGTGGAGGTGCGCGTAGTGGGTTTGGAGCGAATTATTGCTCCTGCAGAATCCGCTTGGGACAGTTTCTTTTTAGGCGAGCAAACAGTCAGCGATGATTTTATGAGCGAGCGAGCCGACCAGCAGCAAAACGAACGCGACAGCCTATAAGGCCGGTTTATCAGATGCTAAAATATTTACTCGATACCAATATTGTCATTTATGTGATCAAAAAACGCCCAATTGAGGCGCTAACGATGTTCAATAAACAACAGGGGCGTATGGCTATATCCGCAATTACGCTTGCCGAGTTGGTGCATGGCTCAGAAAAAAGCCAGTTTCCTGTCCGCAATCTGGCGGTTGTTGAAGCCTTTTGCAGTCGTTTAATCACGTTACCTTATGCTGACGTAGCGGCTTATCACTACGGCAGTATCCGCGCAGTTTTAGAGCAAGCCGGTAAAACCATTGGCGTAAATGATCTGCATATTGCCGCTCAGGCTCGTAGCCAAGGACTCATATTAGTCAGCAACAATCTGCGCGAGTTTGAGCGTGTACCAGGATTGTTGATGGAAAACTGGGTAGGGTAATGATTTATCGGGACGTCAAATACATTTGCTTTGGCGTATTGTCCCCATACCGCCCCCCCTTAACCCGCATTTACTGGACGAAGTGATCAATGAACGGATTCCGGACAATTACCAATGTCTCGCCTGCAACTACGTGTTTAACCAAAAGACAGACTAAGCCGCCCTCCTCAGCGCGTAAGATTCATTCCCCAAAAAAGCCTTTGTATCGATCAGCCAAATAACCATTTACACAAAAACGCTTACATCCAGCAGTCGTTCCGGGACAATGTCCCATACCGGGAACCGGCTTCCCCATCCCATAAGCATTCCTACTAATTGTCCAAATAATGGCTCTCCTCTAACCTGTATTTGTTTCTTCCATTCCAACTGATTCTTTTAGATCGGGCGCCATCGCCATAATACGAAGAAGATCTTTGCCGGCGATGCTAAATAGCTTGCCGAAAAACCCGGATGTCTGTTCATACCTTTAATTTGTTTATGGCTAAAATGAGGCTCTCCGATATGAATAACACCGAAGCTATTGCCGCTACCGGCCTGCTGCAATTAATCATCTATTTCGCAGCCGTAACCGCTATCGCCGGAGTCATGCTTGGAGGCGCGTATCTGTTGGGACAAAGACACGGCGCCGAGGCTGCCGACGAACCCTTTGAATCCGGGATTGTTCCGGCCGGTGATGTGCATATCCGCTTTTCGGTGCAGTTTTATTTGCTCGCCATCTTTTTTGTGATTTTCGACATGGAAAGCGTATTCCTGTTTGCCTGGTCGGTGGCATTACAAGAATCCGGCTGGGCCGGCTTTGCCGAAGCCTCGATCTTTATCGCGGTATTAATCGCCGCATTGGCTTACCTGTGGGCGACAGGCGCGCTCGATTGGCGTACCCGCAGACAACGCAACAGCAGATTATAGAGGTAATTATGCATTGGACTCTAAGCAAAGCGGATACCGGCCCTGTTCCGCAATCCGGGCAGCAGACTTATGAAGAAGCGCTACGGCGCAATTTCCTGTTCGCCAGGCTTGAGGATATGGTCGCTTGGGGACAAGCCAATTCGGTCTGGCCGTTTAACTTCGGTTTGTCTTGCTGTTATGTGGAAATGGCAACCGCATTCACCAGCCGCCATGACATTGCCCGTTTCGGTTCTGAAGTCATCAGAGCCTCGCCGCGTCAGGCGGATCTGATCGTCATTTCAGGCACGGTTTTTAGAAAAATGGCGCCGGTGATCAAACGGCTCTACGATCAATTGCTGGAACCGCGCTGGGTCATAGCCATGGGTTCTTGCGCCAACTCCGGCGGTATGTACGATATTTACAGCGTCGTGCAAGGCGTCGACAAGTTTTTACCGGTGGATGTTTATGTGCCGGGCTGCCCTCCCAGGCCGGAGGCATTGCTGCAAGGATTGATTCTGCTGCAGGCTGCGATAGGCAAGGAAAGGCGCCCGTTAAGCTGGATGCTCGGCGATCAATCGGTGATTAAATCAGCCAAGCCCAGCTATCGCGATTTGCTGACGGAGGCAAGGATGCGCACACGGCAGTTGAGGAATCCGGACGAGATATAGAATGAGGAGCCACACATTGGACGGTAACGCCGACAAAATCGCTATTCCTGCCGACACGCCGCAGATCGTGCGCGAACTGGCCGAACAAACAGGCATCAATAACTTTATCCTCCAGCCGACCTGCGACGGCATAACCACGGTTTGGATTGCCCGGCAAAACCTGCGCGCCCTGCTCCGCTATTTAAAATCACAGGCTTCTGCTCCCTATACCCTACTGTTCGATCTGACCGCCATCGACGAGCGCCGGCGCAGCCACCGGCAAGGGCTTCCCGACAGCGAATTTACCGTCGTTTATCATTTACTTTCGTTTGACCGCAACGAGGATATTCGTCTCAAAGTGGCGTTGCTCAAGGCCGATTATTCCGTCCCCACTATCAGCGATATGTGGCCCTCGGCCAACTGGTACGAACGCGAAGTATGGGACATGTTCGGCATCGTCTTTACAGGCCACCCGCATCTTAAGCGCATTCTGATGCCGCCGACCTGGCAGGGCCATCCGCTACGCAAGGATCATTATGCCCGCGCCACCGAAATGGAAGCCTTTAGTCTTCCCGATGAGCAGCAGGACATCGAACAAGACGCCTTGCGCTTCGTGCCGGAGGATTGGGGCATGCGCCGGCACAGCGAAGACAGCGATTTCATGTTCCTGAATATGGGTCCCAATCATCCCAGCGTGCATGGCGTGTTTCGTATTGCGTTGCAGCTGGATGGCGAAGAGATTGCCGATGCGCTGCCCGACATCGGTTATCACCATCGCGGCGCCGAAAAGATGGGCGAACGGCAGTCCTGGCACAGCTACATCCCTTATACCGACCGGATCGATTATTTGGGCGGTTCGATCAACAACCTGCCTTATGTGCTTGCCGTCGAGCAATTGGCCGGAATCGAAGTTCCGGAGCGAGCCCAGGTCATTCGCGTGATGATCTCCGAACTCTACCGGCTTGCCGGCCACCTGTTGTTTTACGGCACTTATACCCAGGATTTGGGCCAGATGTCGCCGATTTTTTACATGTTTGCCGATCGGGAAAAAGTGTTCGATATCCTGGAATCGATTAGCGGTGCGCGCATGCATGCCGGTTATTTTCGAATCGGCGGTGTGGCGATGGATTTGCCGCGAGGTTGGGAGACGCCAATACGCGAGTTTATCGGCTATTTACCGGCTAGGCTGAATCAATATGACAAGCTGGTGCTGCAAAACAGCATGCTAAAACGCCGAACTCAAGGTATTGGCGCTTATAGCACGGCGGAAGCCATCGATTGGAGCGTGACCGGGCCGGGCCTTCGAGCCACCGGATTGGCATGGGATTACCGCAAAGCCCGGCCTTATTCGGGCTATGAAAACTACCAATTTGACATACCGACCGGCAAACACGGTGATTGTTACGATCGTTGCACCGTGCGGGTTGAGGAGATGCGCCAGAGTCTTCGCATTATCAAACAATGTCTGGAAAACATGCCTGAAGGCCCCTATAAAGCCGATCATCCCTTAACCACGCCGCCGGCCAAAGAACGAACATTGCATGATATAGAAACCCTGATCCAGCATTTTTTAAATGTGAGCTGGGGACCGGTGATTCCTTACGGCGAATCCTGCGTAACCGTCGAAGCCACTAAAGGCTTGAATGCTTACTATCTGACCAGCGACGGCGGCGCCCTATCGTACCGTACCCGTATACGCACGCCGTCTTTCGCGCATTTACAAATGATACCGATGATGTGCCGCGGCATGATGATTGCCGACCTGATTGCGATATTAGCCAGCATAGATTTTGTGATGGCCGACGTGGACCGCTGACATGAAAAAGCCGTTTTTTGAAGGTTTAAGTCCCGCTGAAATCGAGGACATTAACGCCGAGCTAAACCATTACCCGGATAAAGCCGCGGTTGCTATCGAAGCGCTGAAAATCGTGCAGAAATACCGGCGCTGGGTGTCCGACGACTGTCTGGTTGCCGTGGCCGAGCTGTTGGACATATCGCCGGCGCAATTGGAAGCGGTAGCGACCTTCTACAACCTGATTTACCGCCAACCGGTCGGTAAAACCGTCATTCATTATTGCAACAGCGTGACCTGCCGGATGCTGGGCGGCGATCAGGTAGGCGAAAGCTTGTGCCGGCATTTGAACGTCGGCTTGGGCGAAATGTCTGCCGACGGCGAATACACCATATTGCCGATTGTTTGTTTGGGCGCTTGCGATCATGCGCCGGTGGTGATGGTTGGCGATGAGCTGAAGCTGGACATTGGCGAAGCGGCCGTTAACGAGATTTTCGGAAGGTAATGCGCTATGGAAAACATCAACAAGCCGCTGACTAAAAATATCCGGCCGGATCGCGCCTTCGCCACGCTGGCCGATTACGAAAGCACCGGCGGTTATCAAGGCCTGCGCAAGGCTATTACGGACTTGCAACCGAAAGACGTGCAGCAATGGGTGAAGGATGCCGGATTGCGGGGGCGCGGCGGAGCCGGATTCGGCACCGGGCTCAAATGGAGCATGGTGCCCATGGATACGCCGCAAACCCGCTACCTGATCGCCAACGCCGACGAAATGGAACCGGGAACGTTCAAGGACAGAATGCTGCTGGAGCAAGACCCGCATCAGTTAATCGAAGGCATGGTTATCGCAGCCTATGCGATTCAGGCCAACATCGCCTATATCTTCCTGCGCGGAGAATACCACCTTGCCAAACGGCGTCTTGCTTATGCCTTGCTGGAAGCCAAGTCTAAAGGATACCTGGGCGAACATATTCTGGATTCCGCTTTCAAGCTGGAGATAGTTCTGCATACCGGCGCGGGGCGCTATATCTGCGGCGAGGAAACCGCGCTGCTCAATGCTTTGGAAGGGAAGAGAGCTACGCCCCGCGCCAAACCGCCTTTTCCGCTGGTCAGCGGGCTTTGGGGCAAGCCGACCGTGGTCAATAACGTCGAAACCTTATGTAACGTACCGCACATTTTGCATTACGGCGTTGACTGGTATCTGGGTTTAGGCCGAGGCGCCGACAAGGGAACCAAGCTATTCGGAGCCAGCGGCCGCGTTAAGTATCCCGGTTTATGGGAGTTGCCGCTGGGCATTCCGATTCGGGAAATCTTTGATAAATACGCCGGAGGAATGCGCGACGGCTACAAGCTGCGAGGTTTTTTGCCCGGCGGCGCATCGACCGATTTCTTGCTGCCCGAGCATTTGGATGTGGTCATGGATTACGAGGCCGTAGCCAAAGCCGGCAGCCGCCTGGGCACAGGAGCCCTCATCGTGCTTGATGACCAAAGCTGCCCGGTACAAATGGTGCTGAACCTGGAACAGTTTTTTGCCCAAGAATCTTGCGGATGGTGTACGCCGTGCCGGGACGGCTTGCCCTGGACGGTAACCCTACTGAAAGACATCATCGCAGGCAAAGGCCGCATTGAAGATTTGGATACCTTGGCCGGATTAACCCGCATGCTGGGACCCGGAAATACCTTTTGCGCGTTGGCTCCCGGAGCCGCGGAACCGTTGCAAAGCGCGCTTAAATATTTTCGCGGGGATTTTGAGCGCTACATCATTGCCAAGGAGCCGGTGTAATGGCCCGCATCGAAATCGACGGCCGGTTTTATGATGTCCCGGACGGCAGCAATCTGCTGTCCGCCTGTTTATCGTTGGACCTGGATCTGCCATATTTTTGCTGGCATCCGGCGCTGGGCTCGGCGGGCGCCTGCCGGCAATGCGCAGTTATCCAGTACAAGGATGCGGAAGACCGGCGCGGGCGCTTGGTTATGGCTTGCATGACTCCGGTAGCCGATAAAATGCGTATTTCCCTGGACGCCGAACAGGCGCGGCAATTTCGCAGCGATAATATCGAGTTGCTGATGACTAACCATCCCCACGACTGCCCGGTCTGCGAAGAAGGCGGCGAATGCCATTTGCAGGATATGACGGTTATGAGCGGCCATAGCGTTCGCCGCTACCGGGGCCTGAAACGAAGCCATAACAACCAGAATCTCGGCCCGTTTATCAATCACGAAATGAACCGCTGCATCGCCTGCTACCGTTGCGTGCGTTTCTATGACGATTATGCCGGCGGCAAAGACCTTCAGGTTTTGGGCATGCATAACAACGTCTATTTCGGCCGTTTTGAGGATGGCGCGCTGGAAAGCGAATTCAGCGGCAACTTGGTCGAAGTCTGCCCCACCGGGGTGTTTACCGACAAAACCTTCAGCGCTCATTATGCCCGCAAATGGGATTTGCAAAGCGCGCCGTCGATTTGCGTGCATTGCGGTTTGGGCTGCAACATCGCTCCCGGCGAACGCTACGGAGAACTCAGGCGAATTATTAATCGCTATAACAGTCAGGTTAACGGCTATTTTCTCTGTGACCGGGGGCGCTTCGGTTACGCTTTCGTCAACAGTCACGAACGCATCCGCTTACCGCAGCTTAAAGGCTATCCGGACATTACTGCCGATACCGCGGAAAGCTATTTCCGTAAGCTGTTGAAAAGCTCCAAACCGGCGATAGGCATCGGTTCGCCGCGCGCCTCCCTGGAAGCCAATTTTGCGTTGCGCAGGCTGGTCGGAGAGGAAAACTTCTTCCTCGGTTTGGACAATACGGAGCATGATTTGCTTAATGCTATCATCAAACTGATGCTTGACGGCGGCATCCATTCCCCCTCCCTGCGCGAAGTCGAACAAGCCGATGCCGTGTTGATTCTCGGTGAAGATGTGACCCACAGCGCGCCAAGGCTGGCGCTTTCATTGCGGCAGGCGGCGCGCAATGCCTCATTCGAGCTGGCCGGCAGCCTGCATATATTGCCCTGGCAGGATGCCGCAGTGAGAAATTTGAATCAACAGGCCTTAACGCCGGTGTTCATTGCCGGCGTTTGCGCAACCCGCCTGGACGATGTGGCTGCCAACACTTATCAAGGCAGCCCGGAAGACATCGCCCGCCTGGGCTTTGCTATCGCCCATAGTCTTGATCCGTCGGCTCCCGCACCTGACGCTTTGGGCGATGTCGAACAATCATTGGCGTCAACCATCGCCGACAGCCTGAAACAGGCAAAACGCCCGTTGATCGTATCGGGAACCGGCTGTTTAAGCCTCGCCGTCATTCAGGCGGCCTACAACGTCGCCAAAGCGTTGCCGTCAACAAACAAACAGCTGGCCTTTACCGTTCCGGAATGTAACAGCCTGGGTTTGGCAATCATCGGCGGCTTACCTTTAGCACAGGCTTTCGACCGAATCGGCAACGGTTTGGCTGATAGCGTCATTATTCTTGAGAACGATCTCTACCGCCGGGCGCCGAGCCGAAACGTGGATTTGTTTTTGCAGCTCGCCGACCATGTCGTGGTTATCGACAGCCTGGCAAATAAAACCACGGAACAGGCCGAATTGGTGTTGCCGGCATCGACTTTCGCCGAATCCGAAGGCACTTTGGTCAATAACGAAGGCCGGGCTCAGCGTTATTTCCCGGTTTACCCGGAGATAGAGTCGGTACGCAGCAGCTGGCAGTGGCTAACCGGTGTCATCGAAAATTGCCAATGGCGGCATCACGATGAGTTGACAGCCGCTTGCGCAAACGCATTTCCCGTTCTTGCCGCTATCATCCGGGCCGCGCCGGGCGCGGATTACACGGTCAAAGGCAACAAAATCCCTCGGCAATCGCATCGATACAGCGGCCGTACCGCTATGCACGCCAATGCCAATGTCAGCGAACCCGCTCAGCCGCATGACAGGGAAACGCCGTTCGCTTTTTCGATGGAAGGCGATACCGCGCAAGTGCCGGCGGCTTTATTGCCGGTGATTTGGGCGCCGGGATGGAACTCCAATCAGGCGATTAACAAATTCCAGCCGGAAACAGGCGGCTTTTTAGGTAACGGAGATAGCGGACTGCGGTTGATTGAAGCAGCCGGTACTTTGTCTTGGTTCAGCGACATTCCGCCCGAATTCGTCCCGATACCGGGCCGGTGGCGAATCATGCCGTTGCCGCACATTTTCGGCAGTGAGGAATTAAGCCTGTATTCGCCGCCGCTGCTTGAACGAGTACCGCCTTTTTGTGTTTCGCTGAATCCTCTGGATGCTGAAAAACTGGAAATCGATACCGGAGATCCAGTGGAAATCAGCAGTCTCGCAGGAACCTCGATTATGAAAATTCCGCTACGGATCGAAAAATCGCTGCCCTCCGGTTTATTAGGAATAACAGCGGGACTGCCTGCATTCCAGGCTATGAAAAACCAGGCTCAGGTCCTTTTAAGAAAAGTGGATCAGGAGACGCCGTTATGAATACAGGCCTCGGTGATACAGCCGATATTGCCGGCATTTTAGCGTCGGTTATTTTCGTTGCAGCCATGCTGATCTGGGTGGAAAGACGCCTGTTGGCGGTCTGGCAGGACCGTCTGGGCCCCAATCGGGTCGGGCCTTTAGGTTTAATGCAGGTAGTGGCGGACATGATCAAAATGTTTTTCAAGGAAGACTGGATACCGCCTTTTTCCGACAAAGCGGTATTCGTACTGGCGCCCGCTATCGTGTTCATCGCTACGCTCTGCGGTTTCGCCGTCATCCCTTTTGCACCGGGCGTCGGCATCATCGATTTCAACTTCGGGCTGCTTTATTTTTTGGCATTATCCTCGTTGTCCGTTTACAGCATCGTGCTGGCAGGCTATGCGTCCAACAACAAATACGCGCTGCTCGGCGGCCTTCGCGCAGCGGCGCAGACAGTCAGCTACGAGGTGTTCATGGGTATTTCTATCATGGGCGTGGTGATGTTGGCCGGTAGCTTTAATTTAAGGGAGATTGTCGAAGCTCAGCGCAACGGCTGGTTCATTATTCCGCAGTTTTTCGGTTTTATTATTTTCCTGATTGCGCTGATCGCCGAAAACCGCCGCGCGCCGCTTGATCTGCCGGAAGCCGAACAAGAGCTGGTCGGGGGCTTCCATACCGAATATTCCGGAATGAAATTCGGCCTGTTCTTCGTCGGCGAGTATCTCGGCATTACGCTCGGCTCGGCGATGATGGTGACGCTTTTTTTCGGCGGCTGGCTGGGGCCTTGGCTGCCGCCGCTGCTGTGGTTTTGCCTGAAAACCGCTGTCGGCATCATGTTTTTTATTCTGTTGCGGGGTTCGTTGCCGCGGCCTCGTTACGATCAGCTGATGGCCTTTGGCTGGAAAGTGCTGCTGCCGGCCGCGCTGCTTAACTTGCTGGTTACCGGCGGCGTAATATTGCATAGCCGAACTTCCCCGATAAGACTGGACAATGAGCAGAACTTAACCGTTCGTCCCGTTCCTTCGGCTAAGGTCAGGAGAGTCTTGCCGAGCCATGAATGGCTTAAGCCTAAACCGTTACGCTCTAAATTCGACGCCGTCATTCCGGCAGGGATGCCCCGACTGCAACGTAGGGCGCGCACGGTACGCCCAGGGTGATTGCCGCGGCTCCCGGAGACGAGGCAGCATTGTGTATAACGATGAGAGCTGAAGCTTGGGAACCGGCGCAAGTTCGTAACTTATGAATCGGGGAAATCGATGCTAAGCCAACTACGATCATTATGGGAAGTTTTGAAGCATACCTTCGCCAAGCCGGATACGGTCGAATACCCGGAACAAAAACCGGCGCTATTTCCGCGCTACCGAGGGCGCATTGTGCTGACCCGCGATCCTGACGGCGAAGAGCGTTGCGTTGCCTGCAATCTATGCGCAATAGCCTGCCCTGTGGACTGCATTGCTTTGCAGAAAGCCGAGGACGACAACGGCCGCTGGTATCCCGAGTTTTTCCGCATCAATTTTTCCCGCTGCATTATGTGCGGATTTTGCGAAGAAGCCTGTCCGACGAATGCGATTCAACTGACGCCTGATTTTGAAATGTGCGAATACGACCGGCAGAACATGGTTTACGAAAAGCAGCACCTGCTAATTGACGGCACCGGCAAGTATCACGATTACAACTTTTACCGGGTTTCCGGGATGGCGATCTTCGGCAAAGCCAAAGGTCAGGCTGAAAACGAAGCGCCGCCGGTCGATGTAAAAACCTTATTGCCCTGATGGAGCAAAGCTGATGGCATTCCGCTCCCAGGCTCCGGCGCTCATCGTTATACACAACGCTGTCCCAAAGTCGTCATCCGTGGTTCGGCGACAATCCCTCTAGGGCGGGCCTTGTGCCTGCCCACGGGGCAACCCCAAGGGATTGCCCCTACGGTCATAGGTATTCATGCCGATAGGGCAGTGCTAGCTGAAACAGCTTACTAATCAGGTTAAGTTAAGAAAAAATATTTAACAAACAAAATGTTATTCAGGATGTTATTCAAGTAGGTGGCGCCGTGCGCCGCAAAGGGATAGCAAGATCTTTCAAGCATGGGAAAAGGCGCACACGGCACGCAGCTGTTCAATTTTTATAAATTTAATGGCGTTTCCTTAACTTAATGGCAGTGAGGCTCCGGCGTGGAAACTATGTAGCAACAATAAAGAGAGAAGATTATGGCTATAACTCTGTTTTATCTCACCTCCGCCGTTGCCGTTTTCGCGACGGCGATGATGATCACCCGGCTCAATGCGGTACATGGCTTGTTATACCTGATTTTATCCCTGCTGGCCGTTGGCCTGCTGTTCTTTCTGTTGGGAGCGCACTTTGCCGCCGTGCTGGAAGTGATTATTTATGCCGGAGCCATTATGGTTTTGTTTGTTTTTGTGATCATGATGCTTAATCAAGGGCAAAAAACCATTGAACAGGAACGCGCTTGGCTAGAGCCGGGCATCTGGGCCGGGCCGTCGCTGTTGGCATTGGTTTTGTTCGGCGAAATGTTGGTCATCATCGTATTTGGCGACAGTGCCGAAACCGGCTCCGTAGTCAATTCCAAGCAGGTGGGGGTGGTATTGTACGGACCTTATTTACTCGCGGTAGAACTGGCATCAATGTTATTGCTGGCCGGCTTGGTCGGCGCTTATCACTTGGGAAAGCCGACAGCTAAGACCGGAGCGCAATCATGAACGGAATTCCGATGGAACAGGGCCTATTGCTGTCTGCGCTGCTGTTTGTCCTGGGCTTAATCGGGGTATTGGTACGGCGTAATCTGATTATGATTCTGATGTCGCTGGAAATCATGCTCAACGCTGCCGGCCTGGCTTTTATTGTAGCCGGCTCGCGTTGGCGGGACGCGGACGGGCAAATCATGTTCCTGCTGATATTAACCCTGGCGGCAGCCGAAGTGGGTGTCGGGCTGGGCTTGGTGCTGCAGATTTTCCGCCGTTTCCATACCCTGGATGCGGATTCGCTGAACGGGATGAAAGGATAGGCAATGGAAACGATCGAACTGCTGGGCTGGGTGCCGTTGTTTCCATTCCTGGGATTTTTAACCCTGGTATTAGCGGGTCAACTGCTTTCCAAATCGGCGATTGCCTGGGTGGGCGTCGGAAGTGTGGCTGTTTCGGCATTATTGGTCGCCCTGATCGGAAGCGAATTCCTGAATGGAACGATGCGACCTTACCGCCTGATAGTGGGTAATTGGGTGGAAATCGGCGATCTGTCGGTAGCCTTCGGCTTCTATCTTGATGCTTTGTCGATCACGATGCTGTTTGTCGTTACCGGTGTCGGCTTTTTAATCCATCTATACTCCGCCGAATTTATGGATTCCGGCCCGGGGGTATTCCCGCTGACTATTCCCTGGTTTCCAAGGGCTCCGTGGGAATTTCAACGCCCGGTCATGCGCGGCATTATCGAGCACAGCGCAGTTCAAAGCTATTCCCCGGCGCGGGGGAGTCGGAAAACCAGCGCATTTAACGCGGATAGCTTCGAGTTCGACCTCGGCTATGCCCGTTTTTTCGCCTATATGAATCTGTTTATGTCCGCGATGCTGGTGCTGGTGCTGGCGGACAATCTGCTGCTGCTTTACTTGGGCTGGGAAGGCGTCGGCTTAGGCAGTTATCTGCTGATCGGCTTTTGGTATGAAAACCCGAACAACGGCTATGCCGCACGCAAGGCGTTTGTGATGACCCGGGTAGGCGACACCGCTTTATTGATAGGTTTATTGCTGTTGTTCAGGCACCTGCACACTTTTGACATTCAGTTGCTAATGTTCCGGGCGACCAGCCAGTGGACCTCCGACACCTTGATGCCTGTTGCCGCCACGGCTTTGCTGCTGGGCGGTGCGCTGGGTAAATCCGCACAATTGCCGCTGCAGACATGGTTACCGGACGCCATGGCCGGGCCTACGCCGGTTAGCGCGCTGATTCATGCCGCCACTATGGTCACCGCGGGCGTCTATCTCATTGCCAGAACGAATGGCTTGTTCATGTTGGCGCCGTCGGTTCAGTTCGCCATCGCAACGCTGGGTACGATCACCTTATTGATGGCGGGGTGCTCCGCGCTGGTTCAGACCGACATTAAGCGTATTCTGGCTTATTCCACCATCAGCCAGATTGGTTACATGTTTCTCGCTTTAGGCATCGGCGCCTGGTCCGAAGCGATTTTTCACCTGTTCACTCACGCCTTGTTCAAGGCATTATTATTCCTCGCCGCAGGGGCGGTGATTTTCTGCTGTCATCACGAGCACAATATTTTCAAGATGGGCGGACTGCGTAAAGCCATGCCCCTGGCTTTTTGGAGTTTTATGATCGGCAGCGCCGCCTTATCCGCACTGCCTTTTACTTCCGGCTTTTACAGCAAACACGAGATTTTATCAGCCGTTTACAAAGTTTCTCCCGACCTATGGGCGATGGGCTGCTTGGGCGCAATAATCACCGGTCTCTATAGTTTTCGCCTTGTCTTCGTGGTTTTTTTCGGTGTCCGATCTCAAGCCGTTGCCAAGAATCCGGGCTGGCGCATGAGCATAGTGCTGATCTTGCTGAGTGTGTTGACCCTGCTTGGCGGCATGCTGCGCATCCCTCTGGATTCGGTGTTTCCGGATTTGTTTAATCTTGATCATCGTCTTAACCTGATTTCGGTCATCACCGGTGCAGCGCCTTTTCTCGGCTTGTCGATCGCGATGCTGTTCTATCTGAGCGGCGTCTTTTCCGCTCAGAGCCTTGCCGGCTCCGGGCTGATCAATCGAATCCGGATATTCTTTTTTAACGGCTGGGGCATGAATGCGTTTTATGACGCATGCATAGTGCATCCCTTTAAAACCTTCGCCAAACTCAATAAGAACGATGCCGTGGATGATGTATACACGACGCTGGCGTTATTCAGTCAATGGGCATACCTTATGGCCGGCGCCTCTCAAACCGGCCGTATCCGTTGGTACGCCTCATCCATGGCAATAGGCGCCGTGCTCATTATCGCCATAGGATGGCAGTCATGATCCTGTTTGCGCTTATTTACGTTTTGCTTCTGGGAGCCGGCCTTGCCTGGGTTTCAGAACACTGGAGCCCGATGGCCCCGCGCTGGGTAGCGGTCGTTACCCTGACGGTTGAGCTATTGTTGGTAGCGCCGTACTCGGTGACCGGACATACAGACGGTTTGCCGACAGCTTGGTTTGCGGAGTTATATAGCCCGTGGATTCCACGCTTCGGCATCGGCTTTCATCTGGCTATGGATGGTCTCAGTTTGCTTTTGACCGCGCTGACGGTGTTGCTCGGATTTATGGCGGTCAGCAGTTCATGGACCGAGATCAACAATCGGCAAGGCTTCTTTTTCTTTAATTTATTGACCTGTCTGGCCGGTACCGTCGGCGTCTTTCTGGCGGTAGACCTGTTCCTGTTCTTTTTCTGCTGGGAACTGATGATTATCCCGATGTATTTTCTGATCAGTATCTGGGGGCATGAGAACCGCGTCTACGCGGCAATAAAGTTTTTCCTTTTCACCCAAGTGAGCAGTCTGATGATGCTGACCGCGATCATCACTTTAGTGCTGATACGCTATAACAATAGCGGCGTCTATAGTTTCGACTACTTCGAACTGCTCGATACCGCCCTTAAACCCGGTGTCGCCTTCTGGCTGATGCTGGGCTTTTTTATCGCGTTTACCGTCAAGCTGCCTGCGGTGCCTTTTCATACCTGGCTACCGGACGCCCATACTCAAGCGCCGACCGGAGGCAGTGTGATCCTGGCCGGAGTCATGCTCAAAACCGGCGCTTACGGCTTGCTGCGTTTTGTTATCCCGTTGTTTCCGGAAGCGGCGCATCAGTTTGCCCCGGTTGCGATGACCTTGGGAGCCGTGAGCGTACTTTATGGCGCGATGATGGCTTTCGCGCAGTCCGATTTAAAACAATTGATTGCCTATACCAGTGTCAGCCACATGGGCTTTATCCTGCTGGGAATATTTTCCTGGAACTTGCCGGCCTTGCAAGGTTCGGTCATCACCATACTGGCTCACGGGATTAGCGCCTCGGCCTTGTTTATGATCGCCGGAGCGCTGCAAGAGCGCCTGCATACCCGTAAAATCGGCAATATGGGAGGACTATGGCCTGCCCTGCCCGGCTTGTCGGCGTTGGCATTATTCTTTGCGATAGCTTCGTTGGGGCTTCCGGGACTGGGCAACTTCATTGGCGAATTCCTGGTATTGCAGGGAATTTTCAGCACCAATATGTTATTAACTTCGCTGACCGCCTTGGTGCTGATTCTAGCCCCGGTTTATGCGCTCAGCATGATCCAAAAAACCTTTTACGGGCCGCGTTATCAACATTCTCCTTTATCCGATTTCAGCCGCCGCGAATGGCTGGCGCTGGGCTTGCTGGCGCTGACCACGGTCTGGCTGGGTCTGAGTCCGCAAACCGTATTGGATATCTCGGCTCCTGTATTGAAACAGGAAATGCTAAATTCCGTGGCGATGGAGCGCTGATGGACATTAATCCGCTTTTCGCCATTGCCCCTTTCGTCACTCTCGCCGGGACCGCAATAGCGGTCATGCTCAGCATTGCAGTGAGGCGGAATTTCGAGCTGGCCTTCGGCATTGCCGCTTGCGGAATGGTAACGTCTCTGTTGGCGCTACGCGTTCCCTGGCGGCAAAGTCCGGTTCAGGCCACTTTACTGATCTGGCTGGATAGCTACGCCTTGTTCTATATGGCGCTGTTGCTGTCGGCCGGCCTTGCGGTATTGGGATTGTGTTACGACTATTTCAAAGACCGTGAAGGGCAAAATGAAGAACTCCCGTTGCTGTTGCTGACGGCACTATTGGGCGCTTTAGTACTGGTCGGCAGCAGTCATTTTGCGAGCTTTTTTATCGGGCTTGAACTGCTCAGTATTTCGCTGTTTGTACTGATCGGCTATCCGCTCAATCAAGCACGTTCTCTGGAGGCAGCGATTAAATACTTGATTTTATCCGGCATGTCTTCGGCTTTCCTGCTGATGGGCATGGCGTTGATCTATGCGCAATGCGGCGAACTTTACTTCAGCGGCATAGGCCGCTATGTCGCCGGCCAACAGGACATCGACGCGATAGTTCTGAGCGGCATTATCCTGATCGTGGCCGGGCTGGGTTTCAAGCTTTCGCTGGTGCCGTTCCATCTCTGGACGCCGGATGTCTATGAAGGCGCACCGGCGCCGATCGCGGCCTTTATCGCCACGGTTTCGAAAGGCGCGGTTTTCGTGCTGCTGCTGAGGTATTTTATCAACACCGACAGTTACACTTACACGCCCTTGCTGAACGTGTTCAGTATCATTGCCGGTTTAACCATATTGGGCGGCAATCTGCTGGCGCTGTTGCAAAATAATGTCAAGCGTTTGCTGGCCTATTCGTCTATCGCACACATGGGCTATCTGCTGGTCGCATTGATTGCCGGCGGCCCCATCGTAGTGGAGTCCTTTGCTTTTTATCTGTCGGCTTATTCCATTACCACGATCGGCGCTTTCGGAGTCGTTTCCGTGCTGTCGACAGCGCAAGCGGAGGCCGATGACATTGCTTTTTATCGCGGACTGTTTTGGCGGCGGCCGTGGCTGGCCGCGGCTTTTACGCTGATGCTGCTGTCGCTGGCGGGCATTCCGCTGACTATCGGTTTCATCGGTAAATTCTACATTTTTACCAGCGCCGCCGGCAGCCGGTTATGGGGGTTGTTGACGGCTATCGTCATTGGCAGCGGCCTGGGGCTTTATTACTATTTGAGAATCGTCGCGGCGATGTCGATGAACGGCGAAGCGGCGGCGATTAAGCCTAGCCAAGATTGGCTTTCCACGGCAATACTTGCGGTTTTAACGATACTGTTGGTTTGGCTCGGCGTTTATCCGAGCCTGTTGGTCAATGCTATCCAATCGGTATCGTATGTGATGGAGTGAATGTTGTGGGGCGCAAATTTACTGATGCCCGACCTGATGCATTATTTGCTCGTTCCCAAGCTCCTGCTCTCGTCTTTATACACCAGTGTTTACGAGACACCATCTTCCGGCAGGGATACATACCGGAATTCTCGTTCCCACGCGCCGCGCTCATCGTTATACCCATCTCGACGTAGGCCGGAATAAGGCCACCCAAGCGTAGCGCGAGGTGACGTTTCCGGCTTGCCGCACAGTTTCGCCGGAAACACCCGCCCTTGCTTACGCCGGGCGGGCTTATTCCGGCCTACGTCTTTATACACAAGTGTTTACGAGACACCATCTTCTGGGGAATTCTCGGTAAATTATTTTTCTTCAACGACATCCTGCTTAACTACGGCTTTATGCCAAAACCCGTTGCTCGAAAAACACTCCCAACCCCATTTCAGCCAGTTGAGTAAGGACACCGCCAACCATAGCGACCAGGCCAACATCAACAATCGATACACGATCAGCGGTACCGAGATCAGCGTCGCTATAGGCAAGGCCGCCGAACTTCTATCCTGGTACCAGTTTAAGTTGAATGCCGAAGACTGGTTGCCGATGATCTGCATATCGGGCGAACCCAATAAACCCTGCTCGACCGCAAAAAACAACATGCCCAGCGATACTACGGTTAAGCCGCCGATGATAACCTGCAACGCATTAAAATAACGCCGGCCGTTTACCGGTTGCGTCTTGCGCCAGCCCAGCAACATTAACCACGCAATAACAACGCCCGCGGATGGCAAGGGAATCTGGCTAAGCCCGACCAATAACAAAAACCATTGCCGGGTTTTTAACGGCGTCAGCCGGATTTTGCCCAAGCCCGGCGACACTATAAAAATAACAATCAGCACACCCCAAAATAAAACCGCAGGCCCCAGTTTCGGTCCCAGCGCAAATAATACCCAGCGATCCTGGCCCAGGCCGATATTCAGGTTGGCGTTGACGCTCGCCGTTCCTAAGTCAACCTGCGGCGTCGCCATGACGGCGCTTATGCCGGTCGCTTCCCGCCAGTTTATTAAAACCTCCTGCTTGCCGGGATTAACCGGCACGGTCAGTTTTCGGCCTTCCTGCCTGATCGGTTGGGTCTGTCCATCGATAGCAACGGATTGCAGCATGGCGTTTTCCGGCAGCATTAGCGTATGCTGCGATCCTTGCGAGCTTCTCAGGCTGAGGTTTAACTCGGCTTCCCGGCTGCGCTGCCCCGGTTTGATGCTTAACCGGCTGTTATCGATGGTTAAGGTTTGCCCTTCCACGGCTGCGGGCCGGGTTATTTGCAGGGTGATGGTTTCGCCCGGCCAAGGATGCCATTCCGGCAGCCATTGGCCGTCGTTATTCAGATGCATCATCGCGATACCGGCGGTTTCAATATGCCAAATCGGGCTTATATCCGCCTTTAACACTTCTATCCATTGCCCGGCTTGATTGGATAGAGGTGTTGCGACGTAATCGATTTTTTCCGACTTTTCGAGCCGGGATTCCCATTGCAGTTCGGTTTGCTGTGCCGGGATATTAACCTCGGCTTTACCGTCTTTAACCCGAATGCCTGCGCTGGTAACCGATTCGCCCGGCAACAAGGGCACCGCCAATATGACCGCCTTATCCGGCGGTGAAACCCGGATGATCCGGGTGATAAGCCGCCAGTCCAAACCCAGTTGCAGAGTGCGTTCAATGATCACAAACGGCGGCAACGCGCCCGGCTCCAGGCTGGATTCCTTCTGCTGCTCGGTTCGGTTGATCCGGCTGAATTGCAGTTGATCGTCAACCTCGCTGTTTTCCTGGATGCCGATGACTTGCCAACCGGTATTTTGAATGCCGACCCGGTTCGGTTTCAACGGCAAAGGCAAGGTGAATTGACTTAATAAGGGGGTAACTCCAGTCAGCACAACCTGATGAGAGCCTTCGCTGAGGTTAATCCACAAGCCGTTGTTATCGCGGTAAAGCCCCGGCGCCGTTTTACCGTCAACCAGGATCCGGTTCGGAAACCATTGTTCATATTCGGCGGGTAAAGGGATGCTCACCGATTGTTGGGCATGAATTTGCAAAACAATGCTCAACTCCTTTTCGGTGATGGTTATGTTCATCTGCGGAATTTGTGCGCAACTGGGTAAGCAATCCGGCGGCACCGGTTTTTCCAGCAGTCTGCTCCGCAATTCGTCCAGTACGGCTTTGTCCGGTATATCGGCATAGACCTTAGTTGACGGCAGCAACAGCATCGGCACCAGCAAAAACCACAGCAGCAACGGTGTCGAAGCTCGAAGGCCTTTAAAGCTGAATTTTTCCGCGATCCCGAACATCAGCAAAGCCAGGGCCGCGACTAAAATCACGCGAACGAAGTTAAGCATCAGAGTCTGTGCCGGCGTTAAATACCATAAGCGCAGCCGTTGCCGGGCATCGACCGAACCGTTCCACGACAACAGCACTTTGTTCCATTGCCATTGCGGCAAACCGGGGCCGGTCTGCACTTTGGCTTTAGGATCGATGCGGTCAAAATCGACCGCCGTTTCCGCATAATCCTCGGACGCCGCGGAATATTCGGAGCGCATCGATTTTCTTAATACCTTGGCTTTCATCCCGCTGACCGCTTCAGACATCGGGGCCTTCATTTCAGCCATGCCGCCAATTTGGGAGACCTGCATATCGACTGTTTGCCAGGGTTTTTCCAATTGCGGATAAAGCCCGGTGCGCACCTGCTCGACCATAAACGGCAAGCTTGTGATGATTAACGCCAGCCAGAAGGCGTTGCGATACCAGCTGATGAATTTAAAAAACCGGCCTTGCGGCAATACCTTAATCAATGCGGTCGCGGCCAGGATATTCAACCAAACGAAATGCGGCGAGCCCGGCTCATGCCAGATTAACGCCAACGTTACCAAGGCAAGGCCGCCCCAATACGGATTCCACAACCTGCTTGTCGCCAGTGCGGCAATTAAAACCAGGAACAAATCCAGCAATGTCCACCGGGAAATCCAGCTGTCAGGCACATTGTCGACGCCACTGGCTGCCAGCAAGCGCCAGCCCGGCGGCAGGTTCAGTTCGGCGCTGACCGTGTGAAAATCCTGTTCCCAGCCCACCGCGCTGATGGAGCCGACTGCACCGACTGCACCGACGGCGCGGCTGTCGGCATCCAGCGTTATCGTGCCGGTTCTGACTTCTACGCCTTGCTTGCCGGATTTATCCTGGGTAATAAACTGGTTGCTGCCGTTTAAGGCGACTTTGCCCAATTGCGTTTGCGCCAAGCTATTCAGCCGCCAACCGCTGCTCATCTTGCCGGTAATGATGTCGTTGACGGTATAGCCTTCGCCGTCGAAATCCAGCCATAATTTCCTGGTTAAATTGAGTTGATTGGGCTCGGGCTCAGGATCGCCCCGGCGTACGGTTTTAAAAACCATGGACTGGCCTTGGCTGATTTTATAGGCCGGGAGATTTTTCCATTCCTCCGGTAAATTGGTTTGATTGGGATCGACGGCGTTTAGTTGTTCGATTTCAACAACGCGCAGTTGGGGACGGGCATCGAATACCCAGATTTCCGAATCCGGCCATTGGCTGTTTTGCCCGGTAGAAGCGGGCTGGAGCGGGAGCGCATTCAGTTCTTTGCTGTTTCTGGCCTGTATGTCGATCTGCCAGTGGCCGGGGCGCAGTTGTATCAGTAATTGCCCGTCGGGCTCCAGACGGGCGGGCAATGGGCTTTGCAAACTCAGCGGGATAAAACCGTCAGGAATAGTCCGCGGCAGCTTTATCTCGCGTTGCTCGCCGGAGACATCCAATTCCAGCCGGGTTAAAAGTTCGGACGGCACTTCATCGGCAATTTTTCTGAATACCTGAATATCGAGGTTATTTTGGATGTTTTCCGCTTTCTTTAAGCCTGTCTCGCTTTCTTTTAACCACAGCTGTCCGTCTTTAATGGCCGGCATCGGTATGGCCAGGCCATTAATGCGCAGATCAATCAGGCCGGTATCATCGGGTATCTTTAAGTTATCCGGGACAGCGTTCCACAAAAACTCGCCGTTGATTTGGTACAGCAAGCCCGCAGTCAATTTGACCGAGGGTATGCCGTCTTTATCCATGACCAGCGCGGTCTTGTTGTTAACCGTCACATTAAGCGGCCAGTGTTTTTTATCGCCCGGCAAGCTGACCCAGCTGTCCTGATATACCTGCCAGCTCATTGAAAAAACGCCTTTTCCGGCCGTCAAATCCAGCTGGATTTGGCTGGGCCAGCTACAGCGTTTTTGCTCGTAACTGTTGTAAATAAAAGGACAGACCGGTTCCGGGCTGTCCTGCAATACCCAGGCTATCCAGGGCTTGAGCGGTTCCGGCACCTGTTCCGGGGTTAACGGTTTTGCCTGAGTAGCCGAGGTAAACAATACTGCGCTTAGAAATAACCGGACTATACGACTCATGATGCACTCCTGATTAATGAACCCATTAATAGACGACCACGTTTACGAAGAAAAATCAAAGTAAAATTTTGCGACCTGCACGATTAGAATAAATCAATTAGTTCACGAAAGTAACTACTCAGCAGGTAGATAAATAGAACGCAGATGACGCGGATGACTATGATTGAATAAGATTTTTTTGTGAATTATCCCAAAAAACTCCGTTTGTTGCGGTTTCAGGCTTATTTATCGGCGTTTATCATAATCATCTGTGTCATCTGCGTTCCGTTGTCTTTAATAGCTGAGTAGTTACCCACGAAAAGCACAAAAAACACGCTTATATTCAAGAGATATAAAAAGGGCGTGCCGTGCGCGCCTTCTCCGGGGCTTAAAATACCTGCTTCGTGTTCAAACCCTTTTGGCTGACGACTCACGGCTTCGAATATAAGCGTGTTTTTTGTGTCGCCTACTGTTAGTTTTCGCGGAAAAAATAATTTTTCCAGGCTAAACGGAGAAAGATTGAAATAAGCAACCATTGCCGAATTCGGCTTGTTCAATAGAAGCGCTATAGGTAGAGGGCTGTTGAGGATAACTTGTTTTTTCTATTGCGACTGCCTGTCAATGGCTAATTTTGGCAGTCAGTCGCATGGCGTTAATTAAGTGCTTAATTCGTATGGGCTAGGTAATGATAAAATCAGCATTAGTTAAGTCGAGATTTACACCTAACACGGCAATCTGTCTAGCCGCACCGGCGCCACTGCCGTCTGCATCGTAATACAGTTTCCCGGTCGAATTATTGTAAACGATATAATCGTCAGCATCGGCGGCGGCAGCGCCTGTTGCGAAGTGAGCGACGGCTAACACTCCGCTTGCGCTTAAGTGACTAAATGCTCTATTTTCAAGTTGTATGGTGTCATCGGCAATAACAAAATCGGTAATCGTGCTATGAGATACGGAAATGAAACGAAACATATCCATGCCGCTGTCACCGGTTAATAGATTATGACCCTTACCGCTTATGAGCATGTCATTGCCTGCGCCGCCGTTCAAAGTATTGTCGCCAAAAACGCCCCATAACACATCATTGCCATCTTCGCCGCTTTGGACATCGTCACCGGCGCCACCGAACAAAGTATCCTCGCCTAAACCGCCTTTTATGGTATCGGCGCCCGCCCAGCCCTTGATATAGTCATATCCCGCCAGACCGTCAAATTTATCCATCCCTGATGTACCGCTTAAGGTATCATTGCCGAGAGATTCAGTACTGCCCTGTTGTGTCATGTTGATAGTAAGAGTTTCACTGCTGCTCAGTGCGGCATCCGATGCCGTTACCTTAAAGTCGGCACCGGCATTAACGGTCAAGGCTTGAATAGCGGCGGCGTCTGCTGCAAAGCCGTAAGCCCCGGTAGCCTTAGTGACGGTCAAGGTACCGTAAGTGCCGATCGCGCTAATGGTGCCGTCACCATTATCCGTGCCCCCTTCAATGCCGTAGCTGAGAGCATCCCCGTCTATATCACCGGCTGCTAATGTGCCTTGGGCAGTCGCGAAAGCATCATCAAAAATCGTGTCGGTATAGGTAATCGCTGTTGGCGGAGTTAGGACCGGGGCTTCATTGACGTTACTTACGCTTACCAGCACCGCCTGTTCGGCACTCAGACCGCCTGCGTCGGTGCTCACCACGGTAAAACTGTAGTCGGCTTTGGTTTCAAAGTCGGCTGAGCTTTTTAGCGTTACTTCACCTGTTGCGGCGTTAATATCCATTAACGCCTCATCGCCTGTTGCCGCTTTCAAGCTAAAACTCAGCGTATCGCCGGCATCCGCATCGGTCGATGTTACCGTATAAATCACCACATTAGCCGATGCATTTTCCGCCACGCTGCCGGTACCGGCAGAGGTGATAACGGGCGCCGTATTGGCGCTAAAGGTAATATTATCGGCAACAAAGCCGACATGGACAGTCCCCGCGCCTACCGGATTTACCGTGACCTTGATCGAATCCACCATGCCCCAGTCATTGCCCCCTGACAAATCGACCGTATAAGGCGGCAGAATACTGTTACTGCCGGTCCATAGTTCGGAATAACCCAGCGTTGCCGAATAGGTGTAGCTCGGGGTAATGCCGGCGCTCACATAGCCTTCAATGGTGAAGCTGGAAATGGTGCCGGAATTTGTCCAAAAACCTGCTGAAAAGCTCGAAACATCGACCGGCCGACTGAATTGGAGTTGGAGATAAGTACCCTGGTTTGAAGTATCGAACAATTGGTTGCCGGAAAGACCCAGTCCGGACGAATCCGTAGAGGCCGTCACTTTTACGCCATTTACGGTTTCCTCCACCGAGGCGCCTTGATCTATTACAGTGGCGGAATCAAAACCGAAAGTAGCCGTAGACAGAGTATGCGCGTAAGAGGCGCGAGCTGCGTCGGCAAGAGTAAGGCCGGTTTCGATGTTGCCAACGTGCTTTTCCAGGTCCCAATCGCCTCCTAACGCGGAACTGCCCGTTAAGTCGTCCGAAGCCGTTACGTCTGCGCCGGTGTATTGCGCCAAGTTGCTAATGAAATGGACGCCCGCATCGCCCTCGGCAACATTGCAGCCATACAGCAAAATATCGCCGTTTTCGGATAATGCAGAGCCGATTTGAGTTAGCGCCGCCGCGTAACGGGTTAAACTATCGCTATTTAAAATGCCGGAACCCAAATACAAGTTACCACGACTGCCATGGGATAAGATTTGAATCGAATCCAAAGCGCTGTGCCCTTGCAGGATAGCGGCCATTTGCAACACGCCGTCTTCCGTGTCGTTTAACACATGTACTTCAGCATCGTTGGCTAATCCGGCTAATAATGCCTCGTAATCAGCGATGTTAGAATCAATAAACAGGATAGTATGTAACATAAGGTGACCGCCTTGTTTGGGATTTTCCAGGGAAGAGCTAAGTTACTAAGTAGATAATATTTTTTTGGAAAAGGCAATAAAACATCTGTAGTTCAGGCCACGGAGAAAATAGCCGTGGGTAGGCAAACGATAAAGCTGTTCACCCTACATGTCTCAGGTCGATTCCCAACCGCCGCCCAATGCCTTATATAACGCGACCAACGCCGTTGCCGCGGCGGTTTCGCTCTGGGCCAGACGATCCTGGTCTTGCAATAAACGCAATTGGGCATCCAGTACCGTCAAAAAATCGCTGACACCTTCCGCAAAACGCAGCTGCGCCAATTCATGCGCTCTTTCGCCGGCCTTGGCTACCGAGGCCAGCAACTCTCTCCGGCTTCGTTCCCGATTGTAATTGACCAGCGCGTTTTCGGTTTCTTCCAACGCGCTCAGCACCGTTTGTTCGTACTGAGCCAGACTGGCGTCGGCACGGGCATCGGAAGCCTTGATGCGGGCGTAGACGCGGCCCAAATCCAACGCCGCCCAACTGATTCGGGGGCCGACCGAGTATGTATCCGAGCCCGCGCCACCGACTGCCGACAGCGTAGCGGCTTCAAGAGAGAGGGTGCCGACAAAAGTCACTCTGGGGAAAAGATCGGCGGTAGCGACGCCGATACGGGCGGTAGCCGCCGCCAAAGAGCGTTCGGCGATGCGAATGTCAGGGCGGCGGCGCAACAGCTCGGCAGGTCGGCCGATGTTGATGGTCTTGGGAATCCTGGGCAGCGGCGCAGGCTTCGACAGCTTTGTGTTCAGAGCGCCCGGAAGCTGTCCGGTAAGTACGCCAAGCCGGTGCATGGCCTGATGGATCGCGTTATCCAGAGGCGGAACGGTGGCCAGCGTGGCATCGAGCTGGGCCGCTGCTCTTGAAGTGTCGAGTTCGGTACCGCGCCCGGCTTCGAACCTGACGCGGGTTATTTCCAAGGTTTGGGCCTGGTTTGCGGCATTCTTTTTCGCCACGGATAACTGGTTTTGCAAACCGCGCAATTCGAAATAGTTTCTGGCCACTTCGGCGATCAGGCTGACGCCGAGATCCCGAAGACTCGCTTCCTGCGCCTCGACTTCATCGCTACTCGCCTCCACATTACGGCGCACCCGGCCAAAGATGTCGATTTCCCAAAAAGCATCGAAACCGGCGTTATAAAGTTTCAACTCGCGCGGCGCGAAGTTCCGGTTGTTTAGCGCACCGATACTACGTTTCTGCTCGGTGTAATTGGCATGTGAAGTCACCGTAGGCGCCAAATTCAAGCCGGCATCCAGATACAGCGCCCGAGCCTCGCGAAGATTGGCTCGAGCGGCCTGGAGATTACGGTTATGTTGCACCGCCTGGCTGACAAGTTCGGTTAAATCCTTGTCTGCAAACAGCTTCCACCACGCCACTTCTACGCCCTGCTCGGAAAATTCCGGCTGGGCGGCGTTAGCGAAAGTCTGGCCGGCATCGGTGGCCGGGGTTTTGTAATCAGGGCCTACCGCGCAGGCGCTTAGTGTAGCGGCGCAGAGAAAACTCAGAGCGAAAATCATGCTTCGTTCAAGCGCAACCCCTTGTCGCATGACAGGGCGAAATTCTACGGAATGCATCTTTATTCCTTGGTTGATAAGTCAGACTCTACACAAGGTTCATCAGACAACACGTTCTGAACCTTATGCCGGGAAGAATGCCGGCGTTGCGCCAAAGCCTGCGCAACGACGTAAAACACCGGCGTTAACAGCAGACCGAACACAGTCACCCCCAGCATGCCGCTAAATACGGCGGTGCCGAGCAGCCGCCGCGACTCCGCTCCCGCCCCTTGCGCGATTACCAGCGGAAACACGCCCATAATGAACGCGAACGAAGTCATCAAAATAGGCCGCAACCGAATCCGCGCGGCTTCCACCGCCGCATCGAAACGGTTAAGCCCGCCTTCCTGGCGCCGCTTGGCGAATTCCACGATCAGAATGGCGTTCTTGCTGGCCAGGCCCACCAGCACGATGAAGCCGATCTGGGTAAAAATATTGTTGTCCATATCGCACAACCACACACCGGTCAATGAAGACAAGATGCACATCGGCACAATCAGGATCACGGCGAACGGTAGCGACCAGCTTTCGTACTGGGCAGCCAAGGCCAAAAACACAAAAATCACGCTCAGCGGAAAAATCAGCAGCGCGACGTTTCCGGCCAAAACCTGTTGCAGGCTGAGTTCGGTCCATTCAAAATCGAAACCCGGCGGCAGCTCTGCATTCAGCAGTTTGTTCATGACCGTAATCGCCTGGCCGGAACTGATTCCGGGCAAGGTGCCGCCGTTAATTTCCGCCGCCGGATACATATTGTAGCGGGTGATCTTGTCGGGCCCGGTGATTTCCTTAACCGACAGCAAAGACCCGAGCGGCACCATGCCGCCTTGAAGGTTGCGCGTCTTCAGTTCGGCGATGTCCTCCGGTTTCATCCGGAACTGCGAATCGGCCTGCGCCATCACCTGATAGGTCCGGCCAAAGCTGTTGAAGTCGTTGACATAAAGCGAACCCAGATAAATCTGTAAGGTGTCGAACACTTCTTTCAACGGCACATCCATGGCTTTGCTCCGGGTGCGGTCCACGTCCAGGAAAAGTTGCGGCACTCCGGCGCGAAAGGTGGTAAACAGCCCGGCCAAGCCCGGCTGTTGATTACCCTTGGCGATGAGCTCGTTGGCCGTGCTCTGTAGCGCATCAATACCGGCATTGGCGCGATCCTGAACTTGCAGCTTGAAACCGCCCACCGAACTCATACCGCGGATCGGCGGCGGGGCAAAGACGGCAATGTAGGCATCGTCGACTTGGCCAAGGCGCTGCTTGAGATTTTTAACCACCGCATCGGCATGAAGTTCCGGATGACCGGCGCGCCGCTCGAAGTTATCCAGGCGCGCGAACATGGTCGCGACATTGGACTGGCTGGAGCCGCTCAGGATCGAAAAGCCCGCGTAGGCGTTCACATGCTTAACGCCTTGCGTTTCCATAATAATGCGGCTGGCTTGCTGAACCACTTCCTGGGTGCGCGCTAACGAAGCCGCGTCGGGCAGCTGCGCATACAAAATCAGGTAACCTTGGTCTTGCTGAGGAATGAAGCCGGTCGGCACTTTTTCAAAAGCCAGAAAGTTAAGGCCATTGAGTCCCGCATAGAGCACCAGCACCACCGCCGTCATCCGAATCAGCCTGCCGACCAAGCGTGCGTAGCCGGCACTGAACGAGTCGAAGAAACGGTTAAAGCCGGCGAAGAACCAGCCGAACAAACGATCGAACAAGCGCGTGAACCCGTCCTTGTCGCCATGCGCCCGGTCCAGTAACAGTGCGCACAGAGCGGGACTCAAGGTCAGCGAATTGAACGCCGAGATCACCGTGGAAACCGCAATGGTCAGCGCAAACTGCTTGTAGAAAGCGCCCGAAACACCGGAGATGAAGGCGGTCGGCACGAACACGGCGACCAGAACCAAGGCCGTAGCAATGATCGGGCCTACGACTTCTTCCATAGCCTTCCGGGTGGCCTCCCGAGCCGTCAAGCCCAAGGCGATGTGGCGTTCCACATTTTCCACCACGACGATGGCGTCATCTACGACAATGCCGATAGCCAGCACCAAGCCGAATAATGACAAGGTGTTAAGCGACAAGCCCAATGCCGCCATCACCGCGAAAGTACCGATCAAAGAAACCGGTACCGCAAGCAGCGGAATAACAGTGGCGCGCCAGTTCTGCAAAAATATCACAACCACGAGCACGACCAGCAACAGAGCTTCGAACAGGGTTTTGACAACCGCATCGATGGACTGCTGCACAAACACCACGGTGTCATAAACCAGCAGATAATCAAGACCTTCGGGGAAGCGCCGTTTCAGCTTCTCCATGGTGTCGACCACGGCTTGCTTGGTTTCCAGGGCGTTGGAGCCGGGCAACTGGAAAATGGCAAGACCCACGGTGGGATCGCCGTCCAGAAACAAACCCGAGTTGTAATCTTTAGCGCCCAACTCGATGCGGGCCACGTCTTTGAGACGGGTAACCTGACCGTCAGCACCTTTTTTAATAACAATCTCGGCGAATTGATCGGCTTCCATGAGCCGCCCCCTGGTGCTGACAGTGTACTGAAAATCGGTATTTTCTTCAGTAGGCTGCTGTCCCACCACGCCTGCCGCAACCTGAACGTTTTGCTCCCGGACAGCATTAACCACCTCGCCGGCAGTCAGCTTGCGCGCGGCAATTTTCTCCGGATTCAGCCACAGGCGCATGCTGTAGTCGCGGGCGCCGAAAACGATAATTTCACCCACCCCCGGCAGTCGCGCCAGAATATCCTTGATTTGCAGCAGCGCATAATTGCTTAGGTAAACACTGTCGTAGCGTTTGTCCGGCGAGATCAAGTTAACGACCAGACTCAAATCGGGGCTGCGTTTTTTGACGCTGATGCCTTGCCGGCTCACTTCCTGAGGCAGCTTGGGTTCGGCCAAAGCCACCCGGTTTTGCACCAGCACCTGAGCCTTGTCCAGGTTAGTACCCGGCTTAAAAGTGACGGTCAGCGCCATATTGCCGCTATTGGTCGATTGCGAGGACATGTACAACATATCCTCGACGCCGTTCACTTCCTGCTCGATAGGCGTCGCCACGGTTTCGGCCACCACTTGGGCGTTGGCGCCCGGATAGACGGCACTGACCACTACCGTGGGCGGCGCAATCTCGGGATACTGGGCAATCGGCAGGCCAATCAGCGCAAGGCCGCCGACCAGAACAATGACGATGGATAATACCGAGGCAAAAATCGGCCGGTCGATGAAAAAATGAGTGAATCGATTCATGGTCTCAACGCTCCATCGCGCCCGGCGAGCAAGATGCGCTCCGGATTCACCTTGAGACCCGGTTTGAGCTTTTGGATGCCTTCGATAACCGCCCATTCTTCGGCTTTCAAGCCTTTACTGATCACACGGGATTGGCCGATATGAGCGCCAAGCTCCACCGTGCGGTATTCCACCTGGTTTTCCTGGTTCAGCACCCACACGAAGCGTTGCGCCTGGTCCGTGCCGATGGCCCGGTCGGGCAGCAGCAGGGCCGGATACGGCGCGCTGCCCCGAACCCGTATACGGGCAAAAAAACCGGGGCTTAACAATTCGTCCGGGTTCGCGAACACGCCTCGTAAAGTTAAAGTGCCGGTGGCGGCATCTTCACTCGGCGCTATATAGTCGAGATGGCCTTGGTGAGGAAAATCAGCCTCATCCGCCACCGCCAACTCAACCGGCGTCTGTTCATCGCCCAGACTGCCGCGCCCTTGTTTTTGAGCCTGACGCCGGTATTTCAGCACCGAGCGCTCGTCCGCGTCGGCGTAGACATAAACAGGATCGGTGGAAACAATAGAGGTCAGCAAGGTTGCATCGTTGCCGCCGCCGTTGACCAAGTTGCCGGCGGTGATTAACTCACGGCTGATGCGGCCGTCTATCGGGGCGCGGACCTTAGTAAACTCCAAATTCAACTGCGCCGTGTAAACATTGGCTTGTGCCGATTGAACTGCGGCAATAGTTTCGCGAAGCCCCTTGCTACGAGCATCATGCTCTTCTTCGGAGATGGCTTTGGCGCGAAACAAGCGCTCGGCCCGCGACAGATCGTTTCTTGCCAATTCGTGCCGGGACTTGGCGCGCTCCAGTTCGGCGTCAGCATAATTCAGCTGGGCAGTGAAAGATTTCGGATCGATCCGGAATAACAGATCGCCTTTGCTGACCTTGTCTCCTGCCTTGAAGTTCACTTGTTCCAGATAGCCGCTGACGCGTGCGCGTATGTCTACCGAGTTCACCGCTTCGATACGGCCCGTGTATTCGTCCCATTCAGTCACTTCCTGGGACACCGGCTGTGCGATTTTGACCTTGGGCGACGGCCCCTGCCCCGGTTGGGAAGCCGAATTATCATGGTTTCCGCAGCCGATTATCAGCGTCAGAGTGACGGCTGCCAGCAGCCCGTTTGTTATATATTGCATTGATGTCCTTCTATTCGAAAAAGCTTGCCGTATCAGGTGAAATATTTCAGGGTTTGGTCTTCTGCATAAACTTAAGTCATGGATAACAACCGGCATGTGTGCTTCTTTTTTCATCCTTTTTACACCCTGCTTTTTAAAAATAGAAAAATGGTAAGGCATATTATCATTTAATTTAAGGTATGATCATAATTTGAATTAATTAATTCCGTGAGTACTGCACAATGATTAAATGCGGACGCCCCCGCAAAGGAGAGGAGCTGGTAAGCCGGGACCGATTACTGGACACCGCCTCCAATCTGTTCATCGAATACGGCTACGGCAACCTCAGTTTGGAAACCATAGCTCGGGATGCGCGCGTGTCAATGCGGACCATCTACAGCCAATTCGGCGGTAAGGCCGGACTATTCGGTGCGGTGATAAGACGTTACAGCGATCAGTTCGTCACCGGGCTGTCGGAAGAGTACGCCTTAAAACGCTCGCCGGAAGAAGCGCTGGCTGCTTTTGCCAAGCACTTCCTGCACCGCATCACGCGGCCGGATGCTGTGCGCTTGCGCACCATACTGATTGGCGAGTCGCTACGCTTCCCCGATCTCGCCACTCAATTCTATGAACAAGGACCGCAGCGCACCCTCGACCATCTCGCGCAGTTTTTCGCCCGGCAGCAACAAGCCGGCTATTTTGCTGCGGCAATGAATCCCCATTTTCTGGCCGACCAATTCTTGAGCGCATTACGCAGTGAACGCTTTCAAAAGTTGCAACTGGGCTTGGAACCCACGCCCGACGAAGCGGAAATCGAGGTCTGGGTGCGGCAGACCATTGGCTTGTTCCTGCAAGGCAGCTTGAAAAACAAGTCCGAGAGTCCGAGCGATAGTGTAGTTGAAGCATCTAAGCGGAATTATTAATCCAATCTGCCACCGTGCTCTTTATACTGCAAACGGTCGCGAATTGCGCTTTTTAGAATGCCCTCGCCCCAACCCTCTGGGGCATTGCCATTAAATTAAGCGTTGATCGGGCCATGCCCGCGATGAGGGCGCTACAACTCAGCTATCGTTGCCCAAATATCGCGGGCATGGCCCGCTCCTACCGAGGTCAAGACGCTTAACTTAATGGCACAGTGCCCCCGCCGCAATTCGTGACCGCGTCGTGTATAGCATCTTTCGCGGATAAACCGCCTTTTTCAAGCTAATCGTACAGGTCGGAATCTTTTCGTGCCTTTACTGAACAGTGCGTAACATCAGTGACTGAAAATTCTTTTCAAGGAGCAAACAACTCATGCAATTACAAAATAGACCTCTTATCAATAAACTGGCTCTAACTTTAAGTCTTATTGCACTGGTATTGCTTATTGGACATGGACTAAAACTTTATCTTCCCGATCTGGAAGTCCGGATTCAGGAGATGGGCGCTTTTGCGCCGCTGGGCTTTATTCTGTTATTTGTCGTGCTGTCGCCTGTTTTTGTGTCAATCGATGCGCTCTGTTTTGCTGCCGGTTTATTATTCCCAATCGGATCAGGGGTGTTTTATATCGTTATCGCAACCTATTTGGCAGCCGCCGTTATTTTTTTTCTGGGACGTAATTTATTGCGCGGCCGAGTCCTTAAGCTTCTTGCCAAGCATAAGCATTTTTCCGAACTCAACGGGGTACTCAAGGATAATGCATTCAAGCTAATGTTTTTATTGCGCCTGACACCTTTGCCGTTTGCAATGCTGAGTTATGCCTTTTCGGTTACCCAGGTCGGATTCCGGCCTTATTTGGCCGCTACCAGCGGTATTTTAATTTACAATATCAGTCTGGTTTATTTTGGTTATACCACCAAACATCTGGCCGGATTAATCAGCGAGGCTTCTCCGCAGAGCAGCGTTTCATATCCGCTGCTGGCAGTCGGTTTAGTGGTTTTCTTGGCGGTATTGATCTATGTGGCGAGAATTGCCGGTAACGCGGTAAAGCGGCTGAATTTAGAAGAAATCGACCGGGAAATTCCTTAAGCGGTTTCCATTTCAGTTCCTCCCTGAAGCTTAGGAACATGCATAAATTAATTTAAGCAATTACCACGAAGAACATGAAGACTTAAATCCTTCATGTCTTTCATGGTTTGTAACTACTCAGCAGGTAGATAAATAGAACGCAGATGACGCGGATGACTATGATTGAATAAGATTTTTTTGTGAATTATCCCGAAAAACTCCGTTTGTTGCGGTTTCAGGCTTATTTATCGGCGTTTATCA
>JAUGSS010000131.1:0-1182 GCA_044426515.1 Methylococcaceae bacterium | reverse complement strand
ATGGCCAAAGAAAAATTCTCACGTAGCAAGCCGCACGTAAACGTCGGTACAATCGGTCACGTCGATCATGGTAAAACTACTTTAACGGCTGCTTTAACAAAAGTAATGGCTGAGCTCCAGGGTGGAGAGGTTAAGGCTTTTGATCAGATTGATAATGCGCCTGAAGAACGTGCTCGTGGTATTACTATTTCCACATCGCACGTTGAATATGAATCGGCAACGCGCCACTATGCGCACGTTGACTGTCCGGGCCATGCTGACTACGTAAAGAACATGATTACCGGTGCGGCGCAAATGGACGGGGCTATTTTAGTGTGTTCGGCGGCAGACGGCCCAATGCCGCAAACCAGAGAGCATATCCTTTTGTCAAGGCAGGTAGGTGTGCCTTATGTTGTGGTGTTCTTGAATAAGGCGGATATGGTTGATGATGCGGAGTTGATCGAATTGGTAGAAATGGAGATTCGGGAATTATTGGATATGTATGAATTTCCAGGTGATGATACGCCTATTATCGTGGGTTCTGCTTTGAAGGCGCTGGAAGGCGATACTAGTGAAATTGGTGTTCCTTCGGTGGTCAGGTTGGTGGATGCGTTGGATAGCTATATTCCATTGCCGGAAAGAGCGGTAGACGGTGCGTTCTTGATGCCAATCGAAGATGTGTTCTCAATTTCCGGGCGGGGTACAGTTGTTACCGGGCGTATTGAGCGTGGCGTTGTTAAGGTTGGTCAGGAAATCGAAATCGTCGGTATTAGGCCTACTGTATCAACCACCTGTACCGGTGTGGAAATGTTTCGTAAATTGCTGGATCAAGGTCAGGCGGGAGATAATGTTGGTATCCTCTTAAGAGGAACCAAAAGAGATGATGTTGAGCGTGGTCAAGTATTGGCGCACAAGGGTACCATCAAACCTCATTCGTACTTTAATTCAGAAATTTATATTTTGTCTAAAGATGAGGGTGGTCGGCATACTCCTTTCTTTAATGGTTATCGTCCGCAGTTTTATTTTAGGACTACCGATGTGACGGGCGCTGTCGAGTTGCCGGAAGGTGTTGAAATGGTAATGCCTGGCGATAACATTTCGGTAAAGGTTAAGTTGATTTCACCGATCGCAATGGATGACGGCTTGCGTTTTGCAATTCGTGAAGGTGGTCGTACAGTAGGTGCGGGCGTTGTTGCATCAATA
>JAUGSS010000175.1:0-7346 GCA_044426515.1 Methylococcaceae bacterium | reverse complement strand
ACCTATCTACGAGCAAGCTCAAGGCTTAAGGGCGTGACGGTTTCCCCAGAAAATCAGTTATCATTATAAATTTTTTTGTGTCACATAATCCTGTGTTTTAGAGAAGTATTTAATATACAAGGGCGTGCCGTGCGCGCCTTTCCCGATGCTTGAGAAATTTCGCTATCACTTTGGCGCGCGGCACGCCCTACTCGATATTGTCTTAACTTAGGTAACTCGCAAAAAATAAACCACAAATATAATGGAACGCAGATGCCAAAAAATAGGCGCCTCTAGGCGACGCAGATGATTATGATAAACACGGATAATCCATGAAAAATCTGCGTCAATCATAACTATCTCCTGCATCCATGCAGTCGTATTTTTGGTTGATTTATTGTGTATTCTATTTATTGCG
Source organism: Methylococcaceae bacterium (assembly GCA_044426515.1). Taxonomy (GTDB): domain Bacteria; phylum Pseudomonadota; class Gammaproteobacteria; order Methylococcales; family Methylomonadaceae; genus Methylobacter_A. The sequence goes on along the minus strand of JAUGSS010000175.1, from coordinate 6,949 downwards.
AGTTACCTTAATCGCAGTGAGCTCCAGCTTGGGAACCAGCGAACTTCGCGTCTTCGTGACATAATTCTTGAATGTATGCGGAGCCTTTATTCATCTCCAAATCGTTGCCTAAGCGCCGCCGTATAGTGCTGCAAATCTTCAATTTGTTCCCTGATAGCTTCAGCATTTGAAAGCTTGGCCAGCCGCTCAAGCTGCGCTCCGATGGCGCTGATTTTATCCAAACCGTAGCCTCCGCCCGAGCCTTTCATACTGTGACCTAAACGGAGTATCAGTCCGAAATCATCCTCGCTCAATGCCTGCTGCATGGCGGCAATATCGCTTTCCCGATTTTTTAGGTAATTAGGAATCAGCGGCAACAAATCAGGGTCAATATGCAATTCGGGTTCGGCAGCAGCAACGGATTTAACCAAGCTGTATTCATTAATAACCGCCAACAGCTTGTCCTTTTTAATCGGCTTGGTCAGATGTGCATCGCAACCGACTTTTAGGCATTTTTCCATTTCCTCTTTTAATGCATAGGCCGTTAACGCCAGGATAGGCGTGCGCTCCAAATGGTGCTGAAGTTCATGCGCGCGAATCTGGGCGGTGGCGCTGTAACCGTCAAGCACCGGCATTTGAATATCCATTAACACCAGGTCGTAACGATCGGCTTTGAATTTCTCGACCGCAACTTCGCCGTTCTCGGCAATATCGATGCGATGCTCGGTTTTGTTTAAATAAAATCCGATCAGGGTGCGGTTGTCTTCATTATCTTCGACTAACAAAATATGCAAAGACCGATAGTCGTTATGTTCGCTTGATAACGCCTCAGCGCTTGTTTCGGCAGCCGCCGTTTTCGATGCATTAAAAATATTATGCAATATATTCAACAACTCGCCTTTCTTTACCGGCTTGGTTAAATAGGCGGCAAAATCATAGGTTTTTGCCAATCCTTGATGATGTATTCTTCCGTCCGAGGTTAACATGACTATCGGTAAATCCGGCAGATAATCGGTCGCCCTGATACGCTCGGCTAATTCAAAACCATCCATTTCCGGCATGCGGCAATCGATAATGGCCAGATCATAGGCTTTACCAAGCTCATGGGTGCGCCGCAACTCGGCCAATGCCCGCATGCTGCCGCTGACATCGGTCACCTGGGCCTTTTTACCCTGTAACATTTGATTCAGGATCAAACAATTGGTGGAATTATCATCAACCACCAGTATGTGTTTACCGTCAAAACAGTCGCCGGCCAACACCTCTTCATCGTTAATTAACAACTGGGGACTGAGTTTTTTCAAATCGGAGGGCGGTAAACAAATCGTAAAATGAAAGGTACTGCCGACGCCTATGTTACTTTCAATCCATATTTCGCCGCCCATCAACTCAACCAAACGCTTGCAAATTGACAAGCCCAAACCGGTACCGCTATGGCTCCGGGTCAGCGAATTATCGACTTGGCTGAAACTGCCGAAAATCTCCGCCTGCTTATCGGCCGGTATGCCGATGCCGGTATCCTGCACCGCAATATGAAGTTGATTTTTTAAAGTGGGATGCCTGACAGCGACGACTTTGATTTCCCCTTGCTCGGTAAATTTAAGCGCGTTGCCGATGATATTAATCAATACTTGCCGAATGCGCCCGGCATCGCCAATGCCGTAGTAGTCGTATAGGTCGGGATCGATTTGCAATATGAGTTCGATATATTTTTGATGCGCTTGCAGCGCAAACATATCGACTACGCTCTCCAACAGTTGATGCCAGCAAAAATCTTCATTAATCAGGCTGACATGGCCGGCTTCGATTTTTGAAAGGTCGAGAATATCGTTAATCAAGTTAAGCAATGATTCCGCCGCCCGCTGAAAAATGCGCAAGTATTCGGTTTGCTCCGGGCTCAATCCGGTCTCGGCCAGCAAGTCGCCCATACCGATGATCGCATTCATCGGCGTTCTTATCTCATGGCTCATATTAGCCAGGAACATGCTTTTTGCTTCAGACAATCTAAGCGCTTCATCCCTGGCGGCTTCCAGTTCCGCCTCCATTTGCTTCATTTCGGTTATATCCATGCAGGATCCGATATAACCGGAAAAATCGCCGCCCTTGGTATAACGGGGTACGCCGGAATCAAAAAACCAGCGAAATTCGCCGCTGACATTTTTAAGCCGGTATACGATACGAAACGGCTGTTTTTGCTTGAATGCCGACATATATTGCTGCATGCAGGTTGCCTTGTCATCGGCGTGAACGCTCTCCAGCCATTGATCGCCCAGCTCCTGCTCCAGCGTCCGTCCGGTAAACTTTAGCCAAGGCTTATTGAAATAGATGCATTTGCCTGACTCGTCGGCAACCCAAATCAGCACCGGGGCATGATCGGCCATCAACCTGAAGCGCTCGTCGCTTTCCTGGAGCCGGGTCGCTAAAGCCAGCGATTCCTGATGTGCTTTATTCAAATCCAATTCGAGCTGCTTGCGATCGGTAATATCCACAGCGCCGCCGATAAACCCGGTCACGTCATGAGCGCTGTTAAACTGAGGGCTGCAACTATCCAGTAACCAGTGATATTCGCCCAATGCATTTTTCAGGCGATATTCCACATGGACCACCTGCCGATTTTGAATCGCTTGTTGATAGGCGTTAATGCATTTGGCTTGATCGTCAGGATGAACTAATTGCGCCCAATCCGCCTCCCTTTCTTCGGCCAGGGAACGCCCGGTAAACGCCAGCCAGGTGGTATTAAAAAAATAGCACTTGCCGGATTTATCCGCCAACCACAGCATCACCGGCGAATTGTCGGTGATGCTGCGAAACCGCTGCTCGCTGGTGCTGAGTTCATTTAACAAGGCTTCTTTGCCGCTAATTTCGGCTTGCAGGGTGTTGTTGATCCGTTCCAGGCTTTCAGTGCGCTCGCGAACTTTCTGCTCCAACGTTTCGCAAACACGGGCGAGCGCGACTTCGTTATTCTTGCGTTCGGAAATATCGCGAACATTGGCTACGAATACCAGACCTTCGGAAGAACCTATGACTTTATCGACATGTATTTCCACCGGGAAATGAACGCCGTTTTTTTTGATGGCTTCCACATTGCGGCTGTGTTGCTTGCTGGTCGAAGATTTTGCGAAGTCGGCAACATGGCCCTCATGGCGTTGATGAAAGCTTTCAGCCATTAATGTATTGATGGACCCTCCGATAAGTTCTTCGGGCTGATAACCGAAAACCGCCTGCACCGCAGGGTTAACACTGACAATAACGCCTTGCGGATCAATACAAATGACTACGTCTTGTATCGAGCGCATAACGCAGGCAAAAAAATGTTCTTGTTTGGCAATATCCTGGTTTCGCTGCAGTAAAGACAGCTGTGTTTTTCGTCTGAAAAAAAGATAATTGAAGCCTAATAAGCTGACGATCAGGACACTGGCGGCGGCAATATTGGTCATCATGATAGTGTACCGCCGAGGTTGCACCGGAAAAATTTTGAAGCAGTTAAAATAGGCATAAGGTAATGACTCTTTTGTAAGTTTTCAGATCATTTTGGGTAACGGGGCAAGCCAAAGCTGTTTTCATCAGCCAAAAAATAACAGGCACAGGAAACGCATCGCTCGCGAATGGTGCGCCTTTCGGCATGCCCGTACCTCGTTTCACGGTAACCTACACAACGGTGTAAGGTAAAAAACAGGCTTGGTTTCTGCCTGAATCTTTGGCTTGATACAAGGCCTGATCGGCACAATGGACAAGCAAATCGGAATGATCGCTGTCATTGAAGTGCGTTAAGGTGCAGATGCCGAGGCTGATGGTAACCACCTGCGCATTTTCCGAGCGTGTATGGGGAATGCTGAGCGCCTGAATATCCAGCCTAAAAGCCTCAGCCAACTGCATGGCGTCATAATGATCAACGCTGGGCAAAACCACCAAAAACTCTTCGCCGCCGTAACGGCCGATAAAATCATTTTTACGCTTCAATCTGGCTTGTAAGGCTTGAGCCACTTTGCGTAGACAGTCATCTCCGCCAAGATGGCCGTAAGCGTCGTTGTAAGATTTAAAATAATCGATATCGATCATAACAAGGCTTAACGGCGTTTGGTTTCGCTGCGCATTGGCCCATTCGCGATTCAACACCCAATCCAAGTGCCCCCGGTTATGAATACCGGTCAATTGGTCGAAAATAGCCAATTGCTCCAGCATCAGGTTATTTTGTTTCAAGGTCAGGTTTAATTCGATCAGCTCCTGCTCGCGCATCCTGCGCATCATGACTTCATTTCTCAAGCGTAACGCGGAACGGACTCGCGCCAATAATTCAATTTTCCTGATCGGCTTATTGATAAAGTCGATGGCGCCGGCCTCAAAAGAATCGGCCAGAAATTCCAGCTCATTACTGGCGGTCACCATTAACACGGGAACATCGTCAAACGCATTATTGGCCTTGATACGCGCGCACACTTCAATGCCGTTTAAGCCGGGCATTAACACATCCAGTAAAATCAAGTCGGCCCCTTGGGTGCAAGCCGCTTGCGACTCCAATTTAAAATAGTCTAAAACCGTTTGTCCGGAAAAAAACTCAACAATATCGTCTTTATGGTAAATACTGCCGAGAAAAGTTTTGATTAACAGGCAGCTATCCTGATCGTCATCAATGAGTACTATTTTAGTCATGTGCATTCCGTAGGCATATACTTACATTTTTTATTTGACGCGTAACTTTAAATTATATATTGTTAAACCCCTTAAATTTTGGGTTTTTATCTTAAATTTTAGAAAAACACCCACATATCTTGCGGAAGGGGCGAAAATCATTCGAATGCACAATCGATTAAAAACCTGTGCAGCTCACAAAATGATTCGGCTCCAACCTACCTCATCCTTCCAATCGCGATGATCTTGATGGCATTGCTTAATTTAGTTTAATAAACAAGTCATTCCAAATAAAAAGGGAAAGAGAAAATTAATGAAAATCAACATGCCGGTAACCAGCGTGGAATATTCGCTTAAAGAGACTGATTCCATCGTATCCAAGACTGATTTGAAGGGGATAATTACCTATATCAACGAGGATTTTCTTCGCGTTAGCGGATTTACCGAAGCAGAGCTGATCGGCTTTCCGCACAATATAGTGCGGCATCCCGACATGCCGTCGGAAGCGTTCGAGGATCTGTGGAAAGCCTTGCAAGAAGGACGCCCGTGGACCGGACTGGTCAAGAACCGCTGTAAAAACGGCGATTTTTACTGGGTTTTAGCCAATGCCACCCCCGTTTATGAAAATGCTCAACTAACCGGTTACCTGTCGGTGCGCAGTAAACCCAGCCGCGAACAAATCAATGCGGCAGATGACGCCTACCGGCTGTTTAAAGAAGGCCAAGCCGGCAATCTGAAAATCAAGGACGGAAAAGTCGTCAAACAAACTTTTTTGGCTAAATTTAACCCGTTCAAGGAGCTCACGCTCAAAGCTCGTTTAATCAATGTTATCGGACTGCTGATCGCACTCATGATGCTGATTGGCGGCATGGGCTTGCATGGCATGCTCGATGCTACTAAGGGTCTGCGCTCGGTATACGAAGATCACACACTGACGATGGCCCAGATTGCCTCCATCCAAAAACTGCTGCTGACCAACCGGCTGCGCATTACCGCCTCTTTGGCGGCGCCAACGGCCGAGGCGATACAAAAAAACACCACTGAAGTCGAGCAAAACATCGCAGAAATCACCAAGACCTGGGATGCTTACATGAGCACTGATCTCACGCCTGAGGAAAAGAAACTGGCTGAAAAATTTGCCGAAGACAGAAAGCGTTTCGTCGTAGAAGGCCTGAAACCAGCCATTGCGACGCTACGCGCCAACGACATCGCCCAGGCTGAGAATATCATGACCAACAAGATCCGGCCGCTCTATGAACCTGTCAGTGAAGGCATTCAGAGCCTTTTGCAATTACAGATAAACGGCGCCAAACAGGAGTACGATGCGGCACGATCAAGCTTTGTCAACACACGTAACATCGCTATCGGCCTAATTGTAGTGGGCGTTCTGTTTGCTCTGGCTATGGGCTTTACCCTGCTTCGCGCTATTGTGCGTCCGCTTGAGAAGATTATTAACCTTCTTCACTTTATGGCCCAAGGCAACCAGAAGAATATTGAGATTGAACGCCGTGACGAAATCGGCAAGATGATGGAAGGGCTTAAATTACTACAGAGTAAATTCGGTTTCGACCTAGCGGAAAGCCAGCGTATCAATAATGAGAATTTGCGCATCAAAATCGGCCTGGATAACGTCAGCACCGGCGTGATGATCGCAGACAATGCCCGTAATATCGTTTATGTTAACAAATCGGTGGTCGATATACTCGGCAAGGCCGAAGCGGATATTCGTAAACAATTGCCTGAGTTCTCCGCCGCCACTTTGGTCGGCACCAATATTGACAGCTTCCACGCAAACCCTGCACACCAAGCGCAACTGCTTTCCACCTTTAACAATACCTACACTGCCAAGATGAAACTCGGCGGGCACTCTATGGTGGTGAGCGCCAATCCGGTCATCAATGAACAGGGACAGCGGCTGGGAGCGGTGGCCGAATGGCAGGATAGAACTATTGAGGTCGCGGTAGAACAGGAAGTGGCCGCCATTGTGCATGGCGCAGTCATGGGCGATTTCACCCGCCGTATCGATATGCAGGGCAAAAAAGACTTCTTTAAACAGCTCGGCGAGGGACTTAACGAGCTGATGGAAATGACCGAAAGCGGTATCAATGACGTGGTGCGCGTATTGGGTGCATTGTCCCGCAGCGACCTGACCCAAACCATCAGCAACGACTATGCCGGCAGCTTCGCGCAGCTCAAGGACGACGCCAACACCACGGTGGAAAAGCTCAAGGAAATCATCAACCAAATCAAAGAAGCCACCGACAACATCAACACCGGAGCCAAGGAAATCGCCTCCGGCAATAATGACCTGTCGCATCGCACCGAAGAGCAAGCCGCCAGC
>JAUGSS010000191.1:0-7149 GCA_044426515.1 Methylococcaceae bacterium | reverse complement strand
CAACGAAGCCCTCTCTCATCCAATTCCGCTTTCATGCGCTGGAACTTTCTTTTTATGCTATCTATAACTGCGATATCAATCATTCCACCATTATATTGAAACAGACAAAAAGTATGAGTTATTTATTTACGTCTACTAAGTCGTCAACTGCATGAAAATAGATTTCTAAAGCGACCCATCTACTGCACAGTTTTGCACAATTTCTGCGGATAAGTATTTTTAATACACCTAAATATTTTGGAGTGATGGTTGGGCGCTCTACCGTCATCATCTTCAACGGCTACGATGTTGGGCTCACTTGATTCGCAAAACCACTGGATTAAAAGAAAGTTTAATTGCACGTTGGATTGAAACAAGCGCTTGCAACATCACCCGGTAAAACCATACCCCACTTAAGTCCTCCTAAAAACCAGCTATCAAGCCATAGAATAGCTTCGCGACTTTTACCTTTTCATGTAAGATATTGCTTATCCAAATCAAGTAAAAAAAATCAATCATGCCTGCGAACCATTCAATAAAAAAGCTTCTGATCGTCGATGACAGCAAAGTATCCAGAATGTTAATCCGCACGCATATTCTTGCTCAACGCCCGGAATGGATCATCTCTGAAGCCGTCTGCGGCGAAGAGGCTATTGCACTTGTTGATAATGATCTTCCTGACTACTGCACCATGGACATTAACATGCCGGGCATCTCAGGAACCGATGCGGCAGAGCTAATACAGTCCAATCATCCTTCGATAAAAATCGTTATTTTCTCGGCAAACATTCAAGAAACACACCAGAACCGCGCCCGTGCGCTTGGCAGCATATTGGTTGCAAAACCGGTCACAGAAAAATCAATCGGCTTGGCGCTAGACTATTTTACCGATTCCGAATGAGCAGCCTCAGCGAACTTCATCTTGATGCCCTAACAGAGGTATTCAGCATCGGCGCAGGCCGCGCAGCATTAAGCCTGAGCGAGATAGTCGGTGATGAAGTGCGCATTTCGGTGCCTTCGGTGCAAATTATCAATTCAGAAGACATAAATCCGACAACATTATCACTAAGCAATGGACGATTTGGCGCAGTAAACCAAAAATTCAGCGGCCCATTTAATGCCGAGGCCGTGCTTTTATTTACCGAAGAACAAGCATTAAAAATCGTTAGCGATATGATGGGATCGCAAATGAGCCTTGAAGAGCTTGCCGAATTTGAGCACGAAGCCATGTGTGAATTGGGCAACATCATTCTGAATGCCTGCCTATCCGCGATGGCCGATATACTCAATTTCACCCTCGAAAGTTCTTTACCCGATTACACCGTAGCATCGGCCGATGAAATATTATATCGGCTCAAGGAGGATTCCAATCAGCCCTATGTTATGGTATTGCACATTGATCTGGCCATCGAAAAGCGGCATACCGCCGGCAATCTCGTATTCCTGTTAAGCTCCGCATCCTTGACCAATCTTGTTACCCATGTCGATCAATTTCTTGGCAATCTTTCATGAGCGAAATCCCGACCTCCCCCCCTGCATCACCTAAAACATCGTTTTTTTGCCCCCTCCCTCCTGCGCCGGCCTCCATGGACGAAGGAAATACCGCAAGACTGCCGGGAGCCGTCTCAGCCATGCAGTCGAAGGTAAAACGTTTTGATATGGAAGACATATCCAACGCACTTAACCTCGGTTTAATTGTTGTTGATGGCGGCGGCAAGGTATTGCTTTGGAATAACTGGATCACCAAACACAGCGGCATTAAAGAAGCCGATGCCCTTGACCGGCAACTTGAACATGTATTTTCAGAGCCTGTGTCCCCAGCATTTCTGGCCGCTCTCAAAAACACCTTGGAATACAGACTACCCGTGGTTTTATCCACCGCCCTGCATCGCACGCCACTGCCTCTGTATAGCGCGTCCGAAACAAATCAGCAGCAAACCCGGATGTATCAATCAATAACCATCACCCCCATTCGATCACAACTCAATGAATCATGCTGTCTGGTTCAAGTAACAGATTCCAGCACTTCAATCAAACGCGAAAAAATACTACGCTCCCATTCGGAAATCCTGAAGAAAGAAGCGACCACGGACAGTTTGACCGACATCTGCAATCGCAGATTCTTCGATGCGCATTACGAAATAGCCGTAGCTGATGCAAAAAGGCAAAAACATTCCTTATCCGTGTTCATGGTCGACATTGATTTTTTTAAATCTTATAACGATTATTACGGGCACATAGCCGGCGACAATGCCATCAAAATGGTTGCAGACGCATTAAAATCGCAGCTGTCACGCGCCACCGACATAGTCGCGCGTTATGGCGGAGAAGAATTCGTTCTGGTCATGCCGTATTTACCTCAACAAGTTGCAGAACAGTTTGCCGAAAAACTAAGAAGCGCCGTTTTTAATCTGGCTATACCGCATATCAATTCCAGCCCCTTCCATCGGATAACAATCAGCGTCGGTCTTTGCACCGGCATTCCGGAACGCGACGATAACCTGTTAAACAAAGCCGATGCGGCTCTTTATCAAGCCAAACAAAAAGGCCGCAACCAGTACATTTCCCTTCCGCTTTGCGAAACCGAAGAATATCTGAAACAATAGTTATATCTAGCGAACATACCCGCCGGATAAAACTCAAGCTCATAAACCCGACGAAATATGAGATTGGGCCACTAATCGTCCGCTTGAAACCCAGTTAAATTTTATTCAGTCTCATCGTATGAAATTCAAACCCTCCGCAGTTACCTTGGCTTTGAGCCTTACTCTCTTCCCTGCCCCGCCACAGGCCCTTGAAATTACCAAAATCGAATTACCCGACATGGGCGATTCTTCCGGGACGCTAATCACCCCCGCCGAAGAAAAAGAGTTTGGCGAAGCATTTTTCCGCAGCCTGCATTCGCAAATCTCCATTAATCAGGACGCCGAAATCCAGCAATACATCCAGACTATTGGTGAAAAACTGGTGGCCAATAGCGACGCACCGAGCAACCCGTTCCATTTTTTTGTAGTCATGGAAAATGACATTAACGCATTTGCGGGACCTGGCGGTTATATCGGCGTAAATTCAGGCTTGATTTTAATTACCGAAGCCGAAAGCGAATTGGCATCGGTGATGGCGCACGAAATCGCCCACGTCACCCAGCGCCATTTGTACCGCGCTTATGAGGCCGCAGGCCGTCTATCGATTCCTACTGCCGCCGCGACTCTGGCCGCCATTTTACTGGGCACCCAATCCCCCGCTCTTGGGCAGGCGGCTATAGTGGCAATTCAGGCCGGTAACGTTCAGTTTCAAATCGATTTTACTCGCGAAAACGAAGCGGAGGCTGATCGCGTCGGTATGCAAACCTTGGCGGGCTCGCAATTCGATCCGCGCAGTATGCCGACTTTTTTCGAGCGCCTGCAACAATCGACCCGCTATTATGGGCAAAGTATTCCCGAATTCTTAAGAACTCACCCGGTTACCGCCTCACGTATTTCCGACACCCGCGGACGCGCTGAAACCTATCCCTACAAACAATATCCCGACTCACTCGGCTATCAGTTAACCAAAGCAAAAATTCGGGTGCTAACCGGCATTGACGATGCCGATACGCTTAAATATTTTCAATCCCGATCAACTCAAGGAACCACCGAACAACGCGTCGTTGCCCGTTATGGGCTTGGGCTGTGTGCGCTTAACTCGCAAAAATACACTGAAGCGGAAACCATTTTTCAGCAGCTGAGCAAAGAATATCCAAACCAGGAGCAATACCTAACCGCTCTTGCCCGCACGGCGCTGGAAGCCAAAAATTACAACACAGCGCTTGCCCGCTATAAAAAACTGACTGAGCAATTTCCTGATAACGAGGCCATTAAGCTCGAATATATTAGTTCTTTACTGAAAGCGGGCAATGCAGAGCCTGCACGGAAAAACTTATTGCTGCTAAAACCTAAAACCCAGCAACAGCCGATTTATTCGCAACTGTTGGCACAAGTTTACAGCGATTTAAATCAGCCGGCCGAATCTCACCGCTACCTTGCCGAATACTACTATGCGACCGGGCAAACCAAAGACGCCATCCTGCAAATAAAACTGGCCCAACAATCTAAAGGCCTTAATTTCCAGCTCTCTTCTATTCTTAATGAACGGCTTAACTTTTTCATTAATCAGGAAGAAGAAGCCAGGCGAAATCGATGAAGTCTGAACCTTAGCTGAACAAAAAGCACCGCTTGCCAGTCATTTTGTTTATTAGAGATCTATAAAATTCCACAGTAGACTGTATTTATTAGGTTTTTTTGAGAAGCTCATATTTTTCCCGAAAAGCCCCATTTTTAAATAGACAATGGAGCATGATTTGAATAGAATTTGCACCGGCTTAACGGAGTGAGCTCGGTTTAATTACCGGCTAAGAGGGGGAATTTAGTCTTTTAGACTAGCTGATAATAATAATAAAATAAGTGACACTGCTTGGGTCAAGTTGTAAAAACCACAACTCAATAATAATAATAACAGCACTCAACACGCCCGCTTCATGCGGGCTTTTTATTGCCTATTGAATACGAAGCTTAGCGGAAAAACGACTTTTTCCCGGTCAATTTTACCCGCCAATAGCATCCACATCGGCCAGGCAAACCTCGAAAATATTAAAACCGATTCATCACGCAGGCTGTGACCATGACCGTTAATGTTGATGTGCTGTGCGTAGGGCACGCTTCTTATGACTTAATTTTTTCGGTAAGCCGACACCCAGGTGACGATGAAAAAATCGTCGCCGATAGCTTGCTCAGTTGCGGCGGCGGCCCTGCTGCCAATGCCGCCGTTTGCATTACCAAGCTGGGTTTAACATCGGCATTTGCCGGTTACCTGGGACGCGATCTTTACGGTGACCGGCATTTTCAAGAACTCAACGATTACGGCGTCAATACGCAGCTCATCGTCCGCGGCGACTCCGCTACCCCGTTGTCGGCCATATTAGTCAAACCCGACGGTAAACGATGCTTAATCAATTACAAAGGTGACGCGCCGGCATTGCCGGCCGATGCTCTGAACTGCACCGATGTCCGGGCCAAAGTTATGTTGTTCGATGGCCATGAACCCTTAATCTCATTACCTCTCGCCCACAAGGCTCATCACACCAAAGTCCCAACCGTATTGGATGCCGGTTCAGTGCATGAAGGAACTTTAGCGCTAATGAGTCACGTCGATTATCTGGTTTGTTCGGAAAAATTTGCCGTCCAGTACGCGGATAACGAACGCAAAGCCTTAAGCCGACTCGCTGAACTAGCCCCAAACGTGGTTATCACCCTGGGCGAGCAAGGGCTGATTTGGCAGCGCGGCAATGAGCAGGGCACATTACCTGCCTACCCTGTTACCTCCATTGATACCACCGGGGCCGGAGATGCTTTTCACGGCGCTTTTGCCGCCGCACTGGCTGCCGGTATGGAATGGCAAGCGCTGCTGCGATACGCCAGCGCCGCAGGCGCCTTGTGCTGTACGCAAATGGGAGCGCGTTTAGGACTGCCCGGACAACAACAGCATGCTCTGTTATTTACTCAAATCCTATAGCTGAAACGAGGCTAATTGCCTCTTTCACAGTGAAAACAGCAACCCAAATGAACAGTGCTGTTGTCATTAACATCGGATTTTTTAGCTTCTGTCACACCTGTTCAAAGACTTTTATCCGGCCTATTTGAGTAGAACTAGTAATTACTACCAGTTTTTTTATTTCAAACTTAAATTATACTTCTTCCCATCGAACAGGTAATCGCTGTCGTTATTGATAGTTTTCAAAACCAATAGAGATTTAAATATTCCAGCGAGCTCAAGCCATATGCGTATACTATTGATTTATTTTATTATTTTAGTTTTTTTAAGCCTTAACCCTTGGTTACGTCCGGATTCTAGCCCGTCAATCGGCAATATTACTTGGGACAAGGTCGATCATGCCGCAGCTTATTGTTTATTGTCCCTGTTGCTCTTGTTCGCTTACAGGTGTCACAAACATCAGCGGGTTGTTTCGTTTTTAGTGCTGCTGACGTGCCCTCTGGTGGGTGTATTATTGGAATATTGCCAGCTTTGGCTTACATCAACACGGGAGTTTTCTTATTTTGATGCTATCGCTAATGTATTCGGTGCAGTGCTAGGCGTGACTTTATTTTGGTGTTACCTGTTTGTGGCGGTAAAACTCACCAAATAAATAGCTTGAATTTTCCCGATTCCTGAGAATTCCACACTGTTGATATTGGCGGCTTTTCACGGTATTCTAAATAAAACGAACCGTGGTTATCTTACCCTCCGGCCAGTTACCCCATCCCTCCGATCCATCGTGGAGGGCCGATATGAGCTTTTCTTAGGCCCTTAAAATGACAGATTGGACTATAGATCGGAAGGCGCAACTTGCCTATTCCTACGAACGTTTCGCGCAAGCCAAGGTCTTTGTGTTCCGTAAATGGTGCGAGCAGGCTGCCGAACGAGGCGCACCCGCTCCAACCGATCTTTCCGGATCTTGCAAATATGGCAGCCTGTTCATGAACCAAGTCTTCGGCGGATCGATCTGCGGCCACTATGAGCATCAATACAATGTCATCGGAGGACGAATAGTCGACCTCAGTCATGACGCCATCGATGTCGGCAAAATCAGCTATCCCTACCTTCATGAACCCGACTACTTCAATATCCCTGAAAAGCAGGCCTCGCTGAACGGCTGCCTGCCGCGCGTCGAACGCTGGGTCAGCCAATTTCTAGAAGAGATCGAGGGCTTTGAAGTCCCCTCTTCATCTAAAAGTTGACCTCGCTTAGCCAACGTCCGAAGAATTACTCAAAATAGCTGTGGAGAAGGCGCACGGCACTCTCTACTCCAATTTACGCCCCGTTGGCTGACAATCAGCAGAAAAACGACAGCAATATTAAAATTGATTGCCAGCAGTACGCTTAACAATTGCGGAATTTTATAATTAGAAAATGTAGCTACCCTCGTTATCGCCGCTCACCAGCCAAATCAGCGAAGTTGTCGTCACGGCACCAGAAACGACGAACTCGAAGGTCTGGTTAGGCGGCAATGACGCTGAATACTGGCACCTCTATTCGGCTTCATCGTCAAACTGCGACCTCATCACAGACCTTAATCATTTTCCTGATTAGTAAGATATTTCAGCTAGCACTGCCCTATCGGCATGAACACCTATG
>JAUGSS010000042.1:0-19697 GCA_044426515.1 Methylococcaceae bacterium | reverse complement strand
CAACGAAGCCCTCTCTCATCCAATTCCGCTTTCATGCGCTGGAACTTTCTTTTTATGCTATCTATAACTGCGATATCAATCATTCCACCATTATATTGAAACAGACAAAAAGTATGAGTTATTTATTTACGTCTACTAAGTTTTTTTTTAATCGGCAGACAGATCACCCGTTATTACCGCTTTTACGACCCTTGCCTTGGTGGGATTTTTTATCGGGGAGCGGAGCTGACGGCTCGGGAGCCGACTCCGATTGCCGAGTGATCAGTTTAACTTTCATATTTTCCCGCAATTTGTCGGCCCCATCCACGATGACTTGTTCTTTAGGCTGAAGACCTGCCAATACCGCCACCTTTTCGCCCTCGGCCGGCCCTAAAGTCAAAGGCCGCACAGTCACGGTCTGATCTTCTTTTAACACATAAACAAAGGTCCCGACGGTCCCCTTTTGAATAGCCGCAGTCGGGATGATCGTGACCGAGTGCAAGGTTTCCATTTTCATCCTGATATTAACGAACTGGTTTGAAAACAAAGCGCCGTCTTCATTGGCAAATTGGGCTTTGAGCTTAACGGTTCCGGTGCCGGTATCAATCTGGTTATCGACGGCTAAAAGTTGTCCGTCGGCAAGTTTAACCTTGCCTCTACGGTCGTAGGCTTCAATTGCCAAGCCCTCACCTGAACGAAGCTGTTTCATTACGGACGGTAAATTATCTTCCGGTAAGGTAAACACCGCCGCGATAGGCTGAATTTGGGTGATCACGGCAAGCCCGGTGGTATCGGCCGCATGGACGATATTGCCTTGATCTACCAGACGTAAACCCAAGCGCCCGGTGATGGGCGCTGTAATCCGTGCATAACTCAGTTGAAGTTTGGCATTGGCAACCAGCCCGCGATCTATTTCTACGCTGCCTTTGTTTTGTTTTACCAAGGATTCCTGAGTAACAGTCTGCTGCACCGCTATGGAGTCCTGTTCCTGCAAGGTCTTGTAGCGAACCCAATCAATCTCGGCATTCTTCAACAGCGCTTCGTCGCGCAGCAACTGGCCTTCCGCCTGCATCAGCTGAACCTGGAAAGCGCGAGGGTCGATTTCAGCCAGCAGATCGCCTTCATGCACCATTTGGCCTTCCTTGAAAGCGACACGGATAAGTTCGCCGTCAACGCGTGACCTGACCGTGACCGTGCGCAACGCAGTGACGGTGCCTAAACCGGTCAAATAAACCGGGAAATCGCCCTGAGTAGCGGCAACGGCGGCAACGGCAACAATTGGCTCGTCGAATTTTGCCGCTTTTTTATCGTCTTCTCTCGAAGGAGTGTTAATAAGTTTGATCAGGTAGATTGCCGCGGCAATCAGTAGAATGATGGCTATGCCTATTTGCCGACGAAATTTTCCTTTCGTTTTTTCTTCTCCCAGCGTCATTGGTAGTCCGGTTCTATGCTTTATTAAATAACTTAGGATTACATTATCCTGAAAACTACGGTTCACATCAAAAATACCGCTGGCATCAAGAAAGAGCCTTCCAGCCTGATGCTTTGATTGGCCGTTATGCTAAGGAACATGCATAAATTAATTTAAGTAATGACCACGAAGAGCATGAAGGACATGAAGACTTAAATCCTTCATGCTCTTCATGTTCTTCATGGTTTAAAATAAAACTTGCTCAAGTTATTTCATGCACGTTCCTTAGCTAGGTGTAGCGGCTGTTTTCGCTGGCTTCCAAGCTCCAACTCTCGTCTATACACAAGCCTGTTCAAGACCGTAATTTTGACATTGACAGGAAGGGCAAACTCGAAGGTAGCCCTGGGCGTGCCGCGCGCGCCGTGGGATAACCCAATACCTTTTTGACGCGCACGGCACACCCTACGGAAACTGGAGCTGGAACCGTCAATGCAACTGGTCAAGCTCCAGTCTGCGCAGTTTCGGCGCCAGTTTTGCGGTCGCAGCCACCACAGTCAAAGTCATCGCTCCCCCGAAAACAACCGACGGCACCAAGCCCATCAAGCGCGCCATAACACCCGACTCAAAAGCGCCCAGCTCGTTGGATGAGCCGATAAAGATGCCGTTGATCGCGGAAACCCGGCCACGCATAGCATCCGGTGTCGCCAGCTGCAAAATAGTGGTGCGCATAACCACCGATATGCCGTCGAAAACGCCGGAGAGCACCAACAGCGCCCCGGCGACCCAGAAATTGCTGGATAGAGCAAAGCAAATCATGCACAAGCCGAATCCCGCCACCGCCCCCAGCAGCCGGCGTCCGGCATGGGCATTGATCGGATAGCGGGCGAGAACCAAACCCGTCATCACGGCGCCGATGGCCGGGGCGGCACGAAGAATGCCAAGTCCCTCGGGACCGTAATGAAAAATATCGTGAATGAAGGCCGGCAATATCGAAACCGCTCCCCCAAACAGCACCGCAAACATATCCAAAGACTGTGCAGCCAAGATGATCTGGTTGCTGAACACGAAACGGAAGCCTTCGGCAATGCTGGTAAAGATAGGGGCGCTTAACGCTGGAGGAGGCTCTTTAATACGTAGCGACAGCAGCGCCGCTGCGGCAGCTAGACACAAGCCGGCGGCAACGCTATAGGCAGTAGTCTTGCCTGACCATCCGACCATAATGCCGCCTAGTGCAGGACCAACCACGAGCCCGAACTGGAACGCTGCACTTCCGATTCCCGAGGCCCGAGCATATTGAGCACGCGACAAAATCAGCGCGAACATGGCGCTATACGACGGGCCGATAAACGCCCGCGCCACCCCGGTAAAAGCGATAGAGCCGTAAATCCACAATAAGGGCTTGCCGGGTATCCAGCCTGCCGATACTGCGGCCAGTGTCAGCGCAGTGAGAAATAGCATCAGACAGGCGAGCACTCCGAACATGCGACGGGAATAGTGATCTACCGCATAGCCTGCGAACAGCGCGCAGCCAAAGTAAGGAATGGCCTCGGCCAGTCCGATCAAACCCAGCGCAAGCGTATCATGCGTCAACTCATAAATGTGCCAGCCGACTACGATCGCCACTATTTGGTAGGCAAGAACGATTAGGATGCGAAAAGATAACAGCTTAAGGAAAGGGAAATTCGGTTTAAATTGCATGAACGTCTGATAATTAGAAGCGGCTGCCGTCTGAATAGCATAACGGAGTCAAAATAAGTTCTAAGCGCATGATCTTTCTTTTTTAAGTTTGGTGTGAATTGGGGGATTTTATGCGAATTACCGCAGCGATAACTTTATTAATAGCCTAATGACCTTATGTGAGACACCGCACCGACTTAAAGTATTTCTACAATATATGCTTAATTCAGCTTGAATCCATTTCTTTGGATTCGTGCTTGAACCCGAACTCAGTTGAACATGACTACGACGTGTCATCATTAGCCCCCACAAGCGCTGGACATGTAGTGTTAGGTATTACCGTTGCAATGACTTTCACGATAAAACTGATCCCGTTTAACTACCCGAAGACAAGGAAACCATTATGAAAAACAAAAAAATCATAGATGAAGTATCTAAGCCCATCAATATGAACCTGTTAGATCCAACAAACTTATATTTTGTTAAAGTTTTCAGTTTACCTTTTTGGCTGGTTATTATGAGTATCAGCCTTAGCCTTGTTCCTCAATCCGTAAGAGCCGGAACTGAAAATATCCACCGGTATTATCGATATATCCCTTATGAAGGACCAACCAATACAAGCGGAACTGCCGGTCAACGCGCTAAGGCATCCGCCGGAGCAAGTGAGACTGAAGCTAAAAAAACAAGTCCAAGCGAACAAAAAAACGGCCCTGTAAAGAAACCTGAAAAGGATACCGGGGAATTCCCTTCAGGAAAACTCCCTGCATTTGGTCAAGTGGATATAAATGGCGATCACTACATTACTAAAGATGAATTGCAAAACTTCCCTGAGCTGCTGCAAGTCTTTGACAAGATAGACGCCGGAAAAGACGGCAGGCTGGAACAGCATGAATACCAAAACCTGGAGATGGAAACCATACGGGAGGGAGAGATCTCGTAAATCGGAATTATCCTGCGCGTGAATTTGCCGCCGGCCCCGACCTGTCCGGAATATAATCTTTTACGATAAGCAAAACGGTCTATTAAGAACGCTCTCCGGCCGAGCGGAGCCGAAGCGAAAAAACCGCTTCGCTCCGCTGAGCCAACGCCACAGGACAGCGTTTTACTTCGGCCTCATGTGCGGAAACAGCAACACGTCACGTATTGACGGCGCATCGGCAAACAGCATGACCAGACGGTCGATACCTATGCCCTCGCCTGCTGTCGGCGGCATGCCGTGCTCCAGCGCAACGATATAGTCGGCATCGAAATGCATGGCTTCAATATCCCCGGCTTCCTTTTCCTCGACCTGTTTTTGAAAACGCGCGGCCTGATCTTCGGCATCGTTCAGCTCGGTAAAGCCGTTGGCGATTTCCCGTCCGCCGACAAAAAATTCAAAACGATCGGTAACATGCGGATCGTCGTCATTGCGCCGCGCTAACGGCGATACTTCAACCGGATAAGCGGTAATAAAAGTCGGGTTCATCAACCGGCTTTCCACGGTTTTTTCAAATATCTCGATCTGGATTTTGCCCAGACCGTAACCGTCTTTAACCGGAATATGCAGATTTTTAGCGACTTCGGCCGCAGCTTCTCGGGTGGCTATATTTTCCGCCGTTAACTCCGGGTTAAAATGCAGGATCGACTCGACCACGGTCATGCGATCAAACGGCTTGCCGAAATCGTATTGTTCGCCTTGATAAGTAATCTCTGTTTGCCCTAAAACTTCAACCGCAACGCCGCGCAACATGGCTTCGGTCAAATCCATTAAATCATGGTATTCCGCATAGGCCTGATAAAACTCCAGCATGGTGAATTCAGGATTGTGACGGGTCGACAAACCTTCATTGCGGAAGTTGCGGTTAATTTCAAACACCCTTTCAAAACCGCCGACCACCAGGCGTTTTAAATACAATTCCGGCGCGATACGCAAATAAAGTTCCATGTCCAGCGCGTTATGAAAAGTAGTAAAAGGACGCGCCGTTGCCCCGCCTGGGATCATTTGCATCATCGGCGTTTCAACTTCCAGGAAATCGCGCTCGATCAGGAATTGGCGAATATAGGCGACGACCTTGGAGCGGATCAAAAAGGTATTGCGCGATTGCTCGCTCATAATCAAATCCAGGTAGCGCTGGCGATATTTGATTTCCTGATCGGCAATGCCGTGGAATTTTTCCGGCAATGGCCGCAAGGCTTTAGTCAGCAGACGAATATCGTCAACCTTGACGCTGAGTTCGCCGGTCTGGGTTTTAAACAACACGCCTTCCGCGCCGACGATGTCGCCGATATCCCACTTTTTAAACTGCTCGTTGTAAAAGCTTTCAGGCAATGCATCGCGAGTCACATAAAGCTGCATTTGGCCGGACATATCCTGAATATGGCAAAAACTGGCTTTGCCCATCACCCGGCGAGTCATCATGCGACCGGCCAGTTTTACCCGCAAAGGTTCCGCTTCGAGTTCTTCTTTTGATTTTTCCGCGTATTCGGCTAAGAGTTCGCCTGCAACGACATTTCGGCGAAAATCGGTAGGAAAAGCGATACCGCCGTTTTCGCGTAATTCATTCAGTTTGCTGCGGCGTTGTTTGATTTGTTCTTGTTCGTCTTGTTGGATTTCGGACATGGTTTTTAATAATTTAAATTTAAAAAAATGATGTGTAATGGCGTTATAAGGTGCTGCTGCCAGCTTCAATCAAACCGCTAACGCCATTAATAAAACAATTAAAGCTATGAGAATAATTTTGATGAATAGTCATGTGGGCTGCTACCTTCTTAGCTCCACTCACCTTACGATAGCCTTTGACTAATTTTTCCAGCTCTTCCGACGCATTGGCTAACTTATCAGGTTCTTTATATTTTCTATTTTGTTGTTGTCCTGCCAGTTTTTTAATATTGAAGGCTTTTTCTACAGCAGCCAAATCACCTAAAAACCAAGATTCCAATTCATGGCATGCTATGCGCACCAGGCTATCACTGCGTCCTGCTTGCTCGCATAATTTTACCAAACGTTTTTTGATTTCAAGACAATCGGCGCGATCTTTGTCGCGAACTATAACAAAAGACGTTCCTGGTGTTTGCCATGCACGCAATTTGATGGGTATTGATTTTTCGAGATCTTGTTTGCCTTCGTGGGGAATGCAAAGAAACTCAATATCAGCCGGTAAGATCTTGGGCAATAAAACATCCAGCAACGCTTTCATCGATTCTTCTTCCAGCAAAAAAACCAGTTGTTTCATTGAGGATTAAGCCCATTAAATAAGCCTTGTTTCCATAAAGCTCCCGGTAAGTCTCCTTCTTTAATTAAATTAACCAATAGGGGATTTTCACTGGCTCGCTCAATAACCGTAATACCTTGCTTTTTGGTCAAACAAAAAATTTCATTGAGCTTAATATAATTTAAAACATCGGGCGAATGGGTGGAAATCATGACTTGCTCACCTTTGTCTGCATAATCACGAAACTCTTCGAGAAGCCCACAAAAAAGACTGGGATACAATTCATTTTCAGGCTCTTCTACACACAACAAAGGATGCGGATTCGGGTCATGTAGCAATAAAAGGTAAGCAAACATTTTTATCGTTCCGCTTGAAACGTAACGAGCAAGAAACGGATCTTTAAAAGAGCCGTCTTGAAACTTTAAAAGAATACGCCCATCCTCGGTATATACCATTTCCACATTGGAAACGCCGGGTATCCGTTGCGCCATTTTTTCCAGAACTTCATCAAAGATTGGGCGATGGTTCTCATATATAAACTGGGCGACTAAAGCCATATTTTCGCCGTGAGGGGAAATATGTTCTGCATAACCAGTTCTTTGGTATAGATCGGCAGACCCTAGATAAAAATCCCACACATGCCAACTTTCAATTAACTTGCGAAGACTATTAGCAACTTTAAATCGTTGAAACTGTCCCAAGCCTTTTAACGCTAAACTATCAGGAGAATCGATGACTTGCTCTTCTCTTTCCTCTTTAAATTTTTTATCTTCGCAGCTACTTTCATTAGTAATCACTGTGCCTTTACCATGACTAAAGTCTACAAAATGCCAAGGCTGTCCTTTCGCTCCGCGTCTATATTTAAGTATTTCGCGCTTAACAACGGGTTGATTATCGTCCAATTCAATAATTAAGGAATAAGTGACTAAAGGGCTATGCGATCTATCATCATGCTCCCGAAATTTAATTTCAATTTCAATCGGGCCTTTTTCACCGCGTGTTATTACCTCTTTAAAACCGCCACGTTTTTGTAAAGCCACCCGAACATTATCTTGCAAGGCGTCACGCAAAAAACCAAAAACATCAAAGAAAGTAGTTTTGCCCGTCCCGTTGGCACCGATAAAAACAGAAATTGCCGGTAAATTGGTTAATTTAATGTTTTTGAAGGCTTTGAAATTTTTAACACGCAAGGCTTCTATTTTCATAATGAATAACATTCAAAGTACACAATGTGCGAATAGAGGAATTCGCGATTAAAAAACTCCAGATGACGCTTACAAACCACTCTTCAAACTAGCCTCAATAAACTGATCCAAATCGCCATCCAAAACCGCCTGAGTGTTGCCGGTTTCAACACTGGTACGCAAATCCTTAATTCGTGATTGATCTAAAACATAAGAACGAATCTGACTGCCCCAGCCTATATCCGACTTGGTATCTTCCAAAGCCTGCTGGGTTTCGCTGCGTTTGCGCATTTCCAACTCGTACAATTTAGCTTTCAATTGTTTCATCGCGGTATCGCGGTTTTTATGCTGCGAACGATCACTTTGGCATTGCACGACGATTCCGGTCGGGTTGTGGGTCATCCGCACCGCCGATTCGGTTTTGTTGATATGCTGACCGCCCGCGCCGCTGGCACGGTAGACATCGATACGTATATCGGCGGGATTGATGTCGATGTCGATATCGTCGTCGATTTCCGGCGACACGAATACCGACGCAAACGAGGTATGGCGGCGATTGCCGGAATCGAACGGCGATTTCCTGACCAAACGATGCACGCCGGTTTCGGTGCGCAACCAGCCGAACGCATATTCGCCTTCGAATTTGATGGTGGCGCTTTTGATGCCGGCCACATCGCCTTGAGATTCTTCAATCAATTCGGTTTTAAAACCTTTGCGTTCGCCCCAGCGCAAATACATGCGTTCGATGATCGAAGCCCAATCCTGAGCTTCGGTGCCGCCGGAGCCGGATTGTATGTCCAAAAAGGCATTATTGGCATCCATTTGCCCGGAGAACATGCGGCGAAATTCCAGGTCTGCAACTCTTTTCTCAAAGTCCGCCAGATCGTCGACAACGGTTTCCACCGTGTCTTCATCGTCTTCCTCAACTGCCATCAGCAGCAGTTCTTCTGCATCGCTAAGGCCGCGTTCCAGGTCATTTATGGTATTAACGATAACTTCCAACTGGCCGCGCTCTTTACCTAAAGCCTGCGCCTCTTCGGGATTGTCCCAAATTTTCGGGTTTTCGAGTTCCCTTAAAACTTCGACTAAACGCTCGCTCTTGACGTCAAAGTCAAAGATACCTCCTAAGGGCATCGCCACGGCTTTTTAAGTCGGCTATTTTGTTTTTGATCGGATTTATTTCTTGCATGAGGGGAGTTAACCAATGACAGTCATGACCAAACGCCGGTATTAGTGTCGGTCGAGGAAAATTTCAAAAGGGAGCAATTATAGCTGTCCGGAAAAGTTCTGTCTTATTTTTAAGGATGTGATTTACTGAACAAACACGAAACTGCCCGGTGGCCCTAAATCATATCGACCTGTACGATTAGAATAAATGAGTCCACGAAAACCAAAAGTAGACGGAAGCAACTGTAGATACTCTTCTCCGGGGCTTAAAAATACACCTATTTTACCTTTAAACCCTTTGGCGCGCGGCGGCACGCCCGTCTGTTCAGACAACATGCTGATTTATTGGGTGCCTTCGTGGAGAATAAAAGGTTTTTAACTGCATTCCAGAGTTAACCGTAGAAACAAAGTTAAATCCGTCTATTAGCAGTCAGCATTTGCACCGAATCGTTACGAAATGGTTGTAAATCCAAATCATTATGCGGCGTTATAGTTAGCCAACTCCTTAACCGCGCCTTCGGTATGGAAAAATATCTTGCCGGGTTTCAGGTGCTTGATAAAGTCTGTTTTTTCCAGCTTATCAAGCACCGGCCCCTTTGCTTCCGAAATATGCAAGGTTATATTCGATGCCTGCAAGGTGTGGATCAGGCTTTCCAACACTTCCAGCGCTGTGCTGTCTATATCGCTGATTGAGGTAAAAATAAGCACGATATGCTTGATGTCCGAATGCTGTCCGGCTTCAGTGCTAATGAACTCCTCAATATAATTGATATTGGCAAAGGTAATGCTTTCGTCAATACGCAGTAACAGCAAATGAGGCCAGGTTTCCACTCGATGGCGTTTGATATTGCGGTAATGCTCGGTACCCGGTATGCGTCCAACCACGGCAATATGCGGATGACTGGTTTTGCGCAAGTGGCAGAACAGGGTCAGGATAATGCCCAGAGTGATGCCTTGTTCAATTCCGTAAATCAACACCCCCAGCAAAGTAGCGGTTTCGGCGATGCCGTCGCCGCGATCATAACGCCAAGTGGTGACAATGTTCTTTAATTTCACTAAAGGAATGATCGCAATCAGGATAATCGCAGCCAGCGCCGCTTTGGGGATGTTTTCAAACCATTGACTAAAAAAGATGACCGCCAAAGCAATCATGGCAGCTGCGATAAGCATGGCCATTTGACTGCGCGCACCGGCAGCAAAATTCACCATGGTGCGGCTAAACCCGCCGGCTACCGGCATTCCGCCGGAAATAGCGGCTGCCAGGTTGGCGGCTCCCAGCGCAATCAGTTCCTGGTTGGGGGCTATTTTTTCGCCTCTGAAATTAGCGGTCACCTTGGCAATGGCTACGCTTTCGACATAGGCGATCAGCGCAATAAAGCCGGAGTAAGGCAATAATGTGCGCCATTTTTCAATAGCGGCAAAAATAAAGTTTAATGCCGGTAAGCCGGACGGAACTTGGCCGACAACCGCGACATTGTGTTGTTCCGGCAGATGAAAATAACTGGCGGCCAGAGTTGTCAGTGCGATAGTCAACAACGGCCCGCATTTGCTGATCGCAGTGATTAACGAGGGTTTCATACCGGCATTTTTAAGCATAAAAACAAGCGGCTTGCCGAACAGCGCCAACAAGCCCAGCGCACTAAAACCGATTGCTAAGGTGGCGACATTAACGGTCTGAAAAAGTGTGCTGTAACACGCTGCATCAATGCCGCATGAGGGTGTTTTTAAGCCGAACAACAGCGGTAATTGGCTGCCGATAATCAATAAAGACGCGCCGCTGGTAAAACCGGTCAGTACCGGATGGCTGATAAAACTGACCAGCCCGCCCATGCGTAACAACGCCATCAATAACATGATGAATCCGCTTTCTGCCGATAAAATCAGTGCGCTTTGAATAGGATTGCCTAATACGCTGACTTCCGGCGCAGTCAATGCACTGGCAATCATGATGGCGGCAATCGAGGCCGGTCCCACCGACAGGGTGCGGCTGGTACCGAGCAAAGCGTAAAGCACCGGCGGCAAGATGCTGGCATAGAGTCCAAGTTGCGGCGGCAAGCCGGCCAGGATTGAATAGGCAATGCCTTGCGGCACCAGCAAGATAGCGGTAATGATGCCTGCAAACAAGTCGCTGTTAAATTCCCGGCGAGTGTAGGATTTTAACCAACAGACAATAGGAAATAACTGTTTTAAGCATGAATTATTGGATTTTGAATGTGGCATGGGCATAAAAGAAGGGGAAAGTCAAAGGGCGAAAGGCAAAGGCGCAGGGTAATTTTTCCGTCTTTGCCTTTCGCCCGGTCATTTATTCTTCCTTCATAAACCGTTTGGCATAGCATTCAAGATGAGGAATATCAATGCGATAACCTTTCAACATCAAATGCCAATACAGCCAAGGAAAGCCGGTGGTTTTACCCCACCACCAAATAGCGCGGCTTTTTCTTGGATCCAGAAACGGAAAAGAGGGCGTTACTTTGCCGTCATAGGCAAATTCAGCCAGCATCACTTTATCCAGCGAGGTGGTTAATGGGCAGGAACCGTAGCCGTCATAGCCTTCTTGGATATCTTTGCTGTGCTTCAGGCTAAGAATATTGTCAACCACCACCGGAACCTGTTTGCGTACCGCGGCGGCGGTTTTTGCATTCGTTGTCCCTGCCACGTCGCCCAGGCTGAATATGTTGCCGTATTTATTATGTTGCAAAGACCTGGGATTGACGTCGACCCAGCCGGCGGCATTGGCCAAAGGACTGTTTTTAATGAAATCCGGCGCACTTTGCGGCGGTGTCACATGAATCATGTCGAACGCCTTGGTCACTCGTTCCTTGTTGCCTTCGCTATCGGTGGCTTCGAAGGTGGCGATTTTGGCCGGGCCGTCAATAGCAACCAGATTGTGGCTGAAATTGACTTTAATGCCGTAGCCGGCAACGACTTTGCTTAAGGCTTTAGCGAAAAACGGTACGCTAAACAGTACCGCGCCGGCATTGAAAAATTCAATATTGAATTTATCCAGGGTGCCTCTTTTACGGAAACGATCCGCTGCCAGATACATGATTTTTTGCGGCGCGCCTGCGCATTTGATCGGTATTGGCGGTTGAGTGAACAGCGCCGCGCCTTCCTTAATGTTTTGGATGCATTCCCAAGTATATTCGACAGTTTCGGCGGAATAATTGCTGCAAACGTTATTCTTGCCCAGTGTTTCTTGTAGCCCGTCAATCTTGCCCCAATCCAGTTGCAGGCCGGGGCAGACCACCAGATAATCGTAACTCAGGGTATCGCCGGAACGTAAACTGACGCTGTTGTCATCCGGCTGAAAGCTTTCTGCGTAATCTTTGATCCAGGTGACGCTCGGATGGATCAAATCGGCTTCATTGCGCAGGGTTTGTTTTAAGCTATAAGCGCCGCCGCCGACAATGGTAAAGCCCGGCTGGTAATAGTGGACTTCGGACGGTTCAATAAGGGCAATATCAATTTCAGCATTTTGACGGCGCATATTGTTGGCAATGGAAACTCCGGCAGCTCCGCCTCCGATGATTAGCAAGCTATGATGTTGGTTTGACATAGATTCCTCTTAAG
Source organism: Methylococcaceae bacterium (assembly GCA_044426515.1). Taxonomy (GTDB): domain Bacteria; phylum Pseudomonadota; class Gammaproteobacteria; order Methylococcales; family Methylomonadaceae; genus Methylobacter_A. The sequence goes on along the minus strand of JAUGSS010000042.1, from coordinate 7,518 downwards.
TCTGTAGTTAATGGAGATTCCGGTATACGACAAAAAAACATAAAACAACACATTTTTTTGTCATACTCCCCATTTTTCTCTATCAGACGGCTTCTTTCTTTAAGCGCATCAGGGCAATGCCGACTTCACCGGAAATATTAGCGAAAGCCGAACTCCCCCCCAGCATTGCCTCGGCATCGATATATTTTTTTGCATTAATGGCAGTTGCTATTTTTCCGGCTTCAACATGAAACGCGGCGTGTTTAGCTAAGACTGTCGAATAACTGGTTAAACCGCCACATTGAGTTTTACCTTCTCCATGCAGCCATTGGCCGAGTTCGCAACAATTGTCCTTGCCGATGGTTACCGCATCCATCTGCTCTTGCTTGGTTATCGCGGTGCGAAACTTTACTTTCCATTCCATGTGTTTTTGGACTGCGCTATCTAGGTTCATTATTCTTTCTCTCTTTGATGTTATAAGTTGGGTTTGTACATAGGGTATTGGCGAACAGAAACCCTGTTGTCTTATGATGTTTGGCTTTTTTTCCAGGCTTCAAATCCACCTGCCATAGACAGTACATTCGTGTAACCTAATAGTTGCATGGTTTGCGCCGCCAATGCCGAGCGGTTGCCTAAGCGGCAGTATATAAGTATTGTTTTCGACTTGTCGGCCAATTCAGGCGTATTGCCTATTTTGAATTCCAGCATGCCGCGCGGGATTAATAATGCTCCTTCAATATGCCCCGCCGCGTATTCGCTTTCTTCGCGGCTATCGATCAGTACGACATTGCCGTTCTCAAGCAGTTGTCTCGATTTGGCGACATCGATTTCGATGATCTGTTGCTTGGCTTCGGCGACTATATCTTCGATTTTTGTCGCGGCGCGAATCGGCAGAGTTTCATCCCTGAGCGCTACGGCATCCTGGCGCTCATCTTTATCCAGGCCGCAATAACGGTTGGCGGGCACCGCCTCATCAATTAACCGCGGCTTGGGCAAATTCAGATTGTTCATGATCTCGATAAATTGCTCGCGGGTCTTGCCTGCCAGGCGCGGATTGGTCGTGCGTTCCTGCATGATGCTGCTTACCCAACGCTGTTGGTAATCGTGGCCCGGATAGACCAGCGTCTCGTCCGGCAGAGTAAACAAACGCCGGGTAATACTGTCATAAAGCGCACCGGCATCGCCGCCCTGGAAATCGGTGCGCCCGCAACCGCCGATCAATAAAGAATCGCCGGTAAACAGCCGGTCGCGCCATAAAAAAGAAATACTGCCGCGGGTATGTCCCGGCGTGGCGATGACTCTGAGCTGTTCGTTGCCGGCAAATTGAAAAATATCGCCGTCCTGAATTTGAATGTCGGCCGACTCGGCGCCGCACAATCCGCTCACTCCGGTATGTGCCCCTAAGCGTTGGCGCAACAAACCGCTGGCGGTGATATGGTCGGCATGAACATGTGTTTCCAGCGAATATTTCAGTTGCAAGCCGTGTATTTCAAGCAGCTCAATATATTCATCAAGATGCGTGTTGACCGGATCAATGAGAATAGCGTCTTTAGTGACCGGATCGGCAATCAGGTAAGTGTAAGTCCAGGTTTCCCGGTCGAATAATTGTCGAAATAACATGGTGTTTCTCGGGTTGAGTTAGGGGATATATCCGGTTAAAGCAAAGGATGTGCCAGATAGTTAAGGCGCAAGGCAAAAGGCCAAAGACAAAGGGTGCATAGTTAAAGACTGTACCTTTTGCTTTATGCCTTGCGTCCTTCGTTTGTTTCATATAGTGTTTCAGTGAAACATTTATTTGATTCAGTGAGACATGTATGAAACAAACAAAACAGATATTCGCCTCCTTATCGGACTGGCTGGCGCAGCAATCGTTGCAACCGCTATTTTTAAAACTGCTGGCTCTTTGCGATAGCGCAGGCCTGTATATTGTTGACCGGGATCAACAGGTTGTTTACTGGAGTCAAGGTGCAGAGCGGTTATCGGGATTGAAAGCCGAAGATGTCACAGGCAAGCCTTGTTTTCAAGAGTACGCGATTGCCGATGGCAGCGACCATAAAAAACAGCTCATAAAATCATCTAAAACGGATCAACATAAAACTGAGCTGGAAAAAATGACTCAGGTTTTGTATGACCAAGAGGGTATTTTTTCCGGCGGCTTGGGATTGCTGCTTCCCGTTTCGGCAGATACGCCTTTGCCGAAGACCCCGATCGAAGCCCCTGTGCCGGCAAAACAGAGCTTTCAAGGCTTGCTAAGCCGTTCACCGGCCATGCAGGCGGTTTTTAAGATTATTCAAAATGCCGCAGAAACAGAGGCCACGGTATTGGCGAGAGGCGAGAGCGGTTCCGGTAAAGAGTTGGTTGCCAAAGCAATCCATGATTTGAGCGCTCGGCGCAATGCGCCTTTTCTGGCTATCAATTGCGCGGCCTTGTCCGGTAGCTTGCTGGATAGCGAATTGTTCGGCCATGTGCGCGGCGCATTTACCGGAGCGGTCAAGGATCACAGCGGCCTCTTTCAGCGTGCGCACGGCGGAACGCTTTTTCTGGATGAAGTCGCCGAACTGCCGCTTGAATTGCAGGCCAAGCTGCTTCGGGTCATACAGGAAAGAAACTATATTCCGGTAGGCGGCGACCGTTCGATTGCTGTCGATGTGCGCATCGTCGCCGCGACCCACCGTTCATTACGGGAGGAAGTGAAAATGGGGCGTTTTCGTGAAGATTTGATGTATCGGCTCAGGGTTGTACCCATTTTTATTCCGCCGTTACGGGAGCGTCGGGAAGACATCAGTTTACTGATCTGGCATTTTATCCGGCTGCATAATGTTTCCAGTTTTAGGAAAATTGAAAAAATCGATCCGCAGGCGATGCGCACTTTATTGGACTATGCGTGGCCGGGCAATGTCAGGGAACTGCACAATGTTGTGGAATATGCTTTTGCGGTAGGCAGAGGCACAACGTTACGCTGGTCTGAGTTACCCCCTGAATTTAGGGAGCCGCGTCCCGTTGAGCTGCAAGCTGTGCAGAATTTGCCGCTGTCGGCGGCGGAGGAATCCGTTGCCATTCGTCAGGCGCTGGAGCAGAGCCATGGCAAGGTGAGTCTGGCCGCTCGCACTCTGGGGATGAGTAGGGCAACGTTTTGGCGAAAACGTAAGCTTTACGGTGTGTAAGCTAACTCGCCGGGGATTTGCCTAAGTTGAAAACCGTCATCAATAAAACGAACTTCAAAGCCCGCCAAAGCCTCAGGGGTAGAGCAGCAGCTCAAATTTCTCTGCCGGAATCGGCCTGGAGAACAAATATCCTTGTCCGTAATCACAACCGGCTTGCAGCAGGAAGTCCTGCTGCTCCGGTGTTTCAATGCCTTCGGCAATAACCTTCATGCCCAGTTTGTGGGCCATCAGGATGATGGCCTCGCATAACGTCCTATCGGTGGGATTGGTGCTTATATTGCTGACAAAGCTTCGATCGATCTTCAAGTAATCGATGTCGAATTTTTTTAGGTAGGATAAGGATGAATAACCTGTGCCGAAATCATCGAGCGATATTTGCATGCCTGCGTCTCTAAAGGCGAGCAATTTTTCCGAAATAATAGGCAACGCATCCAGCAGCAATCCTTCAGTAATTTCCACCGCTATACAAGCTCCGGGCAGGCCTAGATACTGCAAATATTCGAACCAACCGTCATGGTTATCGGCGTTGTTATGAAACTGGACCGGGGATTTATTGACGCTAATCTGAAAGCGTGGATTGTATTCGCTGCACCACTTGGCGACCTGATCGGCCGCTTGCTGGAATACCCATTCGCCAATCTCAATAATCATACCGGTATCCTCGGCGATGGGGATAAATTCGGCAGGACTGATCAGTCCGAGTACCGGGTGTTGCCAGCGTATCAATGCCTCGGCTTTGTGGATGTCGCCGGTTGCCAATTCCACAATGGGTTGGTAAGCCATCCATAATTGACGGTTGACCAGTGCATTGCGTAAATCATTGGTTAAGCGTAATCGGTTCTCCGCTTCTAACTGCATGGCGGGCGTAAAATAACAAAAGCGGTTGCGTCCTTGATGCTTGGCGGCATACATGGCCTGGTCGGCTTTTTTCAGCAGTTCGTCCAGAACGATGGCGTCATCCGGATACAGGGTAATACCAATGCTGGCTGAAATATAGCAGCAGTCACTTCCCAATTGGAATGGGAGCATCAGGCTGCGCAGAACACTATGCGCAACGCGCTCGACACTGCTCAGTTCTTCCAGTTCATCCAGGATGATGGTGAATTCATCGCCTCCCGGACGTGCCAGGGTATCGGTTTCACGAATGCAGGTTTTTAGGCGCTGAGCGACTTCCTTGAGCAGGAAATCTCCCGTAGAGTGACCGAGGGTATCGTTGATATCCTTAAACTGGTCAAGGTCGATGAACATCACGGCTAATTTTTGATTTGTCCGGCGGGCTTTTTTGATAGCCTGCTGTAACCGGTCGTTGAACAGTCTTCGATTAGGAAGTTCGGTAAGCGGGTCAAAGTTGGCTTGTGTGCGAATCGTTTCCTCAGCCCGTTTTTTTTCAGTAATGTCGGAAAACATGGCGACCCGGCGGACTACATTGTTTTTGTTATCATAGATTGTATTAATGCTTAACCACTCAATGTATATATCGCCGTTTTTACGCCGGCACCATATTTCACCCTGCCAGAGGCCGGTAAGATTAAGACTGTCCCACATGTTCCGGTAAAAAAATTTGTCCTGACGGCCGGATTTAAGTAACGAGGTTGATTGTCCGATGGCTTCTGCAGCGGTGTATCCGGTTAGTTCAGTGAAGGCCGCATTAACGGTAACAATCCGGCCGTTATCATCGGCCACCATAATGGCATCGCCGAGCGCTAAATAAATGGTGGCGGCGAGTTGCAGTTCCTGCTCATTTTGTTTCCGTTCGGTGATATCCGATACCGCCGTAAGACAGGTTTGACCGGTTTTATCGGCAGTTGCCTCAATGGCCACCCAGAGCGTTTTTCGGTTGATCTGTAAAGTCATTTCGCAACGCTGGACGCCTTTACCGGTAAATACCATTTCCAGAAAGCACTGAAAAGCCTGGCGGTATTCGCCGGATACTCGATCGGCAAACTGTTGTCCGACTATTTTGAATCGGTCGACAGCCAACAAAGTTTCGCCGCGAAAATTGGTCTGACGAATAATGCCGTTAATCTCTAAGTTAAAGTAGGCGACCGGTGCAAAATCGAACAGGTCGGCGTAGCGTTCCAGCGCTATTTCAGCGGTGGCATGGGCCTCACGCAAGGCCTCGTTCTGCATCTCCAGCTCGATTTGATGCACTTGTAATTCATGGGTCAGCCTTTTTTCGTCGGTTACCGTTTCGTTCACTGATACCGGCTTGGCCGCAAGTTGCCGTTCCGCAAATTGGCGCAGCTCTTCTGACTCTTGAGAGCTATCTGTCCGCTTGTTCAAAATTGTTTACTCCGTAATTGGTTTTCCAGTTTTTTAGTTTCGGAAATATCGATAAGGGTGATAACCACGCCGTCAATTACGTTGTCCTGCGTGCGATACGGCATAATGCGTACTTTGAACCAGCAGTCTTCGTGAGTTTTGACCTGTTTTTCCGAAAACACCAGGGTCCGTAACACTTCCTGCGCATCTTGGTGTAATTGCGGATAATCCAGGTTGGTGACGATGTCGGACAAAGGGCGTCCTACATCATTGCTAATCAGTTTAAACAGGTGCGTCGCATCGCTGGTGAAGCGGCGGATATTGAGCGCATTGTCCAGAAACACCGTGGCGATTTCCATGCTGTTGAGCAAGTTTTTCATGTCGTTATTGACCCACGATAGATCAATTACCTTGGATTGCAGTTCAGCATTCATGGTCTGCAATTCCTCGTTCATCGACTGCATTTCTTCCTTCGAGGTGGTCAGTTCTTCGTTGGTGGATTGCAATTCCTCGTTGGTTGATTGCAATTCTTCATTTGTTGATTTGAGCTCTTCCTGTGAGGTTTGCATTTCTTCGCGCAAGATTTGTAATTCCGCACGGGCATACTCTAACTCGGCCAGCAATGACTGTTGTTCAGCGCTTGGTGCTTTTCGGGAGTGTTTTCGCTTTGCCGGAGTCGCCACATCGGTAAATATGATAATCACCATACCCTTTAACGCTTCGGGTTGAGTGATCGCTTGCACTGTGAGGTTAATAGTTTGAGTTCCGCCATTGCTTCCTATCGTCAAACCCTGCAAGTGAACCGCTTCGGATTGGCCCTGCGCTTTTTTAAAGGCGCTGAAGAGTTCATGGCGCAGTCCGTCGCGAGCCATAGAGTGAATATTCCAATTGGCTTTGCCGGCGGTCGGCTCCAGATATTTGCCGGTGCGTCCATTGATATAGAGAATATCGCCTTCGCTGTTGACCACCACGGCTGCGGGTGTGTAGTTTTGCAGCAACAGTTGGTCTACTTGGCCTTGCAAGTTGAACATAGGTTTTGGCGTTGCGGTTTCTTGATGGGTCATTGAGGTCACGGGAAATAGCTTGGTCGGAAAATCGACGTCTGCCGTTGATGGCGCCTGGTCGATGCGCCGATAGAGTCGCGAATGACTGTCGATGGCGGCAAATAGCGAAGTAAAGTTATTGATGCTCTCAGCATTGCCAAGTATCAGGACGCCATGACTGGTCAGTGCATAATGAAAAAGCGGTATCAGTTTTTTTTGTAATTCAGGATTAAAATAAATCAAAAGATTACGGCAACTGAGCAGGTCGAGTTTGGTAAAGGGGGGGTCCATGATGATGTTTTGCCGGGCAAAAATCACCATATCGCGGATGTCCTTGTTAATCCGGTAGCCATTGTCCGCAGCAACAAAAAAGCGGCCGAGCCGCTCAGGAGATAGGTTGGTTTTAATCGTTGCCGGATAGAAACCTTGCCGGGCTTTTGCAATGGCATCCTGGTCGAGATCGGTGGCAAAAATTTGTAACTTGAACAGGTGTTGGAGTTGGCTTTGCACCAATGCTTCCCTGAAGATGATTGCGATTGAATAAGCCTCTTCACCTGTCGAGCACGCCGGAACCCAGGCTCGTAATTCCTTGCCGTTCGGATAAGCGGCTAATAGCGCGGGGATGGCGTCGGTCTTGAGGCGTTCCCATACACTTGGATCGCGAAAGAAATGAGTGACGCCAATGAGCAGTTCCTTGAACAGTAGATCAAGCTCCTGGGGATTTTGGCGCAGATAGTGTGCGTACTTGGTTATTTCATCGATTTGGTGTAGGCCCATGCGCCGTTCGATGCGGCGGTAGATAGTGTTTTTCTTGTAAAGAGAGAAGTCATTGTCGGATCGTTGTTGCAGCAAAATAACAATTTGTTCCAGCGCGCTTTGGGTTTTATGCGTCGGGTTTGGTTTCGGAACTGGGTAAGAGATTTTTAGGTTATACCTCACGCGGTCACGCCTGCGGATTTTCCAAATAGCTGGAATTTTGGGTTTAAAAGTATTTTTACTTGCTCCTTGAAAGCAGATTTCACCTTATCAAGGCAGTCGTCAATGGCTGCTTTGAAATGACCAAATGTCTC
>JAUGSS010000155.1:0-56269 GCA_044426515.1 Methylococcaceae bacterium | reverse complement strand
CAACGAAGCCCTCTCTCATCCAATTCCGCTTTCATGCGCTGGAACTTTCTTTTTATGCTATCTATAACTGCGATATCAATCATTCCACCATTATATTGAAACAGACAAAAAGTATGAGTTATTTATTTACGTCTACTTAGTGACCAGTCAGGGCGAGTTATGGCAAAGACAGCGGCGGTTAATGCAGCCGGTTTTTCAGAGGAGTAATTTGGCATCTTTACTCCCGCAAATCGTCACTGCCGGCAATAATTTATTAGCCAGATGGCGGCGATTAGGCGACGGGACGCAAGTTAATCTCGCCGATGAAATGATGCAGGTAACGCTTGAAGTGATCACTCAAACCATGTTCAGCACCAGCGTTCTCGATAAGATCGAACACATTGCGCCTGCTTTAGATACGCTGCTCCGGTATGCGGCCAAATCGGTAATGAATCCTTTACGCATGCCGTTATTTATACCCACTCAGGCCAATCGCGAATTTAAAGCGGCAAGCGCGGTGGTAGATGATGTCATTTACGGAATCATCGGGCAACGCCGCGCCCAACCCGCAGCACACAACGATTTATTGGATATGTTGCTGAACGCCAGCGATGACAACGGCGAACTTATGTCCGACAAACAGGTTCGAGATGAAGTCCTTACCATTTTTACCGCCGGTCATGAAACCACCGCCAATTTGTTAAGCTGGACGCTGTATTTACTGGCCCGCCATCCGTATGTATTGGCTAAATTGCGTCAAGAACTCGATACATTGCTGCAAGGCGAAATCCCAACGGCAGAAGACTTGCAGCAGCTTGTTTATACCAGAGCCGTGTTGAACGAATCGATGCGTATCCGTCCGCCGGTCGGCATTATGATGCGCCGGATCAGCAGGGATACCGAGATTGACGGCTACTCGTTAAAACAAGGCAGGCTGGCGATGTTCAGTATTTACAATATTCACCATCACCCGGATTTCTGGCCGCAGCCTGAACAGTTCGATCCCGAACGTTTTTTAAACACTGAAAATCGCAGGTTTTCATTCATGCCGTTTGGAACGGGTGAACGCATCTGTATCGGCAATCATTTTGCGTTACTGGAAAGCCAAGTTTTGCTGAGCATGATCATTCAGCATTTTGATTGGCAGTTGCTTAATACGGGGGAGGCTGAGATTGAAATGGCGGTAACTCTGAAGCCGAAGGGTGGGGTTATGGCGAAGTTAGTCGTTCGAAGCAGGTAAATTACTGATCCTAAAAAATCAGTTGGATTTGATATTTACGGGCTACCGTAGGGGCGACCGGCCGGTCGCCCCTACAATGGCCTCATTATTTTGCTGCCGACCTAGAGCTGGACATCTATCTGAAAGTTACAGCGTTTTTTGTGTTTTGGCATCTATAGTCCCGAGCTTTTTAACCAGCATGGACTGTCCTGTTAGCGCAAAAAAAGCCCATCATAAAGACGGGCTTTTTTAAACGCTTAAACTGACTTAAGATTTATATCCCCTCATCCCAACCTTCTCCCTCAATGGAGAAGGGGCAAGAGAGGAGATCAGTTTTTGGTTTTATCAACAATCTGGTTGGCTTTAATCCAAGGCATCATGCTGCGCAGTTTTGCACCGACCACTTCAATCGGGTGTTCTGCATTCAAACGACGCTTGGCGGTCATTTCAGGATAGTTGGTCATACCTTCCATGATGAATTGCTTGGCGTATTCGCCGTTTCTGATGTTTTTCAACGCTTCACGCATCGCCCAGCGGCTTTCTTCGTTGATGACTTTGGGGCCGGTGACGTATTCGCCGTACTCTGCATTGTTGGAGATCGAGTAGTTCATGTTGGCGATGCCGCCTTCAAACATTAAATCAACAATCAATTTTAATTCGTGCAAGCACTCGAAATAGGCCATTTCAGGCTCATAACCCGCTTCAACCAGGGTTTCAAAACCCATTTTTACGAGTTCAACCGCACCGCCGCATAATACCGCTTGTTCGCCGAATAAATCGGTTTCACATTCGTCGCGGAAGGTAGTTTCGATGATGCCTGAGCGGCCGCCGCCGATAGCTGACGCGTAAGACAAGCAAATCGCTTTTGCTGTGCCTGAAGCATCTTGATGAACTGCGATTAAGTCAGGAACGCCGCCGCCGCGTACAAATTCAGAACGAACAGTGTGCCCTGGTGCTTTAGGCGCAATCATAATGACATCTAAATCGGCGCGTGGCACGACTTGGTTGAATAAAATTGAAAAGCCATGGGCAAATGCTAATACTGCACTTTGTTTGATGTTCGGTTCAATTTCGTCTTTATACAATTTTGATTGGAATTCATCAGGCGTCAAAATCATGACGATGTCCGCGCCGGCAACTGCTTGTGCAACGTCTTGTACGGTTAATCCATGTGCTTCAGCCTTAGCCACTGAAAGTGATCCTGCGCGTAAGCCCACAACAACTGAAACGCCGGATTCTTTTAAATTAAGGGCGTGAGCATGACCTTGTGAGCCGTAACCGATAATGGCTACTTTTTTAGCTTTGATGATCGAAAGATCGGCGTCTTTGTCGTAATAAACTTGCATGGTTTTTCCTGTTTTTGGTGTGTTTAGAATTAATTGGGCGAAGGGCGACTGAGTTATGCTTTTTCGCCTTGAGCCTTTCGCCTTAAGTTTACAAATGCAGCCCTTTTTCGCCTCTTGAAATGCCTGTCGGCCCGGAGCGGACGACTTCGATAATGGTATCGCCATCGATAGCAGCAATAAAAGCATCCAGCTTGCTGGACGGGCCGGTCATCTCGACGACATAAGTGGTCGGCGTAACATCGATAATCTTGCCGCGAAATATAGCCGCTATGCCTCTGATTTCTTCACGCGTATGTTCACTGGTCCTGATCTTGACCATCATCAGTTCCCGTTCAATATGATCGGATTCGGCCAAGTCTATCAGTTTAACCACGTCAATCAGTTTATTCAGCTGCTTGGTGATTTGCTCGATAATGTCGTCGCTGCCGCGAGTGACCAGGGTCATCCTCGACAAGCTGGAATCTTCCGTAGGCGCTACGGTCAAGGACTCGATATTGTAGCCGCGCGCGGAAAATAAGCCTGCCACCCGCGATAACGCACCGGATTCGTTTTCAATCAGGATAGAAATAATATGTCTCATTATGCCAATTCCCTGTCGGTCGATGTGCCGTTCGCGACTCTTAAAGTCATATCATTATGGGCTTTGCCGGCTTCTATCATCGGGTAAACATTTTCGGTTCGGTCGGTCAGGATGTCCAAAAATACTGTGCGGTCTTTCATCGCAAAAGCTTCTTCCAGCGCCGGCCTGACTTCTTCGGGTTTACTGATACGTATGCCGACATGACCGTAAGCCTCGGCCAGCTTAACGAAGTCCGGGATGGCGTCCATGTACGAATGCGAGTAACGGCTTTCGTAGGTAAATTCCTGCCATTGGCGAACCATGCCCAGATAGCTGTTATTCAGGTTGATGATTTTTACCGGCGCATTGTATTGCAATGCCGTCGATAATTCCTGGATGCACATTTGGATGCTGCCGTCACCGGTCACGCAGGCAACTTCCGAATCCGGGAACGCCAGTTTAACGCCGATGGCCGCAGGCAAGCCAAAGCCCATCGTGCCCAAACCGCCGGAATTAATCCAATGCCGCGGTTTGTCGAACGGATAATATTGGGCTGCCCACATTTGATGCTGACCCACATCCGATGTGATGTAGGCCTCGCCTTTGGTGACTTCGTACAGCTGCTCGATTACGTATTGCGGCTTGATCAAGGGGCTGCTGCGGTCATATTCCATGCATTTGACGGCGCGCCATTGGTCGATCTGGTTCCACCAGCTTTCCAACGCTTTTTTCGACGGTTTCTTTTTGCTTTCCCTGAGCATTTCAAGCATCTGCTCCAATACCGGCTTAACTTCGCCAACGATAGGAATCGCGACTTTAACGGTTTTGGATATAGATGCCGGATCAACATCGATATGGATAATTTGGGCATGCGGACAAAACTGATCCAGTTTACCGGTAACCCGGTCATCAAAACGCGCGCCGATAGCGATAATCACATCGCTGTCATGCATCGCCATGTTAGCTTCATAAGTGCCGTGCATCCCCAGCATGCCGACGAACTGTTTGTCGGTTGCAGGATAGGCGCCCAAACCCATCAGGGTATTGGTGATCGGAAAGCCCAGTACTTGAGCGAATTCGATTAACTCTTTGTCGGCTTCACCTAAAATCACGCCGCCGCCGGAATAGATGATCGGCTTTTGGGCGGTCAATAATAAATCCACTGCTTTTTTAATCTGTCCTTTATGGCCGGTAACCGCCGGATTATAAGAGCGGATAGACACTTTTTTGGGATATTTATAAGGTACTTTTATTTTGGGATCGGTTATGTCTTTAGGCACGTCGACCACAACAGGACCGGGGCGGCCGGTTGTTGCGACATAAAACGCCTTTTTCATGGTCTCAGCCAGTTTGGTCACGTCTTTAACCAGGAAATTATGCTTTACGCAGGGACGGGTAATGCCGACCATGTCGACTTCCTGAAAAGCATCGCTGCCGATGACCGGCAACGGCACTTGACCGGAGATGATTACCATCGGGATTGAATCCATATACGCCGTGGCGATGCCGGTTACCGCATTGGTAGCGCCAGGTCCGGAAGTGACCAGGACTACGCCCGGTTTGCCGGTGGCACGGGCATAGCCATCCGCCGCATGGGTAGCGCCCTGCTCGTGCCGAACCAGAATGTGCTTGACCTCATCCTGCTGGAAAAGAGCGTCGTATAAATGCAATACCGCCCCGCCGGGATAGCCAAAAATATATTCTACGCCTTCGTCCTTAAGACTCTGAATTACAATTTGTGCGCCGTTTAGCTCCACGCTAATACCCTCAAATAGACTTTCGAATTAAGCCGGTTATATGCGCTTTTAAAAAATTCTAGGCCTAAATGCCGGTGTATTTTAAAGAGCGTCATATAGACTGCTGCTGGTAGCCGCCTTTTCAGACGGCATAATGTAAGCATTTTACTAGGTTTTTGGGCGAATTGTACATGCATCTCTTGCCCTTTTTAATTCCTGCCCGGCTGGTAATTCCCTATCTAAATTAAGCTTAATTTGCTTTGCGACCTACTATTCCGAAAACTCAAGCTCATAACCGGCAAATTTGCGGATATTAATGACGCCGGTATCCAGTAATAAATATTGGCCTTTAATACCCTGCAACACCCCGGATACTTCGGCGCTCTTATCAAGATTAAAGGACTTGACTTTAGCTGGGTAGCTGTCGACCGGAAAATGAATATCCACAACCGGCTCGTCGCTTAAAAATTCAATGGCCTGTTGGCCAAAGCGCCGGCTGATTTCGGCCAAGTCCGCGTCGCAAACAGCGATTAATTCATCCCGTTTTGCGATCAGATCGATAGGCTCGGCTTTACTCTTAAGCATTTGCTGCCAGCTGGTTTTGTCGCTGACATGTTTGGCGATAGCGATTTCAACCAGTCCTGAAATATAGCGCGATTGCACTTTAAAAATCGGTAACGCCTGCACCGCGCCTTGATCTATCCAACGTGTTGGAACTTGCGTCTGCCGGGTAATACCGACCTTGATGGCGCTGGAATTAGCCAGATAAACCACATGCGGCTGAAAACAAAATTCTTCGCCCCAGGCAGGCTCACGGCAGGTGCCGGCTTCATAGTGGCAGGTTTCCGGTTTCATGATGCACAGGTCGCATTGCGCCAGCGAGGTAAAGCAGGGATAGCAATAGCCCTGATTAAAGCTCTTTTTAACGGGCCTGTTGCAATGTACGCAAAAGATTTTGCCGGTATAAATCAGTTTAATCGGCTTGCCGATCAGCGGATTTAAGCTGACCGAGTGATCGCCTAGCGGCAGCTCGTATTGAACCTGGCTTGATTTGTCGGACTCCAGCCGGGTGCGCATTTTTCTTAATGATCCTTGCATTCAGGTATTTCCTAATAGGGGGTAATGGCGTAGATGTACGCTTCTCTGAAGCAGCCAAGGCGTTACGGGCTATGACTAAAAAGCGGAATTTAATAGAAGATTTGCTTTGACATCAAGCGGCTTTAATCAAATGGTGTCGGATGAATGTGTCGTTACAAGCGCTCATCCAACAAATTAACCCGAACATCCATGCTGTGCAAAATGCATCCGAGACCGAACTGATGAAATATCGACACATCAGCCGCGTCGCGCCCGAAAGCGATAGCCACCCGGCCGCCACGCAAATCGCTTTGGCTGGGGTCGAAAGTATACCATTGACCGCCGACATAGGCTTCAAACCAGGCATGCAAATCCATGGGTTCAAGCCGATACAAATAACCTACCGCCAGTCGTGCCGGAATACTGATACTTCGGCATAAGGCGATGGCCAGTTGGGCAAGGTCTCTGCATACGCCATAGCCACGCTTGTTAACCTCAATCGCCGATAACGGAGAATCGCTGGATCCCGGTATATATCGGATGGAATAACGAAGCCAATCAACAATTTTACCGACCTGATCGTAACCCGGCAGTGCATCGGCTACGATTTCTCTGGCAAGATCGCCGAACCTGTCGGATTCGCAATAGCGGCTCGGCAACAGGTAAGGCAAAACCTGATCGGGAAGATTTTGGATTTCAACAAAATAAGCCCCCGGAGCGCTCTCAACATGCTCAGCGGCGATGACCTCAGAGGAGGTATAAACCATGAATTCTCCCGGAGGAGCAATCAGGCGTTGGCAGAAATTACCGTAGCTGTCTCTGCTCTCGGTTATCGGCACCTCAGGTTCAACGATATAACTGGATCTTGAAATCCATTGCTGCGCCCCGCTCAATGGGCGCAGCATTAAAATTAAGGCTGTCGGGTCGTCTATCCGGAAGCGAAGATCGCAACTAACCCTTAACCTGATACTGATAGTGTTCATTAAGAATAACCGGCACTTGCCGTTGTCGGCGATACGGGCGGCATCAAAAACCCACCGCTTGAATCTGGTTATAGGCATGGCTTAGCCATATTTTGACGCGTTGCCGCTCCAATAAGCCTAGCGCGTTCAAGTTTTCAGTATCTTTGTTTGTTGCCGCCCAAAAACTGGAGCTGTTGCCGTCAATCTTGGTCATCACCGGAGCATGCAGGCGCTTTAATGTAATGACTCCGGCATTCAATGCCAAGGCCCGATCTTTAATGCCTGATGATTCTAAAATCGTAAAATTATCATCACGCAGCTGATTTTGTACCAGTCTATAATTCAAGCGTGAACCGAATTGATCGAGCAGCTTGTCCAACAAATCCACGCAATCCTTACCGGAGTCCATCACGTTCCAATAATACAGAGCAATGCCCAGCTCCTCTGCCAGTTCCAACACGCCGGATTCAGCTATCCATTTCGCCAGCGGATAATGGGTTTGAGCGGCGAGATCGACCAAAACACGCTGTTCGGGGTTCGCTAGGGCGGTCTCGATAAGAGTATCCAGGCTTTGGTAATCATCAATGAGGGTGGGTGATGCGTAATCTGTATAAAAACGCAGCAAGGAACCATGCGAACGGTCCGTATCAAAGCCGATAAACGGTATCTCATGGTCTATCATGTATTGAGCCAGCACACGGGCTACGACGGATTTGCCTACGCCGCCTTTTTCGCCGCCGATAAGATGAATAGCGCTCATTGTTTCTCCATTAAGTTGGTTTTAGGTTCTTTTAATCCCCGGTTATTTATTCAAGCGGCAACCCTATTCTTTTTGAGTAGGAGAGACCGAATCCCATTTTAGCCATGCCTATAGCGGCTTACTCAACGCAAACTGTGGCGCTGTAACCGAGCCCTATATCGGCATAAGCAATAATCAAACCAATAGCCGCTTTAATGGCCGTTAACACTCAGCGAATGCAATTCGCTATAGGCAGGCGGCTCGAAAAAACGTGTTATTACGAATCGAGCACTAACATTTTTGAGCCCTTTCAGTGCGAGAAATAAGTTTTAAGTTCAAATTGGTGCGGATCATTGTGGAGATATGCAGCCATATTAACTATTTGGCGTTCTATCGTTTTAAGTTGTGATGCAGAGCCGTCAGCGAGGGTAAGCATAAAGCATACGAAACCGTCATCTGCCGCTTAACATAAGTTATGGCGTATTAATTGCTTATCACTTATGGATTCCAGGGGTTTATACGGTTCGACGCGGTTGGCCCGTTACCCTGAACGTCTATTTTTAAAATGACGCATTAACTGAACATGAAAACAACTCAGCTCGACAAATTAGACACTTATTTCCAGCAGGTGCAAGCCATTATCTTGAGCCGCCAGGATTGGGTGACCGGCTTATTGCCGGCCAGCACCGCTGTCAATGTGCACGGTAATTATACCGATGCCTGGGTCAGGGATAATGTTTACAGTATTCTCTCGGCCTGGGGCTTGGCGCTTGCTTATCGGCGCGTTGAGGACGGGAGCGGGCGCACTTATTTACTGGAGCAAAGCGTCGTTAAGCTGATGCGCGGGCTGTTGACGGCGATGATGCGTCAAGCGGCCAAAGTAGAAAAATTTAAGCATACGCAAAATCCGCTGGACGCCTTGCATGCTAAATACGATACCAAAACCGGTACCGTAGTGGTGGGCGATCGTGAATGGGGACATCTGCAACTGGATGCCACGTCTTTATTTTTGTTGATGCTGGCTCAAATGACGGCATCCGGCTTACGTATTGTGTTCACCATAGACGAAGTTAATTTTGTGCAAAACCTGGTGCACTATATTAGCCGAACGTATCGCACGCCCGACTACGGTATCTGGGAGCGCGGCCACAAAATCAATCATGGTATCGCCGAGTTAAACGCCAGCTCAATCGGCATGGCGAAGGCCGCGCTGGAAGCCCTGTCCGGTTTTAATTTATTTGGCAAGGAGGGCGGGCAAGCGTCTGTTGTGCATGTGATCAGCGACGACATCGCCAGAACCCGGATTACCCTGGAGTCGCTTCTACCCAGGGAGTCTATTTCCAAAGAAGCCGACTCAGCCGTTCTGAGCATCACCGGATTTCCGGCTTTCGCGGTTGATAACCAGGCAATCCGGGCAAAGACAGAAACGATTATTTGCAAAAAACTGGAAGGCCGCTACGGCTGCAAACGCTTTTTGCTGGATGGACATCAAACAGTCATAGAAGACAGCCGGCGCCTCTATTACGATCCGCATGAACTCAAGCAATTCATGGATATTGAATGCGAATGGCCGTTGTTTTTTACCTATTTACTGCTTAACAACTTATTCGCCGGCGATAACGAAGCCGCCATGAATTATCGCGCTAAATTGGAAAGTTTATTGGTTGAACAAAACGGTCAACAATTGTTACCGGAACTGTATGTCGTGCCCATCGGCTCGATTGCCGCAGAAAAAGCCAATCCGCACAGCCAGCAACGCGTTCCTAATGAAAATATGCCTTTGGTTTGGGCGCAAAGTCTTTTTATGCTGGGCAGCCTTATTCAGGATGGTCTGCTTTGTTGTGACGACATCGACCCCTTAGGCCGGCACAAAACCGTTAAGCAGCATCAGGATTGCAAGCTGCAAATCCAGTTATTAGCTCAGGACGAAGCCGTACAAAACAGCTTAATGGAATACGGGATTCACACGCAAACACTCGCCGAAATAGCGCCTATTCAAATAAGGGAAGCTCATGAACTAGCCGATGCCTATACGCATGTGGGCAGAAACGATCTCATCGGTTTAACCGGCAGGCCCATGAGGCAATTGCGGACACTGGCGACATCCAAGATGTATATATTGGCCGGCGAGCGTTTGCTTTTTCTACCGCAGTGCCTTAATCAAAAAGGTTTTTACCTGGCGATGGACAACCGTTTGCTGATTCAGCGTTTACGCCTGGAGTTATTGTATATTTATAAACATTGGGATAGGCCGGGCAATCCCTTGGTTATTATGAGCATCAAACATAATATGCTGGGCAGTCATAATCGTGAAATCCTGATTGAATTCATCAAAGAACTGCAACAAGGCTCCACTCAAGGCATTGCCTTGCAACTCGGAACTGTTTTGGACTTTGCAGAAACCTCAAGTCATGAAAAAATCAACTACTTACATGATTTTCAATTTTCTGAAGCCTCCTGGCAGGAAGCCGAGCGCGCCTTTTTTCAAATATTGCCGATAGATACCGCGGCGCTAGAACCTTTGGCCACCAACACATTGACCGAATGGGAGATCAGCGCAGATGAAAGACTCGTTGAACAACTAAAAACCAACGCCAATCTTTACGCTCAGCTTGAAGTGTTGAGTTTGCTGAGCCTTCGACACGGCTTGGATTACGATACCGGATTGCAGGCAATGGACGGCTGTGCCGGATGCGTCCGTGATTTGCTGGAAGAAATCTATGAACGCGCCGGAGATCGGCATGCCTGGTACATTGTTAGGCGCTGTGCCGGTTTGCTCGGCAAATACGATATAAATCTGGAGCAGGCGGCCACCGAAATATTGGCTCGGCAACACGCACTCACCTTGGGCCGCGCCTACAGCAGCAAGGCTACGTTGACGCGCCCGGCCGATTCATCGGAAATTTTGCAAACTATCCGCAGCTATAATAGCGATGCCAGTGAGCAGATCATTATTCAGGAATTGATCATTTATTTGGGCATGCTAATCAAGTCCGACCCGGAATTATTCACCGATATGCACACGGTACGAGTGGGACATATGCTGCAATTGATTGTGGTCAGGCAAAAACGCGAATCCGGTTGCGATACCGTGGATCAGGCTTTTAATGAAATTCTTTCTTTACCGCCTTCTCAATTGTCCGGGAAAGTAAAGGAAACGCTGGAAGACTACAGTAATACCGAAGATCAACTGGATTTAGCTGAAACATTGCACTATGAAGGTGATTACCGGGAGTTAACCGGGGCGCGTTTCCCCAAAAACATGGACCCGAAAGACCGTGGAGACATTGAGGATTGGTACCATTGGCGCGAACAGCAAGGCAGTGTCGGTAGGGAAAATAATGCTTTTTTTGCCAGCGTCTGGGACATTCTGCATCATTGTAAAGGACTGATGATAGGGGATAAACTCAACAGTAAAAACCGGCTGGACAGCGAAAACACCCTGTCACAAATGACCGCAGGCGAACAAAGTTTTAAATTACACGTCAGCCATTTGCTGAATAAAATTCAAGCTCCGGTTTATCGCCAGTTAACGGTGGAAGCCCTGAAAGCAATGGCCACTATTTTTCGTGAAAATATATCCTTATATATTGACGATACTTTATTAACAGAAGTTATTATTGACCATGCGGTAAGAATTAATTGGTTACAATTACACCCCGAGAATAAAGAAAATTACGAAAAGTACGCCGCATTAGCTTGGCAGGAGTTTTGTCAATTACCGCCGCACCAAGCTGCCAACCGCATCCTCGATGCTTTAATGCATCTGCTTGCTAACAACTAGGGGGTTATAGTGATACTGGCCGGCGATATAGGCGGAACAAAAACGGTGTTATCTCTTTTGAGCAGAGATAGCAACGGCTCACTGACATGCTTACAAGAACAAACTTACTCAAGCCAACAATATCCGGAGTTCGATGATATTTTGGCGGCTTTTTTAGCCGCTGACGTTAATATCGGCTCAGCGTGTTTCGGCGTTGCCGGCCCGGTCGTCAATCAACGCTGCCAAACCACTAATTTGCCGTGGCTGCTGGATGCTAAAGCCCTGAAAATAAAACTGGGCACGTCTAAAGTAAAACTCCTGAATGATCTGGAAGCGATGGCGCTGGGCATGTTGTATTTGCCTGAACATGATTTGCTGGAGTTAAATCCCTATGCGGAAACTCCGGCAGGCAATATCGCAGTCATAGCGGCCGGCACCGGCTTAGGGGAAGCTATCCTGTATTGGGACGGCAGCAAACACCATGCTATGGCTACTGAAGGCGGGCACAGTGATTTTGCCGCTCAAAACGCTCAGCAAGATCGGCTGTTGGCCTATCTTAGAAAAAGCTACCCTGAGCATGTCAGTTACGAACGTATTTTATCCGGCATCGGTTTCAGTCATTTGTATGATTTCCTTTGTGAGCAGGGTTTTGCGCCGGCTTGCCCTGATGTTCCCGATATAAATAGCGGCATTGACAGAAATGCTGTCATTTCCCGACTGGGCGTTTCTGGCGAGGACTCTCTATGTGCAGAAGCGGTAAGGCTTTTTGTTGAACTCTATGGCGCTGAAACAGGCAATTTGGCATTAAAATCATTGGCCACGGGCGGGGTTTTTATCGGCGGCGGTATAGCGCCGAAAATATTACCGGCTATGCAGGACGGTCAATTTATCCGCGCGTTTAAAGCCAAAGGCCGGTTTGCCCCCTTACTCGATAAAATCTCGGTAAAATTATCATTAAACCCCCGCACGCCTTTAATTGGCGCCATTAACTATTTTGATCTTTGACGGCTGTTAGTTCGGCATTGCGCACCTCTATCTCAGTCTATCCTTGCGTACAATCATCTTCATAGTCGAGAGGTTTTGGCAACTCACTATGGCCGGTACCTATCTCATGCTCTTGGCAAAGGTTCTATGCGTATAGTTTCATGCCTGCAACAAAGTCGATCAAGGCGTCTTTATGATTAATTTCTATAACGAAAGCAACAATCATAAATCCGCTTATTTTCGCCTCGGGTATAATGAAGCGCTGAAAATAACAATAATAAAGAGGAGGAGTACAATGCCGGTCGATATTTTACTTACGGTTGTTGCGACATCCGTCATTCAGTCTATTTTTGGGGTGGGCGTATTGTTGTTTGGTACGCCGCTGTTGCTTTTGCTCGGTTATGGCTTTGTCGATGCGCTGGGTGTGTTGTTGCCGGTTTCTATCGCCATCAGCGCTTTGCAAGTTTTAAGGCACTATGAAGATATCGATACCGGGTTTTATAAAAATGTACTGGTTTACAGTATTCCTTTGGTGGTGCTGTTTTTGCTGTTGGTTACTTCGGTCAAAATCAATATCAGTCTGGTGATCGGCGCGTTATTGATTTTTGTCGCGTTAAAAAGTTTTTCAGCGGCTATTGAAAGGACCCTACAGTCCGTAGTCAAGTATGAAAGAATTTATCTGATGGTGATGGGGTTGGTTCATGGTGTCAGCAATTTAGGCGGCTCGATGCTAACCATGATAATTTACAGCAAACATTACCCAAAAGACAAAACGCGGGTGACGGCTGGAGCAAGCTATGCGACGGTTGCCTTGTGTCAATTGGCAACGCTGTTGTTTATCGGCAGTGATTTTACGGTGTCATTTGCAGACAAAATAAGCTTTATTCAAATGGCAGTGGTGACGTTTTTATTGACTGAAGAAATGCTTTATAACGGGATCGATAATGAAAAATACAGCAAGATTTTTGCAGTATTTTTGTTTGCATCAGGCACCTTGTTAATAATGAAATCCTTATAAAACTGGAGAGAAAAATGAAAGAGTTAGTTAAAAAGCTGTTGAATTATTTCCTGATCGGCGTCCTTGCGGTAATTCCTATCGTCATTATTTTGCAGATTATGATTTTTGTAAAAGACAGGGTTTCCGATTTGTTCCAAATGGTTTACGGCTATGCCGATAATTATCTCTATACGATCCTGGTTTTTGCGATCAGTTTTTTTATTTTGGTCTACATCGGCCGCAAATTAGTCCACGAGGGCCGCTCTTGGGTTATTGGCGCATTTGATCATGTTATTGATCGAATTCCATTAATGAATACGCTTTACCGGGTACTTAAAAAAGTTATTAATATGTTTTCATCCCATGACCGGACTATTTCCAAGGAAGTGGTTTATGTCGAGTACCCCAAAGACGACATGTGGATGACCGCTTATGTGACGAACCGTTACGAAGATAAATACGTGTTGTTTATTCCGACATCGCCGAACCCGACATCCGGTTTTACGGTGATTGTCGACAAAGCGAAGGTTATCAAATCAGCCATGAATATCGAAGAAGCCAGCAGTTTTATCATCAGTGTCGGTGTTGATTACGGCAAGGTTACGGAAATGAGCAAATTGCCCTGAAGCAGATTTGCCGAGAGGAAGAAGCGTGACATTAATTATTAGAATGGCGGCGATTCTAACGCTGATTTCTATCGTCGCCTGCGATAAAAGCGATCAGCCGGTTAAAACGGCTGAAACTGGGGCGTTAAAGACGCAACTGGACGCTTTGGAGCAGGCCAAACAAGTTGAACAAGTGGTTCAGGATGCGGCGGAACAACAGCGTCAAAAAATTGAGGAGCAAACACAATAATCAGGAAAAGCCGGCGGGCTTTCCCTGTGTAATACCGCAAGGCATCCGGTTAAAAGCAATTTAAGACCGACCTTGTTGACTTCAATGGACTTCTTTGCTATGAATGATCCCGCTTACCGGCAAAAACAATAATAAATATAAATAATTATATGAGAGGGGGATGGGTATGGGATCTGATAATGGCAGCAAAAAAGGCAGGTTGTCTAAATTAACGCAGCTGGAAAATGAGGTAGCCAGGCTTTCCGAGCAGCTGAAAGCAGATAAGCAAACTATCAGCTTGCTGAAAGAATCTTTAACTGAGCGCGATTTAAGAATTCATGAGTTAGAATCGAAACTGATTTATGCTCAACACTCGCTGTTGAAAAAAACGGTGTTTACAATTCACCAGTGCAGGGATCAAATCAAAAACGGAATTGACGAGAAAATAATCAATCCCGCTTTAGCGCAAATTCAGCAGCAGATTGAGGTTATTCAGGGTATTGTTCATGAGGCTAAGGAGCTTATCGGTAAGAAAAAAATGCTGATTCACGTCAACATAAATGCGACTTCAAACAAGGTCCACCAATGTCCCGATCAAGCGATAATGTATTTTGAAAAATGGGTTGTTGAACCGGCCCGGTTATTGGTCAATGAAACAGTGGGCTTGATCGACAGCAATGCAAGAAACAGCCGGGCTCTGGTCGAGCAAAAAGTCATCTATCCGGGCAAACGGTGGTGTGACGAAATTGTTGCCGTTGTGCTGGAGTTGCCGATCCGAAGCCAAGTTATGTTTCAAGTCTGGTTGGCAGGGCCGGTCATGCAGAAAATAGAGGCTTTGCCTGTTGAGTTTCGCGCTAATACAGAAGTATTGCTGAAGAGCCTGATTAGCCGGTTAAAATCCGGAGCGGAACAGGGGGTGGCGAATACAGTCGAGGCAATAAAAAAATCACCTTTTTGGGATGGCAAGCGCAATATGGAGGCGATTCAATAGGCTGCTATAGCTTAAAAACGACGAGGCGGCCGCTTGGGTCGCCTGTCTTTATCCCTTACTACTTAACCAAGCTCAATAAAACCCCCGCCGCCACCGCAGAACCAATCACCCCGGCCACATTAGGCCCCATGGCATGCATCAGCAGGAAGTTATGCGGGTTGCTCTCCAATCCCAGTTTATTGGCTACCCGCGCCGCCATCGGCACTGCGGAGACGCCTGCGGCGCCGATCAGCGGGTTGATCGGGGTGCTGCTGAATTTATTCATGATTTTTGCCATGATCACGCCGGCCGCCGTGCCGATACTGAAGGCGATTGCCCCCAGGGCTAAGATGCCCAAGGTTTTGATTTGCAAAAAGGCCTCGGCGCTGAGTTTTGAACCTACCGCCAAGCCCAGGAAAATAGTGACGATATTGATCAGTTCGTTTTGTGCGGTTTGACTCAAGCGTTCAACCACGCCACAGGCGTTCATCAGATTACCCAATGCGAACATGCCGATTAAAGGTGCAGCTGATGGTAACAGCAAGGTGCAGATAACCAGCAGCATTAACGGAAAGACGATTTTTTCGGTCTTACCCACTACGCGCAGTTGCTGCATTTCGATTTTGCGCTCATCTTCGGTGGTTAAGGCGCGCATGATCGGCGGTTGTATCAGCGGTACCAGGGCCATGTAAGAGTAAGCCGCGACCGCTATAGCGCCCAACAAATCGGGCGACAGTTTTGACGCCACATAAATCGCGGTCGGACCGTCGGCGCCGCCGATAATGCCGATGGCGGCGGCATCTTTTAAAGTGAATTCCAGTCCCGGTATGGCGTTCAGCGCCAGCGCCCCGAGCAGCGAGGCAAAAATGCCGAACTGCGCCGCAGCGCCCAGCAATAAAGTTTTAGGGTTGGCCAACATGGGACCGAAATCGGTCATGGCACCCACGCCCATAAATATAATCAACGGAAACAGGCCGGTTTTAATGCCGTAATACAGGTAGTACAAAATGCCGCCTTCCTCAGCGATACCGGCAACCGGAATATTGCTGAGTACGGCGCCAAAACCTATCGGTAATAACAGCAGAGGTTCAAAGCCTTTTTTGATAGCCAGGAACAGCAGCAAAAAGCCGACCAGCATCATAAAGGCCTGACCGCCGGTAAAGTTGTAAATACCGGTGCTTTGCCAGAGTGAAATAAGATTTTCCATGGGATGACCCTTTTATTTTAAATTGTTTGTAATTACCCAACAGATGCCGACTTTGATAATGGAACACGGATGACGCTGATTAGACGGATTTAAACGGATTTTAAGGAGCCAAATGGATTAGACTCATTCGTTGTTTTATCAGTGTTTATCAGCCTAATCCGTGTCATCTGTGTTCTATTCTTCTAACTGCTGAGTAGTTACAATTGTTTACACCGCATTATTTTTTATCTCAATTATAAAAAGATCAATACATCACCACCAGCAACGGCGCTGCCTTCTTTGATATTGACAGTGCTGACGATACCGGCCGTTTTGGAGCGGACTTCGGTCTCCATTTTCATCGCTTCCATGATGACCACGACATCGCCTTCGGCAACGATACTGCCCACGTCGACCAAAACTTTCAAAATATTACCGGCCATCGGCGACTCAACCGCTGCACCGCTGCTGGCTATCAGTGCGGCATGTGTAGCGCCGACAGCCGGCTGAATGGTCAGGGCTGCGTTGTTGGTCCCAACGATGACGCTGAAATTTCTGCCGTCGACATTGACAGTATAGGTCTCGGTTTTTGGCTGAGGCGCGATGGTTGGGCTTTCGACATTGTCTAAGTTTGCTTGAGGCGCCTTGGCGGCAGCGAAAACTTCAGCATTCGGTGCCGCTTCAAAGGCAGCCGGATTGCCGCGGTTAGCCAGAAACTTCCAGCCGACTTGGGCAAACAAGCCGTTGATCAACGCATCTTCCTCAATGTTAACGGCGAGGGTTACGCCTTCAACTTGGGCTTTGTCACGTACTTCGGCAATCAGCTTGTCCATTTCCGGCGCGATCAGGTCGGCCGGGCGGCAGGTGATCGGTTGTGCACCGTTCAACACCTTGGCTTGTAAAGCTTTGTTGACCGGCGCCGGGGTTGCGCCGTATTCGCCTTTTAAAACACCGGCGGTTTCTTTGGTGATATTTTTGTAGCGCTCGCCTGTCATCACGTTGATCACTGCCTGAGTGCCGACGATTTGTGAGGTCGGCGTGACCAGCGGAATAAAGCCCAAGTCTTCGCGGACACGGGGGATTTCCAGCATAACTTCGTCGATCTTGTCGGCGGCGCCCTGTTCTTTCAATTGGCTTTCCATATTGGTCAACATACCGCCCGGCACTTGGGAAATCAGGATGCTGCTATCAACGCCTTTTAAGCTGCCCTCGTATTGTGCATATTTTTTGCGTATATCCCTGAAATAGGTGGCGATATGTTCCAGTTCGACCAGATCCAGGCCGGTATCGCGCTCGGTGTCTTCCAGGCTGGAGACGATAGTCTCGGTGGGACTGTGGCCGTAAGTCATGCTCATTGATGAAATGGCGGTATCGACATTGTCCACGCCCGCTTCGACGGCTTTGATGATACTGGCCACACTCAAGCCGGTGGTTGCATGGCAATGCAGATGGATCGGAATATGGGTGCCGGCTTTCAGGCGGCTGACCAGCTCAAAGGCATCGTAAGGCTTGAGCAATCCTGCCATGTCTTTGATGCAAATGGAATGCGCACCCATGTCTTCAATCTGTTTGCCCAGATCCACCCAGACATCCATAGTGTGCACAGGGCTGGTGGTGTAGGAGATGGCGCCTTGAGCATGAGCGTCGGTGCGGAGTACGGCTTTGATGGCATGCTCAATGTTGCGCATGTCGTTCATCGCATCGAAGACGCGGAATACGTCGATACCGTTGATTACGCAACGCTCGACAAACTTATCCACCACATCGTCGGCATAATGGCGATAGCCCAAGATATTTTGGCCGCGGAACAACATTTGCTGGGGCGTGTTGGGCATCGCGGCTTTTAGCAGGCGGAGCCTTTCCCAGGGATCTTCGCCCAAATAACGGATGCAGGCATCAAAAGTGGCTCCGCCCCAGGACTCGATAGACCAGTAACCGATCCGATCGAGTTTTTCACAAATCGGCAGCATGTCTTCGATGCGCAACCGGGTTGCCAAAATGGATTGATGGGCATCACGCAGAACGACTTCGGTGATACCTAAAGGCTGCTTTATATCGGTGGCCATGCTTGTTGTTTCTCCTGAAACATTAATTTGTAATTACTCAGCAGTTAGAAAAATAAAACGCAGATGACGCAGATAAATATGATGAACGCTGATCATTATTTAATCATAATTATCTGCGTCATCTGCGTTCTATTGTATTTAATCATTGACCTTGTGGTCGTTAGTTATGCTTTTTGCGGTACTGGTGCACGGCGGCAGTTATCGCAGCAACAACACTTTTATCAATGTCGGTGGTAATACCGGGGACTGTTTTTGATACCGGTACTTCCGGAAAATAGCGTTGCACCAGTGCTGACATAATGTTGATAGCGACTACCAACATGGTCAAAAACAGGAACACTATGCCCATCCCGGCAAACATTAATTCGATTCCGCTAGTCATTTGTTCTGTCATGGTTGATCACTTGTTTAAATTTTTTTAACTATTGCATTGTAGCATAGGCAAAAATCATAACTAATCGATGTTTTTTCAGACGATCAGTCTTTTGGCTACGCGATCTTGAACGCGTACAATACGTGTCAGTATAAATGGTGTTATGGGGGTAAGAATATGACAGATCAAGAACGCGGCAATAATGAACAGTGGCAGCAAAAATTAACGCCGGAGCAGTTTAATATCTGCCGCCTGAAAGCTACCGAGCCGCCTTTTACCGGCAAATACGCCGATTGTAAAAAAGACGGTATTTATCATTGTATTTGCTGCGGCAAGCCATTGTTCGATTCGGCGGCCAAATATGATTCAGGCTCCGGCTGGCCGAGTTTCCGGGATGTACTGTCGGAACACAGCGTGGCTGAGCATGTCGATGTCAGTCACGGCATGCGTAGGGTTGAAGTGACCTGTAAATCCTGCGATGCGCATTTAGGCCATGTCTTTGAGGACGGTCCGCAACCGACAGGACTGCGTTACTGCATTAATTCCGCGGCATTGGATTTAAAAGAAAGACCATGAGCGAAATCATGAGTGCTAAGGAACAGGTTCAAAACTTACTGGATTTTATCGATGCCGCCCCCAGCCCTTGGCATGTCGTTAAAACCATCGAGGCCCGGCTTGCGACGCAAACACCGGCGTGGGAGCGTCTCGACGAAACCGCCAAGTGGGCATTGCAGCCGGGCGGACGTTATTACGTGGTGCGTGATGATTCATCCATCGTTTTGTTTGTCCTGGGGCAACAGCCGCCGGCCGAAACCGGGTTTAGAATTATCGGTGCACATACCGACTCCCCCGGTTTAAGAATAAAGCCGAATGCCGCAAGTAGCGAGGATGGGGTGTTAAGACTGGGTGTCGAGGTCTACGGCGGACCGATACTGGCGACTTTTACCGACAGGGATTTGAGCCTTGCCGGGCGGATTGCTTATAAAAGCGATCAGGATCAGATAGCCTGCAAGCTGGTCAAATTCGATCGGCCGCTGCTGCGTTTACCTAATCTGGCAATTCACATGAACAGGGGGGTTAATGAAGAAGGCCTAAAGCTGCAAAAGCAGACTGAATTGCCGTTGATTTTATCGGCATCGACCGAAGAGCAATTACCGCAAGAGTATTTCTCGGCGCTGTTGCAGCAGCAAACAGGCGTAGCCGCGACGCGAATTTTATCCTGGGATTTGGCGGTATACGATACCCAGAAAGGCGCTTTTTGGGGGCCGGAAAGCGAGTTTTATGCGAACAGCCGGCTGGATAATTTGGCTTCGTGTCATGCCGCATTGCAGGCGCTGCTTGAACCGGCCGGTTTACAGCCGGATAACACACGAGTCTGTGCATTCTTCGACCATGAAGAAATCGGCAGCGAAAGCAACAAAGGCGCGGACGGCAGTTTTTTGCCCGATGTGCTCCAACGTATAGCCCTGGCGAGCGCAATCGACAAGGAGGATTATGCCAGGGCGCTGGCGCAAAGCTTCATGATCAGTGCGGATATGGCGCATGCCTATCAGCCTAATTTTCCTAATGCTTACGATCCCGGCCATAAAGCCATCGTCAACAAAGGCCCGGTGATTAAAATTAATGCCAACCACAGATACAGCTCGGAAAGCATCTCGGCCGCCATGTTTGCCGATTGGTGCGATCAGGCCGGTGTGCCGTATCAGAAATATTCACACCGTTGCGACCTGCCTTGCGGAAGCACTATCGGGCCGATTACGTCGGCAAAATTGGGTATACGCTCAATCGATGTCGGCAGCCCGATGTGGGCTATGCACAGCATTAGGGAAAGCGCCGGGGTATTGGACCATGATTACATGATAAGAGTGATGAAACGGTTTTTCACGGCGCACGGCGTAAGGAATTCTGTTTAATCTCGATTCCTATTTATTGACTTAGGGCGTTTTTGTGTAACTTCTGATTGATAAAAAAATCGGCTGAACAAGAAATTTCGACCAGTACGATTAGAATAAATTAATTAGACGGAACAGCAGCAAGGGCGCGCCATGCTGAGATACCCCTTTAAGCCCTTTGGCGCGCACGGCACGCCGGCCTGTTCAATACAACAGGCCGATTTATTTCATATCTTCGTGGCGAATGTTTTTTAGGGTTGGAGTCCAGCGCAATTAAAGGTGTTCCCCGGCAAGATCCGCAACAATAAAATCCAGTATTTCCCGCTCATCGTCAAAATTTCCATAAGCCAGCAGCAGTTTTACATATGCGGCTTCAATCGACATATCCCGAATTATTTCAGCGCCTTGCTCGATTAAGGCGTGGGTGCTTTGATAGGCATCGGCTGATTTAATCGCCGGAGCTAGATAAACGGTAATGCCTTGTTGTTTGCAACGTTTTATGAATTTAACTAACGAATAGTTTTCGCCCCATTGCAATGATGCGCATGCGGTGCCGGAGTGATATAAATCATGTAAAACGGCATCGACATCATCCAGGTTAAATCGGCTGTAATCGAGTCCGGGATAGGGTTTTATCATTAAGATGCGTTCGGAAAAACGGGCTTTTAACGGAATACTGTGAGTTGGTTTTGCCGGTGGATTCAATAATGAAAATTGCCGGTTTGCAAATTGCATGTAACTCTTGCTCTGAGCACTGAAAAAATCGCCGCTTAACTGTAACGAACAGGCCAAGCGAGCGCCTTGGTGCAGTTGAGTTGTTTGCTGCTGATTTCGATAGGGCACAAAAATCCCGGCCCGGTTTATTTGCAAGATAAACTCAACCGCGCAGATAAAGTTTTCCAGGCCGTTGGCTTTGGGATTATCCAGCGGGTAATCGCTGGAAACCAGCAGCATCGGGATTTTGGCGCTATTAAAATAAAAGCTCAATGCGCAGGCCGTATAAGCCAAGGTATCGGTGCCGTGGGTAATAATGATGCCGTCATATTGATCGGGCCGGGCGGCTTCTATGGCGGCTATCAGGGACTTCCAGGCATCGGGGGCCAGATTCTCGCTTAAAATCTGCAACGGCTGGATAGTGCTGAAATGAATTTGCCGATGGTTTTCGCAGTGTTGCTGAAACAGCCGGATCAATTTGAATGATGTATCGCTTTCGGTATTAATGGTGCCGTCAGTTGCAATGGAACCGATAGTTCCGCCGGTAAATACAACCAATATATTTTTCATAGTATGATGGCTAAGTAAAAATGACTTAAAGAATACTGCATTAAAATGAAAATATCACTTATCGTCGCGATGGCGAGCAACCGGGCTATCGGCCTGAATAATCAGATGCCTTGGCATTTATCCGCCGACCTTAAAAAATTTAAACAAATTACCATGGGCGCCCCCATTTTAATGGGCAGAAAAACCTATGAATCGATAGGCAGGCCGTTGCCGGGACGCACCAATATCATAATCAGCAGGAATTCTGAGTATCGGCAACCGGGCTGCCGGGTTTTTAACGATATTGAAAAGGCGCTGGAAAGCTGCCGCGGCAAGGATGAGATTTTTGTTATCGGCGGCTCGGACTTTTATAAATCGATGCTGCCTGTTGCCGATACGCTGTACCTGACGCAAATACATCGGGAATTTCCCGGCGATACCTTTTTTCCCGAGATTGATACAGATCAATGGGTTGAGATGGAGCGGGAAGATATTCAGGACGATCCCGATGTTGCATTCAACTACAGTTTTTTGAAGCTGGAAAAGCGAAGACATTGATTAAAAAATTATCACCATGAAGAAATAAAACTTCGCGTTTCGGCAATAAGTAGTCGTTCAAAAGTCTTTTAACATTTTTTAGTAACCATGAAGAGCATGAAGGACATGAAGTTATTATTATTTTCTTCTTCATGATCTTCGTGTTCTTCATGGTAAATAAGGAGACCAATGTTTTTTAATTTTTGTTAAAAAACTTTTGGTTGCCTACTTAGCGCCTGCTTCCATGCAGTCGTTCGTGGTGAATAAGATTTTTAGCAGCGGAAAGTTTTAACTTGCCACAGCCAGATTATTTTTACGCGGTTTTCTAATTTCCGGGCAATCAATGCTGAAACGCTGCACCGGTTCACCTAATCTTAATGCGGTTAACTGGCCGCCCCAAAGACAGCCGGTATCAATCGCGTAACAGTTCGGCCCCTCGTAATAACCCAAGGTCGACCAATGACCGAAGATGATACGCATGTCTGCATTTTTGCGTTTAGGCACTTCAAACCAAGGAACAAGGTTTTTGGGCTGGGAGCCTATCGGCCCGCTTTGAACGAAGTCCAGTCGACCGTTAACGTCGCAATAGCGCATTCGGGTAAAGCAATTGATGATAAAACGCAACTTGTCGACGCCTTTCAAGCCGGATGACCACAGGTTGGGTTTGTTGCCGTACATTTGTTTTAAGAACACCTGATAATCAGCCGCTTGTAAAGCCTGTTCGGCCAGCAAGGCCATTTTTTGGGTTCTTTTCAAATCCCATTGGGGCGGAAGACCGGCGTGAACCAGGCAGAAATCATCGTTAAAATGAAACAGCGGCCGATGCCTTAGCCAATGGATTAACTCATCCCTGTCCGGTGCTTCAAGGATTGGCAGCAGGGTGTCCTTTTTATTGGCTATTTTGGGTGCGCAGGAGGCGACCAATAAATGCAGATCGTGGTTACCCAATACGGTGATCGCCGAATCTCCCAGTGATTTGACAAAGCGGAGCGTTTCTAACGATTTGGGGCCGCGATTGACCAGATCACCGGCAAACCACAGTTGATCGGACTGTTCATTAAAAGAGAGGGTATCCAGGAGTCTTAATAATTCATCAAAACAGCCTTGAATATCACCGATAGCATAAATAGCCATTACTAATGCAGGGTTCTTGGGATTGATAAGGTAAATCTTGGCACGTTTGCGAGGAAATCATCGCCATCATCCGAATGCATCGTGTAGTTGCCCTGCATGGTGCCGACCGGCGTCGCTATCATCGCGCCGCTGGTGTAACAAAAAGATTCGCCGGGCTTAAGATAAGGATGTTCGCCGATGACGCCATCGCCCCTGACTTCCTGAATCTTGCCATTGGAATCGGTAATCAGCCAATGCCGCTGGAGCAGCTTTGCGGGTACTTCGCCGGCGTTGGTGATCGTGATGGTATAAGCGAAGACATAGCGATCCTCATCGGGAGAAGATTGCGCTTCTATGAAATGAGGGCTCGCCTCAACTATTATTTTGTTTTTTTCGTTCATTATTAGATCATATGCGGTTATATGGTGATTATTTCATCGTAACTTCTCATTAAACGCAAGCAACTATTCAGTATGAAATTCAAAGACTGCTTTTTGATCTTGTCATTGGCCTTGCCTCAAACGATTCATGCGGAAGACGGCAAAGATTTATTTGCGGCGGCCATGATGGGCAAGCTTGAAAGAGCGGAGGCTTTGCTGGCGCAAGGGATTGATGTTAACAGCAAAACGGCGAGCGGCCGCACTGCTTTAATGGCCGCAAGCTTTAACGGCAATGTACATATTGTTAAAGCGCTGTTGGCATACGGAGCCGATGTCAGTATTGCCGATAATTCAGGAACGACAGCATTGATGGATGCGTTGGTATTTGGCAATGAAGACATCGTAACTTTACTGATTGCGGCCGGATCCGATGTCAATGCGTTGGATAAACAGAAAGTGAAGGTCATGGACAGGGCCAAGAAAAACGCTCATGAAAAAATCCTTAAAATTTTGGAAGCAGCCGGCGCAAAAGAAACTGAAGTGGCGGTAGAAGATCCGGCAGGAGCTGAAGGAAAACCGGATGCTAAAGAAGGTGCAGGCGATAAGCCGGGAACAAAACCACCAGCCAAAAAGTAAATTCAACGCGAACGACAGGCACGATTATTAATATAGTTATACTCGACGCGGTCACGAATTGCGGCTTTTGCCCCCTCTCCCTTCGGGAGAGGGTTGGGGTGAGGGCATTCTAAGCAGTATACAAACCAGTAAGGACAAGACATTGCATATTCACATCTTAGGTATTTGCGGAACATTCATGGGCGGATTGGCCGTGATTGCGCGGCAGCTGGGGCATCAGGTCAGCGGGTCCGATCAAAATGTTTATCCGCCGATGAGTACGCAGCTGGAACAGCAAGGCATCGTGCTGATGGAAGGCTATCGGGCCGAAAATCTGGACGGCAAACCCGATCTGGTGATTATCGGCAATGCCCTGTCGCGCGGCAATCCTGAAGTCGAAGCGGTGCTTAATAGAGGGCTGAGATACGTATCGGGTCCGCAATGGCTGGCAGAACACGTGTTGCAGGATAAATGGGTGCTGGGCGTTGCCGGGACTCACGGTAAAACCACGACGACCAGTATGCTCAGTTGGATACTTGAGCATCAGGGCTTTAATCCGGGCTTCTTAATCGGCGGTATTCCGTTGAATTTCGGCATTTCGGCGCGGCTTGGTGAGTCCGACTTTTTTGTGATCGAAGCCGATGAATACGATTCCGCGTTTTTCGACAAGCGCTCAAAGTTTGTCCATTACCGTCCCAGAACCGCGATCCTGAATAACCTTGAATATGATCATGCCGATATTTTTCCCGACCTGGATGCAATCAAAAAACAATTTCATCATCTGGTCAGGACTGTACCGGGCGAAGGCTTGATTATCAGCCCGGAATGCGACACCAATATCAATGACGTATTGGCGATGGGGTGCTGGACGCCGGTTGCCAAGACTTCGATTTCGGTAGGGGCGGCTGCCCTATCAGCGCAACCACAAGGGATTGCCCCTACGATTGCGCAACTGATCAACAGCGACGGCAGTAAGTTCGATGTCATAATGGACAAGCAATTGCAAGGCTGTGTCGAATGGTCGTTAACCGGCGCGCATAATGTCTACAACGCACTGTCTGCAATAGTTGCCGCAAAACACGTCGGCATCCTGGCCAAGGACGCGATAACCGCGCTGGGGCAGTTTAAAAACGTAAAGCGCCGTATGGAAATCATAGCCGAAATTAACGGCGTAACGCTATATGATGACTTCGCCCATCATCCGACCGCGATACAAACGACGCTGGATGGCTTACGTAAACAAGTGGGACAGGAGCGTATCATCGCGATAGTCGAGCCGCGCTCGAACACCATGCGTCTGGGCGTGCATACCAAAACGCTGGCGGAATCGTTGGGCCATGCCGATCTGGCCATCATCTACCAACCGGAAATGATGGGTTGGGACTTGGGCGAAGTGAAAAAATACGCCGGTAATATCGAAATTTTTGCGTCGCTGGATGAGATCGTCGCCAAGCTCAAATTTGAAGCTCGTTACGGCGGGCATTTTGTGTTGATGAGCAACGGCAGCTTCGGCGGCATCTACCAGCGCTTGCAGGATGCCTTGAACGGCTGACTTTATAATGGAACGCAGATGACGCGGATAATTATGATTAAATAGGATTTTTGTAATTACACAGCCTAATCCGATCATAATGATCAAAGCCGGTTTTGATTCCGATAGCTCAATTTTTGGCGTCCAAAGCTGGCTTGGATACTCAGAAGCAGCTTTGTGATTTAAATTAAAGAGTGAGTACTTGCGGATTTTTTTGATTTATCTGTGTTCATCATAATTATCCGCGTCATCCGCGTTCTATTTTCAATATTTAAATATAAATCTTAACCCAAATGCACATACAACAAGCCCTGCAAGCTCTGCTGAATAAACAAGACCTTAGCTCCGATCAGATGCGCGACGTAATGCGACTGATCATGAGCGGCAAAGCCACCGATGCGCAAATCGGCGGCTTCTTAATCGCCCTGCGCTGCAAAGGCGAGAGCATCGACGAAATCGCCGCCGCCGCCGAAGTGATGCGCGAATTGGCCGACAAAGTGGATGTAAAAGGCGACCATGTCATAGACACCTGCGGCACCGGCGGCGATGGCGCGAACACCTTTAACATCTCCACCACCTGCGCTTTTGTCGTGGCCGCTGCCGGCGGAACGGTTGCCAAACACGGCAACCGTTCCGTGTCCAGCAGTTGCGGCAGCGCCGACTTGCTGGAAGCGGCCGGGGTAAACCTGGATTTAAGCGCCGAACAAGTTGCGCATTGCGTCAATGAAATCGGCGTCGGCTTTTTATTTGCCCCCAAACATCACGGCGCAATGAAATATACCCGCAATGCCCGTAAAGAAATGGGGGTTAGAACCCTGTTCAATCTATTGGGACCGTTATCCAATCCGGCCGCAGCGCCGAACCAGTTGATCGGCGTATTCGCCAAAGAATGGGTAGAACCGCTGGCGCAGGTGTTAAAAAAACTCGGTAGCCAGCATGTGCTGGTCGTCAATGCCGACGACGGACTCGATGAAATCAGCATTGCCTCGCCCTCAACCGTTGCCGAACTTAAAGAAGGTAAGGTCAGCTGTTACACGATTACGCCGGAACAATTCGGTTTTAACCGTGCCGGCTTGGCTGAATTGGCGGTTGATGGTGCGGCCTCCAGCCTGGTGATGGTAAAATCGGTGCTGGACAATAAAGCCGGAGCGGCTAGGGACATCGTGGCGCTCAATTCCGGGGCGGCAATTTACGCCGCCAATATCACCGACTCCTTAAGTGCGGGCATAGAAAAAGCCGGGCAGCTTATCGCCGGCGGCGCAGCAAAAGCCAAATTCGATGCGTTAATCGCTTACTCAAAAACTTTATAAAACAACTGGAAAACCATGACCGATACGCCAGATATATTAAAAAAAATCCTCGATAAAAAAGCCGAAGAAGTTGCCAGACGCAGGCTGGGCATGACCATCGCCAATCTGGAAGAAATTGCCGGAGGCGTAGAAGGTCCGCGCGGATTTTATAACGCCCTGCAAAGCAAGGTATCAGCAAAAAAACCGGCGATTATCGCGGAAATCAAAAAAGCTTCGCCCAGCAAAGGTGTGATCAGGGAAGACTTTCAACCGATCGCCATCGGCCAGGATTACGCGATGAATGGCGCGGCCTGCCTGTCGGTATTAACCGATAAGGAGTTTTTCCAAGGTTCGGAAGTCTATTTGCAAATGGTCAGGGAGCGTTGCCCGCTGCCGGTGTTAAGAAAAGATTTCATGATCGATCCTTATCAAATCTATGAAGCCCGCGCCTTGGGCGCCGATTGCATATTGCTGATCGTCGCCGCATTGGCAGACGGCCAAATGCACGAGCTGTCGGACACCGCAACCAAGCTGGGCATGGATGTATTAGTGGAAGTGCATAATGCGGAAGAACTGCAAAGAGCGTTAACGCTGGACACCAAACTGATCGGCATCAACAACCGCAACCTGCGCAGCTTTGAAACCTCGTTGCAGACTACCTTGGCTTTAAAAGCCGATATTCCCGCAGACCGTTTGATCATCACCGAAAGCGGTATTCATAGCCATGAAGACGTGCAGTTGATGCTGGATAACGGCATCTACACCTTCCTGGTCGGCGAAGCGTTTATGCGGGCGGAAAGCCCTGGGCAGAAGATGCGGGAGTTGTTTGAGTTGTAGGCAGACTCCTGATTGTAAAACATGAATGCCGCAAATCCCATTGGTGTTTTTGATTCCGGTGTGGGTGGGTTGTCGGTCTTGCATGAGATTCGCAGAGCGCTGCCCAGGGAAAATCTATTATATGTCGCGGATTCGGCCCATGCGCCGTACGGCGATAAATCCCAGCAATTTATCGAAGCTAGGTCGATTGCGATTAGCGAGTTTTTAGTGAGCCGGCACGCCAAGGCTATAGTTGTTGCCTGCAACACCGCAACCGGCGCGGCGGTAACAACATTGCGCTCAAGATTTTCTATGCCGATTATCGCGATGGAACCGGCCGTTAAACCGGCAGTAGCAAATACTCAATCAGGCGTTATCGGGGTCTTGGCTACCAGCCGGACATTGGCCAGCGATAATTTTGTGCGCTTATTTGCACGATACAGCGCGGATGTAGAGATATTGGGCCAAGCATGTCCCGGACTGGTTGAGCAAGTGGAAGCGGGCGAATTGTCGGGCAACAAAACCCGCATATTGCTGGAGCAGTATGTGCTGCCATTATTGGAGCAGGGAGCGGATACGATAGTGTTGGGCTGCACGCATTATCCGTTTTTAGCACCGCTGATTCAGGAGATAACCGGTTCTAATGTGGCTGTGATAGATTCCGCCGCGGCCGTTGCACGGCAACTTCGTCGTCGGCTTGAAGTACATAATTTGTTGGCGGATAAAGACGCCGTGGATGTAGGAGGTACTATTCCAAGCATGAGCGCGGCAGAGCGGCAATTGCCGGGAGCAGCGAAAATAGTTGTTTTAGGCGGTGCAGGAGTGCAAGCCGATACTAAGACCGGTACGGAATGTTTTTGGACGAGTGGTGAGCCTGATAAAGCGAAGCCGCTCGTCTCTCAATTATGGAAGGCGGACGTTGAGGTATGTCGCTTGACCAGCAAGCTAGATCGGCCAACACCGCGCACATGATTCAACATCTGAGGATGCTCTTTCAATAATGCAATGGCGGCTTGGTATCCGGCAAATATGTCATCAGGGAAATCATCGCTCAAGCCACCCGCTATGGCTGAGAGAAAGGCTTCAGTATCGTACTGCTGTTTTGTGTTGACAAGTATCGAAGCACAACGTGCTTGATGCTGATAAAGATGCTTCGCCTGTTTTAGAATCAACAAGACGAATGACTACTCTCGCCCGTGCGCGCTGAGTCTTTTCTTTTCCCAATAACCAAATACCACCAGCGGAATGTCGTTACTGACGAGTTAACTTGCAGTTTTCTAATCGGTAATTCTAGGCCAAGCATTTATTACCCGATAAATAGTTGATTGATACCGTCTGTAAACAACATCACGCCTTCTGGAAAAAACTGACGGCCCAATATCCGGATGTCACTCTGTTCAGGTAAACGATAACAACGAATATCATCCTCGGCAGGCTGAATAATCAGCTCTATAGATTCCAATAAACGCAATAAAGATTTGCGTTTTATTGCCACGATAAAAACCGAATATTGCACCGGTAAACCCTGTTTTTTCAATGTTCGATGCACCCGAGACAGGCGCTTAGGATCAGCAATATCGTAGGCAATCAAATACAACCCGTTTTGGCTGTCGGCCATTAGCTAACAGCCAGTAAAAACTGATGCAACTTATTGACCGTGCTTCTGAATAACAAATAGAGCCGATCGGCACGCTGCTGATAGAGTCCCGCCATCGCTGCAAGTGCCGTAGTGGTGTTGGGTTCATCCGTTGATAACAAAGCCGGATAAAAATCCCATATCAATAGCTTGCTTAAATCTAAAGCCAAATCTAGATTATTGGATAACAAGGCCTCATCGTCACTGCAAAATCCGCACTCCGAGAGCAGATTTAGTAATTCACTGTGCAATAAACCTTGCAGCAGATTGGCTCGATGCTGCCCCTCGATGGATAAACTCAGCGACAATTGTTGTCGCAGCTCATTGATGGATACCTCCCTCCAGCCCAAAAGTCCTATGCGCCGGGCAAAGCTACGCGCCGCCAGTTTTTGCATGGATAAATACCAGTTTTCGTAGCACTGCAAACCATCAGCTCGCGCCAGCAAGTCCACTAAACGCTGAGTGAGCAATTGTCTCTCACTCCCGCTTCCTAGCCATCTGGCTCGCAGCTCACCGTTTTTTTGTAAAAAAAGCAGATTGATACCGGCATCGGCACAAGCCAGCATCGCAGGCATTGACCATTCCACCACACCCTTACACACCACGCGGGAAATTCGCGACAATGGAAACAACTGATCGGCTTTGGCCGGCACTATCACTCGCAGAGCCGGCTCATCGAATACCACCCGGCAACCGGGCGAGCCATCAATGTATAAAGGCCGCATCACAAACCGTGGAAAACCAATCCGGCTTGATCGCGTTTAGCCAATGCGTAGCCGTAACGCCGTAACAAACGCCTGGCAGAGCCGGCCTGGGATTCGTAAAAACCATAAAAACATTGGCGCCCGGCTTTATTCATCTGGCAGCGGCCCTTATCGTCACTGAAGTGTTCAGCCCTTAATTGCCGTTCACGGAACATCTGCCACACCCAACGATCCATCAGTGGCCGTAACGGTTCCATCAGATCGCAAGCAAGCGACTCTCGACCAAAGCTTAAATCATGATAAAAACCCAGCATGGGGTCTAAACCTACAGTATGACAGGCACGCACTGCATCATAATGCAATAAGGTGTAGCCCAACGATAAACAAGCGTTGACGGGATCGGGCGGCGGTCGTTTTTTGCGTCCGCTGAAGTTTAGAGAATCGGCAAACAAATGCACATAACTGCCAAAATATGCCGCCGCGGCAGCCCCTTCCAAACCGCGTAAGCTAGCCAGGGATATATCAAAAGTTTCTTCACGCAATTGGCTGAGAATGCCGTTCAAAGTCTTTAAAGTCGACATCAATGGATAGCGCAAATCAGCTCTAGCGGCTAGCGCATCAGTCAAGAATCGCTGTTGATCACGTACCTTAACCAATACCAGCCAACGTGCCAGCGGTTTACGTAAATCATCGCAAAGGCTAGTCTGATATTGAATGAGTCGCCGCATCGTATCGCTGTGCGAACGCGCTGCCAGCATTGCCGTCGCTTCAGTATTACGGCCTGACAAGACTAGCAAACCGATATTACGTTCAGATAACGCCCCCAGCACGCGGCTTTCCAACTGCACATTGCCGCGCAACACGACTCGCTCCAGCAAATGCAACGGCACGGTGCCTTTCTTTACGCCATCTTCATATAATGCCAAGGTCTGACCATCCAGCTTTACGCCAAGATTTTTCCGGTCCAAAGATAAACTGCTCATCCATTACCCCACATAAAAAAACGAACCGTCCTGAGGAAGCACCGCTTTACCGAGTATGCGGATATGTTTAGCACCCGCCAACTTCAACAAAATAAAACGATCTTCAACAGGGTCAATGACCAGGCTAATTTCTTCCAGCAATCGCATTTTTTCCGAAGGCGTCAAAAAACATTCAAACACCGATTTTTGCCCGCCCGAAGCAAAGCTGCGCAATACATACAGCGCCTTACGTAA
Organism: Methylococcaceae bacterium; assembly: GCA_044426515.1. Classification (GTDB taxonomy): domain Bacteria; phylum Pseudomonadota; class Gammaproteobacteria; order Methylococcales; family Methylomonadaceae; genus Methylobacter_A. The sequence goes on along the minus strand of JAUGSS010000155.1, from coordinate 24,486 downwards.
ACGTCGGTTACAGGAAATGTCGTAAGCTGCCAGATAAAGTTGCCGATTTGTCATGGCAGAAATCATAAGGCTGAAACAGTCGTTAGGCTTGATTGACAAGCTTGCCGGAATAATACGTTGAGTCAGTTGTTATAGATGTGGAGTTTTAAATAAGGTCTCTGATTTAAATACCAGATGAAAGATGAAGGCTTAGCGTTTCGCGCCTTAATCCCTTCTTAATAAGGTCTCTGATTTAAATAAATGAATCGTTTGAATTGGGACTCATGATTATGTCTTAATCCCTTCTTAATAAGGTCTCTGATTTAAATATTCTTGAAACATCAAACCCATCACGGGATGTTGTCTTAATCCCTTCTTAATAAGGTCTCTGATTTAAATATCAATATATTGTTTACCGCTTCTTCGGATCGTTGTCTTAATCCCTTCTTAATAAGGTCTCTGATTTAAATGAGAAACCAATGACAAAACCGCAATGCGCCACACGTCTTAATCCCTTCTTAATAAGGTCTCTGATTTAAATTGTGGCTGGTCTCACAAACAGTATGAAGAGATAGAGTCTTAATCCCTTCTTAATAAGGTCTCTGATTTAAATAAATCGCTCAAGGAGTTTGGCGCACGTTATGACGTCTTAATCCCTTCTTAATAAGGTCTCTGATTTAAATTAACATGGATAGGACACAGATACTGAACGCGGTGTCTTAATCCCTTCTTAATAAGGTCTCTGATTTAAATGTTATCTGGAGGTTGGAATGGGATTGCTTGGAAGTCTTAATCCCTTCTTAATAAGGTCTCTGATTTAAATTTACTCGGTACCTGGCATACCTGGCTGGCACCGGTCTTAATCCCTTCTTAATAAGGTCTCTGATTTAAATTATGACCATCCCTAAATCGCTCAAGGAATTTGGTGTCTTAATCCCTTCTTAATAAGGTCTCTGATTTAAATATTCGTACGTAATGGATACGGCAGCGAAGTTAGTCTTAATCCCTTCTTAATAAGGTCTCTGATTTAAATTTTCGGTTTCTTCTATTGTGAAAAACAATAACGTCTTAATCCCTTCTTAATAAGGTCTCTGATTTAAATGCAGTTCGTCGTGTATCCTGACAAGAGTGGAGAGGTCTTAATCCCTTCTTAATAAGGTCTCTGATTTAAATTCCCAAATGCCCGGCTACAACTCACATTCAAATGTCTTAATCCCTTCTTAATAAGGTCTCTGATTTAAATAGCACTATAAAAAAGGGCATTACCTAGTCGTCTTAATCCCTTCTTAATAAGGTCTCTGATTTAAATTCATATCAGCTACGAACTTCGCTAAGTCCAACCCGGTCTTAATCCCTTCTTAATAAGGTCTCTGATTTAAATCTACTACTTTGATACCAGTAAGCCCGCAGAAGCGTCTTAATCCCTTCTTAATAAGGTCTCTGATTTAAATTTTTCTACAATAGATACTAGGGATGCTATCATTGGTCTTAATCCCTTCTTAATAAGGTCTCTGATTTAAATCAAACTATCAAAACAAAATTGCATCACTATTACTTGTCTTAATCCCTTCTTAATAAGGTCTCTGATTTAAATGACAACGGTCTACTTTGCAAAACTTTTGTACTGTCTTAATCCCTTCTTAATAAGGTCTCTGATTTAAATTCTTTTGTTAGAGAGTTTTCTACCGTAGATGCTGTCTTAATCCCTTCTTAATAAGGTCTCTGATTTAAATTCCCTTAAAACAACCCTTGTGCAGTATTGCATAGGTCTTAATCCCTTCTTAATAAGGTCTCTGATTTAAATTGGCTTGGCATTTTTCTCCTTTTATTTTCAGTAGGTTGACGGGGTGATTGACAAGGTTTTTCATTTTTAAAAAGTTATCTCTGATTGGTTAGCCAGGTTTGTAAATGGTGTTGCAAATTTCGTAGTTCGGTTTGACAGCAAAGCTCGATATTCAACTCTTTGGCGCGTGCTCGACTGGTTTTATCAAGCGGGTTAAAACTGACCAGCATGGCCCTACCTTGCAGGCCTCCTATTAAGTCGCGAAGGCTGTCCAGTTTATACAGCACATCCGCGTCTTTGTCTTCTTTAAACCGTTGGGTTTTACATTCGATAAGATGCAGGCGGTTAGCTTTGATCAGGCCGATGTCGATTTCGTTATTGACCACGGTTCGACCGGCCGGTTGTCGGTTGATGGTGATATTACAGGCGACATCCTGTATGCCCACTATTTTTTTCAGATTAAGACACAGACCGTAAGTGTGCATTTCCAGCCAGCCGCCGTTGGCGGTAAAGCGGGCATTTTCATCGGCAAAGCGCAAACTGTGGCCGTTAATTTTACACAGTCCGGCGGTTTCAAACAGTTCCAGCAGTTCCCATAACAAGGGTTTTGATTGCGGCCCGGCTTCTATTTCACAGGTCAATTTCGGATTGTTGGCTTGGTAGGCCAGATAATTGAGTGTGCCCAATTCACCGGCATAGCGGCCGATGCCGGCCAAAATATCTTGCGTCAATTGGCGAATAGGCGCGGTAACGCCGGAGGGATTCGCTATTTCTACTTTGTTCGCGCCATAGGCCATCAGGTATTCTTTAAGTTTTAGGCGGTCGGACAAGTCTATGTCCGGTTGTTTGGGGGACAGCCAGATCAGGCGATCATGTTCGGGATGAATATAAAAAATCGGCCGGTTTTCGCTACGGAATACTTCATAGGCGGCAATGCTCATCAGCTTGGTGCCGCCGGTGGCGTTAAGGGCGATGCCGCCGTCAGGGTATTGATCCAGTATGTCCATCACCTGATCGCTGATGCGGCTTGCATCCCAGGGATCGGCAATCAGACAGCGTTCGACACTAATGCCGCGCGGTTTGTAGATATTTTCCAGCGCATTGCTGCGTTCCTGCATATCGGGACTGACCAGCATGACGACTTTTTTGGGACGCAGGGTGTCGTCGAGCATGGGCGTGAGGTTGGGTATCGGTTGGGCGGATACCAGGATCAGGTGGGTATTGATAGCCATTGTAGTTGAGTTGTGGTTGTGGGAGTGTGGGAGCGACGCCTACGTCGCGATTTGAGAGATTAGAAACAAGTTCGAAATAACTTGAGCATTTTATTTTCCTCATCTTGTCCCAAGAGGAGATCGGGTGAGTTGTTGAGGTTATTTTTTGCTAGTCGCGACGTGGGCGTCGCTCCCACAACAGAACTCGCTCCCACAACAAATCTCTCTCCTACAGCCATATTGCATCCCAGTGCGGGTAATCACCGATGCGTTTAACCAGTCCGGCGCGAAGAGGATTGGCGACGATATAGCGTGCGATGGCTATTATGTCTTCTTCTTTGCGCAAGGCGTGGTCATGAAAACCGTCTTGCCAAAAGGGGCGACCAAACTGTTTGGCGGAGAGGGTCTTAACGCTTTGTATAATCCGGGATAGGTCTGTTTGACCGGTTAATTCCATTAGCCAGTGCAAGTGATCGGGCATAACTACGAAAGCTAAGGTATTGGCTCGGCCGAGTTGCTGTTCATTTTTTAACAACTGAATCAGGGTTCGTGCCGTATGGAAGTTTTTAAAAATCGGGACTCGGTTTTCGGTGACGGTAGTGATTAGATAAATCCGGTTGGGTTCCGAATGGCGGCCTTTGCGTAAGTCTTTACTGTGAGGGTTGGGTTTTTTGTGATTTTTTAGTCGTGTTTTTAGTCGCGACGTGGGCGTCGCTCCCACTATGGGAGCAACACCCACTGTAAGAGTAAAGCCGACTGTGGGAGCGACGCCCACGTCGCGACTACCCAATGCCAATATATTCATCTGTATCAAACGCCGAAGGCAATTGTAATGGCAGTTCTTTGATGCCAACCCGCGAAGTTTCAGCCAGCAGCATCGGTATAAATTGTTGTTCCAACCAGAATTGAATCGGTTGCCAATCGCTTAATTTAACCGGTTCAAAACCATGAGCCAAAATAGAGTTATTGCGGGTTTTGATATGGTTGAGCAGGTTTTTTTCTTCTCTTTCGATAAACCGGGCGGCTTCGCCAGAGGTTTTGTGCTTTACTAACTGCCAGGCATCAATGAGTCCGGCTTTATTTTGTGTAAGCGTCATACCTTCGGGTATGGCAGTTTCCTCGACATTTGCGGTATCAATACCGCATTGGGTTTTTAACAGCCATTGCGCCGTCCATTCAATTAAACGATAAATCCTGGCAATCGCATCATCATAACGGCCTTGGTCTGCACGGCGTAGCGCATTGAGATACAAGTCGAATAGCTGTGCCGGTTCGCGCTTGGCGGTGTTGGTGTTAAGCCGTGCAATGGCCTGATTTGTTATCGATGGCAAACTGGATGCGTAACACTTAATAATGGCAAAAGCCTCCCAGTGGTTGAAGTTGTCCCATTCGGCAAAGGCGCGGCTTAAATCTCTAAACTTGCTAAATTGCCCGCGTAATTCATTATTGCGTGGGGCGCTAATTTGCTTTAATCCTGCTTCGGCTTCGCTGTAGGCATAACGCGTCCACGCTTGTCGATAAGGCGCAATCAGCCGCTCGAAACGGATTTGTTCAATATTGGCGCAGGCGGCGTATTGTGAGCCGTCATGCACCTTGATTAAATCGCTGCGGCTGCCGGTGACCAGTTGTAACTCTATGTCCTGATGTTCCAGCACAGCCATAACCAAACCTGCGCTCATGGATTTGGTGCCGCCGGTGTAATCGGCAATGATTTTAGCATTTGGAAAACGGCGTAAGGCGGCATCGATTGCACGACTACAATCGAGATAAATCCGATCCAGGTCGTCGGATAAGGTACAGCACACTTCATGCTGCTCTACCGTCAAGCCGGTTTGTGCGGGTATGTTGGGTAGCGTGGGTTTGTCGTCCAGGTGTTGGGCTTTTATGCAGTTGCCGGAGCCGGTGATTTGAATGCTTGATCCGTGGCGACCGGTAGCCGGGTCTTTACCGGTGCAGACAAAAATAACATAGTCAGGGCGTTGTTCGTTAATGGCGCTAACTATCGGTTGATGGCTGCCGCCGACGGTGCAGATGAGAATGTTGGTCATAAAATATTTACCTACAGAAATTTCATTGCAAGTTTTTCAAGAGTTCCTTGGCTTTTTTGTTGCTGCTGGCACTGATAAATTCCAATATCTGTTTAGCCACACCCAGTAATTCTGCCTTGTCGTCGTCAGACCATGCAGATGTTTGATTGATCAATTCACGCAAGGCGCTGTATAGCGGACCGCCGATTTGTTCCCGAATGTTGGCGTTCTGTTTTTGTTGCAGTTGTTGTTTTAAGGTTTCGATTTGCAGCTGCTGTTCAGTCATGGATGCTCGGCGTTGCCGGTCTGCTTCTTGTTGTAAGCGTATTTGTTCTGCTTTTTGTTGTTCTGCCTGCTTTTTCTCTTGCTCTTGGCGTTGGCTGTGTTCGGCTTGCTGCCGACGGTCATTTTCTTCGCGTATGTAACGTTGTTCGGATTCTTTCCGTTTTTCTGCTAGATTTTCTTTCTCTTTTATTTGTTTATTCGCCCATTCTTGAGCTTGGGTGTGCTGGTTATTGCATAGCTTTTCTAGTTCCGCACCATTGATTTCTGGACTGTTGATGGGATTTATTTCGACCAATAGCCACCCGAAAGGTATCAAATCTTTTCGTTGTTTCGGATAATTCGCTGCAAGCCATAGGGTTTTGGTTTGTGCTTGGTATTCAGGCGTTCCTTTCATGATTTTAATATAACGCACACCATTAAGGGTTATCGATTCAGCACCAGAGTGCCGACCAACCCGTATCAAAAACGCTTGCCCATTGATAATTTTTTCTTTCATTTTTCCTAGCAATAATTGAATATTTTTATCCCATGTCTGGTCAAGAAAGCCACGATCTCGCATTGCCACCCTTTCGGCATTTAATATGGGGATATAAAAATTACTGCACCTTTTGGCAATTTGTTCCATTGTGAAGCGTAAATTGGCATTAGGCTGTTTGTTGCTTTGATGTATGCAATTGATTAGCTGTAGGTTAAGTTGACCAGTAAAAGCTTGATAACGCCAAGCAGGAATGCATTCGAGCAGTTTGCAAAGATTTTCATTTTTTTCAGCGCTGCTAAGCAGTTCATTTCCATGTTTATCGCGTTTTAATTCTTTTTTACGATTGACAGTTATCAAGACTTGCGCGGCAGGTAAATTATCCTGCGTAGACCAACTTGCATCACCGATTTGCACAAATCGCATAGGGTCGAGCTCAAATTTGCCCGCACTAAATCCGAATAATTTTTCGTTTAATCGAGGATAGATTTTTTTTTGAGCACGCTCACGTTGTTTTCTTTCATATGCGTTCAAATTTTCAACAAGAAATTGTTCTTTGTCGCGCGCTGATAACGGTTCCTTTTTATTTTCATGGCTAAGGAGGGCTGTCCTTATTGCCCCTTTAATGGACGAACCATATAAAATTGGCTGTCGAGTAATTGGATTGTAGGCAGTACGGTCGATTTCCAGTTTGTTAATGATTTGACTACCATCTCCTTCGCGATTGGCTGTTTGTCCAACGCGGCTTGCATAGAGTCGCGCAACTCCATCCAATACAGGTATGGTGTTGATTGCCCAAGGTTTGAGTGCTTCACGGCGAATATAAAAAAATTTTTGCACTGCCTTAAGCATGTCAGTATTGGGCTTGCCATTCACTACCTTAACGAGTTCATTTTTATCGCTATCATTCAATGCTACCAGTGCCCCGCCGGTATCGAATTCATATAATGTGCCCTCATCAATGACGTAGTTGGTTGGCTCATAACTATCGCCGGTGCCTATATGAACAGGTGACAGTGGTGTATATTTAAGCGTGTAGTGATCTAAAAAGTTTGTCATATTGTGCCTGCTTTGACTCTGTAGGACATTTTTGTGAGTGCTTTGTTGTGGGAGCGACGCCTACGTCGCGACTAGCACTGGCTTGTTGTTAGTCGCGACGTAGGCGTCGCTCCCACACTTCTTGCCCCCACACTTGCTTCTGTCTCTTTGGGTAAATGCACAGCAATAATCGGCGCATAACCTTGGTGTACGGTTGCTTTGAGTGTTTTCGACAATTCGCCATTGCCGCCAATGCCTTGACCGATAAAACCGTATTTCGGTGGATTCGTAGCGAATACGGCGGCAGTTTGCGCCAATAACACCGGATTTTTAAACGGTTTGCCTTCCTGATGAACTGCCACATCGCCGTGTCGTCCAAAGCGGGTAAACAGTTGGTAAAAACTGAGCTGGCTGTCAAAACCCAAGCCTTGCGGCGCACAGGGTGCAAGCGTTAAACAAGCATTGGCACTGTCTTGTGCTGGTAAGGCCTGTTCCTGAAAGTCTTCGATTTGAAATTTACCCATGCCAATGCTGGCATCTTTGCCAAAGCCAAAATTGCCGATGTCGGCCAAGCATTGCTGACAGTCTTCCATGCTTAATCGATCGGTATCCAGCAGGATATATAACGTCCAGCGCAAGCCGGGGATAAACCATTCCTGTTCAACGCTGTAAGGCTCAAAGCCGCCTTCGCCGGTGGTGTTGGTCTGGCGATTGATGGTGTTGTGAGGTCGCGGGTGTTTTTCGCTAAGGCTGGAGGTGTGTTTAGTCGCGATGTGGGCATCGCTCCCACAAGCAATGGCTTTGGCATTGACGGCATGGCACAACCAGTCATTTAGCGGTTTTTGCAGTTCGGTTTCCGGCAACCAAGCGCGCTTTTTCATGGCTTTGCGGTCTTCGCCTTCGGGGAGTTGGTAAAAGCTGCTCGGCAACTTCGGCAGTGGCAGATAACCTTCTGGAAATGCATCGGATATGACAGCAAACGGTTGGCCATTGGTATAGCCTTCCAGACATTGATTCAAACGCGCTTCACCCAGGCGATTGCGAATCGCCCAGCACAGTTGCCCAAACAGCGTGTCGCCCTTTAACGGCGTAGCGAATGCCGATAAAGGTGTTAGTGTCACGCGAATGCTTTGCATCAGGCGGCCTCTTGCAAATTGAGTTGTTCCAGTTTGGTTTGAAAATCTTGACCATCAAGCTTCAGATCACGGAAAGCAATTTTTCCGTAGCCGCGCGAACCGGAACCACCTAAACCGGTGAGTTCCAGCAATTTAAGGCCGACCAGAATGGTGTTGGTCAGGTCTTCGTCGTCGTGGACGCGGATGGTGAGATTGAAGTCAAATCTGGCGGTAGCCGGAACACGCTCGGTGTTGCGTGGATGTTCGGCTGTGCCTTTGATACGGTCGATGGTATTTTCCATTTTGATTTCGGTGAGCATCAGGTTTTTGTCATCCATTTCTTTTGCCCATTGTGGATCTAGCGAGCAGTCCCAGAATGCCAGTCGGCTGGGCCCGATTTCGGCTAGCAAATCTTGAGCAATATCGCCATCGGGCGCACCGCCGAACAGTTTTATCAAGGTTTTGGCTTCATCCAGTATCTTGCTATCCAATTTATTTAGGTGCTTAAAGCTTAAGGGGTGACCGTCGGTTTGTCCAACTACGCCTAATTGCCACTCCAACAAACTGCGCATTTTGCCTTTGATGCTGGAGCCGGGGATATACGGTTGTTGGGTAATCGGGTTTTTGATCACTGGATTATCGGTGCCGCCGATATGAATTTCAGTATTGCCGCTGCCGATATGCAGACCGCTGAGTAATTCGATTTGGCCGGTGAGTTTTTGAATGTGAGTTAGTTGCATGGGTTAAGTCTCCGTTAGTCTTTGTCTCTTACTTGTTTGTAAAAGCCCATGAAGGCTTCCATGAACAATTTGAAGGTGTGTAATGTCTCGGTACAGATGACTTGCTTTAAACCGTTGTTGAGCAAGCTGACAAAATTATGATCCACCAATTTGCGGCCTTCTGCATAAGCGACTTTGGCATTCAGCATTCTGATAAAGGGTAGGTATTCGTCGAATTTTTCCGGGTGGAGCAGCACCTTGTTATCCCATAACACTATTTCGTCATAGAATTTTCTGAGCTGGGTTGACTTATTGACTCTGTCGCTCCCGCTCGCAACTTTTTCAGCTGCATTTTTAGCAATACCGTTGAATAATTCCGGATCAAGTTTTTCGCCGGTCTTGCTGAGTTTGATGTCCATGTTGATCTCCTGTTATTTGTTTTGAGTCGCGACGTAGGCGTCGCTCCCACGGTGGGAGCGACGCCTACGTCGCGATTAACGTTGCTGATACAAATGGCAAAACAGCGCCACCCGGTAATTACCGCCATGTCGGATAATACCGGCATTAGCAATTTCTTCGGCGAGTTCTGCTTGCCGCCGTTTGCGCTGATCTTTGTCGAGCGGCTTGTTACGTTCCAGCATCCGCACGGTGCGATAAGCAAAATAGCTGTGCCAGATAGCGTTTTCAGGCTTTTCATTAACCTTTTCCGCCATGTTGATCAGGGTTAGCAAGCCGTAGACATAGCCAGTGCTTAAATTCATTTCCTGGTTTAGTTCTTGCAATCGGTCCCGACGGGTTTCCAAGGCGCTAAACTCCTCCCAAAACATCTGCTGATTAAAACAACAAACTGCATTTTTCGGTGCTGGTTTTTCATCTTTAGGATTATGTGCTTTGGCCTGTTCCAGCGCTTTTTCAGCCATGTCGCTTAACTGTCCAATCGGTAAGCCGGGTTTGGTGGTACTGATGCCTGTGGAAAAGTGTACTTCCGGATTCCCTGCCACATAGTCTTGAAAAGCTTGTCGCATTTTGCTGGCTAATTTGATTTGCGACAGCCATGGACCGATCAAAAAGAAATCATCGCCACCGGCAAACACGGTGTAAGTGTTTCGATATTGATCGTCTGATCGGCAAAGCCAAGGTAAATAGACGGTAAAAAAGTTGTTGATTTGACGGGACAGCGCGGCGGTTTTGCTAAAGCTGGCATCGTCGCTCAAGCCGGATTGAAAGATCATGCCGAGATTATCGACATCGCCTTTTAAAGTGGACAGGGCGCTGATGCCCTGCCATTTATGGTTTTCCTGCAAGGTTTGGTCTTCGCAGGCAATATGGTTGAGTGTCTTCGCTTCGCCGAAATCCAGTTTTTCTTCACCGGCATATTTGCCTAATGCGGCCTCGGCTTGAGCTTTGTCATCGAATAATGGCACATAGGCGTTGATAGTACGTCGGGCATAACCGTTCCACAGCGCTTTATCAGCAGATTTGGGCAAGGAAAAGTCCCAGGCTCTGAGCAAGTTGCCGTTTTTGGCTTGTTCGCCGAATTTACCTTGATCTTCTTCTGATTTAGCAAAGCTGATGTGATAACCAAAAATGGATACTTTTAAAGCGGTATCCATGCCCAGCGACTTACGGGTGATCAAGATGCGTTCCCGTTCTGCTTTTGCCAACCAAGTACCCGTGTTTATTTGGTCATTGGCAAGTTCACTTATCCAAATTTCATTATCGAGCAATATTTTAGCCGGTGAGCGGCCATCAATTTTGCAAACCCCTTTGTCATTATCAAAACTATCGAGAAAGCCGTTAAAAATGATCGGAGTCGATGAATCGGCGCAAAGGTTCAAGCGTTGGTTTTTAATGATCTCAAGTTGTTCAAACAGTTTTTTGATGAGCTCTTGGTAGGGGCTGATTGTTTTTAGTCGCGACGTGGGCGTCGCTCCCACGGTGGGAGCGACGCCCACGTCGCGATTATCAGGATTGCGACGAAAATCATTGCAGGACGCCTCCGTCCAGGCCAAACCTACTCCGGCTTGGCCCCAACTGCGCTGCAAGAACCAGCCATCCAGTTCCTGTTGCACCTGTTGCAGTTTTGTGACGGTTGCCGGGGTATTGGGGGCAACAATCATGAACTTACCGGCCGCATTGATCACTTGGCTGGTGGATGGCAAATCCAAAGCATCCAGCACTTTCAACGCCGCGCATTCGCTGAGCAACGACACGTAAAAAGAGCGGCCGCGCAGCAGTTTTGCGGCGCGCTTGTTGGTTTCACCACCGCTGGCAAAGATGAAGTCTTGAATGCCGAAAAAATCGCCTTGAATTAACAAGAACTTTTTATCTTCCCAGCTTTTTTCCTGGGCTTTAAGTTCTTTAGCGGTAATTTCGTCAGTTTCGTTTCGATCATGGTGATAACGCCATAACGCCGTTGCCAAGGCAGCCGCAACACGGGAATGGTCATACAGCGACACGTCCGGGCGAATATTAAAAGCGGTGGCAGAGGGTATCGCTTGGGTATACACACCCCACAAGGTTTCAAAGTGATCCAGCCATAAGGACCAGTTGTTGCGATGCGACTTTGGCATAAGTTTTAACGCTTCGGTAAAGCCTTGCCATAAATCGTTGTATTCTTTTTGCGCGGCTTTATCGTCGTTACCTTCGTACTCTGTCGCATCGACTGGAAAGATGCTATTGGGGATGGGAAATATGCTTTTGGGTGATAAGGGTTTTAGCGGATAACGGTAGGTGTATTGTTGTGGCGGTATTTTTTTATCATCACCTAGACGGATTTGCTCAAACAAGGGTAGCTGCCGAGCTGTGTAGTGGTTTTTTCCTGTTTCCGTAACATCTTCACCATGGTTGTATTCCTCAAATTCTTCACGATCAAAACCTGATGCCACCCGATCCGCAGTCGCGATAATCCATTGCAAAAAGCTTTCTGGTCTATGGTGCTTAGCAGCGGCATTGATAAACGAATCGTCTACATCTTTGTTTTTCCATGAGCCGAAAGGGGCAAAATCCACGCCTTTTAACTCGGGCATGTAGTCTTCAATCAAGTCCATCGCCAAGCCGGTATAGGCTGCATGAACATGGCTGAACCAGCCTTTATCGTCGGTAAATTTTTTACGATGCGGGCAATAGAGCTGTTTATTGATGTCCAGGTTTTTTTGATTAACCGGGATTTTTGCCCGTTCAGCAAACTTGCCCAAATCATGCAAAAAAGCCGCTAATGCTATACGACTGGACTGTTCGAGCAATGGCTTGATGGTCATTCTTTATTCTCCTGTTGATACTGAATCTGTTCCGCATCCAACATTATCCGATAGCGGGTTTGGGGGCGTTTGCCCACCGGACTGATCAAATAAGCCGAAGCGCCGTGTGACAAAAGTTGTTGTAATGTTTTATTAATCCGCGATTTTCGCTGCTCAAAAAAGGCTTTGCTCATGCCCTGTTGTAGAGTCTGAATGGTGCGGTCGGCGCCACCCAGTTCGCCACTGATCAACCGGTACTCTTGCAGGTACTGTTCTGCGTACCCATGTTCAGGCGCGCCATCGTAAGGACAGCTGGGTAACGGCTGACCTGCCAGCTGGCGTTTCAACAACCAGCTGTAAAACGCCAGATCGCTGGGGATAAGTTTGATCAGGGTATCCTGAGCTTTAATACTGCGCTGTTTGAGATCAATGCTTAAATGGGCCGGGCCTAGCGCTTGCTGGGCTTTGCTGACCGATGCACTAAAACTGCTTTTGCCTTGCAATAAGGCCTCGTCCAAGCCGTGGCGCAGACGCACAAAGGCAATGTCGGCAAGCATGACTTCGGCATTTTGCGTATCCAAGGGTTTGCGGGTGGGGTCGTTGCCGTAGATGACTTGGGAATACGGCGTGGGATAGTAAAATTGGGGGTGAGATTCGTAGTCGGCAGACACCAATACATGGCTGAGATGGTCTTGCTGACGGCCATATAACGACAAGGCATAACCGGCATAAAAGCCCATGGTTTTACGGCCGCCGGCGATTGAAACATGGAGCGCGGTATCCGGATCGGCAGTTAACGTTCTAATCCATTCGGTAATGCCGTCGGCCATAGCTTGGTTATCTGCTTGGGTGCGGATATCGGCCAAAAGCTCGCCATTGGAATGTTGAAGGATATGGATGTGGCGTTCGGAAAAATCGGGTTTTGGCTGGTGATAGTCGTTATAAAATCGAGCCAACCAGCCGTCGTTTATCAGGGTTAGCCGTGCCCGCTGATAACCTTCTGCGGTGGTGAGTATATGAATTTGCTCGGGCAAAGCTTGCCCTTGTTGATGTATAGCGTACAGGGTCTCGGTAACTACTTGCGGGCTGAGGCCGGTGACGGCGAGTAAAATTGATTTTGTATTCATCTTGATAGTGTTAGTGATTCAGTGCAGCGGGGTGGGGTGGGAGCGACGCCCACGTCGCGATTTGCGTTAGTCGCGACGTGGGCGTCGCTCCCACATCGCTCCCACATCTCTCCGACATCTGCTTCGACCCAGTGAGTTTCGACCCTTTTGGATGATTTTAGGCATTTGGCAAGCTTGCCGATTGAATTGTGTAAGCGCCCATGCCCATGCTGGTGCCTTTGCCGACATGGGTCCATTGCCCCAGCCAAAGGTAAGGCCAAAACTCTTCCAAATCCTGCATATCGAGATGTACGCTGCCGATCAGGCCGCCCATGTTCATTTCTGTTTCTTGCCGGGATGAGTAGCGGGTCCAGTCGTACCATTTGAGTTGTTGCGAGGCGAATTGCACATTTCTGGCTTTGGCTGTCAATGCGGCGAAATCCGTTTTCAGTGGGCTATCCGTGTGGAAGTAGCTGATCATGGAAATACGCCTGAGTAGGGTGCTGAACAAGGAGCCAAAGTTGAATTCGCGTGTGGCGAGATTTTTGCTGTTTTGCTTAATACGTAGCGGGCTATGAAAAGTAATTTCAATCCGGTTGGGCATGGCAGGAATTGCAGGTAATTCTGCCGGTTGTTGAGGCAGGAGTTCACTATTTTGGTAGATGGTTCGGCTGTTGTTTTGAGAGTCGATATCATCAATTTTGAGCAATGCAAACATTTGACGGTGCCCGCCGATGCCATTGTTACCCGCTGTTTGCAAGGCATGGACAATATAAGGGAAGTAGCGTTGACCATGACCAAATAAAATCACATCCAATATATACAACGAATCTTCTGGTAACCCCGTTTGGGGGAAACGTAATACAAAAGGATGCGGTGCTGCTGTATATTTGCGCATTTTTTCAGCATTAGCGGGAGGCGGTGTTTCAAAGATATAACTGTATGCGCAGGCATTTTTTAGCAAACATTGATTGCAGGGAGTGTCTCGGACGACACAGGCAGTCTTTTTTAGCGCATGACCAAAAGAACCACGCCAAGCCGATCCTGGAAACGTAGGTAAGCGGCCTAGGTTAGTCTTATCGAAATAAAACCGGTAAGTTTTGATTGGAATGATGGATTGAGAATTTAATAGCATCAACATACCTCCTTGTAAGTAGTATCTCCAAACTAACAATTAAATTCATTTTTGGCAAGCTTTTAGAATCCGCTGCGTAATCCATTGCATCTAACTATCGTCAGCAATAATTTGATGCCGAAAGTCCGAGGTTTTATATTTAAAAAAAAAATGATATTCGAAATTGAAAGTCGGTATTTTTGCCTTGTTTTCTCAATAAACAGCGCCAATCTTTCGAACGGCTTTATCAAAGAATAGGCGAGCCGTGAGTATAGCGGTTCTGAAGCCGGAATCGAGTTTAACCAGTCTCAGGTTGTACAGGCTTTGCGTGTCGTTAAATAAAATATTTGTAAACCGTAAAGCGTCAAGATACGCTTTATCATGATTAAGAGTTTTCGCCACAAAGGCATTCAACAATTTTTTGAAACCGGTTCGAAAGCAGGCATTGCAGCGGAACATTGGGCAGTAAAAGTAGACGGCAATTGGCGGCTTACATTCACGTTTGAAGGCGAAGATGCAATCTTGGTCGATTATCAAGACTATCACTAACAGGTGTTCGATATGACTATGTTTAACCCACCCCATCCGGGCAGTATTTTGAAGGAAGATGTTTTACCGGAGCTGGGTCTCGGTGTGACAGAAGCCGCCGCACAACTTGGCGTGTTGCGTTGTCTCGCGTTATCAATGGCCGCGCGGCTATCAGTGCGGATATGGATGAACAGCCCCACCGCCGAAAGTTGGGTGCGTATGCAGGCAGAATACGACCTCTGGCAAGCCAGACAAAAACCGCGTCCCAATATTAAACCGGGCTGAAATACCTCAGCAGCCTAATAGCGTATCGGCAAGCACGGCTTCATTAAGACAAATTAAATATGACAATAGACTTTACCAAAGAGCAAATATGCCAACATCCGGCTGAAATGGATTTACCCATGGAATCGGCTTTTGAACTTAGAAAACTTATTTTTTCTAATCCAGAACACCGTCAAATAATCTTTGTTTTATATCAGATAAATATTGACGGTTTGCGCCGGGGAATTTAGCAAATGCGGTTACATGACGCTGAAAACAAAAAAGGCCTTACCCATATAAATCGGTAAGGCTTTTGAATTTACTGGTGGGGCGTCAGGGATTCGAACCCTGGCCCCATGGATTAAGAGTACAGTACTCACAATATGAATAATTAAGAATCAAACACTTGCAGAACTCGCCAAGTTCAAACCTACTACGATCTTACTACACTCTACGCCAAAACAATTTCAGCGTAATGACAAATTTACTACACGCCGAAACAATCGAATGAAGCAATAATTTAAGCAACAAGTCATTTCAAATCATGGCTTAGCGATCTTCAATGCCTTCGTTTCAAGTAACGCTTCAAACTGCTCAATTGGCATTGGCCTACCAAAAAGATACCCTTGGTAGTAAGCGCAATTATTTTTTAAGAGGAATTTTAGCTGGTCTTCGGTCTCCACGCCCTCGGCTATAACATTCATATTTAAGCTATTTGCCATGGCAATAATGGTGCGTACAATCGCTTTATCACTATTATCTAAAGCGATGTCGCGCACAAACGACTGATCGATTTTAAGCTGATTGATGGGTAGCCGTTTTAGATATTGCAACGATGAATAGCCTGTGCCGAAATCATCCAGCGAGAATTGAATACCCATTTCGTTCAAAGCTTTCATGGTCGCAATAGTCTCTTCGATGTCCTCCAATAACAGGCTTTCCGTCAGTTCCAGCTTGAGACACATTGGATTGATGGCATGGCGTTGAACAACGGATTGTATTTGGGCTATAAAGCCGGGTTGACGAAATTGCTTAGCACTTACGTTTACCGCTAAAACAAGATCATGTGTTAGTTGGTCTTGTTGCCATACCTTAATCTGGGCGCAAGCGGTGTCCAGTACCCATTGCCCGATTGGCAGTATGATGCCTGTTTCTTCCGCCAGGGAAATAAATTCTACCGGAAAAACGAGTCCGCGCTCAGGGTGCATCCAACGAATCAATGCCTCTGCACCTAATGGACGATGAGAGCCGTCCTCTTGGAGGCCGTTAACCTGAATTTGGTAATATAAATGGAATTGGTGGTTTTCAAGCGCATCGCGTAATTCACCTTCAAGCGATGCCCGGCTGTTAATGATTTCCTGCATACGCGGATCGAAAAAGCGCATGGTATTACGCCCTGCCTGCTTGGACTGATACATGGCAATGTCGGCTTGTTTCATCAACTCATCTATTTCATAGCGGTTGTCATTGAATAGCGTTGCACCAATACTAAGGGTGTTTTTGTACTTGTGGATAGCAAGTTGGTAAGGTTGGTTAAGCGCATCAAGAATTTTATTGCTTAAGTTTTCCAACATAACAACAAACTCGTTCTGGACACTAATTCCGCTCGCTTCAATGGGTTTTTCAAGTCCCTCTATTGTTTAAATCCGATTTCTCGTTACTCACCAAACCCAATTTTCTAACGTTTTTTTTGCGCGGCACCTTGATGAGCGAGTACGCATAATTTAGGCATTTCAATAACAGGGAGATTAGTCAATTCTCTATAAGCATTGGCTACAATAAGGAGGATCTCAATGTATCTGCGTTCTGCTCTTTCTTCCTGTTCATCCATTTCCGCTTTAGCGGCTCCTCTGGTGAACTGAATGTAAAATGTTACATCGTCGAATATTTTACACAGAGCGTCTTTTAGGCTCTTTGTTCGATCGATCAAAAAGGAAAAGTCGTCCCTAGGAGTAGTCTGGGCGGCACACATTGCGGTGTGTAGGCTGGAGGCATGGAATTTATTTATTTTATCCGTCAGTTGCCTGCTGTCTGTATCGGACAGAAAAGGAATGGAGGTTTGTATATTATCTAAAATACGCTTTATTTCCGGTCTTTCTAAGATGCCATTAATGAGAATAAGCTGCTCTTTGGCTTCTCGTAAAGCCTTTGCGTTCGGTGTTTCTTCCGGGATTTTAATGCCATTGGCGATCTCGTTCGCTGTGTTATTCACAGTGATGCACCAACAACATTTTAAAAACCTTCTCCATTTTTTACACCATTATTTTGCTAAATATGCCGTATATTGTAAGTCGTAACAAGGGAAAGCACAAAGGGACCCTGTCCGGTCGTATTGCCTCACATAATAATCAAACTACTGGGGGTAATTTTTCGAATCGGCGGAATAGCGCTACCTCCACCGGTTAGAGTGACGAGAGCAACGTCCTCTGCTTTTACCCCAGCCATTCCGCAATCATTAATTGTTTTTGGATGCTCTTAAATACTTCCCTGCAACCTATCTTCGAATTTCTTCAGTGCGTCAGTTTTTAGTTCTTTTACAACAGTCTCGCCAAATATGAAACCGAAAAATTGACCGCTTGGAGTATATATTCATAAATAACGGTTCATCATAAAACATTGGAATAGTCCTGCTCCAGTTGCCTGAAATTCATTGACGACATGAAGCGGCTAAAACTTAACCAGGACGAAAGCCCCATCAGGTCTTTGAACTGCGGCGGCAGGAAGATCGGCGCTATAACCGTGCCTTCTTCAACCAAGTCGACCAATACCTTCATATCTTCGATCATGGTTTTACCGCAAAACAGCAACGGGATGCGATCCGGTTTACCCTTGTTGACCGCCAGGCGCATGAAGTTATAGGTCAGCACAAAGCCTTTGATATAGGTCAGGTCTTTGGTAAACGGCATACCCTCAGAGCTGCTGCCTCTAAATACCCGGCTGCTGAGGGTATAACTTTCTTCCCTGTCCAAGCCTTTATCTTTAAAAAAATAAAATATATCCATAAAGTCAGCGCCTTCTTCGGCCAGCGTGATGGCACGCACCCGGTTAATCAGACGTATCAGCCGGTTGGGTGTGGAACTGAAGGTTAATATTTCCATCAATACCGCCAATCCTTCCTGGGTGATGGTCGCGGACGGCGGTCCTTTGCCGAGAAAAGTGCAATAAGGTTGGGCCAAGCCGTTCAAGGTAGTGCCCAAATGCACCCATATTTCGTGAACTTCCAGCACACGCAAATCGCGCATGTTGAACAACGCATCGGCGCGCAATTTGATGTAATCGGTGCCGGCGGCGGCATCGGCGACGATACCGTCGCTGAGCATCGCACGCAGGCCTTCGCCGGGAAATACCGCTTCTATCTTTTCGTTAAGAATGGCTACGGCATCGGTAGCGTTGATGGTTTTGGCTTCCTCGTTCAGAAAATCCAGTTTCAGCAATTGCGACAAGGTGGCTTCCATCATGCTGCCCAAATCGGCGATAGTCGGATCGCCGACATGAAAAACGTCCTGGGATGAGCCGTATAATTCCTGGGAAATATTGGAAAAAGTCGGCTTTCCCCTGGCCTCCAGCATACGCACGACATCCAGGTATTCTTTGCACATCCGGCGCATGATCACGCTGAGCGGGTTCAGCTGGCCTAATTTGCGCATTAAATCACGCTCAATCTGGTAAAACTCGTGCTTCTTTTCGTTCGGATCAAAACCCAAGGGCCGTTTTTGGTAATAATCCGGGGTTACCAGCGGCGATTTTTTGCAGTTGCCGTCAAAAAAAGCCTGCTTGATATTATCGTCCCATTTGATCGCGTCAAGTATGCGGATCGGTTGTTGCGCCTTGACGATCCGGTCCGATAGCGTTTTGACTTCGGTCAGATAAGCGGAGGGTTTAAGGACTTTTTTGCGCATAGGTGTCGTCCATTAGCTGTGCAGGTAAGAAAAAATCATTCACCACGAAGGATACGGAGTTTTATAGTGTTCTTGAATGCTTCGTAGTGAGTAAGCAATCTACGGTTTTTTACGGATCAACCATACCCATAGCGAAACCATGTCCAGTATATCAACAGATTGATAAAGCCCAACGGAATTCCGACCCGGGCGAATTCAAAAAAACCGAGGCCGGCTTGGTGTTTTTCCGCATGCTGAATAATGATCACATTACTGGCGGCGCCCAGAATCAGTAAATTACCGGCAATAGTACTGCCGGCGGCCAAAGCCATCAGCGACTCGGGACTCGGATGAGTCAGCATCGGCAGATACAGCGCTACCAGCGGCGTACCGATGATAGCGAGGGTATCGTTCATCAGCAGCGCGGAACTCAAAGCCGCACCGAACAAAATACCGCAAACCAACTGCGGCACTGATGTCATCCTGTTAAATAAAACATAGGCCAGCGCGTATAAGTAGCCGCTGGCGACCAGCGCCTGCCCGACGACAAACATGCCGAACAGAAACAGCATGACATTAAAATCGATGGCCTTTAAGGCATTTGGCCCGCTAATCTCGCCGGCCGCCATGACCACCAGCGCACCGCCGGTCATCGATTGCCAGATCTTGATATTAAAATGGCCGATTTTACGCACCGCAATCAATACAAATACCGCAACCAGCGTCAGCACTGATATGTTCATTTTATTCCTGATCAATTAGGCATTTTGGTTATTTTACCGAATAACTTTAAGACTTCATTACGCCACGCATTCCGCGCCGGAGCCGGGTTTTTGCATGGAATATTTAAGGTTCATTAAGACTAATTTAAGATTAATTAATGAGAATATAACAATCTGTATCAATACCTAATCAAAGCATGAACACGAGGACAACCGACTATGAATGAAAATGACATTATTTCATCACGACGCAAGTTTTTGAAAAACATGGCTTATGGTTCCTTACTGATGGCGGGAGGAATCGGAGTTGCAAATGCTAAAGTCAAAACCATAGCCTCGCACACAGTACTTAATTCACACGCAAGCACTCATAAGACACGGGTTCATGATACGCTGCTTCGCCACCTGTCCTCAAACAAACCTTCATACCACTCTTCATATAGGATAAATACGCCTAACATTGCCGATCGGAACTCACCTTCCCATAAGATGCTTGCCTTCCATAACACGCATACCGGCGACCGCTTAAACCTGACTTATTTTGAGCAGGGACGTTATATTAAAGATGCCCTTCACGAAATTAATCTTTTGTTTCGTGATTATCATGACGGCACCGTTCATCCTATTGATCCGGCCTTGCTGGATCTGTTATATGATTTAAAACATACTCTCGAAGTCAGAAAACCGTTTCATATCGTCTCCGGTTACCGCTCACCGGCTACCAATGCCGATTTACGTAAACACAGCGATGGCGTCGCCAAAAATAGTCTGCATATGCAAGGCAAGGCGATCGATATACGCATTGAGGGCTTAGATACCAGAAGAATTAGCAATGCAGCGCTTGCCATGCAGCGGGGCGGCGTCGGTTATTACGGAAGATCCGATTTTGTGCATTTGGATACCGGAGATGTAAGAACTTGGTCCGGCTAAGCTTTATCGAAGCAGCACGGGACGCCGAATAAATGCATGCCGTGTGTAGCGTTCAAAAGCAGGCGCTTTAAACCTGCATAAATAGAAAAATCCATATATTCAACCAAACGCCAAAAATACAGTTACTCGGCGATGACAGTGGATAAGGCCGAGTCGTTACAAAACAAAACCCTCGACTTTGCAGGGCAAACCATTCGCTAAAGGCAATCAGATGAATAATAAAAAATTGCGCTGGGGGATTTTAGGCGCCGCACGTATTAACGAACGTCTAATGCCCGCCATCGTCGAAGCCGGGAATGCTCAGTTGGTCGCCATAGCCAGCCGCCGTCCCGGATCTGCCGCACAAACCCTGGCCCAGTATGCCCCGCAACAGCAACAGGTGCGCACTTACGATAACCTCGAAGCGTTACTCGATGATCCGGAAGTCGATGCCGTGTACCTGCCGCTTGCCAACCACGAACATGCCGAATGGGCGCTGCGTGCCGTCGAACAAGGCAAACATGTATTATGCGAAAAACCCATGGCGCTCGCCGTGGCTGACATAGAAGCCATTCAAGCGGCTGCCCAACGGCATAAAGTCACCGTTATGGAAGGTTTTATGTACCGCTTCCACCCGCAACACAGCCGAGTACAGGAATTGATTCATTCCGGAATAATCGGCGAAGTGCGGTCGGTGCGCTCCAGCTATTCTTTCATGATGCGGCCGGCACGGATGTATCGCCTGAGCGAAAGTGTCGAAAACGGCGGCGGCGCGATGTGGGACATCGGTTGTTACGCAATCCATTCGGCGCGGATGTTTTTTGATGAAGCGCCTGTTGCGGTGACGGCCATAGCCAAGTATGTCGAGAGCGGCGCGGATATCGCAACCAGCGGCATCATTGATTTCGGCGACGGCAAATACGCCCATTTCGATTTCAGCTTCGAACGCGCAAGACGCTGTGAATATGAAATCATCGGTACCTTAGGCGGTATTAAATGTCACAACGTCTGGACGATGCCCGGCGATGTACCGGTGATTTCATGGTGGACTGAAGACGGCAGGCAAGCTGAAGAGCGTCTGCCCGCAGCTAACCACTTCCGGCTGGAAATCGAGCATTTCAGCGATTGCGTATTAAACGGCAATGCCCCGGCGCTTACATTGGAAGATGCGAAAGCCAATTGCCGAATCATCGTTGCCGCCTTGCAATCTGCGGCTGTTGGGCAACGAATGAAGTTGGCTTAAGCCAATGCCGGGGAGTTGGCTAACAAGAGCTAAATGCTGATCGCAGTGAGTGATTTATTTCGGAGCGCGGCCGGCATACCGCCCGCTTTGCCGTTATCATCCTGAACATTGCTTTAAACTCACCTTGAGCTTGCCGCCGTGCCGAAAATCACCGTACTTATTTCCTGAGCCGGCGTTAATTTAACTGAAGTATTTGAAGCCGGCGCATCAATATCAAAAGCCAACTACCCGGCGCTATCGTTAAAAACAACCTCGACCGCAGCAGTTCCCATTGTCCTACCTTGCACCGTGACCGATTCGATGGCGTTGATTTTAACCGACCAACGATGTTAAACGGCGCTTTGCGGTGAAAGGCTTTGTCTTAAAGACCGCGCCTAGCGCAAAGATCTCGCCGTTTTCATTGCTTTCTAAATCCGGGCTACAGCAGCTGTTGTGAAACGTTTGCCGGTCCATTGTGTTGTGACGATTTTGCCGATTAGATTGTTTCACGCGGTTCTCATCGTATCAGGCTTGAACGGAGTGGAATGCGCCATTTATAGCCGAAACGAGCCCGAGAAAATCCCCATTGAGGGTCAACTTAAGCTAACCATTACAGGATTTATCATAAAAAATATCGGCCTTAAGTCTAACATCTTCGCAAACCTATAAATTCGATTGAAAACAAAGTCTTAAATGGACGCCGACCACCTCCGTCCATTTATCTTTGTACGCATTATACGATCCCTGTTTGTCAGCTAATAATTACCTGTGTGTCAGTCGTTGCCGATGTTAATATAATCCTACAAGACTTGTTCTTCGGGCTTTCAGGCAGGGAATTTATTCTAATACTTAAATGATTCTAATGTGTTGGGATTGATAAACAAGGTAAGCTCTCATCAATCAAAAAACGATATATTCGATTATATTCATATAATAGATCAAAGCGATTGACTGAAACCGATATGAACAATAGAATTTTTTCCAAAGTCTTCGGCTAGCTATAGTCGCATCGACCGCTTAATAAACAATATCTCGCCAAGCGTATAAAGTTAGTTGAGAATAGCGCCTTAGATATATAACAAATTGATTTTAAATAAGTAGTTAGTTCTTGTTGAGTTTAATTTAAAACTCAGCTTGGCTAAGCTATTGAAAATAATACATCTCATAATCCGGGTTAAAATAGGATGACCACTTTTAAAGATATTAATCTGCAAGTCGGAGCGCGCTTGCAAATGGCGTTGCACCATGGCCCTATTTATTACACGGAACTCATCGGCTATGTCGATGGGGAATACCTGATCTTAAAAATACCGTTTAAGAATGGGCTTTCCATTCAAGTTCAGGTAGAGGATCAAGTTACCCTACGGGTATTAGCGGGAGTGGATGTTTTTACCTTGACTTGCAGAATAAAAACCATCTTCAAAGCCCCGCATTATTATATGCACTTAAGCTTTCCCACGGATATTCAGTCCGTTGCCTTACGCGGCGCCGTCAGGGCCAAGGTGAAGTTACCGGTTCAAGTTAACGGCAAAGCCGGAGCCGGCGTTATTATTGATATCAGTGCCACCGGCGCCGGGATAATTGCCGATAACATACTGGGTCAGATTAATGAAGAAACTACAATTGCGTTCGATTTTCCAATAAAACCGAGCAATCAGAGTGCGCATATCAATGCCCATGCAACGATTCGCAGCGTTCAGCAGTTACCCAGCAAGGTTAAAGATTCCCCGCCCAGATTCTCGCACGGGGTTTCGTTTCATGAGCTTGATCTTACCAGTCAGGTGATGCTGTTAAATCTTGTCTATGAATCAATAAACAGGGCGTAGTTTATCCAGCTAAGGTGCAATCAACAGAGAAAATCCGGCGAAAGCGCCGTAATCATCGCTTATGTCGGTCATGCCTACGGTTCCGCCAAAATCCAGCATCAGCCGGGGCGTCACTAAATAATTCAGCGAAGCTAAAAATTGGCTGCTCGGCTTTTGTTGTTTGGCTAAAATCCCGGAAAACTCCCCGGCAACACACCAACGCTCGGTAATCATCTGCGATGCAGCGATCGCCCAGTTGTACCTGAACCGATCCAAATCCGGCTCTTTATATCCTCGCCGGGTCACGCCTGCGTTTATATCAATCCGTAACTCGGAAATATCCTGACTGACAATAAAGTTAGCCAAATAATCGCTACGCCCTTGCCCCAGTGACTGGCGCGCAGACGGCAAGACCGCTCCCGCCTCGAAACCGACAGCCAGGGCCGGGTTAATCGGATAATAATGTTTGAGCAGCACGGAGGTATTGCCGAAACCGGAAATGGTTTCATCCTGATCGCGCGATTTAATCCACGCTTCGCCGCCCACCAATAGCCCCCATTGATCGGCAAACGGATATTTCAATAAAAAAGGCAGGCTGTTACGTTCCACTTCCAGGCCGGGTTGATTCGACTGGACGCCAAACTCCAGCTCTAAATGCCGCAATGCAGACAATTCGGCCGGATTGGAGACTGTGGGGCGGTAGGGTGTAACCGTAAGTTGTTCGGCGTGTGCGATCAAGGGTATGAGAAATGCAAAAAATAAGAGCAAACGCATAAAGATGAATGATAGGGATAAATAAAGTGTGTCAATTTTACGCGAATAACCGCATAAAGAAGCCCCACTTTTAAAGCAAAACATTTTTAAAAAAAGCCCTCGCGAAGCTGTACTGGTAAGGCCGGTATCAATGGTTTTATTGATTACCGCATCTTACAGCAATTTCAAATTCAGTTAGTTACTAAAGGCGTTGCTGGAGTGCAAGCTTTGCTTGCCAGCGCAGGCGAAGCCTGCACTCCAGCGACCATGATATCGACATAGCCTTTTAATCGTGTAACTCATTTAAATTGAAA
>JAUGSS010000095.1:0-8203 GCA_044426515.1 Methylococcaceae bacterium | reverse complement strand
AATAAAGCTTAACTTCTCTGGCACAAAACCTGCTCAATAGTTCTCGTGCTTATCCGGCACCTACACCTATTTTTTAATATAGAGGAAGTTAATGAGATTATTTTGTCATTTTTACCGTCGAGGAGCGCTGTGATGTCGTCTAGCCCCACTCCAGTCATAGCCATTATCGGGGGAGGATTAAGCGGCTCGTTGGTTGCCGCACAATTACTGCGCCAGTCCTGCCATCCCCTTATTATCAAAATTATCGAACGTAATCCGCGCTTTTTACATCGAGGCATCGCCTACAGCACCGACGCAAGCAGTCATCTGCTCAACGTGCCGGCAGGCAATATGAGCGTATTTCCTGATGATCCTGAGCATTTTTTACGTTGGGGACAGAGCCATCAGGAAAAATTGGTAGAAACGCCGTGGGTTACCGCAATCACTGCAAGCAGCTTTATTTCAAGGCGCGGTTATGGGGAATATATTGCTTGGGTTGTGCAAGAAGCCCAAAAAGCAAGCCACCCGGAGGTTAAGCTGGAAATCATCCAAGACGAAGCTGTCGGCCTTCAGCCGTCAGAAACCGGCGCTACACTTTCATTACAAAGCGGCAATCGAATCTATGCGGAAAAAGTGATACTGGCCGTCGGCAACTTCCCGGCCGCCGATCCTCCGGTATCCGATAAGACTTGCCTTAATAACGCCCAGTATATTTCCAACCCGTGGTCGGAAGAGTCGAAAATCGGATGGGACAAGATTGAATCCTGCCTGATCGTAGGAACCGGTCTGACTATGGTGGATTGGGTGCTTAATCTCCATGCCTCAAACTTTCGCGGAAAAATCCATGTCATTTCCAGACGAGGCTTATTGCCTAAAGCCCATGCCCAGGCTACAAAACTGCCGCTTTGGTTAAATTATAAAGAGCAGCCTCTTTCGGTTCGATCAATATTGCAGCAATTTCGCAAACTGATGGATGCTCCTGAACCTTACAAAGATAACTGGCGCGGTTTAATCGATGCTTTACGTCCCTACACCGCAGAGATCTGGCAAGCACTGCCGTTACCGGAACAACGAAGATTTTTACGCCATCTGCGGTCTTACTGGGATAACCATCGGCATAGGCTTTCCCCTATTACCGCGGCAAGTCTTAAAGAAATAGAAAATAGCGGCCAACTTCAATACCACACCGGGCGGGTTGAAAACTTCGAGTTCTCGAAGGAGAAAGTTGCAGTCACTATCCGTGCGCGGGGAAAACAGGAACGTAAATCCTTGATAGTGGACCGCGTCATCAACTGCACCGGGACGGAATGCGATTACCGTAAACTCCAACACCCGCTGGTTACCGGTTTGCTCGCTAAAGGATTGGCTCAATCGGATGCTATTTCATTCGGATTATCAGTCGCCGCCAATGGCGCGCTGATTGATGAGTCGGGCCATAAGTCATCCATTATTTATACCTTGGGACCGCCGCAGAAAGGCACTTTATGGGAAACAACCGCAGTTCCCGAGATTCGTGGGCAAGCGTTTCATCTGGCGAAGCATTTGCTGAATGCGATTGCGATGGCATCTTTAAAGACCGGGGAATTACTCACTCATTAAAAAAAACAGCGCACAGATGACACGGATTAGACTGATATCGCGGATAAAACTAATAAATAAGCTGTCCGTTGACGCCTTAAAATCCGTTCCATCGGTGTTATCCGTGCACTATGATAAAAGCCCAATGTTATTTCGGGCTTTGTGTTATTGATAATATTGGCTTTGTACAGACGCCAAGGCAGATAATCGTCACAATTTTGTGCGTGATGAAGCTTTACTAAGCCGCGCGTAATAAAATCAGTCCATTGCCGATTCGCCGGTAACAATTTGGCGTCCGCAAACTCCGGCAACGCCCCAGTCAGCCGCTATCGGCAATTCGACCGCATCGCCATGTTCAGCTAAAAAAGCTTGAATCTGCCGCTCGTTTTCCTGTTTTAAAATAGAACAGGTTGCATACAGCAATGATCCGCCGGGCGCTAATAACGGCCAGACGGCTTGCAGGATGGATTTTTGCAAGGCGTGCAACTGCCCAATATCCTCGGCTCTACGCAATAGCTTAATATCGGGGTGACGGCGAATAACGCCTAAGGCTGAGCAGGGTGCGTCCAGTAAAATCCGGTCAAACGGCTTGCCGTCCCACCAGCCTTCCGGGTTTGCCGCATCGCCAACCACCCGCTTGGCTTGCAGATTTAACCGCTGCAAATTTTCGCCGACCCGCTGCATTCTGGACTCGTCTATATCGACAGCGACCAGCTCTTGTAGCCGGGGCTGGCTTTCAAGAATATGCGCGCTTTTACCGCCCGGCGCAGCGCAAACATCCAGCACCCGATGGCCCGGTTGCACATCCAGCAATCCGGCCGCCAATTGCGCGGCGGTATCTTGCACGGACACCCTCCCATCGGCAAAGCCGGGCAGCAAGTCTACCGGCACCGGTTTATCCAGAATAATCGCCGACGGGCAAAAGCTGACGGTTTCAGCCGCTATGTCCTGTTCGGTTAATAATTGCAGATAGCTCTCGCGGTTGTTTTTCACCAAATTGACGCGCAAGACCATCGGCGGTTGCTCATTATTTTCCAATAATATTGTTAGCGCCTGCTCAGGCCAATCCTGCTCGACTTGTTTGATCAACCAGTCAGGATGGCTAAGCGCTGCGGCCTGAAACTTATCGGCTTTATGTTCCAGCCCTTCCTGCTCGCGCAGATAGGTTCTGAGCAACGCATTGATCAGCGACTTGGCCCACGGTTTTTTGCGTGCCGCCAAAACCGTTTCGGATACTGCCGCATGGGGTTTTACCCGCATGAATTTGAGCTGGTACAAACCGACCAAAGCCAGCGCCTTAACCTCTGCATCTTTTAGCGGTTTATCCAGTAATTGACTTAAAATGAAATCCAATCGGTGAAATTGCCGGCAAACGCCGTAGCATAGCGCTTGAATGAAAGCCCGGTCTTTACCCGATTCTATGCTCAAAAAAGCATTATCCAGAGCGGCGGTTAAAGACTGCCCGTCTTGCAAAACCCGTGACAATACACGGGCCGCGACTAATCTTGTATTCACTGATTATTCAACCTAACTTAACCCCGTTAACGTCATGAGCACTGAGAAAAGCCTGAACAGGCATGCGTTTCCCTCCCGGCAACTGCACTTCCAGCAACCGTAAAAACCCGTTGCCGGTTGCCACCTCCATATGTTTATCAACACAGCGTACAACGCCGGGTTCCATCGGTGGAGATAAATCATTATCCGCTGCCACAGCCTGCCAGATGCGCAACACATTGCCCTGATAAAGCGTTTGCGCCACAGGCCAAGCATTCAAACCCCTTACTTTTCGAGCCAAATCCGTAGCCGCTTGCGTCCAGTCGATAACGGCTTCGCTTTTTTCCAGTTTTTCGGCATAGGTCGCCAGCGCCTCATCCTGCGCCTCGGGACGAACGGTTCCGGCTTGTATTTGCGCCAACACTTTGGTCAGGCCTATTGCGCCCAACGCGGCCAATTTGTCATGCAAATCGCTGGCCGTATCGCTTGCTTCAATAACGTATTCCTCCTTGTGCAACATGTCGCCGGCATCCAGTTTCCGTACGATCTGCATAATGGTCACGCCGGTTTTTTGATCGCCGGCCATCAGTGAGCGCTGAATGGGCGCGGCACCACGCCAGCGCGGCAATAATGAAGCATGCACATTGATGCAACCCAGTTTGGGCACATCCAAAACAGCCTGCGTTAAAATCATGCCGTAAGCGACGACCACCATCAAATCGGCATTAAATGCGCTGATCTGCTGCAAGTCCTCACTGGTTTTCATAGTAAGCGGCTGAAATACGGGGACTCCTGCCGTCAAAGCCAGCTCTTTGACCGGACCGGGTTGCAGTTTACGTCCCCTGCCCGCCGGACGGTCTGGCTGGGTGTAAACAGCGCAAATCTCGTGTCCCGAATCCAGCAGCATCTGCAAACAAGGCACGGCAAATTCCGGGGTTCCGGCAAAAATTATTTTCATGCTCAACTCGCTGCCATTTTGTGAATTTTTTCCAGTTTTTTCTTAATCCGCTGCCGTTTTAACGGTGAAATGTAATCGACAAACAGCTTACCGTCCAAATGATCCAGTTCGTGCTGAACGCAGACGCACAGCAAATCCTTGGCGCTTAATTCAAAAGGCTCCCCCTCCCGGTTGAGCGCCTTGACTATGATATGTTCAGCCCTGGTCACTTTTTCAAAAAAGCCGGGTACTGACAAACAACCCTCTTCAGACTCTTTTACCCCGTCTTTTTCGATAATTTGCGGATTGATTAAACATAAAGGCGCATCCTTTTCCTCACTGACATCAATGACAACTATCCGCTGATGCACATTAACCTGAGTAGCGGCCAGCCCTACGCCATGCGATTTATACATGGTTTCAAGCATATCAT
Organism: Methylococcaceae bacterium; assembly: GCA_044426515.1. Classification (GTDB taxonomy): domain Bacteria; phylum Pseudomonadota; class Gammaproteobacteria; order Methylococcales; family Methylomonadaceae; genus Methylobacter_A. Next base: position 3,782 of record JAUGSS010000095.1, on the reverse strand, counting down.
CGACCAGCTTTTTGACTTTATCATCGACCGTTTTTACGATTTCAGCCTTCTTACGCAACCGTTCATCCGGAAACTCGAGAATAGATAGAATACTCAACAAACTCACCACTGCAATAATTGAATCTTGGGATTTTATATGTTTTTAAACAATCTGGAAACTCTCTCTGGGCGTCGTCGGGCATAAACAGCATGCCCGGACAAGGCTGAGAACATTCGTATTTAGGTAATTCGCAAAAAATAAACCATCCTAATCTTAAATTATCCAACAGCCAAAAATAGAACGCTGATTATTATGATTCAATACTATTTCTCTTCAATTATCTGCGTTTATCGTATTTATCTGCGTTCCATTGCATTTATTTATTGCGAGTTGCCTAACCAGTAATTTTGTTTTCATTGGTTTACTCAAGGGGTCAGTTATTGATTAATAGATTCATCTTGGTAATGCGCAAACCAATAGAGTATCGGCAAGACCAGTAAAGTGAGCATCGTTGATGACAGAATGCCGCCGATCACGACCGTTGCCAACGGCCGCTGCACCTCAGCCCCGGTTCCGGTCGCAATCGCCATCGGCACGAAACCGAATGAGGCGACTAATGCCGTCATTAACACCGGCCTAAGGCGCGTCAAAGCTCCCTCATAAATCGCCTTATCCAGCGACATGCCTTGCTCGTGCAAGCTGCGGACGAAGGAAATCATGACCAGGCCATTGAGCACCGCCACACCGGAAAGCGCGATAAAGCCGACCGCCGCCGAAATCGACATCGGAATATCGCGCAGCCATAGCGCAACCAAACCGCCGGTCAGCGCAAAAGGAATACCGCTGAAAACCAGCAAACCGTCCTTGACGTTACCGAACATCATGAACAGCAGTGTAAAAACCAGCAGTAAGGCCGCCGGCACCACGACCTGCAAACGTTGCGTAGCCGATTGCAGTTGCTCGAACTGCCCGCCCCAGGTGGTCCAATATCCGGCCGGAATCTTGACTTGTTGCCGAAGCCTGATGCCGGCTTCGGCAACAAATGAACCGATGTCGCGGCCGCGCACGTTGGCGCTGACCACGATCCGGCGTTTGCCGTCCTCCCGGCTGACCTGGTTAGGCCCCGGCGCCAGCTCCAGGCCGGCGACTTCGGCGAGCGGAATATACGCCGCTCGGCCGTCGCTGTTTTGCGTTCGCGGCAATGGGATCGGCAAACGTTTAATCGCTTCAGGATCGCTACGCAGGTTCTCCGGCAGCCGAACGATAATATCGAAGCGGCGATCGCCCTGGAATAAAGTTCCCGCTTCCGTCCCGCCGATTGCGGTAGCCACTGCATCCTGCACGTCGCCTACATTCAAGCCGTAACGCGAGTTTTTGTCCCGGTCGATATTGACCGTCAGCATCGGCAAGCCTGTGGTTTGTTCCACTTTAACCTCGGACGCACCGGGAATCTTCACCATAACCGCTGAGATTTTCGTCGCGGTGCCGTTCAACACCTCCATATCATCGCCGAACACTTTGATCGCAACGTCGCTACGCACGCCTGAAATTAGCTCGTTGAAACGCAGCTGGATAGGCTGGGAAAATTCGTAAATATTGCCGGGGAGCTTGTTTGCCGCCGCCTGTATCGCCGCCAGCAGTTCGTCCCTGGACTTATCCGGTTCAGGCCATTGTTCCCGCGGCTTGAGCATGATGTAACCGTCCGAAATATTCGGCGGCATCGGGTCTGAGGCTGAGGTATCCCCATAAAATATCGATATAAAACAAAATGCTATAGGGTATTTTAATCCGTTAAACCTCCAAGTGGCGCTAAAATAAGATTTTCTTCCTAAAAAATGCATCAGCGGGAGAACCTTATGTCGATCATTAGCACCTTGCATAACCTGTTAAAGCAATCCCTTCCCGACCTTCATGGCTCTCGACTCAAAGCTTTAATGGCAGCGGTCGGAGCAGGTCTAACAGGTGCTCCTGTATCCATTACAGGGACGGGCGGTTTCCGGAGCCACGTTTATCAAACATAAAATCAAGCGCTTGGATCGTTTGGTTGGGAATCCTCACCTCAAATCCGAGCGCTTGGCGTTATACGGTGCGATGACCCAGCTCTTGTTAAAATCTCTTCCTTTGCCCTTGATTATTATTGACTGGTCGCCGCTAACTGACGATCAAAGCCAGCAGCTTTTGCGCGCTGCTCTTCCGGTGGGTGGGCGCACTATAACTTTATACGAGGAAGTTCATCCCGATAAAAAACTGGGGAACCGCCGAGTGCAACATCAATTTTTGTCGCCCCTGCAACAACTGCTTCCAGCCCATGTCACCCCTATTGTGGTTGCAGACTCCGGGTTTCGAGCGCCTTTCTTTCGCGAAGTGGAACGCTTGGGCTGGCATTGGCTGGGACGGATTCGCAATCGGGATTTTATCGCCTTTGCCGATTGTCCCGACCAATGGCAGGCGGCAAAATTGCTGTATGCTAAAGCCACTCGCAAAGCCAAGTTGTTAGGATCGGCGCTCTGGGTGCGCAGCAATCCGTTGTCTGGGCTGCTGGTGAGTTTTTACCGTCCCGTCAAAGGCCGTAAACAGTTGACGCTTATAAGCAGCCAGCCCAATCCAAGCAGAGTCGGCAGCAGGCCAAACGCGAAAAAGAACCGTGGTTGTTGGTCGTATCTCAGTCCCTTAAAGCCTATTCGGCAATTCGTGTCGTGAATTATTACCGGGCTCGAATGCAAATCGAGGAAGGTTTTCGCGACACCAAAAGTACCCGTTATGGCTTGGATTTAACCCGTGAAAGCAGGATTCAAGCCAACCGCAGGGCAAACCTGTTGCTGATCGCTGCGCTGATCATTTTTGCGCTTTGGTTGGTTGGCCTCGGCCTAAAAGGCTCTGCTACCGAACGGCAGATCAAGGTTAATAGCGGCACAAAACGTTCACCCTATTCGGTGATTTTTCTCGGTAAAATCGCCTGTCGTTAGGTGGTGTTTGAATTGCCGGATGATTATTTAGAACTGGCGCAAGCGTTGTTAGTCGGCTATTTTGAAAAATTGGAGAAAGAATAATTTGTGGGGATACCTCAGAACCTGACCCCATTGATTACAGCTCTGTAGTTGATGCGGCTTAGAGCCGATTTAGCTATTTTGTTGATCTTTTACCTTGATTTTTCGTTTTGCTTCTGCCAAAGCTTTTTCAAACGTCGCTAAGTCAATTTTTCTAAGAATGGCATCCTCTTGTACATCAGGGCCAGGAAACTCAATCTTTAAATTATCTAGGCCCTCATCTTGGTTAAGCAATGCAATAAATTTCTCCCCGCAAAAAATTTCAGCCGTCAACTTTTCATAATCGGAGTCACTTGATAATATTATTTTAATGTCAAAATCAGACATGAGTGGTGTCACCTATGGTTCTAAAAATCCTTTCATATTTCCATCAGCATCAAAGCGAACACCACGACCAGTATTGCTATCGAAGATATCTGTACCCCCAAAACGGTTCGATGCTGTAGATTGATTATTGCTTGTCAGAATACTTTCCAGGACATCTTGCCCCTGTTGATTCCTAGCTGCAACATTGCCTGTTGATTCTGGAAATGCGCTTCCCGACCTATCTCCATGTTTTTGTAATGCACGTCCAGCTTTCGTGAGACCGTTCCTATCTAGCTGCTGACCAGCTTTTAGGCTAATTCCGAAATAAAGAATACCCCTCTTGGCCTATCTTTAGGCAGGTCGAATTAGGATGTCCCAGTTAGGCAATAAAGGATTGCGTAGCAAGCGTGCCTCGATGTCTGTCATGGCCTGCTTGGTCAGCGTGATGC
>JAUGSS010000055.1:0-28484 GCA_044426515.1 Methylococcaceae bacterium | reverse complement strand
TTTCTTGTTCCTATGAACATAAGCCAGCATGATCTTGCTAACGCAATTCATGTCCCCTATCAGTACATTGATGAGCTGGTAAGCCAAAAATGCGCTGTGACCCCAAGCGTGGCTCTACGCTTAGCTAAATTTTTCGGTATGTCGGCGGATTTCTGGCTCAATTTACAAGTTCGCTGGGATCTTTTTAAGGCGCAAGCAACAGAACAAAATGAGCTGGATTCAATTCAAGATTTTCACCATGTGCGGAAAATAGCCTAACCAACTCACATCTAATCTGATAAGCCCGATAATATATTTTGTGTCTATCAAGTTATTTGTGAGAAGAGACTACATGCCCACTTTATCGATTCACGGCGATGTCCATATACCCGACAATCTCATTCATGCATTAGGTTTAAAGCCCGGCGCGGAACTGGCTTTTGAACGGCAAGGCGACGCGATTGTCATGCGCCCGGTCAAAACCAACAAAATCTCACGGGCAAGCCGTATTGAAATCGGCGTGTTGACTTGGCTCTTTACCAGCAAGAATCCTAAGCAAAGCCCAATCTTCTTGCTGTTCTAGCGGTAATGCCGGACGCAAACTTAACGCTGTCTAGCGGATGTTCTTGCCAATCTGTCTGAAGGCCATCGGTGACTTTAAGGACTTGGTCGTATTCATCTTTTAATGCGCAAACCAGTAATACATCGACATTAGTCATAACGTTTTAGTACTGTGTTATCAAAGGTGAGTAATTACCCTTTTCTAAGCTCATTAGCTTTTTCAAGCCGCTTTGAAAACCAAACTCTTACTCGCCACTTCATAAACATCCGTGGAAATCGCTTCGGTGTTCATAATCCGTTCCAGCTGCGCTTTCATCAAGGCTTGCCTGCCTTGGTCATATCGGCGCCATCCTGTTAACGCGCCAGTCATGCGTGAGGCAATCTGCGGGTTCAAGGTGTTCAGTGCGATAATCCGGTCAGCGAGAAACTGATAACCCTGCCCGTTGGCGGCATGGAAATGCAGCGGATTGGACTGACTGAATGCACCTATCAATGACCTGACGCGGTTTGGATTTTTTAAATCAAAAGCCGGATGCTTCATTAGCGCCTGAACGGTAGCAAAGGTATCGGGCATGCTGCTGGAAGCTTGCAGTGTAAACCATTTGTCGATAACTAACGCTTCCGCTTGCCATTGATGGTAAAAGCTGTCCAAGCACTGTTGTTTGGCAGGATGAGGGTTATTGACAATAACCGTTAACGCCGCCATTTGGTCGGTCATATTTTTGGCGGTGTTAAATTGCTGCTGCGACAAGTGATAAATATCCTTATTTTCCAGCTTAGCCAAATAACTTAAGCAGGTGTTTTTAATGCGTCTACGGCCTATGGCGCCGGAATCGAATTTCCCGGATTCATCCCGATGATTATTCAGGTATAAAGCGTGGAACCGCGCTTGCAATTGCTCCGCTAAAGTCAGAATGACAAATTCGCGGGCCGTATGGATGGCTTCTACATCGACAACTTGCATTTGCTCGGCCAGATAAGTTTCCGAGGGCAGGCTTAGCAATAAAGAGAAATACGACAAATCATCCCACGATTGCTCCAGAACCTGATTAAAGGCTTTAATCATGATGGGATTGACCTGCATATCCCGGCCATTTTGCAGATCGGCAATCAGCCCCGTAATAATCTGCCCGGCCAGCTGCTGCCCGGCTTCCCAGCGATTAAAAGTATCGCTGTCATAGCTTAACAAAAACGCCAACTCATCCAGGCTGCGTTCCATTACCAATTTAACCGGCGCCGAGAAGCCCCTTAAAATGGAGATTACCGGCTGCTCCGGTAGATTTTCAAAAGTAAACAATTGCTCCGACTCAGTAAGCTGCAGAATGACTTCATTGCCGGTTTGATCGCTGCCTTGCAATTTACACGCTGCGATGGCGCCGTCTTTGTTAAGCAAACCCACCGTTACGGGGATATGCAACGGTTTCTTAAGCGCCTGCCCCGGAGTTGGCGGGCAACTTTGGCTTATGGTTAAAGCCAGGGTTTGCGCGGCTTGATCATAGCATTGCTGAACAGTTAACACCGGCGTCCCGGCCTGAGCATACCAGCGGCGGAATTGAATCAAGTCAATGGCATTGGCTGTTTCCATCGCACTGACGAAATCATCGCAAGTTACCGCCTGCCCGTCATGGCGCTCAAAATATAAATCGCTGCCTTTGCGGAAACCTTCCGCCCCCACCAGCGTGTGAATCATCCGCACCACTTCCGCACCTTTTTCGTAGACGGTCAAGGTGTAAAAATTATTGATTTCTATGTACGCGTCAGGACGCACCGGATGCGCCAACGGTCCGGCATCCTCCGCAAACTGGCGGGTGCGCAACATATTGACATCTTCGATACGCTTAACGGCTTTGGAAGTGCGATCGCCGGTAAACTCCTGATCGCGAAACACCGTAAAGCCTTCTTTCAAACTGAGCTGGAACCAATCCCTGCAAGTAATGCGATTGCCGGTCCAGTTATGGAAATATTCATGACCGATCACGCCTTCGATATGCTCATAATCGGAGTCGGTTGCGGTATCGGGCCGCGCCAGCACAAATTTGGTGTTGAAAATATTAAGACCCTTGTTTTCCATCGCCCCCATGTTGAAATGACCCACCGCGACAATCATGTATAAATCCAGGTCGTATTCGCGGCCATACACTTGCTCATCCCAGCTCATCGCGTTTTTCAACGATTGCATGGCATGGCCGCATTTATCCATATCATGTTTTTCGACAAAGATTTGCAGACTGATGTCACGGCCGGACTGCGTAGTAAAGCGGTCTGCTACGCATTCGAGTTGTCCTGCAACCAGCGCGAACAAATAGCACGGCTTGTTGAACGGGTCTTCCCAAGTCACCCAATGGCGATTATCCGGCAATTCGCCTTGGGCCACTTTATTGCCGTTGGACAATAAAACCGGGTAACGGTCTTTGTCGCCGACCAAGGTTGTAGTGAATAAGGTCATCACATCGGGACGATCCAGGAAATAGGTGATTTTTCTAAAGCCTTCCGCCTCGCACTGAGTACACAGCATACCGTTGGATAAATACAGCCCTTCCAGTGCGGTATTGGCTTTTGGGTTAATCGTGTTTTCGATAGTCAGCACAAAACGTTGCTGCTGCGGAACATTGTTAATGATTAATGCATCTTGCGTTTGCAGGTATTGATCTTTGCTTAAGTCATTACCGTCATCCAGATTAATGCGGATGAGTTTCAGATTTTCGCCCGATAAGGTCAGCGATGCGTCGCTAGACTGGCTGACCGGATTACGGCTCAGCGTGAGCCGCGAACTAACCAAAGTATTTTCATCATCCAGCGTAAAATTTAAGGCGACGCTGTGAATCAGGTATTCAGGTACAGTGTAGTCTTTTAGATAAATGGTTTGTGGATTAGGGTCGCGCATTATTTGTACCTGCTGTAATGATCGGAAGATCTGATGTTTGAGACGGCGAACAAGGTGATTAATAACCAGGCTGTTAAAAAGCAAACGCCGCCGATAGGAGTGATCATGCCCAGCCAGACATGATTGAGTAACGCCAGGGCGTATAAGCTGCCGGAAAACAGCAATATGCCCGCGAACATCAACCATCCGGCCCAGTGCAATAATTTAGAATTAGGCGTTTGCTGGTGGATCAGGGCAACACCGACCAGTCCCAGCGCATGCCACATTTGATAAGTCACGCCGGTTTGGTAGACGACCAACATCTCCGGGCTGATGACGGCCTTTAAGCCGTGAGCGCCGAATGCCCCCATACCGACACCGATCAAAGCGCTTAGCGCGCCAAGCAATAAAAAAACCGATTTCATCATTTTTCCATCAATCTGGGCATCAGCTGCACCAGATTGCAAGGCCGGGTGCGGTGATCCAGTTGTTCTCTGATCAGTGCATCCCAGGCGGTGCGGCAGGCTCCAGATGAACCGGGCAGGCAAAAGATATAAGTCGCATTGGCGACCCCGGCAATGGCCCTGGACTGGATGGTTGAGGTTTTAATGTCCTGGTAGGAAAGCATTCTGAAGATCTCGCCAAAACCGTCCAGCACTTTATCCAGCAATGGGGCAACCGCTTCAGGCGTACCGTCCCTGCCGGTTACGCCGGTGCCGCCGGTGGTGATAACGACATTAACATTGTCTGCGGCAATCCAATTTGAAACAGCCGCCCTGATTTGATAAATATCGTCGGGCACGATTTTCTTCTCAACGGCTTGATGCCCTGCGTCGGATATTCGATCCGTCAGGGTTTTGCCGGAAACATCATCGGCATCGGCACGACTATCGGAAACAACCAGAATGGCGATGTTTAAAGGAATAAAGTTTCTATCTGAATTCATGTTTTCTTAAAGACCGGCGAAAAGGACAAGGCTAAAGGCGAAAGACACAAAAGACCAGCACTTTTCGCCTTTCGCCTCGCATCTTATTACTTTAACACAACAAAAAATCCTTCCTGTCCTCGCTGAATGTTAATCAGCAAAGGGCTGTTCGGATCAACCACCTGCTTTAATTCCTCAATATTACGAACACGATAGCGATTTGCCGATACGATAACATCGCCGGGACGCAGGCCTGCACGCCAAGCATCGGATGCGGTGTCGATTTTTTCAATTAAAACGCCTTCGATCTGGCTTTTTAGCGGCGAGCTTAACAGCGCCCCCTGTAAGGCATGATGCAGCTGATTCCCCGCCAGTCGCGGCAACTCCTGTTTACCGATGGTTGCGGTAACCTGTCTTTTCTCGTTGCCGCGGAAATATTCCAATTCAACATTCTCGCCAATTTGCATCATACCGACGATATTGCGTATGTCATGGCTGTTTTTGATAGGATGTCCGTTGGCAGAAACAATAATATCGCCCGGCTCCAGCCCGGCTTTTGCTGCGGGTGAATTGCTTTCAATCCGGCTAATCGCAGCGCCTTGTATGTTTTTTAAGTTAAACGCCTTGACCAGCTCAGGTGTCAGGTCCTGTGTGGTTACGCCCAGCAAGCCGCGCCGAACCTCGCCGTGCTTGACCAGCGACTCCTTAATGGTCATAACCATATTGGATGGAATCGCAAAGCCGATACCGACGTTACCGCCGGTGGGAGCGAGAATTGCGGTATTCATGCCGACCAGTTCACCGCGCAGGTTGACCAACGCACCGCCTGAATTGCCGGGGTTGATTGAGGCATCGGTCTGGATAAAATCTTCGTAGCCTTCTATGCCAAGACCGGAACGGCCCAAGGCGCTGACGATGCCTGATGTTACGGTCTGCCCCAAGCCGAACGGGTTGCCGATGGCGACAACAAAATCGCCGACCTTCAGTTGACTGGAGTCGGCAATCGGCAGCATGGTTAGGTTATCGGCAGGAATCTGAATGATAGCGACATCCGCTTCGGGATCGGTACCGACTAATTTAGCGGCAAGCTGGCGGCCGTCATTCAAGGTCACCATAATGGTGTCCGCTTTATCGATAACATGGTTGTTGGTTAGAACCAGACCTTGCTTGCTGTCGATAATAACGCCGGAGCCCAAGCTGTTTCTTTGCTGCCGCCGCAACTGCTGGTTAGGTATATCAAAAAATTGGCGAAAAACCGGATCCTGCATCAGTGGATTATCACTGACCATAATATTGGTCGAGGTTGAAATATTAACCACCGCCGGCATGCTGCGCTCAAGCATAGGAGCCAGAGACGGCAATGCCTGCCCGTCTGCGTAGGCCGGCAAAGCCGCCTGTGCAGCTGTAGCCATACACAAGTAAAGAGGTAAAAAAGTTATAAATAACAGCTGTTTTACAGATTTAGTATTTATCATGGTTTTTCCCAGTGTTTATGAAACATGCATAAGCCACAATATATGTGTAAAAATGTTTAATGCAAGGTGTGTTAAAGTAGATTTTTTAAACAATCAACACTGTCATTTAACTGTTATCTTGCTTAGAATATTCAAATGGCTGTAGATGTCAATTCTGAAGATGGACTGATTATTCGTAAGCTAATCCCGCTCGCAACATTGCCGGTGACCCGTTTTAATGCGTTGTGCGCGGAAATGACTGTCGAAGAAATACAAGACGGTTTTTTGTTTAAAAAAGGCGATGTAACCCTCCAGCTTGTTTACCTGATAAGTGGCGAGGTTACTCTTCAGGCAGCCGGACTGGTGGTTGAGGTTATTGCTGCAAACAGCGATTCTGCCCGGTTTGCGCTGGCGCACCAAATCCCCCGAAAAATTGATGCAGTCGCGAACGGAAAGGTGCGTTTTTTGCGGCTAAATAATGATATTGTTAATAATCCCCTCCCCCTTGCTTACAAAGAGGACAGCAGCCACATGGTCATTGACGAGACTGAAGGCGATCCAGGCGACTGGATGACAGCATTATTGAGGTCGCCTATTTTTCAACGTCTCCCGCCCTCCAATTTACAAAAAATCATAATGGGTTTGGAGGCCGTTCATTATAAAAAAGGTGAAACCATCCTCGAACAGGGTGGCACAGGGGATTATTATTATCTGATTAAAAATGGACAATGTCTGTTAACGCGTAAACCATCCCCCAATGCAAAAGAGATTAAATTAGCTCAGTTGGCAAACGGCGATACCTTTGGCGAGGACGCATTGCTCTCGGGCGCACCCAGAAACGTAACCATTACCGCGCTGACGGATATTGTTTTATTGCGCCTGGACAAAAAGCAATTTATATCCTTAATAAAAGAGCCTTCTTTAAAGTTTGTCGATTATGCGGGAATGCAGGAGGCGGTAAAAAAAGGGGCCGTTTTGTTGGACGTCCGCTCGCAGGATGACTATGACAACCAGCATCTTGACGGCAGCATCAACGCGCCTTTTTTCTACTTAAGGATGCAGCTTAAAACATTCAACCATGAAAATCCGGTTGTTGTTGTGTGCCAAGATGGCAAAACCAGCGAAGCCGCCGCATTTTTATTGCTCAGAAATAAGATTGAAGCAATGATTTTGAGAGGCGGCATGGAAAGTCTTGCGCCAAAGCCGAATATTACATCCCAACCGGAAAATGAAACGCCTCTTGCAGAACATGTTCATCAGGAAAGTGAGCCGAAGCCGTCGAGCGATAAGCAGGTTAACGTTTCTACCGTACTCTTGGAAGAGCAAATAAAAGCGCTTAAGCTGGAAAATGCGGCGCTTAAAAATGCCAACCAACAGCTTAATGATAAATACATAAAACTGGAATTTGACAAGCAGCACGCTGAAAAGCAATGCCGAATACTGCACAAACAAATGGAGAAGCTAACCCAAGTATTGGATAAGCTAAAAGGCGGGGGAGGCAGTTAAATATAACAGCGGCAATGCAACCCGACAGTCCAAGACATAGACGTCGGGTTTATCATGCGTTCGGCTTGCGCTTATAGCGCACAAACCGGAAATAAGCGTTTAAAAACCAAACAATTATTTGATTTTAGCTTCTTTGTAAATAACGTGTTTACGAACAACAGGATCAAATTTCTTGATCTCCATTTTTTCAGGCATAGTCCGTTTGTTTTTTGTCGTGGTATAAAAGTGCCCGGTGCCTTCGGTCGAAATTAATTTAATTTTATCGCGCATTTTTTTATCCTCTTAAGAGTTATCGCCGGATTTACGTAAATCGGCAAGAACGGCGTCGATGCCTCTCTTGTCGATAATACGCATGCCTTTAGTGGAAATTCTGAGGCGAACCCAGCGGTTTTCGCTTTCTACCCAGAATCTGTGATGTTGCAAATTTGGACAAAAGCGTCTTTTTGTTTTGTTATTAGCGTGTGAAACGTTGTTACCTGTAACCGGGCGCTTGCCTGTTACTTGACATACTCTGGACATGATTAACCCCTAATGCGTGCCTAAATTCAAAAGTTAGCCGAGCTTTATACCAAAAATTCTTTTCAAGGTAAATAAGAATCTATAAAATGAATAAAATTAAAAGTGCAGGGGGAAGCGCAAAAAGTGCAATAATTTTTAACCCTTAGCCTTGCGCTTAAACAATTACCAGGAAAAAATAATGCCCATTAAGCTCGGCATGGTCATGGATTCCATTGCCCATATCAACATAAAAAAAGATACCAGTTTTGCCATGTTACTTGAGGCCCAGTCCAGGGGCTGGGAGTTGCATTATATGGAACTCAATGACTTGTTCCTGAGAAACGGCAAAGCTTATGCCAGAACGCGGACGATTAAAGTTCAGCGGGATGAAAATAACTGGCACGAATTCACCGCAGAGCAAGATATTTCCCTGGACCAACTGGATGTGATCATGATGCGAAAGGATCCGCCTTTCGACCAGGAATACATTTACGCAACCTATTTACTGGAACGCGCGGAAAGCATGGGCGTTTATGTCATCAATAAACCTCAGTCGTTGCGGGATGCCAATGAAAAACTCTTTACCGCTTGGTTTCCGCAGTGCTGCGCGGAAACCCTGGTAGCCAGGGAACCCGGCAGAATCAAGAGTTTCTTGCTGGAGCAAGGCGAAATCATTTTAAAACCACTGGACGGCATGGGCGGCACCTCTATTTTTCATTTGCGTCAGGGCGATCCCAATCTTAGCGTGATTCTGGAAACCATGACCCACTACAACAGCCGCTATGTAATGGCGCAAAAGTATCTACCGGAAATTGCAGACGGCGATAAACGTATATTGCTGGTTAACGGCGAAGTCATACCCTATGCTTTGGCGCGCATCCCCGCTCAAGGCGAAACGCGCGGCAATTTGGCGGCAGGCGGGCGCGCCGAAGGCCGGCCATTAACCGAGCGGGATCGTTGGATTGCCGGACAGGTAGGGCCTACATTACGGGAAAAAGGCCTGATTTTTGTCGGGATTGACGTGATCGGCGATACGCTGACCGAAATTAACGTCACCAGCCCTACCTGCGTTCAGGAACTGGACCGCCAGTTTGGACTGAATATTTGCGGCCAACTGATGGATCATATTGAAACGACCCTGCTCCCGGCAGGTTTGCGGCATACGCACCATCCATGGCGATAATGAGAACACATCAGGTAATGTTTGATCCGCCTGCGCCGCTGTCTAATAATGACTCGTTATTGATTGCCTTATTTTTAGCGGCCGTCATTCATATTGTTATTGGACTGGGAATTAATTTCACAGCGCCGCAGCCGGAGCAAGTCAGCCGATCAATTGATATTACCCTGGTCAATATGCCGGCCCAAAAAGCACCTGAAAAGGCAAAATCTTTAGCTCAGGAAAACCAGCCGGCCTCGGGCGAGCAAAGCAAAAAGCCGGAACCGCCGGCGCAAAAACCACCCAGCCATGGCAACAGCACGGCCAAGCAAATAAAAAAGAGCACTCCCAAGCAGAGCGAACCCAAAGCGCCGAAGCAACTGCTTACCCGGAAAAAGGCGGAAAAAAAAATCGTTAGCGCAGACAAAGCGGATACCGGTGCCGGGCAGCATAGTGAAACACACCCGCAATTGTCGGCGGAGATGCTACAGCAACAAATTACGCAATTAGGCACCGAAATCAGGCTCAGTCAACAAAGCGCCGAGCAAACCAAGATAAAATTCGTCGACTCGGTGAGCGCCCATAAATATGTCGCCGCCCAATACATGAAAGACTGGGAAGACAAAGTGGAGCGCACCGGCAATCTTAATTACCCGGAAGTGGCGGCCAAGAAAAACTTTTCCGGCACTTTAACCATGGATGTCGGAATTAAAGCGGATGGCAGCATTTACAGCGTACGCATCAACCAGTCTTCGGGAAATCCGGCCCTGGATGAAGCAGCCAAAAGAATTGTCCGCATGAGTGCGCCATTTGCACCGTTACCCACAGAGTTACTTAAAGAACTTGATGTTCTGGTAATTACCCGGGTTTGGAAATTTTCTGACGAATCAGGTATGACCTCGCGATAAACAGTTGCTTAAGTCACCATAACCTTTGATACTAAGACTCATGAACCAAGCTACTTACTTAAATAACCAGTTTATTATCGCCATGCCCAATCTGGCGGACCCCAACTTTTTTCACACCGTTGCCTATTTGTGCCAGCACAATGAAGACGGCGCATTAGGCATCGTCATTAATAGATCGATGGACATGAAGCTGGGCGAGATTTTCAAACAAATGGATATAAATGTCACTGCGCCCGCTTCAGCCGAAGTTCCTGTTTTCGCAGGCGGTCCTGTTCAACAGGAACGCGGCTTCGTAGTGCATACGGCGGGTGGAGATTGGCATGCGACCATGGCAGTTTCGGAAACCCTTTCTCTGACAACGTCCCGTGATGTGCTTGAAGCCATTGCGGCAGGCGAAGGTCCCGACCAATATCTGGTGGCTTTAGGCTATGCCGGTTGGGGCGCCGGGCAATTGGAAAAAGAAATCATGGACAATGCCTGGCTCAATACCCCTTGCGGAACGCAGGTTTTGTTCGATACCCCGGTTAACTTGCGCTGGAGTGCGGCAGCCAGCCAGATCGGCATTGATATTAACCAGCTGACCGCTCCGGCAGGTCATGGCTAAAGACCGTCTGCTCATGGTTAATAGGCTTTCATCTGCATATTGCTCTGCCCGCAGCACCTACTTTTGCCGTTCTTGAATGCCGTTTCAGATGCAATCCGCCTCTTCGGCCTTGCTTTCCTTATACATACAGCCCCAAATTAAAGCATGCAAGATCCATTACTAGCCAACGCCGACACCTATTTGGGTTTTGATTTCGGTATTAAAAAAATAGGCACGGCCGTCGGCCAAACCACCACAACTAGCGCAAGCCCGCTACAAACCATCCGTTCGATCAATCAAAATCCGAACTGGGACATCATCGGCAAGCTGATCCAAGAATGGCGCCCCGCTGGTTTAGTGGTCGGCATATCGAAGCAAGCCGACGGATCGGACAACCCGGTAACGCCGCGCATGTTAAAATTTTGCCGGCAGTTGGAAGGACGCTATCAATTGCCTGTTTTTCAGCAGGATGAGACCCTGTCGACATTTGAAGCCAAACAAATGTTGTTTGACGAAGTCAGCGTCAGCGCAAGCAAGCTCTGGGCAGTGCAAGATCAACTTGCCGCCCAACTTATCTTGCAAACTTGGCTAAACAACCGTACAAAAAAGGACCATTAAGTGTTAAAGATTTCCGAATTATTAAATAACCTGGAAGCCGAGCTAAAACGCATTATCGACGAGAGACAGCTGATTAATCCGTTGATGATCGGCATTCGCACCGGCGGCGTATGGATTGCAGAGCAAATGCATCGGCGTTTAAATATCAGTGAGTCTTTGGGGCTACTGGATATTTCATTTTATCGGGACGACTTTTCGCAAATCGGCGTTAATCCCAATGTAAAGCCCAGTCAGTTACCGACACACATTGACGGCCGCGATATTATCCTGATTGACGATGTTTTTTATACCGGCAGAACAATACGCGCCGCATTAAATGAAATTTTCGATTACGGCAGGCCAAATCAGATCGTTTTGGCAGTGCTGATAGAACGCGACGGCAGACAAATCCCGCTTAGGCCTGATTGTGTCGGCGCCGGCATTACCTTAGCGGCAGGCCAGCGGATCAATCTGACCGGACCGGAACCCTTGGCTATTCATCTGGAAACTGTTGATATAGCACCTAAACCATAACTGATAAGCTGCTATTGAATCGATACTGAATTAATAGACAAAGTTGGGCTTCCTCCAATTGCTTGCCGGCAAGAATAAATCAGCTTTTGTGCTGAACCTTGCGCTGCCTTTAGGAGGCAGGCCATTGAAATGCCCAATAGCCCCCCCCACCTGCGCGTCGATTTAAAACAGTGTATCCCACATCTCATCCACTCTCTTGACTACCTCCGGCGACATCACGATAGTCCTGCCCCATTCCCGGTTGGTTTCTCCCGGCCATTTATTGGTCGCGTCAAAGCCTACCTTGGAGCCTAGGCCTGAAACCGGCGAGGCGAAATCAAGATAATCTATCGGCGTATTTTCCAATAGGGTCAAATCCCTGGCGGGGTCCATGCGCGTGGTCATCGCCCAGATTACATCTTGCCAGTTGCGGACATCGACATCGTCATCGACGACGATCACAAACTTGGTGTACATGAACTGGCGCAGGAACGACCAGGTACCCAGCATTACGCGTTTGGCGTGACCAGCGTATTGCTTTTTCATGCTGATCACGGCCATACGGTAAGAACAGCCTTCCGGAGGCAGGTAAAAATCGACGATTTCCGGGAATTGCTTTTGCAAAATGGGCACGAACACTTCGTTTAACGCAACGCCCAGGATGGCCGGTTCGTCGGGCGGTCTACCGGTGTAAGTACTGTGATAGATCGGGGCCTGGCGTTGGGTGATGCGTTCGATCGTGAATACCGGAAAATCGGCGACTTCATTATAATAGCCGGTGTGGTCGCCATAAGGGCCTTCAGCGGCGAATTCATCGGGATAGATAAAGCCTTCCAGCACAATTTCAGCGCTGGCCGGTACCTGCAGATCGTTAAGCAGCGATTTGGCGACTTCGGTTTTGCTGCCGCGCAATAAACCGGCAAACGCGTATTCGGACAGGGAATCCGGCACCGGCGTGACGGCGGCAAGTATCGTTGCGGGATCGGCGCCCAAGGCCACGGAAACAGGGAACGGCTGGCCGGGATGGGCGGCCTGGAATTCCTTGAAATCCAATGCACCGCCCCGATGCGCCAGCCAGCGCATGATGACTTTGTTTTTGCCGATGACTTGCATACGATAGATGCCGAGGTTCTGCCGTTCCTTGTTCGGGCCTTTGGTAATCACCAGCGGCCAAGTAATCAACGGCGCGGCATCTTCCGGCCAGCAGGTCTGGATAGGGTAATCGCCCAGATCGATCTCATCGCCTTCCCTGACCAATTCCTGGCATGGCGGGGAGCTGATTATTTTAGGCGCCATATTCAGCACTTGCTTAAACACCGGGAATTTCTCCCAAGCATCTTTCATGCCTTTGGGCGGCTCGGGTTCTTTCAGGTAAGCCAGTAACTCGCCGATGCCGCGTAGCTCGGTGACGGATTCAGCGCCCATGCCCATCGCGACACGGCGCGGCGTACCGAATAGATTGGCCAGCACCGGAATATTGGCGCCTTTGGGGTTTTCAAACAGCAGCGCGGGCCCGCCCCGTTTTAAGGTGCGGTCGCAAATTTCGGTCATTTCCAGGTACGGATCGACTTCGACGGTGATGCGTTTGAGTTCGCCCTGTTTTTCCAGTTGTTTGATAAAGTCGCGCAGGTCTTTGTAGTTCATATTACAGATTGATTGTGCCGGCTCTAGGTGAGCCGGTCAGTTCGCCGGAATGGCTAAAAAAACGTAGTTTGCCTTGGTCATTGACCAGCCAAATTTCCTGAGCGCCACGAGCCAGATATAACTCGGTTTTAATGCGCATTTCTTCGTCGCTATTGGATGGCGAAAGAATTTCGACGCATATTTCCGGCGCTTGCGGGTAAGGTGTGCTGTAGCCGAATGTGTTGATAAAGCCTGTGCTGGCCCAGGCAACATCGGCGACTTTAACGCCGTCGCTGGTTTGTATCGCGCATTCGATGATAATTTCACCCGGCGGGCAGCTTCGTTCCAAAGCTCGCCCGACCCGATATTCCATGTTGCCGTGGCTGTTGCTGGCCGGACTCATCAATATCTGTCCGAAACGGTTCAGTTCTATTTTAAAAGGCAGGTTTTCGAATAGAGGATTTTCAAGCACTTCAGACCATTCCATCGATTACTCCTGTTGGTTCACTCAGCAATGCCCGTATGTCTGAGCAGCGCATCGATAGTGGGTTTGCGGCTGCGGAAGTTAATAAACAATTCCATCGCATTCCGGCTTCCGCCTTTTTCAAGGATGTTGGTCAAGAAAGCTTTGCCGGTTTCCCGGTCGAAAATGCCTTTTTCTTCAAACAGCGAAAAAGCATCGCTGGACAATACTTCCGCCCATTTGTAGCTGTAATAACCCGCCGCATAACCGCCGGCAAAGATATGCGAGAAGCTGTGCGCAAAGCGGTTAAATTTGGGGGGGTGGACAACGGCAACCTGCTCCCTGACCTGTTCCAGAATTTCATAGATGCGGCCGCCTTTTTCAGGATCGTAGTCACGGTGAATCCTGAAATCGAACAGGCTGAATTCCAGTTGCCTGACCATGATCATGCCGGCCTGGAAGTTTTTTGCCGCGATCATTTTATCGAACAAGGCATCCGGTAATTTCTCGTCGGTTTGATAATGGCCGGACATCAGCGCCAGCGCTTCCTTTTCCCAGCACCAGTTTTCCATGAACTGACTGGGCAGTTCGACCGCATCCCATTCTACGCCGTTAATACCCGAGACGCCCAGGTGATCGACCTGGGTGAGCATATGATGCAAGCCGTGACCGAATTCATGGAATAGCGTGGTCACTTCGTCATGAGTCAGCAACGCCGGAGTATCGCCGGTCGGCGGCACGGGTTCCCGACCCGTTGCCGCACTTCCACCATCCCTGGCGGTCGGCGGCACGGATTCCCGATTCGTTGCTGCACGTCCATCATCCCTGGCGGTAGTCGGCGGGGTAAAGTTGCAGGTCAGGTAGGCGACTGGGGTTTGAACGCTGCTGTCGAATTTATCGCCAGGGATGGCGTGTATGTCGCAAGCCAGTTGGGAACCGACGCGGCGCTTGCGGCTGACGCAATCATCCATCCAGGCGCCGCCGCGTTTTTTGGCGCGGGCATAGAGGTCGAGATAAAACCGGCCGCGAAGCTGGCCGGTTTGGTCATGGATTTGGAAGAAGCGTACATCGGGATGCCAACTGTCAAAATCGCTAATTTCCGCTATTTGCAAGCCGTACAGTTTTTCTACGATCGCAAACAGGCCCGGCAAGACGCGGGTAATCGGAAAGTAGGTTTTAACTTCTTCTTGTGACAACTGGTAAAAATGCTGGCGCATTTTTTCCGAAAAATAGGCCATATCCCAGGATTGCAGGTCATGCACGCCGTAATGTTTGGCAAATTCACGCAGTTCGGCTAAATCCTTGCGCGCATGCCGCCAGGATCTGTCGGCCAAGTCTTCCAGAAAAAGGGTCACGTCATCCGGTTTTTCGGCCATTTTTGTTGCCAGAGACAGTTCGGCGTAATTGTTAAAACCCAGCAAACAGGCTTTTTCGTGGCGCAAGGCCAGGATTTTTTCCATGTTTTCGCTGTTGTCCCATTGCCCGGCATGCGGCCCTTGGTCGGAAGCGCGGGTTGCGAAAGCTTCGTAATGTTCGCGGCGCAATTCGCGGTTGTCGGCGTAAGTCATGACCGAAATATAAGACGGAAATTGCAGGGTGATCATCCAGCCGTCTTCATTATGGTTCTCGGCGGTCTGCTTGGCTTGAGCCAATGCGGATTCAGGCAATCCGGCCAAGTCCTGTTTGTCCCTGATCAGTTTGCTCCAGGCATTGGTTGCATCGAGCAGGTTTTCCTCGTAATTGCTGGCAAGAGCGGATAATTCCAGGCTGATTTCTTTGTAGCGTTGTTTTTTTTCATTGTCCAGATCAATGCCGGATAATTTGAAATCTCTTAAGCCGTTACGAATGATTTTTTGCTGGGCAATGTCCAATGTTGCAAATTCATCGCTGTCGGCAATAAAACGATAAGCTTTGAATAAGGCTTCGTTTTGCCCCATTTCAGTCGAGTAGGCGCTGAGCTTGGGCAGGCAAGCGTTGTAGGCATCGCGCAGCTCATCGCTGTTGACTACGGAATTCATATGACTGACCGGAGACCAGGCTTTATTAAGCTTATCGTCTACATCTTCCAATGGCGCGATCAGGTTTTCCCAAGTGTAGTGTTGCGTGGCTTGTAGATGCTGTTCTACGGATGAGCGGGCTTCGGCTAATAACCGGTCGATAGCCGGTACGATGTGTTCCGGTTTTATTTGGGAAAACATCGGCAGCGTGGAGTTGGCTAATAAGGGATTATTCATAGTGGTATCAGGAAAGAAAGTTCATGGCTGCATTAATGCGATGTTTCGCTTTGTGCAGCACATATAAAGAAAAGTCGGGCGTTAGTTTAGTGTTTTTAAGTTTAGTGTAGGCGGGTATGGAGTTCAGGTACGGTATTTCCTTTGCTCTGGGGGTACCGAAATAACTGTGCAATTTGGCGAGTATAACGATATCAACCAGATTTAGCCGGTCACCTTCACTTTCGTGGAACCAGTCTTCGGCGTATTTGGGTATGTCGGCTAATTCCGGAGTAAAGCCCAAGGTATGCAGTACGAGGGTGCCGACCGGCGGATTCAAAAACGGGATAGCCGATTGCAATACGTCCAGATTCGGGTATTCATTCGGATACTGCTCGGCAAAATGCAATATCGGTATGGTGCCTATGTCACTGATCAAGCCGGCCAATAAAGCATCTTCAGGATTGACCGAGCCGTCTTCCTGGGCGAGTATAAAACTCAAACTTGATACATAGAGGCTGTTTTTCCACAAGGTTTGCATTTTTTCCATTAGTTCCGGATTTTGACAACGGAATAATTGTTTTAGACTGATGCCCATGACCAGTTTTCGAGTTTGATCCAAGCCCAATCGGGTAACCGCCGCATGGCAGTTGGTAATCGGCGATACGGGCGAGTATAACGGGCTGTTGGCAAGTTGGATCAGTTTGGCTACGATGGAAGTATCTACGCCGATAATTTTAACGACTTCATTGATGCCTAGATCTTGTTCCATCGCTTCTTTTAATTTTAAAGCGACATTGGGTAATGAGGGCAAGCTTAGTTTGTTTTCCCGATATGCCCTGGAAAAGCTGATAAAAAAACGGTTGTCGGCAATTTGTTCGGGCAATTCGATATCAAGGAGTTCAACGCAAACAGATTGTTGCCGGCTTTTACCCGACCACCGACAGATAAACTCGCCTGACATAGCCAGGATGATGACGTCTGTTTTAGCGAATGCCGTCGCCCCGCAAAGTTTGCCGCTATTGAGTGGCAGGTTAGCCAGAGATGATTTTGCCGACAAGGTGTAACGGTTGTCGCTATCCGGCTGAAGTTCAACGCTACCTTCAAGCAGATAAAAAACTGAATTGGTTTTTTGACCGAGCCTGAAAATTACCGAACCCTGAGTATAATGCAATATAGTGTGAGCCAGCTGTTCAACATAGGCATCGTCCATGTCCCGAAGTGGAGCCAGTTTCTTGAGTGTTGCCAGCGATAGTTTTGTATATTCGATGGAGACAGGTTCTGAACAGGTAAGCGGATTAGTTGAAAAGGCAGGAGGGATGGTGTCTGTTTTTTTTTCCGTGGCGGTGTTCTTTTTGGGGTGCCGGAAAAATAGTCTAGTAAACCAATTCATAATGACATTACTAACTCATTGTTTGCAGGGTATGTGGCTTGGTATTTTACAATAACAAAATGGTTATTTGTCGTGGGTGTCGAAAAATAGAGCTGTTTTGGAGAGACGATCGTGCCAGCTAAGCTGGTTTTTATCAATAACAATCCACAAAAAGCCCAGTCCGCAAAATCCCCATGAAAGAATGGCGGCCATGAAACGCAGCAAAGCCTGTTTCCAGCTGATGGGTTTCATGTCCAGTGTGAGTACTTTTATTTTCCACGCACGCAGACCCAATGTTTGCCCGCCATGAGTCCAAAACCAAGCATAAAAGAAGAAGCTGACTAACAGTAAATATAGGGGGAAAAAGAGTTGTTGAGCAGTAAAAGCCTGGCCTGCATTTAAAGGAAGTAACAGCGCAGTCGCGACAAATAACAGGGCTATCAGTAACAGTAGGTCGTAAAATACGGCTATCAGGCGACGTAAAAAACCAGGCTTGGAAACGGGATCTTTGCCTGGTTTTTGTAGTGTATTCTTTGTTGAACAGACCAATTAAATTTTAAATAGGGCCAGTTTTTGGCCAAAATACATGCACATCGCCATTAACGCTCCCAGCATGACGAGAGAAAACAAAAATGGCGGTCTATGAAACAGAAGAATGAAGAAATCTGTTGCAAAAAGGCTGGTTAACAAAGGTTGGTCAATTAAGCTATTAAGAATCTTTTTGAACATAACAAATTCCAGTCAAGCACGCTAATGTTTGTGCGTATGTTTAAAAAATGGTTGTCTGATCTTTTATATCTGGTGTGTGCAATATGATGTCTTTAGAATTGCCGGTAAAAAATCAGAATGGAGATTCTACTCCATTCAAAAGGGTAATGTAAAAGAAACTTGCGGATTGGGTTAGAATTCATTAGCAATGATATAATTTATAAAAATTAGAAAAATAAACTAAGGTGTGAAGACTATTTTAAACTTCTTTAAAAAGATTATTAAGCCCGTACTGAGCAGGGTCGAAGTATCAGTCGGAAATGACGCCGGGGCATCGGTTGCAGCACCGTTCAAGATCTATTCGCGTGCGGAACATAATATTTCACGATCCCTGATCAGTGAGAACGCGCTAAAGGTTTTATATCGTCTGCAAAAAGAGGGTTTCGATGCTTACCTTGTCGGCGGCTGTGTACGCGATTTGTTGTTGGGACGGGAACCCAAGGACTTTGATGTCGTCACCAATGCCGATCCTGATCAAGTCAGAAAGGTATTCCGTAATTGCCGGTTAATCGGGCGCAGGTTTCGTCTGGCGCATGTGCATTTCGGCAGGGAAATTATTGAAGTTGCGACTTTCCGAGGTGCGGGAGAGGAGCAAAACGACAACCAGATGCTCAATAAGGAAGGACGCCTGCTGCGGGATAATGTCTACGGTACGATTGAGGAAGATGTTTGGCGCAGAGATTTTACCGTTAACGCACTCTATTACAATATCAAGGATTTCTCGGTAGTGGACTATGTCGGCGGCATGGCTGACCATAAAACCGGGACGCTCAAGCTTATCGGCGATCCCGAAATGCGTTTTCGCGAAGATCCCGTGCGCATGTTGAGAGCAGTGCGTTTTGCCGTCAAGCTCGGCTTTAAGCTGGATCGTGATTGCGAGAAAGCGATACACAACGATGCCCAGTTACTCGCCAGCATACCGTCCGCCAGACTTTACGATGAAACGCTAAAGCTGTTTTTATCCGGCTATGCGTTGCAAACTTTTGAAATGCTCCGGCATTACGGACTTTTTCAAGTGCTGTTTCCGTCCACGGAGGACAGTTTGGCGGTTGAAGAAAACGGCTTTCCCCGTTTGTTGCTGATTAAAGCATTGGAAAATTCGGATAACAGAATAGCCGAAGGTAAAACGGTTACGGCTTACTTTTTATTGGCGGCTTTTTTATGGGAGCCGGTGCGGATATTGGCTAAAGAAAAAATGGCGCAAGGCGAGGTTGAAGTTATTGCTTATCAGGATGCCGCCAGTGAGATTATTGCCAGACAGATCAGAAGCACCGCTCTCCCGCGCCATATCAGCATGGCTATGCGTGAGGTTTGGAGCATGCAGCCTAAATTTAACGCGCGTATCGGTTCTCGGCCCAGCCGCTTGATCGGGCATCCTCGCTTTAGAGCAGGCTATGACTTTTTGTTATTGCGCGCCGAAACCGGAGGAGCCGATCCTGAGCTGGCAGAGTGGTGGACAAGGTACCAGAATGCCAATGAAAATGAACAAAGGAAAATGACTCAACCACCGCGTCATGCTCAAGGTAACAAGTCGGGGCGCAAAAGAAGCTATCACAGAAAAACCAAAAATAGTACGCAAAAAACAGAGCCTTAAAGCATTCGATAGCCATGAAAAATTCAGCAACTGACGGGGTAGCTGCTTATATAGGATTGGGCAGTAATCTTGCCGATCCTGCCCTGCAAATAAAGTCAGCGCGCACAGCAATAGCGCAAATAGCCGGAGTACGAGAGCTGGCATTTTCCAGTTTGTATCACAGTCCGCCGATGGGACCGCAGGATCAGCCTGATTATGTTAATGCGGTGATGGGCGTTGCAACCGATTTACCGCCGATAGATTTGCTGCGTTGCCTGCAACGCATCGAAAATGAGCAGGGTCGAGTGCGAAAAAGCGAGCGCTGGGGAGCAAGAACGCTGGATTTGGATATGTTGATTTATGGCGATCAGATTATTGAGCTGCCTGATTTAATTGTGCCGCATCCGGGCTTGACTGAAAGGGCTTTTGTTTTGTATCCCTTGCATGAGATCGCTCCGCAATTGTTAGTGCCGGGAAAGAGCAGTATTGCCGATCTGCTTGCCAAGTGCCCAATGAATGGACTGGAGCGGCTGGATTGATGGTTGCTCCAGTAAAGCCGGTATCCACTTGAATAAAATGAATCAATATTCTTCCGTAGCTACGACAAAAGCATTGTCAATTACCGATTTGGCCGCCATGAAACAACGCGGCGAGAAAATATCTTGCTTAACTGCCTATGATGCGGCATTTAGCGCATTAATCGACAAGGTGGGTATTGATATGATGCTGGTAGGCGATTCTCTGGGCATGGTTATTCAGGGGCATAATACCACGCTCCCGGTCACCATCAGCGACATGGTTTATCATGCCCGATGCGTCAGCAATGCCAGGCAGCGGGCGTTTATCATCGCCGATTTGCCGTTTATGAGCTATCCCACGCCTGCCATTGCGGCCAAAAATGCCGCCAAATTGATACAGGTTGGCGGCGCGCAAATGGTTAAGCTGGAAGGGCCTAGAATCGATTGCGTCAGTTTTCTTGTCGATCAGGGGATTCCGGTGTGCGGGCATTTGGGCTTGTTGCCGCAATCGATTAATCAATTGGGCAGTTATAAGGTTCAAGGCAGGGAACAGGCGGCGGCTGAGAAAATGCTTGCCGATGCTCAGCAATTACAGCAAGCGGGTGCGGGGCTGTTGGTATTGGAATGCGTTCCCGCAACTTTGGCTCAAGACATCAGCTCACAGTTAACGATTCCGGTGATAGGCATTGGCGCCGGGGTAGAATGCGACGGACAAGTGCTGGTGCTTTATGACATGCTCAATATCGGCAGCATCAAGCGTCCGCGTTTTTCCAGAAATTTCATGAGCGACGCCGCTAATATCGAGGAGGCCATTAATGCTTATCACCAAGCAGTCAAGCAGTCCCGGTTTCCAGCCGCTGAACATAGTTTTTAAGGTTTATGCACATAGTTAACACCGTACCGGAATTACGCGCTGCGGTTAGATCATGGCGCTCAGCAGGACGAAGCGTTGCATTGGTGCCGACGATGGGCAATCTGCACGCCGGACATCTAACGCTGGTCAATGAAGCCCAAAAAAAAGCGGATCGGGTGGTGGTCAGTATCTTTGTAAATCCTACCCAGTTCGGTATTGGTGAAGACTTCGAGACCTATCCCCGTACCGAGCGTGAAGATCAGGAAAAGCTCGATGCCTCCGGCGCGGATTTGTTGTTTCTACCTTCTGTTGCGGAGGTTTATGCGGCCGATGCCAAAACGGTCGTGTCGATAACAGGTCTGTCCGAAGGATATTGCGGGGCGTCCAGACCGGGACATTTTGACGGAGTTGCAACCGTTGTTAATAAGTTATTCAATATGGCGCAGCCGGATATCGCTTTATTTGGCTTAAAGGATTTTCAGCAGTTAACGGTAATAAGGACAATGGTCAGGGATCTGAATATTCCTGTTGAAATAATCGCTGTAGAAACGGTTCGGGAGGCAAGCGGTTTGGCCATGAGTTCAAGAAACGGCTACCTCATCGCAGAGGAAAAAATTGTCGCCGCAAAATTGTATCAATCCTTATGTGTGGCGCGTGACGCGGTTTTGGCAGGGCAACAGTCTTACCAAGAAATAGAATACAAAGCACTGCTGTTTTTGCAGGAGTCCGGTTTTCAGCCGGATTATTTTAGTGTGTGCAGAGCGAGCGATTTAAAAAAAGCAGGCGTCGATGACATGGAGCTGGTTTTGTTGACGGCGGCAAGATTGGGTAAGACTCGATTGATCGATAATATTTGTTTTTCCAGATAGGCATAACATAATTTGTCGCGCATTGGAAAATGCTAAAAGTTGATGCATTGTTGCAATTAATGGATAATGCACGGTTCTCAAGGGTATTTATATAGTTTTTATTATGCAAATCACGATGCTTAAAGCGAAATTACATAGAGCCACGGTGACTCATTCAGAATTGGGTTATGAGGGTTCTTGTGCGATTGACGGCAATATTCTCGATTTATCGGGTATCAGAGAATACGAGCAGATACAGATTTATAATATCAATAATGGCGCGCGTTTTACGACTTATGCCATTCGTGCCGAAGAGGGATCAGGGTTGTTTTCAGTTAATGGCGCTGCTGCCCGGCTAGCCTGTCCCGGCGATCTGATTATCGTTTGCGCATTTGCAATACTGGAGCAAAAGGAAGCGGAGAGTCATAAGCCTACGCTGATTTATTTCAATGAAAAAAACCAGGTTCAACGTTCAGCCAGTTCCATTCCTGTTCAGGCCGCTTCTGTTTGATTGCCGGGCTCGTGAAGATACCGCAGGCGGTCAGCTTCAGTTTCATGCGTTCGTGGTTCACTGCGTTTGTCAGTCAAATCCGCGTCATCGGTGTGCTGTTCCATTCTAATGATTGAGTCGTTTTGAGTATTTTCCTATATAGCTATATAGCGGATAAATAATAGTAACGTTACTTTGGCCGACAATCGGCTTAATGCAAAACTGCCGCTAAAAAGCGGCAGTAAAAGCGTAACCCAAACGTATTGCTAAAAATCGGCTCTTATATTTCTTTTTAAACAAATACTTGTCTTTATGCCTTTTCAGAAACATTAATTTCGTTGCATGTTTCTGTCAGCGTTATGCTTTGTTCCACTTGAGCAAGCACTTTTTGTAAGCCTATTCTCTTCGCGCTGTTGATGATCAGCGGGGACTTAATGGAGCCTTTAATGGTAGGTTGATCGGATACATCTTTATGCAGAATTATCAGGATAAGTATGTCAGCGGTATCTTCAATTTCCAGCATGGCTTCTTCCGCATCATTTAATACAAAATTGTAATTGATATTGAAAATTGACGGTTGCGCGACGGAAAAGACAAGGGATTCATCATCTAAAGATTGCAGCCAGAAAATGAGCGGATTGCCGCCTTCCTGATGAAACAGCTTGAACCGGGTTTGATCTTCAAAGCCTGGAATTCCGTTAGGAAAATTAATAATGGTGCTGGGATCGATAGATTGTTCGCCGAAAAAACTTGATTTAATTTCCATAATGAACTCTGGTAATGGTGATTGAAAAGTGAATATATAGTCTAAAGCCATCAGTATAGCAAGACTGGCTTGTTATGATGAGTTGTTTACCAGGATTTCACCCAATCGCCAACCTTGACTCCCAGATCGCGGGCAGGAACTTCCAAAGTGCCTACGGAATAACGGGGATTGATATTAATGATGGTTAAAACACCGGCCGGTTGCTTATCTTTACCTATAAAACTGAGGCCGCCATCAAGATTTAAGTCGTCACCGCTGGTGCTGTAAACCACCAGTTGATCGCCAATATTAAGTTTTTCCTGCGCGCCCGCATCAATAACCACCTTATCATCCTTAATATCAATAATACGCGTTGTAAACGGGTAGCAATTTAAGGACCGGCGTATATCAGCGCTTGCCCGGTCTATAATTTCAGCGATTTTTTCGCCGGTCGAGGTGGCGTTAAAGCGCTCGCTGCCTACCGTATAAGTTGCGGGTATCCATACATCCCCGATAACACTATCAACATAACGCTGCTGGAACAGCAATGCTCCGGTAAATCCGTCATGCACATAAACATCAATTCCAATCCCGCGTCTGGCTACAACTTCGCGGGCCAAGCTTCTGGCGAATGCCAAAGGTCCCGCGCCCTTCATGTATTCGGTGGATTCGACCTCCAAATCCCTAATTACACCGGACAACACCAATTGCATGCCGTTTGAAGCTGCGATTTGCATGACTTTTGATGGGCGATAGGCGCTGCGGTCCTGGATTTCCGGAGCCAAGTCGGCTCTGGGATATAAATTGATATTGGTGGCGTTACTGCCTATAAAATCGCCGGACTCGATTAAATGATTATTAAGCTCGCGCGGAATACCGCCATATAAGTCCTGGGTTTCATAAGCAGTCACCTGTTCCTGTTTAACTAAAGGAAAGGCGGTTGCAATAATACGTTTACGATGATGGGGTGTGCAGGAGTTGTCTGCCGCCAATTCCACCATTGCGACAACATGATAGATATTATCGGTAGTCCATTCCTTGATCACTTTAGTATTGCTCACCGCAGCAGCGCTACGCATTGAAATGGTATCTATCGAAACGTTATTTTGACTAACTAAAGTCTGGCTGTGAATATTAACAGACGATTGCATGGATGCCTGACGGATGGCATCCTGCAAGGCCTGTTTTTTAGCTAATAAGGGCATGCCTTTGTTAACGGCGGCTTGGCCTTCAACGGTTACTACGTCAGCATGTGCTTGAGGTTGAACGTGGGTGCATGATTGAGTTAATAAACACGCGATCCATATATATTTGAATAATATTTTTGCCATTCATCAAACCGGTTTGTTGCTTTGCTTACAGGGACAGATATTTGCTCCATTATTCGACCTCCTGCATCCATGCACGCTTCGCCACAGCCGGCATTCGATGGCCGCTGCATGGCTCTCATTAGACGCTATTTATGATGATTTTCAAAGCGCGTGTGGGCGCGAATTTATCTAGCCCACTAAATCGGATAATTTCGGACGGCTTATTTTCGGCTAAAGCCCTTGGTATTAGGATAGCTGTAACAATCACTGGCATGGCATTCCGAGCCAATGCTCGATACTGCGGATGGTTTATGGTTAACAGCGGGCGCCGGACTTTCCGGGTTTTGTTGAAGGCACTGATTAATCAATTCGCTTGAGCCGTTAATACATTCATAGAATCTTGGCGTCAAATCAAGCTCTACGACCGTTTCAAAAGCATCATCGCCGGCGTAGACGTCGCTACCAATAACAGAGGTTTTTTTTACTCTTGCTCCGCGCAAATAAGCATTAAGGTAAACCTGATAACTGTCATGGCTGACTTCCATATCTTCGACTGTGGTTTGACCACGCAATTGAATGCCGTTAAGCTGCTCGGCCAAACTTCTGTAAGCATCCATTTTGGATGCTCTCATGGCCATTAATTTAATTTGTGAGCGCGAATACCGGTCGCTTTTTTCTACCGTACCATAGCCTGTGGCGCTTATGGTTTTCTGCGGCAGAAATGCAAGCGGCGGTGGCGCCTTGGCTGTAGCGCAAGCGGTCATTAATAGACTGATAGCCACTAACCCGGTTAATGCGGGTTTTAAATATTTAATGTTCACGGTACTAACTCCTGTGTCGGTTTGCCAGTGTAGCGGCTGGGAAGTCCATTACTTAAATTTTTTAGTAGCTGGATCTTATGCAAGCAGTAGTCAGCTAACGACCCAGAAGAGCCACTCAATTTAGATTTCCGAATGACAATATATCCACAGAAAGCAGACAGTCAATTCTAATTAACCAACTGAAGTATTTTACGAATTATTTTCTTTATATATGGGGTAAGCTAACCTAGAATACTTGATGGTTTATTTAATTTTCGAAATTAACATACAAAGTGCTTGAAACTAATCAGCTTTCATCTATATCTCGACTGTTTTCCCCTAGCCTAATTCGTGAATTAGCTCGCAAGGGTCGTTCACCTATATTTGCAAGACTTGCAACAGAAACCCCATTGCTCGAATTTTCGTCACCGCAGGCTCCTGTGCGCAATTTGTTCGACTCTGCTTTTTCCTTATTAAAGAGGAAAAACTATCGACATGAGTATATTTATAAGGCCGCTATTACACATAAAGTATTACTTGGAATCCATTCCCTTCAAACGGCTGTAATGCTAAATGAGTTCAGAGTCGGAGTCAGCAAAGCTGATACTGTGATTCTTAATGGAACGTCTACAGTTTATGAAATAAAGTCTGAACGTGATTCTCTAAACCGTTTAGAACAACAAATATCTTCTTATCAGAGGGTTTTTGCCAAAGTAAACGTAATTACAGGAGACAATCATCTCAAAGTGGTGCTTACGAAAGTGCCACAAGAAGTTGGTGTTTTATTGCTTACGAATCGTTTTCAAATTTCAACGATTAGGGAAGCTGTCGATTGTCGAGATCAAATCATATCAGAAGCAGTTTTTGACTCAATTCAATTAAATGAAGCAAAACAAATATTAAAAAAAATGGGAATTGAAATTCCAAAATTGCCAAATACACAAATGCATCAAGCCTTAAGAAATCAATTTGTCACATTATCACCTATTGATGCGCATAATGGGATGGTTAATACACTCAGAATAACTCGTAGTTTGTTGCCATTAGCTAATTTTGTAAAATCTCTGCCATATTCATTACAGGCAGTGGCGTTATCGACTCCGTTAAGAAAACAAGATCATGCCAGACTCTTGAATGCAATGGATACTCCAATCAATGAAGCCCTAAAATGGAACTGAGATATGTATTACCCATATTTTCGTGGAAAACAAAACGAACTAATCACTATTCGTGAAAATGCGCAATTATTAAAGAAATCACGATTCGTACCCATTATAGAGCCTGTTAAAGAGTCTTTAGGTGGATTAACAAAGACTCTTTCAGCTGTTGTTGACGCTGATGGAGAAGTAATTGTCATAGTTAATCCATATCATGGAGATCATTCAACTAATGGGGATAGCATTTTTTCACTCCTTCAAAATGAATTTGAAGGAAATCAAAATATTTCAGCAGGGATTTTGTTGTCTGAAGATGTCACTATCACGAACGTAAAAGACCTTTATGCTAGTCTTAAAACGAGACCTATCACTCTTATCCATGCGGGATTCACTGATGCTAAGTTATTAGCTGAATCGCTTGGCAATGCATTATCTAATACGCGCCACGTTTTTTTTGAGGATAATTGCGGTAAGCTTTATCGAAAACACTTTAAAAGCCCTCGAAGAGTTTTATTAAGAGATGGATTCCAAAAACGTACCAACCGTGAGCACCCTCCTGTTGAGTTTTTTTCGGACCTACACGTTACTTACGAAGAAGAAGGAATGGATGGATTCGGAGATTTTCTAATAGTCGGTGACGAATATTCTGAAACTGGAGGCCCTGCATACGCAGTTGCAATTCATCTGACTTTTATTGACCCAGATAAAGATGATGAAATGCATATCCACCACTTCAAATCTATCAGACAAGATGATCCCAAGGATCCCGCAGGAAAGTTTTTAGAAGCTTTAGATAAGTTGGTTGATGAACTTAATCGCCCTACAACAAGAATTTTTCTCACATCTGCTGTAGAGGAGTTTCTTGATTTGCACAAGAGAGGACATTTTCCGGGGCTAGGATATGTAAAGAAGCTATCTATGAAACACCACATTGAAACCTTAGCAAATTTCTTCAAAAATAAATAATGAGCGACGAGATGCTGTGTTGTGCAAGTTGTATAGATGACCGTGGCTTGCGTGAAAGAATAATTCCGTCTTTTTCAAAACAATCTGGCACCTGTTCTTACTGTGGAACTGAAAATGAGTTACTAATTGATCCCTTAAGCCTCAGAGACTATTTTGAAGTCTTAATCAGCATTTATAGTCGTGATGAAAATGGCAAGACGCTTGTAGAATGGTTTAAATATGATTGGAATATGTTTAACCATCCTAAGATGGATATAGCGAACTCCAAAATGCTTCTGGGCGATATTCTGGACGATGGTGATATTGTACGTGAAAAATTCTCACCAACTGACATTGGTCAACCTGATAGATTGAATCTATGGGAAGGATTTAAAAAAGAGTTGATGTTTGAGAATAGATTTTTCCCTAAACAAAAAATGGAAGAGGATCTTTTAGAGGATCTTCTAACACATTTAGTTATAGACCCAATAAAAGTATCTGAACAATGGTTTCGTGCACGTATGCAACGTACAAGTGAACCATTTAGTGTTGATCAAATGGGGGCGCCCCCGAAAGAACTAGCGTCTCAAGGAAGAGCGAATCCCGCAGGTATTCCGTATTTATATCTCGCATCAACTCACGAAACAGCAGTTTCTGAAATTCGACCACATACAGGTGAATTTGTAAGTGTTGCAGATTTTCAACTTCAAGATTCATTAGAAATTATTGACTTACGTAATCCTCGCAGCACAGTCTCCCCGTTTCTTCTAAGTGACGAAAAAAAGATTGCCAGCTTGAGGGGAGATATTGGTTTTTTAGTTCAACTGGGTAATGAATTAACACGTCCAGTGCTCCCTCATGCGGCGGCAATTGATTATATTCCTAGTCAGTATCTTTGCGAATTCATTAAAAAGCGCGGATACCACGGAGTTATATATAAAAGCTCTGTTGGTAACGGTACAAACTTAGCTCTTTTCGATCCAACATTAGCAGTTACTGCAAATGTTAAACGCTACCGAGTAGCTCGTGTTTCTGTTGATGTCGAAACTTAAACCATCGTCTGCAATTGGCCGAAAGCGGCCATACCTTATACCCGGCATTCTGATTGTTGTCAGTCAATGCTAATCAGTGAGGACGAGCTAAAACCAGTCCTTGATTCATGAAGAATATAGCAAGATATACGCTCAGACTGCATTGCATCACCAACCTGTTCTCCTGTATCCTGCACCGCATGCAAATAAATCTGATTTCAGTAGGAAACCG
>JAUGSS010000056.1:0-7197 GCA_044426515.1 Methylococcaceae bacterium | reverse complement strand
AACGCATCATCCCTAAGTAGTCGTGCATGAAATAACTTGAGCAAGTTTTATTTTTAAACCATGAAGAACATGAAAAGCATGAAGGATTTAAGTCTTCATGTCCTTCATGCTCTTCGTGGTAATTGCTTAAATTAATTGATGCATGTTCCTAAGTAGTCGTGCTTATTGATTGAAAAAATTGAACCTCTTACGCTACACGCAACCGGCCTTGTCTAGGTTAAAACAGCGGCGTACCTACAACTTTGGAAGAAATATGAGAAAAAGTTTGTTTGATCCCTCTATTGAATTAGCGGAGTTTATTTCAAAGCAGCTTATAAAATGGGTAGAGCTAATCGCGAGCAAGGAAGGGCGGCCGACAAACGCATTAATGCCGAAATTGCCCGTTCTCGGACGGCGCTGTTTTTGCCCATCGGACTTAGCCAATGCTCAAAGTAACGTTGGCTTTTTTTAGTTTTGAGACGGCGGCATGTTGCAATTTCTATTGTGGATCAGGGGCTGATTTCGGCATTTAATTTTGGCCTGAACCTGTTGCTGATTAAAGCATGGAATCCACAGGAATACGGCAAGTTCGGAATTGTCTTGGCGATGGGACTTTTATTGGTCGGTATTCAGAACGCCATGGTGAATACGCCCGCTTCTGTCATGGTGCTCACTGTCAATTCAGATTTAACAGGAAGGCAGCTGCGGACTTTGTTTTCAGTGGTCAATATACTGATTTGCACGCTGGCTTTTATCGGCAGTTTTTTGTTGCTGCTATTTCCGGGATTAGGCTTAGATATATCGGCAGTTGCAGCAATCGGCTTTTATTGGGCGACGACTTTATTTCGTGAATATCTTCGGAACCGGGCAATAGTGATCGGCAAGTTCAGATCTGTTTTAATCGATGACGGCTTTTTTGTGCTTTTGGCGGTTACCGAACTGCTTTATGAGCATTTATATGTTAACGCTAACATGTTTTCTCCGGCATTTTGTTTGAGCGCATTAGCTTGGGCGAACCTGATCGTTATGATTCCGTCTTTAACAGGTGAACTACGGAGCGCCTTACAGCGTCCGTGGCAGACCTGCAGCGAACTGTATCCGGGCGTATGGAAGGAAGCCTCTTGGAGCTTGGTCGGTGTTGCGACAACGGAGGCTCAGAATCGGGGTTATGTTTTTGTCGTGGGCGCAATATTCGGTACTGCGGCAGTGGGAGACATTCAGGCGGGGCGGGTTTTTTTCGGGCCGCTCAATCTGATCAGCTCCGCATGGAGCCGTGTTGCGAGGCCCCATCTTGCCGTCTTGGCGGAGAAAAGTAAGTCGGGGGAATTCTTTCGTTTGCTGGGGCTGTCCGTTCTCAGCTTCATTGCATTGAATGTTGTTTTTTCGGCAGCACTTTGGTTCGCATGGCCTTTTCTGAATCGGCACTTCTTTGGCCCTAAATATTCCGGTGTTGCGTTGACGGTAGTGCTTTGGGCGTTTGCCACGCTGCTGTTTCAGATACGCTCGGTATGTGGGGTGGCTGTACAGGCGTGCCGGGGATTCAAGCAACTTGCTTTGACGACGGTTATCGGGGCCATCGTTTCTATGGGAGTGCTCATAGGCGTTTGTTTGGCCGGCGTATCGGAGTGGGCCGTCACCTCAGTTATTGCCGGTGAAGTCGTTGCGGCAGCCGGTGTGTTTTTATATCTTGCCCGAGCCAAATTTACCAAGGTAAGTTCTTAACTTTTCCTGATTAGCAAGCTGTTTCAGCTAGCACTGCTATGTCGGGATGAACACCTATGACCGTAGGGGCAATCCCTTGTGGTTGCCCAGTGGGCAGGCACAAGGCCAGCCCCTACAGTACTCTGGCTGAAACATCTTGTTAATCAGATAACTTTTTGATCGCAATGTTGATTTTCGGCCATTGTTCCAAATCAAGCGTCCGTTTTTACCGTTCTGCAATCCGCCGCAAGCTTTAAACTAACTCCGTTCTTTCAAACACAAAAAACACTCAGGTTTGGCCGGCTTGCGGCAAAGCCGGCTAAATCGGATAAGCGGTCCGGACAAAACAATACCGAGGTTTTTTGCCCACATTGCTATCAACACTTCCTGCAATTCCCAATGGATTAAATCATCCAGGGGACCGAAAAAGTTCAAGTTAAGACAAAGGCCCCGGCAATACCGAGCCGTTGACTCCTTCCTTTAGAAATCTCACCGCTTTTATTCTATACACGACGCGGTCACGAATTGCGGCTTTTGTCCCCCTCTCCGGCTGGAGAGAGTTGGGGCGAGGGCACTCTAAAAAGCGCAATTCTCAGCAGTTTTGGTAACTACTCAGCAACAAAGAATAGAACGCGGATGAACGCGGATTGCTTATGATTTAATAAGATTTTTTAGTGCCTATTTAGCTCATATATGAACTAGAACGTCCGTGACGCGGGCTAAACCGATAAATACTGAATTTAAAAATCTGCGTAAATCTGTTCAATCTGCGTCATCCGCGTTCTATTAATCACGCTGAGTAGTTACCAGTTTTGTTCACTAGGCGGTTTAGGCGCTTATGCTTATATGTATGATATTTAATGATTTATTGATTTTTTCTCTATGGATATTTAAGGGGCAATCACAGATACTAAGATTGAGTTGACTCTATTCGCTCACCAAAATGGCGAGATAACTGTTTAACAATAAAGGGCATGCAATCCTGTCTGCACATAGTTGTTGTGCGCAAGATTTCAGACAATCAATACATGCTGATTTTTGTTCAAACTTAAAAGAGGGTGCTCGTGGCAAATAGACTGATCAACTGGTATTTCGCTGAAAATACTGAAGATTACACTAAAAATGAGTTTCGTTCGGCTATTCTCCTCTCTGCAATTATCGCTTTTATATTCAATAGCCTTCCTCCCAACTTTGCTTCCGGTGAACTGCAGATCGAAGGTTCGGAAGGAAACATAACGAATCAATTATTTTGGCTGTTGATGTCAACAATGGCCCTGCTAATCGCATTGACAGACGGACAGCGGATGGAGGCAAGACGCCTTCCTAATGTCATTGCAGCGTCGACTCCATTAATCGCGTTGTGTTTGTTTTGCATGCTGAGTTCGGCATGGTCTCTGGTGCCTTCGATTTCTTTCCGCAGAGCGGTGCTGCAAACGATGATTATGTTTTGCGTAGTCATGGCTACGACATCTCTTAAACGTCCCGAACAGGCATTTTTGCTTCTTTATAGAGTTGCCAATGTGGTGTTGGTTTTTGAACTTGCGATGCTTTTTAGGCCGTCCGGCTTTGATGAGACGGGCTTATTTCGCGGCATCCATATCCATAAAAATGTTTTGGGCTTAATTGCGGTTATATCCGTTTTCTTCGGGGTATGGCTTAGATTTAATTGGAACGGCGCATTTAAAAGCCTCAGCAATTTGGTTTTCATCTTCTGCTGGATTTTTTTGCTGGGTCTTAGTTTTTCAAAAACATCGATGGGATTAGCGGTTGCGGCTCCGCTAATAAGCCTTGGCTCTCTGAGAATTTGCCGATGCAGCGGCATTGGGTTGCGCCGGTTGTTGGTGATCGGATTATGTTGTCTGTTTATGCTGTTTTGTATTCTGACGATCGCTGGAGTCGATGTCATTGACGAGCTGGTGAAGGTCGTTAAAAAAATCAGTTTTACCGGGCGTGATTATATTTGGAACTTTGTGTTCAGCAAGATGAGGGGCAATTGGTTGGGCGGATACGGTTTCGGTGGCTTCTGGGATATAGGGCCACAGTCTCCGAGCGTCAAGTACGGTAGTTTTATCGCCATTTTAAACCAGGCACATAACGGCTATCTGGATATGTTGCTCACTATCGGTATGGCGGGGGCAAGCCTTTATTTTGTCTGCATCGGTTATTTTTTGCAGCTGATTGATGAATTCAAAAAGTCCGCTCCAAACATCATTTCGATATGTTGGGTCATTTTGGTTTTCAGTCTTTTACACAACTTTACAGAAACGACAATTCTGCGGGGATACACCGCATTATGGGTTGTTCAGCTCATTATCGCGTCTGTGTTAATACGTTTGAAAGCTGACAAGAGGAAAGCTAAATGAATACATCCGTGACGGTGTGTCTGTGTACTTACCAACGCCGGTCTTTAACAGAAACCTTGGCAAGTCTTGCTCGTCAGCGTTTGCCTGATGGGCTAAGCATGGATATTGTTGTGGCTGATAATGACCCGGCCGAATCGGGCCGGGCAGTGGTGGACGCTTTCGTACAAGAAAAGCAATTGGCGATTACTTATGTGCTCGCCAAACAGCCTGGAGTGGTGGCTGCTCGTAATTGTTCGGTTGCGAACGCAGTTGGGGGGTGGCTTGCATTCATCGATGATGACGAGGAGGCCGATGCCGATTGGTTAAAAACGCTGTTGGAATGCGCATACGCTTACCAAGCTTCGGTGGTCATTGGTGCGGTGCATACCCGATACCCGGCAGAAGCGCCGGCCTGGATCGTCGAAGGAAATTTTTCCGGTAGGCAGCTTGCACCGACAGGAACCCGGCTGGATACCGGAATTACCGGCAACGCTTTAGTTCATCGGAATGCTTTGCCTGATCCGAAGGCTCCGTTCAATCCGGCTTTCAATATGGCGGGGGGAGAAGATACCGAATTGTTCTCACGTATCGCCGCCTCCGGCCACCGGATTGTTGCCTGCAGAGAGGCGCAAGTTTTTGAGACGGTGGAGCCGCAGCGTCTTTGTACGCGTTTTCTGTTGCGCAAAGCGCTTCGGGTTGGAGAGACCTATGCGCGTATTTTTATTTCGCCGAAGCCGGCTTTGAGCAAAAGTTTCGCGCTGATCAGGGCGGGCATACAGACTGTCGCTGCGGCCTCGTTTGCTCTGTTGCTGCTGCCTTTGGGCAGAGTGGTGTACATGCGCTATGTCATCAAGGCCTGTTCAAACTGGGGGAAACTGCGCCACGCCATGCAGCGCAAACCTATCGAACTTTACCACAGAGCAAGCCCATTACGCGTGTTGCATGTGGTTCGGCAGTTTTACCCCGCTATCGGCGGGCTTGAAAACTTTGTTCAATGCCTGGTTTTAGAACAATTGCAGGCAGGTGTTCAGGCGGAAGTGCTGACCCTGGATTCGGTTTTTCATCGGCAGCCTGCTATTCGCTTAGCCCATACCGAAGCGATTGGGCCGATACAGGTGCGGCGAATCTCCTGGTGGGGATCATACAAGTATCCGCTGGCGCCTGCGGTGCTCGGCTATTTGCAAGGTTATGACATTATTCACGTTCATGGCCTGGATTTTTTCGCCGATTTTCTTGCCCTCACTCGTTTTTTGCATCGACATCGGCTGGTACTGTCGACCCATGGCGGATTTTTCCATACGCAATTTGCCGGCAGGGCAAAAAAGTTTTTCTTTAATACGGTGACCCGCCGGTCGCTGCGCAACTACAGTCAGGTATACGCCTGTAGCGAAGGCGATTATCAAAGGTTTGCGCCGCTTTGTGCAGCCAAGTTAAGGCTCATCGAGAATGGCGTGGATGTTAAAAAATTTGCCGATGCAGGCGCCAGGCAACCGACCGGAGTGTTCGCCTTTATTGGACGATTTTCCGATAACAAGCGTTTGGATCAACTGGTAGACGCTTTCGCGGCGCTCAAAAAGCACGCCGCGGATTACAGTCTGCTGATTATCGGCAACGATTGGGACGGCAATCAGGCACGCCTGATCGAGCAAATTCATCAATTGGGGTTGGACTCCACTGTCTTTATTTATACCGGCTTGGACAATGCCGCCATTCAAGATCAGTTAAGAGATGTCAGCTTTATTATCAGTGCGTCGGAATACGAAGGGTTTGGCATGACTTTGGTAGAAGGCATGGCGGCCGGGCTGTTACCTGTTGCCAGCCGGATACCGAGCTTCGAACAGATTGTGCTGAAAAGCGGCGTCGGCTTATTGGTGGATTTCCAGGACCCGGTTTTTGCCGCGGCCAAGATTCACCTTTATGCCGAGTCCTGTCACGCCCATTTTCCGGCTCTGCGCGAGCAAGCCATGGCGGCGGCGGGCCGTTACGGATGGGCCGGAACGGCAGAAAAGTTTCTAGCCGCCTATCACGAACTTTTTGGGGAAAATTGGCGTTTGCTGCAGGGAGTCCGCTTCGATATACGTTCCGGCGCTGAGATCATCGAGGTTTTTGACCGGACGGTAAAGCAGGGGCAATTCTTGCAGGTGGCGATTGCTAATGCCCATACGGTAAACCTGGCCCGCAATAATGCCGTCTACCGAAAGATATTAAGCAAGGCTTTGGTCTTGAACGACGGTATCGGTATCAATATCGCCAGTTTATGGAAATACGGCAAGGGATTTTGCGAGAACTTGAACGGTACCGATTTTATAACCCGCTATCTTGCTGAATCCCGCCTCAAACTGAGAATATTTCTGTTTGGCGCGCGCCCCGATATCGTTAAAGCTTGCTTTGAACGATGTTTAAAAAACTTTCCGCAGCATGAATGGCTCGGCTTCGAGAATGGCTATATCGGCTCGGCACAATATCATGCGGTTTGTGAACGTATCCGTAAAATACAGCCTGATGTTCTGTTGGTTGCACTGGGAAATCCCCTGCAAGAGCTTTTTATCCATCGCTATGGAGAAAGCATGCGGGCAAAATTGTGCATAGGTGTGGGCGGGCTATTCGATTTTATGTCCGGTAAAATCAAGCGCGCGCCGCTCTGGGTTCGCCGCCTGCGCTGTGAATGGGTTTACCGTCTCGCCATCGAGCCGCAGCGTATGTGGCGGCGCTACCTGATCGGCAACATCACATTTCTTATTGCCGCTTGGAGAGATCGGATATGAGCGATCTTAACCCTGAAGTCGAAAAACCAAGAGTCCTCCATATATCCGCCGATTACCCGGATGCAAACCGTGCGGAAACAACGCAAGCGGTACGAACCTTCGTCACCTCCAATCCCGAATTGGATTATTTCGTCATCTCGCTGAACCGCGTTGCCAATCCATTCCGATGCAACAGTATTAAAGGTGATGATCGAGGTGATCCACAGGTGCTGTCCATGCGCTATTGGGGGCTTCCCTATGGCGTGCTGCTGGCGCTGTCGATGCTGATCGCGGCTTTTCGTATGCGCCGGGTGCTGATGCGGCAACGGATCAAGGTCGACTTGATTCATGCCCATAAACTTACTTTTGAAGGCTTGGCCGGACGGTGGTTAGCCCGTTGGTTAGGTGTGCCGCTGATCGTGTCGGTGCGC
>JAUGSS010000207.1:0-3798 GCA_044426515.1 Methylococcaceae bacterium | reverse complement strand
CAGCATGATCTGAATGGCACAGATATGCTCTATGCCAGCTATACCACCGGCTTTAAATCAGGCGGCTTTGACGTTCGCGCCAACGCGCACCCGGACCCAACCATCAACAACGCCTTCAATATCACTTCTGATGCATCCTGGCAACAGCAGCGCGGTCTCGGCAAAGCTCAACGGCGCTACCGACGTCAGCCAAATCTATTCGTCAGGTTATGCTTTCGCCGCCCTACGCAGCGACGGCTCGGTAGTCACCTGGGGCTATAGCGGATCCGGCGGCAACAGCAGCGCGGTCTCGGCAAAGCTCAACGGCACTATGGATGTCACGCAAATTTTTTCAACCAATAATGCTTTTGCCGCCCTGCGCAGCGACGGCTCGGTAGTCACTTGGGGCTATAGCGGCTCCGGCGGCAACAGCAGCTCGGTCTCGGCAAAGCTCAATGGCGCTACCGATGTTACGCAAATCTATTCGACCTATAGTGCTTTTGCCGCCCTGCGCAGCGACGGTTCGGTGATCACTTGGGGGGACAGTAACGATAGCGGCAACAGCAGCGCGGTCTCGGCAAAGCTCAATGGCGCTACCGATGTCACGCAAATCTGTTCGACAGGTTATGCTTTTGCCGCCCTGCGCAACGACGGCTCGGTAGTCACTTGGGGGGATAATGTCTCCGGCGGCAACAGCAACTCGGTCTCGGCACAGCTCAATGGCGCTACCGATGTTACGCAAATCTATTCAACAGCCGGCGCTTTCGCCGCCCTGCGCAGCGACGGCTCAGTGGTTACTTGGGGCGATAGCGGCTATGGCGGCGACAGCAGCGCGGTCTCGGCGCAACTCAATGGCGCTATTGATGTCACGCAAATCTATTCGACAGCTTATGCTTTCGCCGCCCTGCGTAGCGACGGCTCAATGATTACCTGGGGCGACAGCGGCTATGGCGGCAGCAGCAGCGCGGTCTCGACACAGCTTAGTTCAGAGGTAGCCGGCGGCGCCAACATAGACACCGATGATGTTTTCAGCAGTGTTGCCAATACCGAAAATCCCACCCATCAGCAGTTTGTAACCAACCCTTCTATATTAATTCCGGATAACGGTACGGTATCTTCAACGCTCAACATAAGCGGCATGAGCGGCCCGATTACCGACCTGAATATCAGCGTGAACATTGATCACAATTGGGACGAAGATCTGGATGTTTATCTGATCACACCGACCGGGCAGCAGATTGAATTGTTCACCGATGTAGGCGGCCAAAAGGATAATTTTACCAACACCGTTTTGGATAACGAAGCATCGACGCCTATAGGAATGGGTAGCGCGCCGTTCACCGGCTCTTATGTCCCCGAAGGCGATCTTGCCTCCGCTTATGGCATAAATCCCAACGGTGTCTGGACATTAAAAGTGACTGACGATGCCAATATCATTACCGGCAAGCTCAATTCATGGACATTGGATGTCAGTACCGCAGTGAACAATCATGCCCCCACGGGCAGTGTTACTATCAGCGACAGCACCCCCACGCAAGGTCAAACTTTAAGCGCGTCCAATACCTTAGCCGATGCCGATGGTTTAGGCGCAATCACTTACCTATGGCAGGCTGACGGTGTCGACATCGGCACCGGCAATACTTATTCGGTCACCGCCGCCGAGGTCAATAAATCAATCAGCGTGATTGCCGGCTACACGGATGATTTGGATAACCCGGAAAGTGTCAGCAGTGCCGGCACCAGCGCGGTTACTCCGATTACAGTAGCCGTACCAGGCTTTACCATTAGTCCTCTAACACAGCAATCCACAGGTGAAGACGGCACAACGGCCGGCTACAGTATTCAACTTAATACCGCACCGTTGGCGAACCGGGATGTAACCATCAACTTTACCAGCAGTGACACCAGTGAAGGTATTATTGACAATCCTACTCTTATTTTCACCTCGGCTAATTACGCCACCCCACAAACCTTGACCGTGCGCGGCGTTGATGACTATTTGGACGACAGCAATATACCGTATCAAGTATTGGCGGCTGTCAGCACCATTGATGTCTTTTATAAAGCGTTAACCATCAGCCCGTTCAGCTTAACCAATATCGATGACGGCTTAGACACAGCACTGGATTTATACGGTGATGAAGGCGGTTCAAAAATAGATGTGTTGGTGGGCGGCAACGGCGCGGACAAATTGCACGGCTTAAATAAAGCCGATGATTTGTCTGGAGGATTGGGTAACGACTCCTTGTGGGGCGGCTATGGCGACGACGTATTGTGGGGTGAAGACGGCGATGATTATTTAGAAGGCGAGCAAGAAAATGATCTGATGGTCGGCGGCGCAGGCAATGATTTTTTGTATGGCACCGGAGGCGGCCTGGACACCATGAGAGGGGGTGCAGGGAATGACACTTACTATCTGGACTTTGATGTGGCAAAAGATATTATCGACGATCAAGGCCTGCCTACTGACGTTGACACCGTCATCATGCCGTTTCAACTGACCAGCTACACCCTGCCGACAGGTATTGAAAACGGCACCATTGCCGAAGGCACTCAAGCCAGCAATCTAGCGGGCAATGAGGGGGATAACGCCTTAACGGGCAATGACGGCAGCA
This sequence comes from Methylococcaceae bacterium, assembly GCA_044426515.1. Classification (GTDB taxonomy): domain Bacteria; phylum Pseudomonadota; class Gammaproteobacteria; order Methylococcales; family Methylomonadaceae; genus Methylobacter_A. The sequence goes on along the minus strand of JAUGSS010000207.1, from coordinate 1,204 downwards.
ACACTTTAAGCGGTGCGGTAGGGCGCGATTCGTTATTCGGCGGTTCAGGTAATGATATGTTGTTGGGAGGAACGGGCAATGACACTTTAAGCGGCGGGACCGGTAAGGATATATTTAAATTCGATAGCGCATTAGCGGCCAATACCGATAAGATCAATGACTTTGTCGTAGCCGATGACACGGTTCAGTTGGAAAACAGCATTTTTACCAAACTCACCAAAACCGGGGTACTCAGTGCCGATAATTTTGTCAAAGCCGCCGCAGCGCACGATAGCAATGATTATGTTATCTATAACGCGGCTACCGGCGCCGTGACTTATGATGCGGACGGTAGCGGCGCGGGTGCAGGAGTGCAAATTGCGCTGTTGGGAGTGAGCTTAGCGCTGACCCCTGCGGATTTTGTCATCATTTAGTAACGCGCATGAAATAACTTGAGCAAGTTTTATTTTTAAACCATGAAGAACATGAAGGATTTAAGTCTTCATGTCCTTCATGCTCTTCGTGGTAAGTGCTTAAATTAATTGATGCACGTTACTTAGCTTTTTACTGTTGGTTTAAACAGAGCAAAGCCCTCTTGGCAATTGCATAACCCGACACATCGAAGCCGCCATATCGGGCTATCGTTAACCCGATATGGCTGACCTCTTTGATTTTCCTGATTGTATAGCCACATTTCAAATAGCGCTTTACCGACTTCGGCTACTGTAAAGTTTCGATGTCTTCGAGTGCTAACTGGGTTATTTTTGCGATAACACTCATCTCGAAACCTTCGGCAAGCATTATTTTTGCGATTTCAATTTTACTTTCGATTTTTCCTTCGGTTTTACCCTCGACAAAGGCCGTATCCAGCGCCGCTTTAGCCTCGTTGTATTCTAAAATGCTTTTGAGATAAGCGTCATATTGGTCACTGCTAAGATGCGACACTTCGGCGATGTCAAAGCCTTTTTGAAAGATGGGCTCGTTCAAAATCGCCGGAATATGGTCGAAATCTTCCAAATGTTTCAGAAAATACACCCACTTATCAAAATGCGTTTCCAATTCATGTTCTTGCTTGGTAAACAACGGCATTTGCAGGAACTTGAAATGCAATTTGTTATAAAACACATCGCCATCCTGGTCCTTCAAACAGACATCGCGGCGAAACTTACGCTCTTCTTCTTGTTCATCGTATTTAAAATCCAAAATCGCAATGAAATAAACCGGC
>JAUGSS010000217.1:0-20770 GCA_044426515.1 Methylococcaceae bacterium | reverse complement strand
TGAAACCGATATGACCATTTTTTACCGCAACCTTGCGTTGTTGAGCATGGACACTGAACTCAGCGACGAGGCTTTAATGGTGCCGTTGATGGAGGCTTATTATGTACCGGAGCAATTAAACGAGGACTACAAAACGCGTCTTGGCAATTGGCTCAGGCGTTATATAGAACGGATTCAAGCTTCCGGCATGGATGATGCCGAACGGCGCAAGCGCATGAACGCGGCCAATCCCAAATACGTGTTGAGGAATTATCTGGCTCAATTGGCGATAGACAAAGCGGAGCAGGGCGATTTCTCGATGGTGAATGAATTACTGGAACTATTGCGGCATCCCTACGATGAACAGCCGGGTAAAGAAGAGTTTGCGTTAAAACGCCCGGATTGGGCACGGCAACGAGCGGGATGTTCGATGTTGTCGTGTAGTTCTTAAATCCTGCTTTGTAAAGTTACAGCGTTTTCAGCTCCAGCTTCGCGACACGGGAAGCTGGAAAGCATTCCCAGGCTATACATTTTTAGACCAATAATCATGCTAAACCATGTTGATTTTAAAGGTTTTTAATGGGTAGCGTTGAGAGGGTAACGGCTGAAAGTCTATAGGATTCGGGAACGGGCAAAATTTCACTACGAAGTTTTAACAAGTACCCTGTTGTGCCGATAAAATTTAGGGCGCCCTATCGCCTATTAAAACCTGATGCTCAGTCTCTAAAGTAGTTTAAATAATCCGGCTAACTAACTATTTTTTAAAAAGTATCTTGAAAATCAGTCTTTTCAATCGTTAAAAATAGATTATAATAATCCAGCGCTTTAATGGCAGGATGCTCAGATCGGAGTCGCACTCAATCATTTTTTACAACATTCATTTTACGACAGAAGAAAACAGTTATGAGCAGTGTTTGGGCGGTAGGCAATCATGTGAAGGTTCAGGGTATGCCCAATGATTATAGAATACTCTCTTATACTTTTATCTTGGATGGTTATGTTGAAATGATTCTGGAATCATCCGAAGGCAACAGATTCTTTTTAAAGCGCAGAAAATCGCAAATTTCTTATATTAAGGATGAATATTTCTTTGACGCCGGTTCTAACGATAAAAACTATCACCATTAGAAACGCTTCGACGCATGTTTTTATGTTGAACGGGAATACCCGGTAACAACATCGAAACCCCATTTAGACAAATCCATCCAACCGGTTGTCCGGTTCTGCAAAATCACTATCCCAATAACTGCAATTGCGGCACAGCACTTGGTTTTCCGAACAGATAGCCTTGCATCTTACTGATACCTTGATCCATTAAATAATCACGCTCGGCTTCCGTTTCAACGCCTTCCGCCAATATCTCAATGTTATTGGCTTTCGAAATGGCGGTTAAAGCCGACACAATAGATTGTTTAATCGGTAATTGGTGAATATTTTGGATCAGGCTGCGATCAATCTTGATTAAATCCGGTAACAACTCCGCGAGTAAATTCAGTCCGGCATAACCGGAACCCATATCATCCAATGCCGTTTTAAAGCCTTTTTTACGATAAAAATCTAAAATTGATTTTAAGTGGGTAAAGTCTTTTACATTTTCCGTTTCTACGACTTCAAACATAATTCGCGCCGGATCAATACCGAGTTTTTGGGCCCAGGATACCGTATCGCGTAGGCACATTTCGGGGTTATAAATAGCGGTAGGCAGGAAATTGATCGAAATACGTCCCTGCACTTGAGCCGCAACGGCCTGATGCAGCGCCATTTCACGCGCTAAACGATCCAGGTTAAACAATAAATTGGCGTTCTTGGCCTGTTCCAATAAAGTTTCCGGGCCTACTACGGAACCATCCGCCCGCAAGCCGCGCATTAAACATTCGTAGCCGTAAATTTCCCCTTTTAACACATCAACCAGCGGCTGAAAGACAATCTGTAAGGCGCGATGATTTAACACATAGAGCAAATCATCGGCAGCCAACAAGCCACCCCAATGATTCAAAGATTTTAGTTTGTTGAGTAAAGAAAAGCTGATTGCTTCCCCCGGTTGCAAAACCACGGCATTAATAGAAAGCATTTCCAGCTCTGAAAAATACCGATGCGCGCAGAGCTGCCGGATTAACCGGGCTGTATCGTCGGTGATAACCGTTAACAAGTCCTCAACTTGTTCTGCGCTATGGTTTAACTCTTCAAGCACCGTTATAAAATTTTCCCTGAATATCTCATCGGGAAAAGTAAACATAATCTTGCCGGCACCGGAAGGAATGCCAGGCAATTGGGAACATTTGCATACCATAAATACCTCGTTACAGCGATTTCCAATCTCCAGGTTGGGAATCTTAAAGGCGAAGCGTTGGCTTCATGCAACAGGAAGCTGGAGCTTCCAAGATCGAAATCACACTATACTCAATATTGTCGGTTTAAGGCGTTCACTGAGCGAATAAGCGCTTCGCTTGCTTTGAGAAACCCAGGGTTAAGTCAACAGTATTGACGTATATCCTACACCAACAAATTAATCAGTATGTGCTCATAAATAGCGGACAGAATTTCCAACTCTTCTATGCCGACATGTTCGTTGATTTTATGAATGCTTTCATTCAGCGGGCCGAGTTCGATAACCTGTGCGCCGGTCGGGGCGATGAAGCGGCCGTCTGAGGTGCCGCCGCCGGTATCGTCAAGGGTTTCAAAGCCGGTAACGGTTTTGATCGCGGCGTGGGCGGCATCAATCAATACACCCGGTTGAGTTAAGAACGGGTTGCCGGATAAGCGCCATTGCAGTTCATATTTGAAATCGTATTTGTTCAGTATGGCGCGGGTGCGTTGTTTGATGGTTTCTTCGTCCAACTCGGTGCAAAAACGCAGGTTGAACTGCACATTGACGCTGCCGGGAATGATGTTTTCGGCGCCGGTTCCGGCATTGATATTGGAAACCTGCAAACGGGTCGGCGGGAAAAACTCATTGCCGTGATCCCAAACTTCATCAGTCAGGTCTTTTAAGGCCGGGGCAAAGCTGTGTATCGGATTATCGGCAAGCTCAGGGTAGGCGACGTGGCCCTGTATGCCTTTGATAGTCAATTGGGCGCATAAAGAGCCGCGTCTGCCGACACGGATAACATCGCCGATTTTTTTATCGCTGGATGGTTCGCCGACCAGACACCAGTCTATTTTCTCGTTACGTTGTTCCAGTACTTCGACGACTTTAACTACGCCATTGGTGGCGATGCCTTCTTCGTCGCTGGTCATCATTACCGCAATAGAGCCTTGATGATCAGGGTGATTGGCAATAAAGCGCTCGACAGCGGTAATAAAACAGGCAATGCCGCCTTTCATATCGGCCGCGCCGCGGCCATAAAGCTTGCCGTCACGAATGGTCGGCTCAAAAGGCGGCGAAACCCAGGCATCCAAAGGGCCGGTAGGCACAACGTCGGTGTGGCCGAGGAAGGTCAACAGCGGTTTGGCATCGCCGCGTCTAAGCCAGATGTTTTGGGTGTCTTCAAAGTCCAGACGTTCTTCTTTGAAGCCCTGTTTGGTTAAACGTGCGGCCAGCACATCCTGGCAACCCGCATCTTTTGGGGTTACCGATGCGCGGCTGATAAGGTCTTTAAGAAGTTCTAATGTGTCGCTCATAGTAATTTTCTCGTTCCCAGTCGCTGCGTGGGAATGCCATGGCGGACGCGCTGCGTCCCGTGTTTATATGGGTTACGTTTTCGGATGTTACGCCTGACTCGCGGCGCGCCTTAACTGCATTCCCGCTCAGTGCGTGGGAACGAGGGAATGCAGGGTTAGGTTTCCTTAGCGCCTGTTTCCGACAGGCTTGCGGAATACCCGCTATCCTTGGAAAAACCGAGAATTAGCCGGGCACCGGCATCTAAAATCGGGCGTTTAATCAGGGTAGGGGTGGTCAGCATCAGCTGCATGGCTTTTTCTTGGGTCAGGTTGCTTTGCTGCTCGGTACTGAGTTGTCGCCAACTGGTGCTGCCGCGGTTAAGCAGCTTGTTCCAGTCTAAATGATCGGCGAAATGCTGTAGCAGCTCAGGCGTCAGGCCATCGGTTCGAAAATCGTGGAATCGATAGCTTATGTTATTTTGATCCAGCCAGTTGCGCGCTTTTTTGACGGTATCGCAGTTTTTTATGCCGTAAAGCGTGTGCATGGTTTTTACAATTGGCTGTTCAGCAGTTCGTCTATGCTGGGCAATTGTTTGTCTGTTTTGCAACGGTTTTTATAAAGATCGGCGAACTCCATAAAGGCTTGTTCCAAATCAGCCAGAATGTCTTCTTCGTTTTCGCGCTCATCATCGGGAACGTCGGGCGAGTCCAAGTATTCGTGTTGCAGGGCGACTTCGCTGTTTAAAGCAAGCAGGGCGTAAATGACGGCATTGTTTGAAATTTGTTCGCTCATGGTATTGGTCGTAGTTAGGTTAAGTGCGGGGTTAGTATGCAAAAGGTAACTTCTGATTAATAACAAATAAATTCGAAAAACCGGTTAAAAAAATTAGAAGATCATCACCACGAAGATATGAACTTCGTGTCTTCGCGCTGAACAAAAATATAAATAGCCGGTTTATGAGGGCTGCGGGTAATGAAAAGTTAGTTATCAGTCCTGTTCTCTAAAACGAAGGGTAAGACCCTGCAAAAAGTTTCTTAGAACTTGATCGCCGCATTCCCGGTGATGTTTATGGTCTTTTTGTCTGAAAAAGGAGCTGAGTTCGCCTTTAGACAATTCAAAATCAGCCAGTTTCAAGGTGCTGAGCATGTCTTCTTCTTTAAATTCCAGTGCGATTCTCAGTTTTTTGAGAATAGTGTTATTGGTTAACGGCTCCGGTTTTTTTACCTGAGCGGGTGGATTCTCCTGCTTGCCTCTTCTATAGATAATCAGGCCGTCTAAAAATTGCTCCAGCAATTTATTGTTAAGCGCGACGAAATCGGCTTCATTATTTTTTTTGAGCAGCTTGAGTAGCTCGTCCCGGCTTATTTCTACGTCGCTCAAGGCAAAAATCTCGATCATGGTCTGGTCTTTAAGCTCTAAAGCGTAACGTACCCGGCGTAATACATCGTTGTTAATCATGGTTTGTTAGTGATGGGTTGTGTCGGTTGGGATGATAAGGAATGCTTGCGCCATCCCGAGAGTGTGGACAGGTGCATAACGCATAGGTTTATGCACCCTATACACAATTAATCTCTCAACAGCTCGTTAATGCCGGTTTTGCTGCGGGTCTTTTCATCAACCTGCTTGATGATAACCGCACAGTACAGGCTGTACTTGCCGTCTGCTGACGGCAGGTTGCCGGCAACCACAACTGAACCTGCCGGAATGCGGCCATAGCTGACTTCGCCGGTCATACGATTGAAGATTTTGGTGCTTTGGCCGATGTAAACGCCCATTGAAATGACCGAGCCTTCTTCGACCACAACGCCTTCGACGATTTCCGAGCGTGCGCCGATAAAGCAGTTGTCTTCAATGATGGTGGGGCCTGCTTGCAAGGGTTCCAAAACACCGCCGATACCGACGCCGCCGGAAAGATGCACGTTTTTACCGATTTGCGCGCAAGAACCGACGCTGGCCCAGGTATCAACCATGGTGCCGCTGTCGACATAGCCGCCGATGTTAACGAACGAAGGCATTAAGATAGCGCCGGGAGCAATGTAAGCGCCGTGACGGACAACGGCGTTAGGCACCACGCGTACGCCGGATTGGGCAAAGTCATCGGGTGAATAGGTGCTGAATTTGGCTTCGACCTTGTCGTAATAACGAGTGTTGCCGCCTTCCATGACGCGGTTTTCGTTGATTCTGAACGACAGCAATACGGCTTTTTTTAACCACTGGTTGACGACCCAGTCGCCGCCGGTTTTTTCAGCGACACGGGCTTGGCCGCTGTCCAATAAGTTGATCGCTTCTTCAACAGCTGAGCGGACTTCAGCGGAAACGCCGGCAGGTGAGATGTCGGCACGGTTTTCAAAGGCTTCGTTAATGATGTTTTCTAGTTGTGACATGGTTCTTCTTATAAAGAGTTAAGGAAAATTTTTATACGTTGCGCCGCTTCTATGCATTCAGCCAAAGGGGCAACCAAGGCGATTCTGACATGGTTAAGGCCGGGATCGATGCCGCCGCAATCACGGGATAAATAACTGCCGGGCAGCACGGTAATGTTTTGTTGAGCAAATAGCCGCTTAGCGAATTCGGTATCTGCAATCGGCGTTTTCAACCAGACGTAAAAACTGGCCGGCGGCTTTGTAATAGTGCAAATATCGCTGAGAATATCGATAAATGCGGCGAATTTTTCACGGTATAAACGACGGTTTTCGACGACGTGATGTTCATCCCGCCAAGCTTGAATACTGGCATGTTGGGTAGGCAAAGGCATCGCGCAGCCGTGATAAGTGCGGTATTGAAAATAGTGTTTCAATAGCTCGGCGTCGCCTGCGACAAAGCCCGAGCGTAGACCCGGCGCGTTGGAGCGCTTGGATAAGCTGTGGAAAACAACGCAGTGCTTGAATGCGGTATTGCCCATGTTATAGGCTGTCTGCAGCAAGCCCGGCGGAGGATTGGTTTCGTCGTCATAGATTTCGGTGTAGCACTCGTCGGAGGCAATCACAAAATCATGTTTTTCCGCCAAATTGAGTAGTTTCTCGTGGCCGGCTTGATCGATCACCGAACCGGTCGGGTTGCCGGGCGAGCATATGTAAATCAACTGACAGCGTTGCCATACCGACTCCGGTACCGCGTCAAAATCCGCTAAATAACCGGAGTCTTCCAGCGTATTCAGATAATAAGGCTCAGCCCCCGCCAGTAAAGCCGCGCCTTCATAAATCTGGTAAAACGGGTTCGGCATAATGACCACGGGCGCGTCGCCGGCCGTCGGATCAATAAGACACTGGGCAAAGGAAAACAACGCTTCACGGGTACCGTTAACCGGTAAAACCTGGGCTTCGGAATTAACGGCGTCAGCCGGAAGCTGAAAGCGTCGGCTGATCCACGCGGCTATCGCTTGCCTTAGTTCCGCTATGCCTTTGGTGGTTGGATAGTTAGCCAAACCATGCAAATGGGTTAATAACGCTTCCTGTATTAGGTGCGGTGTGGCATGGGTTGGTTCACCCATAGACAGGGCTATATGCGGCTTGTCTGTGGGTGGAGTAATGCCTTGTTTAAGTTGCGCCAGTTTCTCAAACGGGTAGGGATGTAAGTGTTTTAAATTAGGGGTCATCGATTAGTTGCAATGCGGTTGTTTGCCCGCGGATTGGGCTTGCTGGAATAGTGCCATGGCTTGCGGCATGTGTTGTTCCAAATCCTGAATGCGAGTGGCGTGCGAAGGGTGAGTCGACATGAATTCCAAAGGTTGCTGACCTTGCGACGCCTGTTCCATTTTTTGCCACAAGCCGATACTTTGTCTTGGATCAAAGCCCGCTCTGGCCATTAAATCCTGGCCGATTCTGTCGGCTTCGCTTTCATGGACACGGCTATAAGGCATCAATATGCCGTATTGCGCACCGACACCCAATAAGCCGATGGCGGTTTGTCCGAGAGCTGTTTGCGGTGCGCTGACTGCCTGGATGATACTCATACCCTGGTTTACCGCCATATTCTGCGAAGCGCGCTCATTGCTGTGCTTAGCCAGGACATGGCCGACTTCATGACCGATAACCGCAGCCAATTGATCCTGGTTGTCGGCCAGTGCGAGCATTCCGGTATGTACGCCGATTTTATTGCCGGGCAATGCAAAAGCATTGGGTGTTTTATCATTGAAAACCACGACTTCCCATTTGCCGCCGGTTTCCTGAGTGATGGCTCTTGCTATACAGCTTGCCAATTGGTTGTATGCCCTGTTGTTACTGATCGGTTTGTGTTGTTTTAAATCATTAAACGCCTGCAAGCCCATTTGGTTGACTTGATCATCCGACAAGAACATAAATTGGCTTCTGCCGGTAGGGCTGGTGACGCAGGCAGTTATCAGACAGGTAATTATTAGAGCGGGAGCTAGTTTTTTAAACATAAAGAACCTCCGATAATTTCTATATACCGGCCATTTTAACGCAAGTTTTTGTCCAGGGTTTAAAAATGTAGCTGCTTTAAAGTTTCCTGACTAGCAAGCTGTTTCAGCCAGAGTGTTGTAGGGGCGGGCCTTGTGCCTGCCCACAGGGCAACCACAAGGGATTGCCCCTACGGTCATAGGTGTTCATGCCGATAGGGCAGTGCTAGCTGAAACATCTTACTAATCAGGTAATTTGATGCGTAAGGTGGGTAAAAAAGTCTGCCCACCTTAGCTGCCTTAATTATTTATGACCATTCCTTAGAATTTATTGACAACGATACGTCCCCCTGACAGAACTAAGTCCGGATACTCCAGTATTTTAAACTTTTGAAAGGGATTGCCGCGCACGGCGATAATATCGGCCGGGGCGCCGGGCGTCAACGTACCCAGCGGAGCCAAGCCTAGATGTTCGCCGGCCTGGGAGGTTACCGCTTTGAACACATTTACAACATCGGTAAAATCAACCGAGTCTCCGCTGGTTAAATGCAACATGTGATGCAATTCTTCGCCGTTGATTCCCCAAGGCACATTGTCGTGCGCAATTTCGGAACCATAGATAAATTTGGCCCCTTTGGCGGCCAGGCTCATCATATTGGAATGAATGCCCATCTGCGTACCGGTATCCACACAAGAAGAAAGCGTATCGACAGTCGTTACGAAGGTAACGCCCTGATCCACAGCGCGCTGCAACAACTCTTCCTTGATGGCGGAACAAGGCATATGGGCAAATTCATCAACCCCTGTATTAAGCGCCCGCTCAAAACCTAAATCTTCACCCACATGGGCAATGACCCGCTTGTTCAGTGCATGTGCTTTAGTCACAATTGCCTGCACTATCTCTTCGGAAAGCATAGCCCAAGGTGTTGCCGGTACCGGTCCATCATGAGGCTGCATCCACGGCGCGCCTGTTTCGCCGCCGGGTTCCAGAGCAATCTTGATGGCTGTTGCTCCACCATCGACAAGATGCTGGACAACTTCTTCAGCGCCAAGCACCGTATCAACCGGGTAGCCAATCTTGTCATATCCGCCATCTCCACCGCCGAATATATTAAGCGGATATCCGCCTGGGGCCTGGATAATGGGGCCAGTACTTAAAAGCCGCAGTTTACCTTGCCCCCCTTCAATAGCCATTAACGGGCCACCGGTATCCTGCACTGTTGTTATGCCATGCTCCAATACAATGTCTTTGTTGACGTTTTGGAAGGTTATATGAGCATGTGACTCGATAAATCCGGGTAAAATTGTCGCATCGCCCAAGTTGATTCTGGTTTTGCACAGCCCGCGTAGTTGACTGGGCGAACCGACCTGCTTAATTTTATTACCTTCAATTAACACCGCCATATTGGCTTGAGGAAAGTTGACGCCGTCAAATAGTTGATTGGCTGTCAAGAGTTTACATGCCTGTTTCCCGACCGTCGTGGTTCCACCGGTAGTGGTGCCTCCGGTAGTCTCGCCGTGGGCAAATGCGTTAAAACTGGCTCCTTGGCACAAAAGCATTGTGAGCAACAAGGATTTGGGGGCGGCTAAACGACTTTTAAATATCATATTTTCTCCTGGATATTTTATGATGTTGAAAGGTAATTATTAATTCGACTGTGATTGAGCCGGTCAGGACTATTAATTCATAGGTTTGCTAGGTTAATATTGAACTCAGGTGTCGAATCCATTTCTTTGCCTGAAATCGTAATTACAAAGCAATAACGGTGCCATATAAAACTGTGATATTACAAAAGTCGTAATTGATCCACTTGCAGCCTGGGGCCAGGAGAAACCGGCTACAACATGGTCAATCAGGCGCCTAACAAAAGGCGGCGGAATGTGAAGTTCTGTTTTCTACTCTACCTTTGAGCGGGTTGTTTTTAGCCTGCAATAAAAAAATGTGTGATATGACGCTATTTTTTATTGTTGTGTGTTCCTGAGCCCCTTATGCCACGCAGGCCGCAAAGAAAATCAGTGATATGACGCAGTCATTGTGTGTGATATGACACGGTTTTTTAAAAATAGCTTTTACGCTTGTATTGTCAATAAAGACAAGAATACCCCGTGCTAAATAAAAAACAGGGGAGAAATCGGCGATTTGCAAGAGCAGGCTTATATCCCGCACGATCTATAACTTGGAGGCTTAATAAACAAGTATTGCAAGGTAGGAGCCGGACAGTTGGGCGTGTTTTTTATACCGGACCTGAAAAGCTGTCGGTTGCCGCAGTCGGCATTAAATACGGAGAATTGTTATACCGATAAGTTTGGATTTACCCGTTCCAATACTTGCAATTTCCGGGCAGCAATTAAACATCTTCAACAAAGGGCTGCGAGACTAAAGAGCCCAAATGCACATCTGTTCAGGTGCGTAAGCGTAAATCCGTGAAACGACAGCGGCAAATTAGGGAGGGGGATCTTATACCGATTCACCTGCACGAGGTTTCTCGCGATGAAGACCGGGTAACGTCCTACGACAGTAAAAGCGCCCCCGGAAAACGCCAATTTAAGAAAGGATCTTCTGTTCATTGGCATATTCCGAGGTAAAAGTTTCGTGTCCTTCCTGTCTTCGTGGTAAAAAAAATCTTTAGCTATTGCGCGATCAGTCCTGATCAAACAGAAAAGCTTTCGCCGCAACCGCAGGTTCCTTTTACGTTCGGGTTATTGAATTGGAAGGCTTCGTTAATGCCTTCCCGGCGATAATCCAGTTCTATACCGTCGATAAATTCCAGATCGCCTGTGGCTACCACGACTTTTACGTCGAAATTTTCAAACACGGCATCGCTTTCATTAAGGCTGTCGGCGTAATCAATGGTATAAGCGTAACCCGAGCAACCGGACTTTTTTACGCCCAGCTTTAAACCCATGCCTTTGCCGCGTTTTTCCAGTTGTTTTTTGATTTGCCGAGCGGCACTTTCAGTTAATGAAACAGACATACAAACCTCGTTATCCTTTTTTGCTTAAGGATTTTAATTGTTTAATAAATTCAAAAATTTCAGCTTCGGTATTGGCTTTTCCCAAACTGATGCGGATGGCGCTTTTTGCCTGAGCGGGCTCAACACCCATGGCTACCAGGACCGGGCTGGGTTCTCTCTGGCCGCTGGCGCAGGCTGAGCCGCTGGAAACGGCGATACCTTTTTGGTCCAACTGCATCAGCAGCATTTCACCATCCATGCCTTGAATACCCATTTGGACAGTATTGGGCAGCCGCTCTGCCTGCTCTGCAAAAACAGTCAGGCCTGAAATAGCGCTTAAGCCATGCTCCAGCCGTTTTCTAAGTTTTAACAGATACTCGCTGTGTTCGGCAAGTTCGGTTTTAGCAAGTTCCGCCGCTTTGCCAAAGCCGACGATGGCGGCGACATTTTCAGTTCCGGCCCTGAGTCCTTGCTCTTGCCCTCCGCCCAATAAGATGGGTTTTATCGCCACGGATTTTTCCAATACCAGTGCGCCGCAGCCTTTGGGACCGTAGATTTTATGGCTGGACAGCGACATCAAATGTACGCCGAGCCGGTTAAAATCCAGCGGAATCTTGCCCAGCGCCTGCACCGCATCGGTATGAACCCTGACGCCCTGCGCTCTTAACTGATCGGCATAGTGGGCGATATTCTGCACTACGCCGGTTTCATTATTGGCCAGCATCATTGAAACCAGGCCGGGCTTTAGCGAAATAACCTCGTCTACAGCAGCTTGCGTTATCAGGCCGTTTGCATCGACATTAAGGATGCTAAGCTGATGACCCAGACTTTTTAAATGCAGGGCAGGCTCAATAACCGAGGGATGTTCAATCGCTGAAACGGCAAGTTTTGCTTGTGGGGCCAGCGTTGCCAAAGCCAGATTATTGGCTTCGGTACCGCCGCTGGTAAAAATAATTTGTCCCGGCTGGACGTTAAGCAGTGCTGCAAGTTGTTCGCGAGCTGCATCTATGGCGCCGGCGGCGGCTCTGCCGAGACGATACAAGCTGGAAGGATTTCCGTAGAAAGTTTTTAGGAAGGGAAGCATCGCCTCCAAAACGCGATCATCTATCGGAGTGGTCGCGTTATGATCAAGGTAGATCATTCGGCTCAGGCGTTATTCGGGATGACGATAAATTTCAATGGTTTGCTGAGCATCATGTTGCTGTCTTTTGGCAATTTCCTGAACCTGGTTCCTTTCTAACAGGTCGGCTAAAGAAATGCCCTCCAAATAATCTCTAATTTGCTCGCTTAATCCCATCCACAGATTATGGGTTAAACAGGCTTGATCTTTCTGGCAATTGGCCTCGCCGCCGCATTTGGTGGAATCCAACGGTTCATCGACAGCAGCGATAATTTCGGCAATATTAATATCGCCGGCCTTGCGGCACAGTTTGTAACCGCCGCCCGGCCCGCGCACTCCTTTTACCATGCCGGCTCGGCGCAGGCGGGCGAAAAGTTGTTCCAGATAAGACAGGGAAATGGTTTGACGAGCCGCAATGTCGGTCAGCGTTACCGGCTGAATTTGACTGTGAAAAGCCAAGTCCAGCATTGCAGTAACCGCATAGCGGCCTTTAGTAGTTAAGCGCACAATAGTATCCTCTAAATAAATACCGTTAAGATATTGTTACTATACTTAACCCAGCAAAATAGTCAACTATTATGGTCTTGCCGGGGCTAGGGAGGTTCAAGGTTAAAAATACATGCTTTTCAGCTTTCATCTTTTCTTCTTTCATAGCCGTCTTCAATTTCGCAGCCATCCAATTTAGAAATAGGCGATTCCGTGTATTTAATGCCGGCATCATTCAGTGCTTTTTGCATGGTTTCTATTTGCCGGTCCATCGCATGAATATGATCCAGCATGTGGTTAATGGCGTAAGCGATTGGATCGGGCATGTCGGTGGTTGCGCCGTAGGCATGAAAACCCATTTTGTAGGCGATCTTGTCGCGCTCGGCTGCGGCTGCGGCTGCGGCTTTACTTTTAGGATCGACGATATGCGCCGGAATGCCGACCACGGTTGCATCCGCCGGCACCGGTTTTAAGACCACCGAGTTTGAACCCACGCGAGCGTTTTCACCGATAACAATAGGTCCTAAAACTTTTGCTCCGGCACCGATGACTACGCCGTTATGCAAAGTCGGGTGACGCTTGCCCTTATCCCAGCTGGTTCCGCCCAAAGTTACGCCATGATATAAGGTGCAGTCGTCGCCGATAATAGCGGTTTCGCCGATCACCACGCCCATGCCGTGATCGATAAAAAAACGCCTGCCTATGATCGCGCCGGGGTGGATTTCAATGCCGGTCAGCCAGCGGCCGATATGGGCAATAAATCGGGCCGGCCACCTGAATCCGGCCAGCCAGAAAAAATGGCTGATTCGATGAATGAGAACGGCATGAAATCCGGGGTAGGTGGTTATCACTTCAAATACCGACTGCGCCGCAGGATCGCGGTCAAAGACGCAGGCAATATCTTCTTTTAGTCGGTTAAACATCATTATTCCTCTTGTAACCTTGAGACATGCGCAAGATGCCCCTGAGTATGTCCAGTTCCTTGGTGTCCAGTTGTACCCGGTTATATATCCGGCGTAAACGGCGCATGATCGATTTTGACTTGGCCGGATGCATAAAACCTATATCGCTTAGGGCTTCAGCCAAGTGAGCATAGAAAGACTCCATTTGCGTTGCCGTAGCCAAAGGGTCTTCGCCTTTATCGCCGACCAGGATTTGCTCTTGCGGAGCCAGACCGGAGGTTACGAATAATTCATAACAAACAACCTGTACGGCTGCGGCAATATTTAAGGAGCTGTATTCGCTGTTACAGGGAATGCGCAGTAAAAAATGGCACAGATCCAGTTCGTGATTTTTTAAGCCTGAGTTTTCCCGGCCAAAAATGATAGCTACTTTGTTGCCGGGCTCAGTGATCAACACTTTTTCCGCGCATTCTCTGGGCGTCATTTCCGGCCAGCTGATGGTTCGGCCTCGGGCGCTGGCGCCAATCACCAATTGGCAATCGGCTATGGCATCTTGCAAAGTCGGGCAAACGGTTGCGCCCGCCAATACGTCATCAGCGCCGGAAGCCCTGGAAGTGGCGTCTGCGCTGGGGAAGATTTTAGGCGCAACCAGCCAGAGATTATGCATCTTCATGTTCTTCATCGCGCGGGCAACAGCGCCGATATTCCCCGGATGCGTTGTTTCGACCAGCACAATTCTTATAGTAGACAGCAAGGCGTTGTCCTTGGTTAAAAAAAGAGCCTAAGTTTAGCAAAAGATTTGGTATCCTATGGCATTTTCTGTGCTTATAAGAACCCGCCTATGCAACCCATGTTAAATACCGCCATCCGCGCCGCAAGAAGCGCCGGCGACTTGATCCTCCGCTCGTCCGACAATATCGGCCATCTAAAAGTCGACCAAAAAGGCAGAAACGATTATGCCAGCGAGGTTGATCGCATGGCCGAACGGGAAATTATCAACATTATCAAAACGGCCTATCCCGAGCACAGCATTCTCGCAGAAGAAAGCGGCGCGCAGCAGGGTAACGATTTCGTCTGGGTTATCGATCCGCTGGACGGCACTACCAACTTTCTGCACGGCTTTCCGCAGTACGCCGTTTCCATTGCCTTGAAACATAAAGGCAGGATTGAAGTCGGCGTTATCTACGACCCGTTACGCGACGAATTGTTTACCGCTAAACGCGGCGGCGGCGCCATGTTAAACAGCCGCCGCCTCCGGGTAACCAATCAAACCACTTTGAAAGGCGCGTTAATCGGCACCGGCTTTCCGTTTAAATCCAATCTGCATATGGATGCTTACTTGGGCATGTTCCGCGCATTGGCGACCGATTCAGCAGGGCTTCGCCGGGCAGGCGCGGCGGCGCTTGATTTGGCCTACGTGGCCGCCGGTCGATTGGACGGCTTTTGGGAAATCGGCCTAATGGAATGGGATATGGCCGCAGGGATTTTATTGATCAAGGAAGCGGGCGGCGTAGTTACCGATTTTTCTTTTAATGATAAGTATCTGGAATCAGGCAACCTGATTGCAGCAAGTCCGAAAATGCATCAAATCATGTACCAGTTGATCGAGCCGCATGTTACCGATAATTTGAAATAATTAAATAGAATATTGCGCTGGTTCCCAAATTTCAGCTCTCATCGTTATACACAACTTCGTCCAAGAGTCGTTATACCGCATGGATGTTCTCGTTCCCACGCGGCGCGTGGGAACGAGGGGTTGACGCGGTGTTCCGCAGACACTTGTGTATAAAGACGAGAGTTTCAGCTTAGGAACCAGCGCAATCTACAATGCCGGAAAAAGGGCTGCCACAAGGGTTGCCCCTACTTAGAAAATCTGTAACGCCAGCATGATGGCATCTTCGCGGCCGTGTTCCGACTGATAATAACCTTTCCTGACGCCGATTTCGTTGAAGCCCATGTCCTGATAAAGTGCGAGGGCGACGGTATTGGACGGCCTGACTTCCAGAAACATGGTTTCCGCTCGGCCTCTGGCTATTTCGATAAGATTTTCCAGCATTTTGCGGCCTATGCCTTGTCCCTGTTCGGCAGGCGCTACGCAAATATTTAAAATGTGCGCCTCGCCGACAGCCATAGCCAGTATGCTGTAGCCCAATACAGTATCTTCCTCTTCACAGACCCAGCAACTGTAGTTGGCTTTAAAGCAATCCCTGAAGATGTCCTCCTCCCAGGGAAATTGATAACTGGCTTTTTCAATCGCTATAACTTCAGCTAAGTCGGAGTTCCTCATCCTTCTTAAGCGCATTAAATCTTTTCTGCCTACCGAGTCAGGAAATAATTTGGCATAGAATTCTTTATCGGCATCATAAACCACAAAATCTTTTATTTTTTCTAACATTCCCCACATGATTAACCTTTAATGTTTTTAACTATTTGCAGCGCGAGTTTTAAATCCGCCCAGGCTTTACGTTTGTCCGGCAATGTTCTTAACAAGTACGCGGGGTGATAGACTACAACAACCGGCGTGTCATTTAAAGCGTGTATTTTTCCTCTCAGTTTGCTGATCGGCTCATCCGTGTTGAGCAACGCCTGTGCGGCGATTCGCCCTAAAACCACGATGATTTTTGGCTTGAGCAAGGCCATTTGCCGTAGCAGGTAAGGTTTGCAGGTTTCGATTTCGATGGGCTTGGGGTCGCGGTTGGCGGGAGGGCGGCATTTGACAATATTAGCGATAAAGACTTCTTCCCGATCAAGGCCTATCGCTCTTAGCATTTCCGTCAACAACAGACCGGCCTTGCCGACAAAAGGCAAGCCTTGTTGATCTTCGTTTTGACCGGGGCCTTCGCCGATAATCATCCAGTCGGCAGTTTTATTGCCGGAGCCGAAAACAGTTTGGATGCGCGTTTTACACAAATCGCATTTAGTGCATGGGGATACTTCAGCTTGTAACGCTTCCCAGCTGTCGCTCGGTTCCGGCGGGGCGTTTGCAGCTATAGCATCAAGTGCCGATGATTGTTCGTGGTTAGCAACAGCTCGGGGCAGCCAAACATCAATGCCCATAGCTTCGAGGTATTGCTGGCGGGTTGCGTTATCCAAAACCGACTCGATTTACTTATTGTTCCCACGCTCCGGCGTGGGAACACAGTTAGCGACGCTCCGGCATCGCTGGAGCATGGTCGAATGCATTCCCACGCCGGAGTGTGGGAACGATAAATCCGCCTTGCACCTTTCGTCTTTCATCTTAATCAAACATCCCCTTTTTGAGGATGCCTGCGTTGATCAGGGCTCTGCAGCTTATTTACGGCATTGATATAAGCCTTGGCTGAAGCGATAACAATATCGGTATCAGCCCCTAAGCCGTTAACGATCCGGCCTGCTTTTTCCAGACGGATAGTAACCTCACCTTGGGCATCGGTGCCGTTGGTGATGCTGTTAACCGAGTAAAGCTCCAGCGTGGCATCGGTCTGCACCAGTTTTTCTATCGCTTTTAAACTGGCATCCACAGCGCCGCCGCCATTGGCATTACCGGTGACTTCCTTGTTGTCCACCCGTAGCGTAATGGTTGCGTTGGGTATTTCTCCGGTTTCCGAGCACACTTTCAGGGCTATCAGTTTGACATGCTCATCTTCCGCCTCAAAACCGGCTTCCGAAATCAATGTTTGCAAATCTTCATCAAAGATTTCGTGCTTTTTATCGGCCAGTTGTTTAAAGCGGGCAAAAGCCTCGTTCAAGTCTTCTTCCGAGTCGAACTCAAAGCCTAACTCGGTAATGCGGCTTTTAAACGCATTCCGGCCCGAATGTTTGCCCAGCACCATGCGGTTAGCCGTCCAGCCGACATCTTCAGCGCGCATGATTTCGTAAGTTTCGCGGCTTTTTAACACGCCGTCCTGATGAATCCCCGCTTCATGCGCAAAGGCATTGGCGCCGACAATAGCCTTGTTAGGCTGCACAGGGAAACCGGTGATTGACGATACCAGTTTTGAGCAAGTCAAAATTTCGCGCGTATCGATGCCGGTTTGGCAACTAAACACATCCTTACGCGTGCGCACCGCCATGACCACCTCTTCCAGCGACGCGTTACCGGCGCGCTCGCCCAAGCCGTTAATGGTGCATTCGACTTGTCTGGCGCCGTTCATAACCGCCGACAAGGAATTGGCGACCGCAAGGCCCAAATCATTGTGGCAATGCACGGAAAAAATCGCCTTGTCCGAATTAGGTATGCGCCGGATCAGGTTGGCGATGGTTGCGCCGAATTGATCGGGAACACTGTAACCCACGGTATCCGGTATATTCAGCGTGGTAGCTCCGGCATCGATAACCGCTTCAAGTATCCGGCATAAAAAGTCTTCTTCCGAACGTCCCGCATCTTCCGGGGAAAATTCGACATTATCGGTATATTGCCGTGCGCGTTTGACCGCCTTGACCGCGTATTCGATGACCTGCTCCGGCTGCATCTGCAATTTCATTTGCATATGGATCGGCGAGGTGGCGATAAAGGTATGGATGCGTGATTGCTCAGCGCCTTTAAGCGCCTCGCCTGCACGGTCTATATCCTTGTCCAGGGCTCTAGCCAGTCCGCAGACCACACTGTTTTTTATGACTTTGGCAACCGCCTGCACGGCTTCAAAATCGCCGGGACTGGCCGCAGGAAAACCGGCCTCGATCACATCGACCTTTAACCGTTCCAAGGCCTTGGCAATCCTGATTTTTTCATCGCGGGTCATTGATGCGCCGGGGCTTTGCTCGCCATCGCGCAAGGTCGTATCGAATATAATTAACTTGTCTTTCATAAAAACTCCATTCTCGGCAATTGTTCCCTGCATCGTCTCGGCAATAGCTCCTGCATTGCTCTACCTCCTGCATCCATGCAGTCGTAAAGCGTCTACTTTGGGTGCTCTACTTCTTGCCTCCATGCATGGATGAAGGGCTATCAACCGTTACATTGATACACGAATATAGGGGGGATTTTAATTATTAATAGTGAGAAAGATAGTTGCCCGTCAGGGCAGGAATCTTAACAGCAGGCATAGCCACGCAGGCAAAATCGTTCCGGTCGGCTTTGCGACGGAAACAGGATTTTGACATGCGGGGTTAATTTGAATAAACATGGCTGTGACTATACGCCAATGGCTATGCGGCCTCAAGCAGATTTTACGCTTTACGCCCCTGTAACCTGCGTCTGCGCATGACCAAAGTGATAGCCGGGCCCGAGATCGCATAACCTAAAAACAACAAGAACAACATCGTTTGCGGTTGCGCCATTACAAACGCGATAACCAGCATCATGACAATGGCGACAATAAAAGGCACCCTGCCTTTTAAATCGATTTTTTTGAAACTCCAATAGCGGAAATTACTCACCATCAGCAAACCGGTGCTGACCGTTAAGCCCAGCGCAAAATATTTGAACAGCTCAATATCGTAATCATATTCCAGGCAAATCCAGATAAATCCGGCCAGAATAGCCGCAGCGGCAGGGCTGGGCAGGCCTTGAAAATAATTTTTATCGGCCGTAGCAAGCTGGGTGTTGAAGCGCGCAAGCCGTAACGCGCCGCCCGCCATATGAACAAAGGCCGCAAACAAACCCAATCTGCCCATGCTGGAAAATGCCCACAAATACATGACCAAAGCCGGCGCCGCACCGAAGGAAACCATATCCGAAAGACTGTCGTATTGAGCGCCGAATTCGCTTTGGGTATTGGTCAGCCGAGCCACCCGGCCATCCAGGCCATCCAGAATCATCGCGACAAAAATGGCTACAACAGCGGTTTCGTAGCGCCCGCCCATTGCTGAAGTAATGGCATAGAAACCGGAAAATAAAGCTCCCGTGGTAAATAAATTAGGTAATAAATAAATTCCACGACGACGAGTTAAGCGTTTTTCTGGAAGCATATTTTAATCAATCCTTTAGGTTTAGGAGGTCGGTAAAAAACATTGCGCCAAATTATACAATGAGCCTGCAAAGTGCACCTAGCTTAATCAGAAATCAGATTGGCTCTGTCGGGGAATATTCTTCAATGAGTGAGCAATCATTAAAATATTGCTTCAGGTGCGGCCGTTGGAAGTTAAAACGGTTCTACCGTTTTACAGGTGGTGTCTGTTTCAAGGTGAATTTGGCTTACTTTGCCCAGCCAGATAGCTGCTTTTATGGACTGAGTAATTCTTTTAAAAATTAGCGAATAATTTTAATTTCTAAATGAGGTCGTTGACCGAGGCGTAACTATGAATCGGCATGTTACGAAACGCAATGATTTGAGGCATATCGGGGATGCGGTCAGCCCATAGCGGCTCGATTTTGCAGCGTTGATTAAGCGCCTTACCGATGGTTTCGAACTGGCGCTCGACGGCGGAACGCAACAGCCGGTCACCGGCATAGTCCTCGAAAGTTTTGCCCGCCACGAATTCCAGTATTGCTGAGGCAGCCTCTCTTGCATCCCAGAGATAGGCGCGCGGATCACGCTGTATAGACTACTTCGCGGCTTCGATTGACGCAGGCTTGAACATAGGGGTTACGCAGGGCGGAGGCTTCAGCCAGATCAACGGTGCGCCCCAGAATTTGCGACAAGTCGGCTTGTAATCCAAAAAAAGCCTTTAGCGTAGGGCTATCGGCAGACGGTGAGAACTCCACCAAAAAATCGGCATCGCTGCTTTCCGGGGCGAAATCGGTTCCCCGCGCGGCTGAACCGAACACTTCAAGCCGTTGTACGCGATAGCGTCGGCAAAGTTCAGCGATGGCGGACTGGTGTTGATGAATAAAGGGGGGCATTTTTGACGCCTCCTTAAATTTATGTGAAGCCGACTTGATAATTCTTGTTAAATTTCCGGCTGGTAGCTTTTCAGTGCAGTTTAATCGGTGATGCTGAGTGCATCAATGAAGCGGTATCTATAGCTATCTCCATGATTAGATTTGCCCCAAACGCTCCAGCGTATCCGGATAGGAGGATACCAACCGAATCAGCAACGCCGCTTGGGCATTGGGTTTGGCGCGTCCTTGCTCCCAATTTTCCAAAGTACGCGGATTGGTTCGCAGATAACGGGCGAACACCGCCCGAGACAAATGCAGCCGCTCCCGCAATGCCACCAGTTCGGCGGCAGCTAATTCCGGCGCGGGCTTCATCTCAACTTCGTGAGTTCTCAACGTGCGTTTGCCTTGGCGCTGCTCCGCCAAAGCATCGAAACCTTCACTGAGTTCATCGAACAGATTTCTTTTCATCGTCTTGCCTCTTTAAACATAGTCGTCGTAAATAAATAACCTATACTTTTTCTCGTCGCGATTTGATGGCATAGTTCCAGTCTTTGCCATGAAACTTGGCGGGTATGAGATTGACTTTCCGCAGGTCTTCATCGCTCACCTTGATCCCACTAGGATAAGCA
>JAUGSS010000064.1:0-36407 GCA_044426515.1 Methylococcaceae bacterium | reverse complement strand
TCATTAATCGTGACTAAGTTGCCGCCCAAACTCTGCGCATTAGCTTGCGCTTCGAGCCATGTGCCGGCGCTGCTTAATAAATAAGTATGTCCGTTGTATTGAAAAGTTGCCATCGCTTAGTCTCAACTGAAAAATGTTTATGTAATAGGCTATTTCGGCATATCGAGCCGTATCCTAAGGAACGTGCATGAAATAAACTTGAGCAAGTTTTATTTTAAACCATGAAGAGCATGAAGGATTTAAGTCTTCATGTCCTTCATGCTCTTCGTGGTAATTGCTTAAATTAATTTATGCATGTTCCTAAGTTTTTAGGGGTTCGCAGACTCAAAACAGCAACTGATCACCGCTTTTCGGCTTTAAACCTCCGTTTCCTTTACGGGTTAGAGCGCTGCCGACACCCAACCCGCAATAATCCTGGCTAATAATAGTGGTGTCGAACTGGGGGCCGCCCAAGTTGGCAATAATACCACTCAAGTTCAATTGCGGTGCGGTTACGCTCACTGTGCCGCTGACACCCGCCTGCGATGCAGCCTGAATCACGTTAAACCCGGACCTGAACGCTTGCCAATTTACCGGCGCGCCGCCCAAAATCAGCATGTTACTACTGGGAATCAGCGCGTCCAGATTCAGCGCGATGTTGCCGCCGGAGCCCCCGACCGCATTAGCCTGGATAATGCCGGTATCGATCAGCAGAGTGTCTGCTGTTACCGAAATGTCGCCGCCGTTGCTGTCGGCGCCTCCCACGGTGGTCATGAAGCCGGAATTTTGCAGGAAGATCAATTCCCCGCCGCCAATCATGATAGTACCGCCATTGCCGGTATTCGCCGTGGTGCGGATAAAAGAAGGATCCATCGTTAACCAATGGGAGAAATTAACATTAACCCGCCCGGCGCTCACATTACCGGTCGAATTCGTGGTGATATTGCTACCCTTCATATCGATATCCGCTGCACTGACGGTGATGGCGCCGGGTGTAACCAGAGCCGGGTCAAGTGCATTGCCGGCATTTTCGATGCTGATTTTGCCATTATTGGACAAACTAATTAAAGACGCGGCTTGAACAGTCACATCGCCGGTCCGTCCGCCTGAACCGGCTGTAGCTTCGGCGGAAATCGCGGAGTTATCCAAGCTGATGACCGGGGCTTCCACTGTTACGCTGCCGGCGCTCCCCGCCCCCGAGGCGGAGGAGTTGATCGTCGAGGCGTTTTTTTCCGACAGCGATTGAGTGGCCGTGACTTTCACCGAGCCTGCATTGACGTTGCCGCTGGTAGCGGCAGTGATAATGCCGCCATCCAGCTCTATGGCGGGAGCCGAAACGGTCAAGCTGCCGGGTATAACCGTCGTCGGGTCGTGTGCATTACCGGTATTTTCGATACTGATTCTACCGTCGTTGGACAGCTTAATGGCCTTGATGGCTTGGACCGCAACGTTGCCGACTTGGCCGCCGCTGTCCTGTTTCGCCTCCGAAAAAATACCGGTTGCCGCCGCTGAATTGCCTTGGCTATCGATGTTTAAATGATCCGTATTGACCGTAACGCTGCCGGCGTCGCCTTCGGCAAAAGTGGAACTCGAAACCACCCCGCCATTGAGGATATCGAAGTTTGCCGCCCGGACGCTGACATTGCCGGCCTGACCGCTGCTGCCCCGATTCGCCCGCGAAACAATCCCGGTCGCAGTTGACAAATTGCCTTGGCTATCGATCTTTAAATGATCCGCGTTGACCGTAACGCTGCCGGCGTCGCCTTCAGCGAAAGTGGAACTCGAAACGACCCCGCCATTGAGGATATCGAAATTTGCCGCCCGGACGCCGACATTACCGGCGTGACCGCTGCTGCCCCGATTAGCCCGCGAAACAATGCCGGTCGCAGTTAACACATTGTCTTGACTATCGATGTTTAAATGATCCGCGTTGACCGTAACATCGCCGGCATCGCCTTCAGCAAAAGTGGAACTCGAAATGACCCCGCCATTGAGGATGTCGAGCGTACCGGCCTGAATGGCGACATTGCCGGCATGACCGCGCCCCCGGTTCGCCTGCGAGTTAATGCCGGTCGCTCTAAACTCGTTGCCTTGGCTATCGATCTTTAAAATATTCGCCATAACCGTAACGTTGCCGGCATTGCCTTGAGCAAAAGTGGAGCTCGAAACATTGCCGCCGTTGAGAATATCAAAGGTTACAGCCTGGACCCTGACGTTTCCGGCTCGGCCGCTACTGCCTTGGTTCGTACGCGAGTATATGCCGGTTGAAGTTGACGCATTGTCTTGGCTATCGATGGTCAACGCCTCCGCGTTAACCTCAACATTGCCGGCGTTACCTTGAGCGGAAGTAAAACTCGACACGACTCCGCCATTGAAGATATTGAGGATTGCCGCCCGAATGCTGACGTTGCCGGCCTTGCCTTGGGCATCGGTGGAACTCGAAATATCCCCGGCGTTGAGAATATTCAGTTCTCCGGCTTGGACAGTCACGTTGCCTGCCTGGCCGCTGCTGTCCAATTCCGCTTTCGAAAAAATACTGGTTGCACCTGCATAGCCCTGACCATCGATCATTAGCGTATCCGCAGTAACCGTAACGTTACCGGCGTCGCCTTGAGTAAAAGTGGAGCTGGAAATGCGCCCACCGTTCAGAACATCCAGCTTTCCAGCCCGGACAGTGACATTGCCGGCCTGGCCGTTGCTGCCCGGATTCGCCCGTGAGACAATACCGGTCGCAGCTTGCGCATAGCCTTGACTGTCGATTTTTAAAGTATCCGCCGTGACCGTAACAGTGCCGGAGTTGCCTTCGGCATAAGTGGAGCTGGAAACATTCCCGCCGTTAAAAATATCCAGCGTTCCGGCCTTAAGAATCACGTTACCGGCATTGCCGAAGCCAAAGGCGGAACTCTTGATATGCCCGCCTTTATCGATAACCATGGCATCCATGGCTTCCATCGTCACATTTCCGGCGTTACCGCCCGCCAAAGCATCGAATGAAATCCAACTGTTATCCACTGTCAACGAATAGGCACGAATATCGACGCCTTTTGCCGCTGTGGCATTGGCAGTTCCACTGTTGTCGTCATACCCCGTGCTGTTGGTCAATGAAGTCCTCCCGCCCCACAGCGCAATACGGCCGCCGCCGTCGCCGGTAGCGTCGACGGCACTGGCGTTAACGACGATGCGTCCGGCATTGGCAGTTGATGGAGCCGCAGCCGGCAAGGACAGCGTGCCGTCTGCGGACTGCTCCAAATCCACCGATCCGGCGCCGCGCATGGCCACCAGGCGAACTTCTCCAGCCGGTGCGGCAACGAGCGCCCGGTTTTCGACGGTGATCCCGCCCGCCACCATGTCCAGCGTCTGCCCTGTCCTTACGCTCAGTTGGGAATTATTGACCTCAATCAAGCCGTTGTTGGCTATCGATGTCTCGAGAAAGCCGAAAGCCGCCGGCGCCTCGGAGGACAAGGTACCGGCCTGGTTCGGGTCGGCATAAAACACACCGCCGTTATTGATAAAATCGATTTTATCCGCCGTGCTGACATGGAAAGCGCCGGGTACGTCCACTTGCGCCCCTGTGCCGAAGGTAATACCGTTAGGATTGATAAAGTAAAAAGCGGCGTTGGCGATACCGGACCTAAGCGTTCCTTCGATTTCCGTTACATCCGTGCCGGTGACGCGGGAGATCACATTTTGCAGCGCATTGCTGCCGGTGAATCTGACTATCTGGCCATGCGCTATGTTGAATTCGGTAAAGCTATGGAACAAGTTGTTGCCGGCGGTGGTTCCCAGACTCTGCGCTACGGTAACATTAGCGCCATTCAGGGTTAAGGCGGCCCCCATCGAACCATCCGTGACAATAGCGCCGGTGACGTCCGCCCAAGCCGGATGAGTGAAAGCCACGGCTCCGATCAGGAAATGGCCCCAAATAGGCTGCCAAGACAGTGTTTGTGATCTGCTGCTCATGAGGTTTCCTCTGGTTTTTGCCAATGCTTTGTTTGCTGCGGTTCAGACTGTTTAGGCGCTTAATCCCGTTCATATACTCTGAACGGTCAAGTTTTCGGTTTTTGCAGTTCATCGCAGGGTACGCCGTGCGTACCTTTTACTCTGATTTTTATGATAATTTATAAAGGTACGCGTAGCGTACCCTACCTAAAAAAACCGAAAATATGGCCGCTTAAAGTATAGTTAATTGCGCTTAGAATTTTAGCTCATACTTGCCCGCCAAAATTGCGACCTTACGATTAGAATAAATCAATTAGTCCACCAAAAGCACAAAACTATTCGAAATGGTAACTGCTCGCCCCTCCCACTGCCTACCTAAGACGTTGCAGGCTTCACGTTTTAACGGACGGTAGTGTAGGGGGCAGTGCCTTGTGCCTGCCCTGGGCAACCACAAGGGATTGCCCTTACACATTTCAGGGGGCGAGCAGTTACTCGAAATGATATAAAACAGGGCTTCCATTTTTAGTCGTCAGCATGCCGTGCGCGCCTTGTTTTTTAAGCTTGGTTTTTGGCTGCAAACAGGTAAATTGGCGTTGAAAGCGATAAATATTGGACTCCGATTTACAGTCTGCGTTATCGTACCAAGAACATTGAGATGTTAATCGCTGTGGCCTGTGCTCCGATAGCTTAGGACAATGGTCTGTGGGCATGGCGTTATTTGTAAATGAATACCTAGTGAGTTTTAAGTGATGGAAAAAGCAAAAATAGACAGGGTAAAGCAGCATTTGAAACAGTATTTAAAAGGGGAAATCATTTTTCAAGAAGGCCAGCCCAGTGAGCACTTTTATATTTTACAGAAAGGCGAGATAGAAGTTTCTATCAAAAGGCACGAAAAAAGATTTGTTATCAATACCTTAACCCCCACTGATTTTTTTGGCGAGATGGGCTTGCTGTCCAACGAACCTCGATCGGCCACTTGTAAAGCAGCAACTTATGTAGAGGTTATTCAGGTTAGCAATGAAGATTTTCAAAAGCTTTTAAAAAACTCACACCCTCTGGCCGAAAAAATTATAAATTTGCTTTTGCAACGTTTAAAAAGGCTGACCGATCTTTCCGTAAACAACGCCGCACCGGCTAATGCTCTGTATGCAGCCGCCACTTTACTTGATCTTAATTTTAAAGCGGCTAAGGAAGAATGGATATTGGCAGAGGTGTTAATTAAACAAATTTCCTCAGTCCTTGGCATACTTCCGCACCAGGCAAAAGAAATTCTTCAGCAACTGAGTGATTTTGGCTTAATTAGGCAAGAAAAGAAAAATAAAGTTGGCGGGGCTTCTTCTCAAGATATGGAAGGAGAAAATAAATTATTCATCACCTCAAATAATTTAGTAGAAGCGGCAAAAGAAATTCCACTCCGATCCGATTTAATTTCATCGGATTTAGAGTTGATGGAAATTAAACAAGCACTTGAGTTATATGATATAGATCAAAAAAAGTTTTACCGCAAAATGAGTGTTGCAGATTTCCCGGATCATTTATTTTTTATTAATAAACCTGTTTTATTCGATTTAATACAAGACCAAGGCAAACATTTTTTTGAAAAACCCAGCGTAAAAAATATTGCCGATATTCAATGTTTGGACGATTTAATATTTATCGATAAAAAATCAATCCAACAAGCCTTGCAGGAAATTGAAGCCTATGACATGGCAAAATTAGTAAAATCAGCATCCGCCGATATAGCAGAGATACTCATGGGATGTTTTTCCTCACGAATGAAAATAGTTATTCAAAACACAATCGGTAAAATAAATATTGATGATGATTTAGAAATGAAAGAACTGGAAAAATCTTTCATTAATATAATAAAAAGAATTAAAAAAATACCTTCTTATTAATCCTTAATATAACTATCTAAAATATGTTCACAATGAGATGACAGACATATTTTTTAATGCGAACCAATGGAGTAGACGATCGTTGATTTCATAAAAAACATGAATATAATGTTTGACTATCGTAAGTTATTTCGCACGCATTTCATTAATAACTAATCAATCTTAAATAATTAAATTATGAATATTGCAACATTAACAGGCGTTATTATCGGCTTATTAGTCTTAGTTGGAGCTATGTTGGAAGCCACAGAAAATATTTCTATTTTCTTTAACCCCAGAGGCCTTGCGATTGTCATCGGCGGAGTTGTTGGGGCTAGTTTTATATGTCACTCATTAGAAGAAATGTTCGGTGTTTTTAAATCAATGATTAAAGTTTTTCAGCGCGAAGATCAGGCCAGCCGAATATATATTGAAAGCATTTTGGATTGTGGAGAAATGACATTAACCGGTAATGTAAAAGCCTTAGAAGCAAAAGTAGCCGGCACCGAAAATGCTTTTTTACGCGAAGGCCTACAGATGGTGCTTGATCAATACCCTGAAAAAAAAATGCGCAGCTTGATGCATTTTTCTATTCAGAATGCAAAGCAGAAAGTATTAAGCGAAGCGCAGTTATTGCGAACTATGGCTAAATTGGCACCGGCTTTTGGGATGGTCGGAACCTTGATAGGTCTTATTGTGATGTTTCAAAGTATGGATGAAAACTTCAGCAATATGGGTAAATCTTTGGCCCTAGCCATGATGACCACCTTATACGGAATATTATTAGCCAACTTGGTTTTCTTTCCGATGGCCGTAAAACTGGAGGGGCGTATCTCATCTCAAGTCCAACGGATGATTATCATTATGGAAGGCTGCGTATTAATTTCAAAAAGGACACCTACCGATTTGGTCAAAAGCGAATTAGAAATGATGACTAAACACGAAAAATGGAAAGCAATTAAATAAGCTTGCTTTATATTTACAATATATTTACTCACTTAGGTTTTTCTCATGAATGCCGACCAACCCGATTCAAATGACGATCTGTTCACCGTGGCACGAAATGGAGAGGACCAAGACGATTGGATGCTGTCTTTTGTCGACCTCATAACCCTGTTAATGGGCTGCTTCGTTATTATGTATACGTTAAAAAGCGCTGATGTGAGTAAGCATGAAAAAATGTCCCAATCTATACACGAAGCCGTGGGCGATGTCAGACCGGATAAAACTGAAAAGTTAGACTACACCGGTTTTTATCAAAATATTGATGAATATATTAAAAGCGAGGGCCTTGATGCCGGCACTCAAATTAGGCTGACTAAAACCGGGGTGGAAATATCAACTGAAGGCAGCCTGTTATTTGAACCGGGCAGTGCGGATTTAAACAACAATTCCCAAAATTTGATAACCAAAATCGCTACCTCTTTAATGCATGAACCTTTTTTTATACAAGTAGAAGGCCATACCGATTCAGCGCCTATTTCCACTGCGCAATATCCAACAAATTGGGAGCTGTCTGCCGCAAGAGCCGCGCGCGTGGCCCGGCTGTTGATAAGTCTAGGCATAGAACCCACTCATTTAAATGCAGTCGGCTACGCCGATACGCGTTTGCTCTATCCTGATCAGCCTCTTCATGCCGGCAATCGGCGGGTAGTTTTTGTTGTCTCTAAAATATAGTGTCATTGTAATAACGGCTAGCGTCTCTAAGTAAACTTTCGCTGGTTCCCAAGCTGGAGCTCTCGTCTTTATACACAAGTGTTTACGAAACACCGTCTTCTGGCAGGGATACCGGAATTCTCGTTCCCACGCGCCGCGCTCATCGTTATACACAACTCTGCCCTGTTCCCTGGGTTCGGCGACAATCACCCTGTAGGGCGTGCCGTGCGCGCCTTGGGAGCTAAGGCGCGCACGGCACGCCCTACATTGCACTCCGGCATCCCTGCCGGAATGATGGTGTTGCAGATACTTGTGTATAAAGACGAGCGCGCCGCGTGGGAATGCGGTCAAGGCGCGCTGCGCCGCGAGTCACGGGCCAGGTCTGCGTATACGGGACGCAGCGCGTCCGGCACTGCATTCCCACGTAACACGTGGGAACGAGGTGTAAGTTTTATTTTTAAACCATGAAGAACATGAAAGACATGAAGGATTTAAGTCTTCATGTCCTTCATGCTCTTCATGGTAATTGCTTAAATTAATTTATGCATGTTCCTTAATGGCCACTTGGAAACGGGCACAATCAATCTACCAGCCTGCTTAGCCCTGCTTTATAACCAGCTGCCCGCCAGAATGAAAGGCGCCCAGTAAAACGGCTTTTCCAATTTTTTTTGCTTAAGCAGGACAATTTGCGCTTGCCGGAGTGCCTGCGCTTTACTGGTTCCGGGTTGCGACAGCGCTTTGTAAAATTCGGCCATCAAAAGAGATGCCGCTTCATCGGATACCGGCCATAAGGTGCCCAAGGCGCTACGAACCTTGGCTTTGAGCGCAATGCCGCTTAAACCCAAGGGCGCGCGGTCATCCCCTTCCGCGGTCTGGCAAGCGCTCAATGTCAGCAACTCCACCGGCTGCTTGGCAAATTTATCCGATTTCAACAGCTGTTCCAGATCGTCGATATTGATCACGTTATCGTAAGCCATCACGAAACTGGTTTCCGCGGTTTTGCCGAACACGCCGTGGGAAGCGATATGTACAATGGAATAAGGCTCCTGGACGACCTGATGTTTAAAGGCCTCTACCGAAAAGCCTTCGTTCATCAGCAGGGAGTTGGGAACCAGTCGGCGCAGACTGTCGATTTCTTGAGCGACGCCGGGCAGACTGAGCTCTTCTTTGATCTGTTGGTGAAAAGCGGGATCTTTCATCAACCGTTCCACATCGCGTTCCACCTCGAGTTTTCGACTCTGGCCTGCACTACCGCCGGACTCCTCCAGGCTTACCGGCAGCGCACGGCTACGGGGTATATTGTCCATATCGACACCCCGTCCGCCGCGAGCGCCGGCCATCGCGCTCAGAAAAATGCGCGGCAGATGGTCGACCACCGAACCCGGCTCACTCATGCCTACCAGTAAGACCTTGAGGTCGCGTTGTTGCAGCGGTGCAGGTTCGAACAGGGTAAGACCGGGAGAAACAGCCAAGGCGTAATTTTCGATCAGATAATGCTCGCCATCGTGCAAGGCCGCCGGAGGAATCAGGCGGAGCACCCCATCGGGCACCATGACCAGCGTTTTTACCTGATGTTGCTGTAACCACGGTTCGACAGGAGCGATGAGCCACCGATAAAGCTGCTGGGCAACCGGTTTAGCATCGTCCTTGCCCTTACGCAGACTGCGCGCTAAATGCTGGGCTAAATTTTGCAGGGCGGCGGCGCCCACCGGTTGGGTATATTGGCGGATCTCGTTACCGCTGCTGACCAGCAATTCCAGACGTTCGGGCAGGAGGATAGGATAAATAATGGCGGTAGAAGGTTCCACCGCTTCCAGCAGCGCGCTTTTGCTGCTGTGTACCGCGCAACGTCCCCCCAAAAAGTCTTCCAGCTCGGATTGCTTGATCAGCTCTACCGTTTCACGCGCACGGCGCAACAAAGCGGCTTTGTTTTCGCCGCTTTGTTGCCCGGCTTGCGTCAACAGCAGATCGGCCAGTCCAAGATAGACCGGTTCCAAAATTTCGCGAAAAGAAGAGCGGCCGTTATGGTATTCGACCGGAATGTCCTGACGAACGGCTTCGATGTGTTCGACGGCATGCTGATAGGAAACCAACGCTTCCGGTATTTGCTGTTGATTCCGGTATAAGCGGCCTTGACGCCATTCCAACTCAAGCAGCAAATCGTGAGCTTCGATACTCTGGGCGGATTGAATCGCCTGCCGGTTTAGACGCAGGGCTTCGTCATCGCGTTTTTGCTCTTCATATAATTGGGCGAGATTGCCCAGGCTTTCCGCCAACAATCGCGGTTGCTGCTCCCCGGCATTTTGGCGGGCTTGCTCGAAACTGTCATAGGCGAATTCCAAACCGGAGGCACTTAGAGGCTTGGCTTGCGTCCCCAGATTAAGGAAATAGCGGGCGCGCTCAGCCGGATCGGCAATATTGCCGAGCCTGTCGCGTATACGCAAAAGTTCGGCAAGCCGTTGCTCGGGCGGCAGCAAAATCGCCAAGCCCAGACGGATGCCGATGCTCAGTTGTTGATCGTTAGCGGCGAGCTTCGTTGCCTCCGTATACAGGCGCCTGGCGTCTTCGATCCGGCCGCGACTGCCTTGAAGCTCAGCCAAGGTAGCGGTCCAGCGGGCGCGTTCCTGCGCATCGCCTACGCCAAAAGTTATCGCTTGGCGCAAAGAGGCGTCGGCTTGTTCGTAATGGCGCATTTGATAGTGCGCCAAGCCAAGCGTTCCCTTAGCCTGCGCCTGCTGTTCCGGAGTGACGGCTAATTTCTGCGCCGATTGCAGATCATCCAGCGTTAAGTAATACTGACCTTGCCGGAGATGCATTTTTCCATCGCTTAGGAATTTATCAAAGTTGTCCACAGCGCCCAAGGCGAAGCGGGAAAAGAATAAAAGACCGAGAATAAGTAGACGACAGCCCATGTTGCGCTCCTGTGTTGATGATAAATCCCTCTTTACAAAGTAGAAACTAGAGGTTTATTGATGGTAACTACTCAACAGATACCGATTTAATAATAGAGTTGTCCAAGTTTTTCGCCGCTGTGCCCGGCCTAAGGACATTTGCCGGCGTTCCGCGCGCCAAAGGGTTGAGCGATTATCAAGCATCGGAAAAGGCGCGCACGGTACGCCCTACCCTCGCCCTAAAATACATCCCAACGCGCCCTAAAATGCAGGCCGTCATCTTGTAAATCGCCTGTTTGCTGCGGTTTGGCTTTGTTCAGGGCATAACCGTAATAGAACTCGGCGGTCACCGGTTTGAGTTGCCATTCGAAACCGGCCCCAATCGAGTAAAGCGCTACGGATTGTTCGCCATGGTTCCAGGCTTCGCCGTAGTCGATGAACGGGATCAGCGTCAAACGCTGTGTCGCGCCGGGGTCGGCGCCGTCAATGATGGGCAAGCGGAAATCCGCCGACAAGCTATAGCCCTGATCGCGCACCAGCTGATTTTCCCGGTAACCGCGCACGCTGTTTAAGCCGCCCACGGCAATACGCTCCAAAGGCAACAACGGTTCGTCGCTGAACTGGGCATTGCCGCGCAAAACGAACTGGGAGCCGTTGTCGAACATCCGCCAAGCATATTGCGCTTGTCCCAGCCAAGCGAAAAACTCGCTATCCTGATATTGCGGATACAGGCTGCGAAAACCGGCCTGCACCGGGCGTTCCGGAGTAGCGCCCAACGCATTCATGCCTACGCTGAAAGTGGAACGGACCGCCAGCGCATGGTTATCCCAGCGTTGCGTGTAATCTTGGAACATTCGCCATACCGTAGCCTGATTGCGTCCGCTCGGCTCGCCGGGCACAAAAGAGAACGATTTGCCCAACAGGGTGGTCTCGTTTTCGCGCACGGCCAACATGACTCCCAGATTCAGGCGTTGGCGTAAAGTATTGATGAACATATGAGCGACACCGCCTTCGAGACTGTGTACTTGGCTTTTGATGTCAAGTTGGCGGATCGGCTCTTCCAACACCCTGGAGTCACCTTCATCGAAGTGAAAGAACGCCTGTGTGCCCCAGTCGGTGACAGGCAGGCTGAAACCGCCCGCGTAACGGTTGGAGCCCTCGCTGGCGATATAGCTAAAGTCGAGCGTATCGCCCAAGCCGGTGAGATTATGCAGCAGCCCGTTCAGGCCGAAAGCTTCCGCTCCGATAGAAGGCGGGCGCTGGTTGTTACCGAACAGAGTAAGCTGATAGGGTTTGGCGCGGGTGACATCCAGATCCAAAATGCTATGGCCCGGCGTAGTCCCCGGCAGAATGCGGCCGTTCATGCGGCTGATCAGCGGATCGGACAGCAGCAATTGGTATTTGTCCTGCAATGCTTGCAGATTAAAAGGCTTATCCGGCCCGTCCGATAGGCGGTTTACAACATAGCCTTCACGCAAGCCATCCAATCCTTTTACCCGCACTTGATCAAGACGGCCTTCGACGATCTTGATGCGAAGCTCCCCGTCCCTGAAAGCGTCGGCTGGAATAATGGCCCCCGAATTGACATAGCCGCGATCGATATAATAACGGGTGAGCTTTTGCCGCAGTTCTTCCAGTTCGGCGATAGAAACGTTGCGTTGCTGATAGGGCTGCGTTATTGCTTGCAAAGCCTGTTCGGGAAAGGCGCTGTTGCCGTCAATAATAATCTGCTTGACCAACAGCGTGCGGCGATCGGTATTTTTACCGACCGACTCGGGAACCGGCGGCAGGCTGAAGTTGCCGGATGATCGGTTGGGCGCGTAATCAGGAGGCGACAGCGGCCGCGCACTGGGCCGATCCATCGATTCTGCGCCGCCTATGGCCCAAGCCGCTTGCGTGTAACTCATAGAAAACAGCGCCGCGAGAATAGTTTTGAATAGTTTCTTGGTTATAAACACTGACCTACCATCATATTTGCAAACTCTTGGACTTATCGGCTCATGGCGTTCTTTTTAAAGCAATAGGGCAGACCGGTGACTTCTGGTTACCCACAGAATCAGACCCCAATAGGTTGAATACGGAATACTGGTCAATGGGATTAAAAATCTTTTTAAACTCTTAGAGAATTTGCCTGTCCTTAAAAGTTGGCCAACCCTCCTTACTTTTCCTGCAAGCTCCATACGCCTTGCTCGGTCAACAAGCCCCGTTTAAGCCAGCTTTCCAGCGTTAAACGGTCTTGCCGATAAACATCCGGGCAAGGTAAGGCGGTTTCCTTTTGCTCCCGCTCAACCGAAGCCAGCCAGTCCTCCCAGGCCGTTATATTTTCGGCGGTAAAACGCTCATCCCCCGGATTGCCTACGGCGTACAGCATTGCCGGGATATTTCGGCCTTTAACGCAGATCAGGCCTAAACGCCTGACCGGGATGTCGAGTTTTTCCGCGGTTTTTGCAAGTTCCCCGGTGATGATGATCTCGGTGTTGAACAGCCGTGTTAATCCTTCTATTCTTGACACCAGGTTCAACGGATCGCCGAGTATGCCGAATTTTCTTACTCCGCGCTGAGGCCCCATATCTCCCATTACCACATAGCCGGAGGTCAAGGCGATGCCGGCATTGATGGTTTTGCCTATTTCCTCCAACGCCTTGGGCTCAAGTTTATCCGCGTATCGCACCGGTACCGAGGCAAAAAAACTTTGCTGCAATAGCGTCAGCTCTAATGCCGCATGCAGAGCATTTTGATAAATCCGCTCTTGCTCGTTTTCGAGAAAAGGCCAGTAATAACAAACCATGTCGCCGATATAGCTTTCGAGCCAGCCCTGATATTTGTCCTGCATGATCAACGACGTTTCATTGAGATAATCGTTCATCAGGTTAAGCAGGTTTTCAGGTTCTTTCAAGATACCGGTTATGGTGGTGTAGCCTTCGAGATCGCTCATCAGCACCACGACTTGGCTACCGGTGTTTTTAAAGCTTTCATTGGTTTTTAATTTAAGCAGCATGCCATGGACTTGCTGCGGCATATATTGACTCACCAATTTTCCTTGGCGAAAGCCTATGACCAAACGCGCGCCGGTCGTCTGCAAGGCTCCCGCGACAAAAGTCGCCATGGTCGAGGTAACCGGCCAGAGCTGCCATATAGGGTTAATAAAGCACAATGCAATCATCGCGGTAAGAATCAGTCCGCCCACCAGCCATAACATCGGCTGCCTTAGATAGGCGCCGGCCAGAACGCTGATTATCGCGACAAAGAAGAAAAGTATCGTATTGATGATCCTGTCGGGCCTGCGCGGATAATCGCGGTTGAGCAAAGTCTCCACCGCGTCGGCCAAATACTGCGCTCCGGGCGTTAACAGTTTGGGCCCGGCAAAGGCCGTGGTCATCGGCGTGATCACCGTATCGGTGGTTTCGGTGGGGGTTGTTACCTGAAATATAATGGCTTTATTTTTGGCAAGAGCGGCGGTGCCGGTTGCCGTGTCCAAATCGCAGGACGCCAATGAGCTTAACGGCAGGAACAGCCGTTCTCCCTTGCTTTGCACTTCATAGAGCGGTTTACTTAAACGAATGCGCTTGCAGGGTTGGCTGTTATCGCAAAATTCGTTTTGGCTTTTATCTTCCAGGGATGTTTGCAACAGCTTGGGGTCGACCGATGCCGCAAGTCTTAAAACAGCGTGACCGGCGCTTAAATTAATCCAGCGTGCAACGGAGTTGTTGCGAGTCAACAAGCGGTCCGAAGCTTCAAGCCCTTGCCCGGAAATAAGCGCGGCGGTATCAAAATCAAACAGCAAAAAATCCGGCAAGTCGCCTTGTCCGGCAGGAAAAGGCGCCATGCTGAATTGCGAAATAGCCTGTTCCGTCATCCTTAACGGCGCATTGCCCGCTACACTGTTCAATACTTCGCATTGCTTGGCTGAGGTTACCGTGCATTCCGGCATAGACCAGCGGGCTTCACCGTTCAACTCTATACAGGACGCGTAAGGCATGCGCCCTTCCTGCTCTTTCGATACCCTAGCATCCAGAAAA
This sequence comes from Methylococcaceae bacterium, assembly GCA_044426515.1. Lineage (GTDB taxonomy): Bacteria > Pseudomonadota > Gammaproteobacteria > Methylococcales > Methylomonadaceae > Methylobacter_A. The sequence continues at coordinate 22,046 of JAUGSS010000064.1, read as the reverse complement.
AGGCCCTTGGCTCCGGCAGCAACCAGACGCTCCGTAGCCAACGCAAATAACGGCAAGGCCTGGACACGCGACACATCGACCGGGATTTTCTCATCCAACGGAACCACTGCAACGTATTTCCATTGGCTACGGGCCTGGCTGACAACAGCCGAATCATGAATCCAGTAATCGATGCTGTTGTCGAATATGAAATCCAAGCCCATGCCGGTCAAAGCGGCTACCAAGATAAAATTCAGTAACAGCTTGACACTGATCAGTGGCGGCTTGGACATCACGGACTAAAATTGATTGGTCAGCCAAATAGCCTGTGATACATGAGGATAGGGAAAATCTTTGATAACAGCCGTGATGCAATCTATAAACGGCTTATCGGCATTTTTATGCGCAGCGGATTGGTTGGCGACGGGAGCCACCGTCTTCACTCGCCCATCAGTTTCCACCAGCCAAGAGATTTTAATAGAGGTATCGGTCTGATAAATAGCTTTGCACAAGCCAATATCCGCCTGCATTGCCGAAATGATTTGCCCCTGCTCGATTTCCGCATCGTTCTGCGCGGGTTCTGTTTCATCTGCGTCGTCTGTTGTCGGAAGTGAACGCATTCTGACCGAAGTCGTTCTTTCTTCGAGCTCATTGGGACGCGGCTCGGAATTAATGGCCGCAAGAACGCAGGTAAGCGCTTTTTGACCGCCTATATTATCGTCGCAATTTATTTTGTTATTTATCCATGGACTGCAATTGGACAAACCATTGGGTTTTATCCAGGGCAGTTTATTATTGTCGACGCTGATACGAATAGATTTCGACGAGCGGTTTTGACAAATTCCCTGCATTTTTTTTGCATCGACAGCTTCCTGCGACTTGAACCACAACCGCGCACCCGGCATTAAATTAAACTCGCTGCCCACGGCAATATCATCAACCGTCTTGCAGGTGTTACCGGTAATGCTGACCCCATTACTTTTATTGGCCAGATGGCGTAAAACACCGCATTCGTCGGCATGCAAAATATTCGCGTACCCCAGAAAAAAAAGGGTACTCATCAAAAGCAGATTTTTTTCAAATTTTAATAGCATATTCATACCTGAGTTTTTTCAAAATGGGTAGCTACTCAAACCAGCCTACAGTATCGCAGTTTTGCAATGAGTTTAACCAGGGACTCGCTATGGCCGGTGCTCAATGGCATTCAGGCTGCTGCACATGACCTTAGTGTCATTCCGACGGCATGCCTGTGGGTTATAAGATCATGGTTGCAGTAAGGGCATTGCGTTTAGGTTTTAAGCAAATAGGTTTATCTAATAGCGGGAAATCCCCTTGTTATAACCATAGAACTTATCAATCGGCTTGTCTATTTCCTACTGCAGATAAGCCGCACCTATCGGCATGCAAGGTTGGGGCAAGGCAAGCCCCCCAACACTTCGCTGCCAAACGGCAATCAGCTATAAACCGGAAACCGCGCGCAAAGATGGCTGACTTTCTCGCGTACCGCTGCAAGCACGCTTTCGTCTTCCATGTTTTCCATTACATCGCACATCAGATTCGCAATTTCGACCATTTCAGCTTCCTTAAAGCCGCGCGTGGTCGGTGCCGGTGTACCGACACGAATGCCGCTGGTCACAAACGGCGACTGCGGGTCGTTAGGCACCGCGTTTTTGTTGACGGTGATATGCGCTTTGCTTAACGCGGCATCCGCCGCTTTGCCGGTGATACCTTTAGCAATCAGCGAAACCAGCATTAAATGATCGTCGGTGCCGCCGGAAACCACGTCGAAGCCGCGTTTCATGAACACTGCGGCCATGGCCTGGGCATTTTTAATAACCTGTTGCTGATAAATGCGAAACTCCGGCTGCATGGCTTCTTTAAAGGCAACGGCTTTGGCTGCAATCACGTGCATTAACGGGCCGCCCTGAATGCCGGGAAAGATGTTGGAGTCGAATTTTTTCTCCAGTTCCGGGTTGCTTTTGCACAAAATCAAACCGCCGCGCGGGCCGCGCAAGGATTTGTGCGTAGTGCTGGTGACCACATCGGCAATAGACACGGGATTGGGGTACAAACCTGCGGCAACCAAACCGGCAACATGCGCCATATCGACGAAAAAGTAAGCGCCGACTTTATCGGCGATGTCGCGGAAGCGTTGCCAATCCCAAATGCGCGAATAGGCGGAAAAACCGGCAACAATTACTTTAGGCTTGTGTTCCAGCGCCAAGGCTTCAACTTGCGCATAATCGATTTCACCGGTTTCAGGGTGTAAGCCGTATTGCACCGCATTGTAGATTTTACCCGAGAAATTGGGCTTGGCACCGTGAGTTAAATGGCCGCCATCGGCTAAACTCAAGCCCAGGATGGTGTCGCCCGGCTGGACCAAAGCCATGAACACCGCCATATTGGCTTGTGAGCCTGAATGCGGCTGGACGTTGGCGTAATCGGCGCCGAACAAGGCTTTGGCGCGGTCGATGGCCAATTGCTCGGCTTTATCGACAAACTCGCAGCCGCCGTAGTAACGTTTGCCGGGATAGCCTTCGGCGTATTTGTTGGTTAACTGCGAGCCTTGCGCTTCCATCACCCGTGGGCTGGCGTAATTTTCAGAGGCGATCAGTTCGATGTGATCTTCCTGGCGCTGACGTTCTTCTTCCAGGGCTTGGAATAATTCATCATCGAAGCCTTTGATAGTCATTGATTTTTTAAACATGGTTTTCTCCTGGATTAATGTTTGTTATTTAAGAGGCAGGCCAAATCAGCAATATTTGCAGATCGGCGACATTGGTGCCTGTCGCGCCGGTAATTACTAAGTCGCCGGATGTTTTTAAAGCGGTGTATGAATCGTTATTCTCAAGCAATGCGGCGGGATTTACGCCTGTTTGGGTCATGCGTTTTATCGTGTTTCGGTCAACGATGCCGCCTGCCGCATCGGTGGGTCCGTCGCGGCCGTCGGTACCGCCGCTAAGAAATGCCCAATTGCCGGTTAAGCCGTATTTTTCAGCGGCAAGCGCAAAAGCCAGCGCCATTTCCTGATTGCGGCCGCCGCGCCCGCTGCCTTTTAAGGTGACCGTGGTTTCGCCGCCCGCCAGCAGGGCGACGGGTTTGTTTACGCTTAGCGCTTTGGCCTGAAGAACCCATTTTTCAGCTTCCTCTCCAGCCTCGCCGCATAAACGGTCGCTGTATAGTTTTGTTTCGTAGCCCAAGTTCTGAGCGGCTTGCAGCATCGCATTGACGCTGATGGCATTGCTGCCGATCAGGGTATGCCCGGTGTTTTTAAAAATGTAGTCGCCCGGCTTGGGCGTTTCGGCAATATTGCCCAATTTGCCCTGTTCCAGATGCCCACGGACATTGGCCGCCACCTGTTCCCAAATGCCTTTGCTTTTAAAAACCTCGATAGCGTCGGCATAAGTGGTGTCGTCGGCCACGGTGGGGCCGCTGGCAATGGCGCTTAAATCGTCGCCCGGCACATCGGATAAAATAAGCGCATGCAAATGGGCCGGTACAGCCATTCGGGCCAAACCGCCGCCTTTTAGCTGCGACAAGTGTTTGCGGACACAGTTGACCTGGTTAATAGTCGCGCCGCTGGCCAACAGCAAATTGGTGGTGGCAATCTTTTCCTGCAAGGTGATTTGGCCCGCCGGATACGGAATCAACGCCGAACCGCCGCCGCTGACCAGTACCAGCACCCGTTCATTTTCTTTAGCATTACGCACCCGCCCGGCAATGATCTGCGCCGCTTTAAGCCCGGCGGCATCAGGCAAAGGGTGCGCGGCGCCGATCACATCAACATTATCGATGCCGCTTGCATTTTCATAATTGGTGACGGCTATGCCTCTGCCCGCCAGCCTTTGGGCCGGAATGACTTGCTGCGCCGCCTTCGCCATTGCGCAAGCGGCCTTGCCAAAAGCAATCAAATGAATTTTTGCATAATTGCCAAGCAGCTCCGGAGCAAGGTAGCGTTCAACAGCCTGGTAAGGATCGGCCGCCGCTATACCTGCCTGAAAAATGTTAACGGCATCTTGTCTTACCGATGCCAAGCCGGTTTGATCTGCTAAATGACTCATGTCGGGCTCTGTTTATGCCATTTCCTTAGCCAAGGCAAAAATATTTTCGGCATCGAAAACCTGTTTGTTGTCTTCGAACAGTTTTGCAATACAGGCGCGGTGTAAGGCCAGTTTCAGAGCGCCGAAGCCGATAGCGCCCCAGATGATTTTACCGTTGCGCACAGTGCCTTTGTCCATAACATCTATACCGCCGATACCTATCGGAGGCGTCGCGTTAGCATCGGCCATCATTTCAATGTGGGTATTATGTTGCCATTGCTCAGCCGAAAGCAGTTCTACGCCTGCCGCGCCGGTTGCAAAAACAATGTTGGCATGTTCGATGGCTTTGGCTCGGGCCTCATTATCGAAAGCTTCAACAGGGATCAGATCTACGCCAAAGCGCGCCTTCATATTGTCGCAAGCTTGAACGGCTCGCTCTATTTTACGGGCAGTCAATGTGACTTCTGCGCCTTCTTTAGCCAGCATCGCCGCAGCACGCTGGCCTACCGGACCGGTACCGGCCAGCACCACCGCTTTTTTGCCGGCCAGGACGCCGCTGGATGCCAGTTTTGCCACGGCGGCAGCGGCGGTGGTGTTACTGCCGTTACTGTCGAGCATGACCGAGACCTGAAAGCCCGGAAAAAAGTGTTTTTGCAGCGCAGTGAATAATGCCTGGCCGGCAATCATGTCACTGCCGCCGACAAAAATGGCGGTATTTTTCTTGTCTTTGGGCGCACGGGTAAACATCGTGCCTTCTACCAGAGCCGAAATATTTTCGGGTGTTAAGCCACCGTATCCGATCACATGATCTGCACCGCCGTCATAGGCTACAACAGTATCGAAAACTGAAGGGTGAGTGTCTGTATCGAATTGAAATAGCAGTTTTTTCATGTGTTACTCGTGATGGGTTAGCGGGTATGCGTGATGCGGTTCAAAAACCGGATATTATACTCAATAAAGTCAACCGTGCTTTATTTAGCCCGCTCGTAAGCCTAATTAACAACAGAAGCCATTCGGAATCAAATCGTCTAAGCCCGGAATGCCGGTTAATCAATCTTTTATTCACCATGAAAACACTAAAATTTATTTCTTTGCGTCCTTCGTAGTAATGATTTTTTTAACCGTATTGACCTGTAATTAATCAGCAGTTACGTCCGCTGCCTAATTGGGCAGCGCTTGCAATCTTGGACCTGTTTTTTGATATGCTTGCCTGTACAGGCTTATCTTCGTTATTATCTGTAAAAAAGGAGTTTTACTGTGGTTGTTAGGTGTTATCGGGGAAGTGCCTTAGCTGTAATATTTTCCGATTATCCTGGTGGCTTTATCGAAGAAGCTTGGGAAAAAACATAAAATTAAAGGAAAAACAGATGAAAACACCCGTTCATATAGCTGTAACAGGCGCCGCAGGACAAATTAGTTATTCTTTGCTGTTTCGCTTAGCTGCCGGTGCGCTGCTGGGTCCCAACCAGCCGATCATATTACATTTACTTGAAATAACTCCGGCCATGAATGCCTTACAAGGCGTGGTGATGGAGTTAAAAGATTGCGCGTTCCCATTACTGCACCGCATTAACGTTACAGACGATCCCAGAGTGGCGTTCAAAAATGTTGACTATGCCTTTTTGGTTGGCGCGCGGCCACGAGGACCGGGCATGGAACGCAAAGATTTATTAGAGGTGAATGCAGCCATTTTTGCGGTTCAAGGTAAAGCCTTGAATGATGTCGCCAGCAGAAATGTAAAGGTTTTGGTGACCGGCAATCCGGCCAATACCAATGCCCTGATTGCATTAAGCAACGCGCCTGATTTAAAACCGGAAAACTTTTCCGCAATGACCCGGTTGGATCATAATCGGGCGCTAAGCCAATTGGCTGAAAAATGCGGCGTTTTTCCGGCTGATGTTAAAAACATGGTTATTTGGGGCAACCATTCGACTACGCAATATCCCGACATTCATCATGCCAAGGTCAAGGGACAGGACGCATTGTCTCTGGTTGATAACGATTGGTATGTCAATGAGTTTATTCCCCTCGTTCAGCAGCGGGGCGCGGAAGTCATCAAAGCCAGAGGACAATCCAGCGCCGCATCGGCTGCAAATGCGGCGATAGGCCAAATGAAAACTTGGGCTTTAGGCACCGAACCAGGCGATTGGGTCAGCATGGCGCTGTTATCGGACGGCATATACGGCATTGAACCCGGCCTGGTTTACTCTTTTCCGGTCACCGTAGTCGGCGGCGAAGTTAATATTGTAAGAGGCCTGGAAATTAACGATTTTAGCAAGCAAAGAATGCGGCTTACCGAGACCGAGTTAAAAGAAGAAAGGGATGCGGTTAAGCATTTACTGAAATAAAAGCCGCAATAGCCCTAATCCCCTGCCCCCAACTTAAACAAAAAGCCTATATATTCAATACAATAAAAGCAGGTTGAGACGGATGGACTCAATGGCTAAAAACTTTCACCACGAAGACGCGAAGAACACGAAGAGAAAACATAAGCTTCATGTCCTTCTCGTCTTCGTAATGTCAGTACCGAAAGCTCAATCCGGAACAATCACTTAATGTCACCCCTCATTCGATTCGACCAGGTATCGGTCATTGCCCGCGAAAAAACGATTCTATCCGGCATCAGCTTTACGCTCTTCCCCGGAGAAAAAGCGGTGTTATGCGGTAAATCCGGCTCCGGCAAAAGCACTATCCTGAAAACCTTGTTGGGGCTTCATGCCATAAAACAAGGTACGGTTTACTTTCAGGAAAAACCGCTAACGCCGGCCTCTGTTCAAAACATTCGAAGCTGTACCGCTTACATCGGACAAGAACCGATATTGGGCGCTGAAAGCGTCCGGGAAGCCCTGCTGTTGCCTTTTCAGTTTAAAACCCATCGCGAGCATCGGCCTACTGATAAGCAACTTATTGAGGTGTTGCAAAGACTGCAACTGTCTGCGGACATTTTAAGCCAAAACAGCAACCGTATTTCAGGAGGCGAAAAGCAGCGGATTGCGCTGGCTCGAGGCCTGTTATTGGGCAAAAAGCTGTATCTGCTGGACGAAGTGACCAGCGCGCTGGACGCGGAAAGCAAGCTGGCCGTGTTCGATGTTTTCTCCGACCCGCATCTGACCGTTCTTTCGGTGGCTCACGACCCCGAATGGTTGGAACGTTGCGGCATTGTTTTTGAACTTGAAGCGGGTCGATTGGCTCGGGTAACGTGTCATGGAAACACTTGATATTGAACTGCCGCGGATGGCGCTGCTCTACGGCCTCTGCTTGCTGCCCTGGTTGCTGTTATGGCTGATTGGTCTGCGTTTAAGCCGGGAGATCGGCATCAGCATTCTGCGCATGAGCATCCAGTTAGCGCTGGTCGGCATTTATCTGAAAATGCTGTTCGATCTTAATCATCCTTGGCTCAACGGCTTGTGGATACTGATGATGCTGTTAGTCGCCGATTTAAGCATTCTGCGGCGTGCGGGACTTAAAGTACGTTATTTTGCGCTGGCCACCTTTACCGCGATTGCCTCCAGCATATTGTTTTCCACCGCCTATCTGGTGACCCTGGTCATCCAGCCGACTCATTATTACGATGCCCGTTATATCGTGCCTTTAGCCGGCATGATCCTCGGCAACTGCCTGCAAGGGAACGTTATCGCCTTGGAACGCTTCTATTCGGCATTACGCAGAAACGAAAACGAATACACGACCTTTCTAATGCTGGGCGCGACACGTTGGGAAGCCGTGCGTCCGTATTTTCGGGATGCCGTCAAGGCCGCGCTGAACCCGACCATTGCCGGCATGGCTACGATGGGATTGGTGTCTTTGCCCGGCATGATGACCGGGCAGATTCTGGGCGGCAGCGAACCCTGGCTGGCGGTGAAATACCAAATCGCGATCATGATCTGCATCTTCACCAGTAGCACCATCGCCGGCATCATCAACTTGAAACTCAGCCTGAAGATTGCCTTCAACGCGTTCGATGTCTTGAAGGAAGAAGTCTTTGTGAAACGTTGATGGTAAAACCGCTATCGATTCACGAAATGTTTCTCTTTATGGTGAGTAAAAATGCATACCCGGTCAGTCTAGTTTCAAATGAGCAAATGAACGGCGTAAATTTTTAAACACCATCGCAGTAAGTTCCTCTACATCACTGGGGCTGTTCTGTTGATAATAGCTACGCCCGCCGTCAGCCATGTCACGATTTAATTGCTCGGCAACGCGCCGACTTAAATAATGCCCGCTTTCCGGTTTTTGCCGTAATAATTTCTCGATAACGGCGTAGTTAATCTCACATAGCAGCACTTCGCTTTTAGTGCGTATCGTTGCATCGCAACTGCCCCCGGCTAACATCGAGGTACTATTGACCAAACAGCCCGGACCTAACACCACATCGGCTACCGGGAATTTTTTGCCTACTTTTTTACGCCATTCTTCTGCAACTAATAAGCCTTCAATGACTAAAATCATAACGTCGGCTATTTCCCCGCCTTGAACCAGTACAGTATCGGCGGGCAACTGCCGTACTAATATCTCGCCGGCAAGCAGTTGTAGTTCGGGCTCCGCCAAATCTTGAAACAATTTTGTCGCGCCCAACAATTTGGCGCAATGCTCAGTCGTGGCGTCAGTGCTTGTATTCGATTGGAAATCACATTGTTCCTGTTTTTCGCGTGCCGGTGCCAAGCCCGCAAAATTCAAGTGCCGAAGAATTTGTTGTTGCACGCTGTCTCTACTAAGGGTACGTGTTTTAAACGTGGGAAAGACAGTAATTGAATACTCGACGCCTTGCAGCGTAATCGCCCGCACGACTACCTTGGGTAGCGGCGCATCAAGCGGCGAAAACTGCGGCGAGGCTTGGATTGCTGCCGTGCGTAGAATGCGTAACGCCTTTTCCACCGGGATTTCAATATCCAGCGTGACCACAATGCCCGACTCAAAAAAAGGGACGGGCGCTGAAAAGTTGGTAATCACGGTTGATGACAGCAGGTTGTTCGGCACGATAATGATGTTGCCGTTGGTGTCAAGAATTTGCGTAGTGCGCCAACTGATTTCCTTGACCTCGCCTTCAACCTTATCCGTTTTGTTAAGACTGATAAAATCCCCGATGTTAATGGAACGGTCCAGATTGATGGTGAGCCCGGCAAACAAATCTTGAATCATCCTTTGCAAGGCAAGACCGATCACGATACTGGCGCCGCCGAAAGTGGCCAAAACCACGGTCAAATCTTTTTTAAAGACCACACCCACAATCGCGGCAATGGCTAATGTGTAAATAATGGCCGACGACATTTGCGAAAGCAAACGCGGCGTCGGTGCGCCCAAGGCTTTAGCGATTAGGCGGTCGAGAAAAACCAACTGAACGATGCGTTGCACTAAGACCGCGAGAACCAGAAATTCGGCAATACCCAACGCGTAGCCAAAAATAACAATGGTGTTTTCCAGGGCGGCCAAGCCCATGATTTGATAGGCTTCGCTACCATAGAAAATAAAGCCGCCGAGCAATACGCTCAAAACAAAAGGTACTAAAAGTTTTCTCAGTACCGGTTGTTCCGGATGTTCGGGAAGTGGGGTATTCATTTTAGGTAATTTCCATCAAAGAACTTTCCGGGGTTATGCATTTTTTATTCACCATGAAGGGCATCGCCTTAGTTTTCAGCGAAAGGTAAGCCGCAAAAATAAACGACCACATCCAGCAATCTTTCGGCCTGTACGATTAGAATAAATCAATGAGTCCACGAAAAGCACGCTTATATTCGAACAGAATAAAACAGGGCTTCCATTTTTAGGCGGGACAGCCGTGCCATACACAACACGCTAATTTATAGGGCGCGTATTTATGTATTTCGTGAAAAAAATCGCCTTTTTAAGCTAATCGTACAGGTCGCAATCTTTAAGTTATCCGCTATTTTATTTGTAACTACTCAGTAGTGAGAAAAATACGACTGCATGGATGCAGGAGGTAGAGCAACGCAGGAGCAGTTGCCGAGAACGCTGATGACGCAGATGATTATGATTGAATAAGATTTTTTGAATTATTCTGGAATAATCCGTTTATCGCCTTTTAGGCTTATCTGTGTTTATCATAATTATCTGCGTCATCTGCGTTCCATTGGCTTTGGTGACTGAGTAGTTACTTTTATTTATTGAGATCAGCCCAACTTGAAGCGTTTTGCCTGAGCTGCGGTGTCTCTAACCGTTTGGGCCAAATGCGTCATCGTGGCGCTGATTTCTTCGGATGCCGAGGCGGTGGCTTCACTGCTGATGCGGATTTCACTGACCCGCTCGGTCAGCGATTTAACCGCGGCCGATTGCTGTATTATCGCGACTGAAATGCCTTGTACATTGGTCTCGCTGGTTTGCGCGGCTTGGGCGATTTGCTCCATGGCCGCTTGGGTTTCTTGCGTCGCATGAACGCCCAGGCGTATTTTTTGCCCGGAGCTGCTGATAACGCCGCCAATATCGCGGGCCGAGAAACTGACTTCCTCGGCTAACTGACCGATTTGTTGCGCGACAAAACCGAATCCCAAACCATGCTCGCCTGCCCGCATGGCCTCCAGTCCGGCATTCAGCGACAGCAAATGGGTTTTATCGGCAATGCGGGTAATTTCGTCGGTAATCTGTTCGATTCTGCCGTATTCGGCATCAATGTGCTGAATTAATTCGATCAGTTTACTCAGCTGAGCTTGCCCGTCATTGGCGGAGCGAGCCGTGGCACATGCCAATTCGCTGCTTTGCTTGGCTTTTTGGGCAATTTCATTAACCGAAACAGCGGTTTCTTCTATGGTCATAGACACATTTTCCACCGCCAGCATTTGCCGCGAGGATTCCTCGGCGACATATTTCGAGGCCTCGGATGTTTGCGTAATAGCCACCGCGGATTGCGCGGCACTGTCAATAATTTCCTTTAATATAACAACCAGCTGGGAAATGGTTTGATTAGTGCTGGCTTTCAACACCGAAAACTCGCCTTGGTAATTGCCTGACAGCGTGTGCGTTAAATCGGCCTGCGCCATGTATTGCATGGTTGTGCTTAATTCGTTCAATAAACTAACCAAAGCATCCAAGCTGCGATTAACGTTAGTTTTTAAAATGCGCAACTCCCCGTCGTAATGGCCTTCGATACGTCCTTCCAAGTCTCCCAGGGCTAAGTTCTGCATAATTTGCGCAACTTCGCCGAGCGGTTTACTCAATACGTCGATTAACGAGTTCATGCCGGCTACGATTCTGCCGAATTCTCCCGGATGACGCTGGGCGTCGACGCGGGCCGATAAAATACCCGCCTGCGCCGCATCGATGAGTTCGATTGAATCATTGGTCAGTGTTTGCAAAGTTTGCGTTACCACGGATAACGCATCAGCCATTTGCCCGATTTCATCGTGCCGGTTTTTGAAGTCGTCATTGCCGCCGGTCATGACCCCTTCCGCTAAGCGGCGCATTAAGCCGGTCAAGCGTTGCAAAGCGACCGAGATATTTTTGTCAAAAACGATCATAAACAGAATGGCGATCATGAAAATAGCCAAAACGACAGAAAAAATAATTTGTTGCGCTTCGTTAAAAATGCTCTTGTTCATATTCGCTGACTCGATACCGCCTAATGAATTGAAATCCACCAGTTTAAGCAAATCGGCACTGAAGGCATCGTAGATAATGCGGTTATGCTGCAACTCTTTGGTGGCGGCAACATTTTCGTTTTTTCGCGATAAGGCGAGCATTTTTTCACTTTTACTCAGATATTCTTCGTACTTATGGGAAAAATCCTGATAAATGCCGCGTTCTTCTTCGGATGAGATAAGCGGCTCATAATGCACCCTGGCTTTAGCGATTTTGTCGGCAAGCCGTGTCAGGTTTTTATCCCAAAGCAGCATTTCAGCATCGTTAGTCGACAAAATGTGTTGCGCTTCAGCGATACGGTAATCGCTGGTCATGGTATTTATCCCGTTGATCACAATGATGCTGGGCATCCAATTTGTTTCGAGCTCGCGGGTTTGCTCATTCATTGTTTGCATTAAGCCGTTAATCAGCAAGCTGAACAAAATAAACGTAGCGACCATGCCCAAAAAAGCCAAGCGTAACTTCATTTTTATGCTTAGCGCAGTGCGCGAGTCGCCTTCCATCGCACTATCCAGCGGTTCATCCAATAACCACGATTGCACTAACTGCGCGGCGATGGTCAGCAACAGCAAAATAAACACGCCGCCGCCGATGGTAACAATTTTCAAGGATTGCAAGGCCGCATCAATAGCATGGCTGTTTTCAATACCGCCACGCTGATTGAGCGCGACCAAGTCCACCAGTACCGAACGGAAATTGTCAAACAATACCCCGCTTTGTTTAAGTTGGCCGCCCGCCTTTGCATTATCTTTATTCCGGGAAAACGCCAGAGTTTGAGTGCTCGCCGCGCTATATTCGTCATAACTCGCAGAAAATTCAGCATACAAATTGTGCTCACGTTCCGAAGAAATCAACGATGAATACTTTTTGCGTAGCTCGGCTATGTTGTCAGTCAGTATTTTTAGTTTTTGATCCAGTTGCGTCATTTCATCGTCGATGATCGATAAAACATACAAAGCTTCGGTAATACGATAATCGCTGATTTTAGTGTTAAGCGCGTTAACGGCAATAATACTAGGCACCCAGTTGCTGTTGAGTTCGGTAATTTGCTGATTAACCCGCACCAGCTGCTGATAAAACAACCCGCTAAAGGCCAGGAAAAAAACAATAATGATCAAGAAGGTCAGCGTAATTTTCTTTTTTACTGCGTCGATAGTCAGTTTGTAAGCACTTAAGTTAGCCTTGCCCCGCACCAGTGCGGAAAAAATCATTAGGGTAATGATCAGTATGCCGCTGCCCGCAACAATCACGATCTTGACTTGCGCAAAAGCCTTAGCGCTTTGTTGCGCGGCATCGATACTGCCCTTATTGTTCAACTCAACCAGTTGCTGCAAATCACTGCTCAGAGCATTAAACAAACTGCGATTGCGTTTAAATTGAATGGCGGCTTTGTCTTTATTATTATTTTGCGCAAATACCACGGCTTGTTTACTGGCCGCCAAATAGCTTTCGGAACTGTTAACAAACTCTTGATAAAGCGTACGCTCCTTGTCCGAGGCAATCTTCCGCTCGTATTTGGCTTGCCAGGTCATGATTTCATCGGTAAGCCGCTGCCGGGTTTGTTCGTATTCGTCCATCTCTTCGGGATCGGTGGAGATGACAGTTTGAGCGACGGTGGAACGCCAGTTACTGGCCGCGGTATTAATGGCATTTATGGCGACAATATTGGGCATCCAATGGCTTTCAATATCGTCACTGTAGCGCTTTATCGTGATGCTCTGATTTAACAATAATAAAGCGAAAATAATGAAAAAACCGGCAATACCGGCGAATATCAAGTAGATCTTATTTTTGGCGTTTAGATTCATAAAATTCAATTTCTTGCTTAGGCGATACCGAAAATTTTTTTATGGCTGCATCGATTTACCGATGATCAAACCAGCCTATGATTGCCTTTGCCAGCGACTTTTTAAGCGTCCACGGCAAACCGGCGAATTTGATCCTGTTAACGGCTCGCAGTATCCATTGCCCGGTTTGTTCATCGTAACACGCGACATCGAAAAACAATGTTACCGGATAAGGCAAAGCAACATCACACCATTTTTCGGCGGCAGACAACGATTGCGATAATACCACACGATCAACGCCGAGCAGGATGTAGCCATCGTCAGCCAGAGTAATAGCCACGGTATTTTTAATCGCGACACAGGGTTTACCGAACAGCAAAGCCGCCGCATCTATCCAGGGTATGCGCTGAGCACGGTTCGATCGATCGGCATTGGCAAAACGCGATGCCGTCATGGCCGCTAAATCCATACTGTCCACGGCTTGAGTCGCCATAGTCAAGGGCAATATATAGCCGCCGCCCCCGCAATAAATACGTAAGCCTTCGGTTGTTAAGCGTTCTAAGCGTTCGCTGAGCTGCAGGGCGCGTGATGTTGCTTGCGGTGCAGTCATAGTTAGCGGCGGCGAGCCGTTATTCGCTCCCAGTAAATTATCCGCATCGATTAATTCCTGAATATGTCCATTTTGGGCGGCATACCATAACCGTGGCGTGGAGTAATCATTCACGCTCACTAAATTATTGGCGTCGATAAGTTCGCGAATTTGCCCGCTTTGCGTCACATACCATAAACCGCGGGCATCGGCGCCGGCCGAGTACACCTGCTCAATACTTTCTATGCCTATCACCCGCTGTACACGCAATGCCCACATTGTTTGCCCGCCGCGCACGATGACGGCAACGGTTTCAGCGTCCGCTTCCTTTAGCTGCAACAATTGCGCTAAGGAGTGCGTAGGCAATAAGTGATCCTTTACCTTGATCAGCAGGTCGCCTTGCGTGTTTTGCCCATCAAGGCTTTGCAAGGAAGTCATTTCCTGAATATGGTCGATGTTATGCGCTAACAACGCGATGGTTTTATCGCCCGTAGCGACCAGTAACACGGTTAATTTCTGCGCTATAACATGAGCCGAGGGATTATTTTGCTTGAGTGCGGCAGCCGATTTTTTGGTTTTTAACGTCTGTGGCAAAATTTCTTTTAGCCGCAACCTAGATAAAAGTTGTTGATTTTCATCAGCCGCCGAATTTTTCTCTTTAACCAATCTGACAACCTCGTCCACACGCACTGCAAAATCGCCTTGAGCCGTATTGACTATAAGCCTTTTCTTACCTGACTGCGCCTCTTGTTCAAGCCCCAATGCGTCTGCGGCATTGATTTGCAGTAGCGGCCGGGCGTTAAAACTTACCAACCCTTCAATCGGTGCATGGGTAAAAGGCAGTGGGGTAATAGTGCTCACATAATCGATATGGCTTACTTGTTCGCTGGGCATCGAACAAAGAATATGGCCGACCCTGATTGATAACATAGTTTTATCTCGCGCAAGAATAAAATGTGATGGACAGTTTAAGGCGATTTTGATGAAAGAACATCATCGGGTTAGGTATTTTTTGCTCGTTCCTAAGCTGGAGCTTGGGAACAAGCAAAAATGCAGGAAATTGTCCGCAATCGCACCCGTCATTTTGTCAGACCGCTGAGCCGTACATTTAATTGCCGTTCGGTTTTTCGTATGTTAGTTTATAAATGAACCGACTTTCAGCCCAGAGGCCTTGTGATAACAGCGCTGCATTTTAAAAGAAACCGCACTCGCCTGCGCATGCTGGTATTAGTGCTGCTGGTAAGCTGGATTTCTTTGACTATTTCGGCAACCTGCACCATGCCTATGCCCTCGGCATTGAAAGCAATGTCCGAGCACATGCAGGGCTGTGCCGGCGCGCTTAAACATACGTCCAACACTATGCAGGATTGCTCGTTCAAGCCCTGCCTCGATTCGCAAGCTAATTCGCTGACAGACTCCAATCGTCTGGTTAAGCCGGATAATCTGCCGGTTTTTATTCTTGTCCTTATTTTAACGTTTTTGTGCTTATTTCTAAGCTATCCGCCCCCAAAAATCCCCCCTAAAGCCGACCCGCCGCTCGGTCGGCGGATCCTGCTGATCTATCGGTTCTGCACCCTGCTAAACTAGCCCTCCTCTCGAAATCTAACCGCGCCGTTTAGGCACATTGCGGCTTCAAGAAGCCTATTTGTTACGATTTGAGAGGAAAATCCGATGTTTTTTGTTAACTACCCGTGGCCGCTGCGCCACGCTTATCCGGCGTGGGCGGCAATGACTTTTGGGCTGGCGCTGTTTGCGCCGAGCCTGGCTTTTCATAGTCCGACCGGCACCGTCCGTGTGAGTTGGGCTGAGGCATTGGCCGAATCCCGCCCCGCTCGCAAGGATGAATCCACCCTGACCCTTGATCTGGCGATTGAGCAGGCGTTGGCAGGCAATCCCGGCTTGGCGGAAATCAAGGCTCGCGCCGAAGCGATAGCCGCAATCCCGTCGCAAGCGGGGTCATTGCCTGACCCTACTGTGAACTTCGAGATGTTGAATGTACCGACGCGCAGTTTCAATTTGCGCCAGGAGGACATGACCATGATGGCGATGGGCATCAGCCAGGAGCTGCCTTTTCCCGGCAAGCTGGCTTTGCGGGAAAAGATTGCCGAGCATGAAGCGATGGCCGCCGCCGATTCGGTTGATGAAGCCCGTTTGCGCTTGGTGCGGGAGGTAAAACAGAATTGGTGGCAGTTATTTTATTACGAGCGAGCGTTAAACCTGCTGGACGAGACCGACCGCGTATTCCAACAACTGATCGACATTAGCCAAACCAAATATAAAGTGGGCAAGGGAACGCAGCAGGATGTGCTGCTGAGCCAACTTGAACTGTCCAAACTGAAGGACGAAAAACTGGGCCTGATCAGTATGCGCCACACCCTGAGCGCACGGTTTAATGCGCTGCTGGATAACGTACCGGAAAAGCCGGTGCGGATTCCGGCGGAGGCCGAATTCAAGCTGCCCGCGCTTACGGAATCCTCTTTGCAGGACAAGGTGCTGCAAATCCGCCCTTTATTTTCCCAACACCGCAAGATGCTGGATGCGGCCTCGGCCAAAGTCGATCTGGCCAAACAGGATTTCTACCCTGATTTTACCGTCGGCGCAGGCTATGCGTTCAGGCAGAATACGCCGACAGGACAGACGCGCAGCGATTTCGCCAGCGTCCAGTTGAGCATGAATGTGCCGATTTACGCGGACCGCAAGCAAGCCAAGGCGGTTGACCAGCGCCAGAGCGAGCTGTTGCAGGAACAGTACGCGCTACAGGATGAGCATCATAAAATCCGCGCCGAGATCGCGGCTAAAACCGCCGAATATCAACATGCCAAGGAAAAGCTGCTGCTGCTGGAACATGAGATCATCCCGCAGGCTCAGCAAACGGTTAATTCACTGCTGGCGGGCTATCAAGTGAGTCAAGCCAATTTTAGCGATCTGCTGCGCACCCAGCTGAGCCTTTTCCAATATCAGGCCCAGTATTGGCAAGCCTTAAGCAATACTCAGCAACTATTAGCCGAGTTATCCGCCGAAGTCGGCGAGGAGTTGGGCCATGATTAAATATCTATTGGCGGGTTTGCTTTTGGTGCTGGTCTTGAGCCTGGGATTTTGGGCCGGCCGTGTGAATATTCCGCAAAATCCAGCCACAACGGCAGAAAAAAAGCCGCTGTATTACCGTCATCCGATGAACCCCAAAGTCACGTCGATGACGCCGACAAAAGACGAGATGGGCATGGACTATGTGCCGGTTTATGCGGAACAGCCGACCGCAGCCGCGCCGGAATCGGGAAAAATCCTGTATTACCGGCATCCGATGGGCGCGGCGGACACTTCGCCGGTGCCGAAAAAGGATGAAATGGGCATGGACTATCTTCCGGTCTATGAAAAAGAACTCGCCAATGCCGGACAAATCCGGATCAGCCCGGAAAAAATCCAGAAATTGGGCGTTAAAACGGAAATCCTGGCAAAACGTACACTGACTCGCAGCATTCGGGCGTTGGGCAGCATTCAGGCCGACGAACGCCGCGTACATGCGGTAACCGCCAAGTTTGAAGGCTGGATTTCGCGTTTGTACGTCAACGCCACCGGTCTGGCCGTCAAACGCGGCCAGCCGTTGCTTGAAGTCTACAGCCCGGAGCTGATCACCGCCCAGCAGGAATACCTGATCGCCCGGCAAGGCCGGCAAGCGCTGCAACAAGGCAGCGCCCAGGCGCGCGGCACTGCCGAGCAGCTGACCGATAACGCCTTGCAGCGCCTGCATTATTGGGACATTGCCCCGGCACAGTTGCAGCGTTTACAAACCCGGCAACAACCTTCGGATACCCTGCCGTTGCAGTCGCCTGTCAATGGCGTGGTGCTGGAAAAACCGGCCCAAGAAGGCATGCGTTTCATACCCGGCGAGTTGCTGTTCCGTATCGCCGATTTAAGCACGGTGTGGTTGGTCATCGAGGTGTTTGAGCAGGACATCGGCGGCGTGCGTTTGGGTCAAGTCGCGCAAGTTCATATTAACGCTTACCCGGACAAGCTGTTCAGCGGCAAGGTCGGGTTCATTTATCCTACATTGACCACCGAAACCCGCACCGTCAAAGTGCGTGTCGAGTTGTCCAATGCTGATGGCTTGTTAAAGCCCGGACTGTACGGCAGTGTGACGCTGGCAGCGTTGGAGGATAACACTGCCCGCTTGGCGGTTCCCGATTCGGCGGTCATAGACAGCGGCGCCCGGCAAGTCGTGTTAATACAAAAAACCGAGGGCAGGTTCGAGCCGCGTGTGGTGAAACTTGGGCTGCAAGCCGACAGCTATTGGGAAGTATTGTCGGGCCTGGAGGTCGGCGATGAAGTCGTAACCCGCGCCAATTTCCTGATCGATGCCGAGAGCAACCTGAAGTCTGCCCTGGACGGCTTGGACAATGCCGACATGGATCAAACGCAACATGGAGACCACTAGCCATGTTGAATCATGTTATCGCATGGTCGTTGCGCAACGTGTTTCTGGTACTGCTGGCAACCTTCAGCATCGTCATCGGCGGGATTTATGCGTTGTCACAAATGCCTCTGGATGCGTTGCCCGATTTGTCCGACGCGCAGGTGATTGTGTACAGCGAATATCCCGGACAAGCGCCGCAAGTGGTCGAGGACCAAGTGACTTACCCGTTGACGACAGCAATGCTGAGCGTGCCGCGCTCGAAAGTCGTGCGCGGTTTTTCGTTTTTCGGCGCGTCTTTCGTCTATGTCATTTTTGAGGACGGCACCGATATTTACTGGGCGCGTTCGCGGGTTCTGGAATACCTGACCACGCTGAGCGGAAGCCTGCCGTCCAGCGTCAAGCCGAAATTGGGGCCGGACGCCACCGGGGTCGGCTGGGTGTACCAGTACGCCTTGCTGGCGAAAGACTATTCGCTGGCTGAATTGCGCACGCTGCAAGACTGGTTTGTGCGCTACCAATTGACCAAAGCCAAAGGCGTGGCCGAAATCGCCAGTATCGGCGGTTTTGTCCAGCAATATCAGGTCACCGTCGATCCGCACAAGCTGCAAGCCTACGGCATCTCCTTACGCAACCTCAGCGACGCCCTCCGCAACGGCAACCGCGATGTCGGCGGACGAGTCATAGAACTTGCCGAAACCGAATACATGGTGCGCGGCCACGGTTATTTGCGCGGCCAGGCGGATCTGCAACAGCTGGTGTTGAAAGTCGATAACGGCATTCCGGTATTGGTGCGCGATGTGGCGCGCGTGGAACTGGTTCCTGACGAGCGCCGCGGCATCACCGAATGGAACGGCGAAGGCGAAGCGGTTTCCGGCATTGCGCTGGCGCGCTACGGTCAGAACGCGCTGGAAGTCATCAGTCAGGTTAAAGCCCGTTTGCATGAAATTACCGCCGGCTTGCCGGCCGGGGTCAGGGTGCAAACGGTTTACGACCGCTCTGAACTGATTCATCGCGCGATTGAAAATTTACGTCATACCTTGTTGGAGGAAAGCGCGGTCGTCGCCGCGGTTTGCGTACTGTTTTTACTGCATTTGCGCAGCGCGCTGGTGGCGATATTGATGCTGCCGGTCGGCGTGTTGATCGCCTTCATCGTCATGCAGTCGTTAGGCATGAACTCCAATATTATGAGTCTGGGCGGCATCGCGATTGCTATCGGCGCGATGGTCGATGCCGCCATCGTCATGATCGAGAACACCCACAAGCATCTGGAACGCGATGCGGACCGCCTGCCGCGAGCCGAAATCCTGCTCAATGCCTGCAAGGAAGTCGGCCCGCCGCTGTTTTTCAGCCTGCTGATTATCACGGTTTCGTTCCTGCCGGTGTTTGCACTTGAAGCTCAGGAAGGTCGATTATTCCATCCGCTGGCTTATACCAAGACTTTTGCGATGGCGGGCGCGGCATTGCTGTCGGTGACGCTGGTCCCGGTATTGATGTCGTTGTTCGTGCGCGGAAAAATCCTGCCCGAGCAACGCAATCCGATCAACCGGGTTTTGATCTGGATTTATCGCCCGGTTATCACCTGGGTCATGAATTATAAAAAACTGACTATCGCTTTAGCGCTGCTGATGCTGGCGGCAAGCGGGTATCCGGCTTCGCAGCTAGGCGGCGAATTCATGCCGACGCTGAACGAAGGCACCTTGTTATTCATGCCGCAAACCCTGCCGGGGCTTTCGGTCACCAAAGCCGCCGAACTGCTGCAAACTCAGGATCGCATCATTGAGGGTTTTCCCGAAGTCGAATCGGTGTTCGGTAAAGCCGGGCGGGCGATGACCGCCACCGATTCGGCGCCGCTGGAGATGTCGGAAACGCTGGTCAACCTGAAGCCGGAAGCGTCCTGGCGTCCGGGCATGACGGTCGACAAGCTGATCGCCGAGATGGATCAGGCGTTGCAAATTCCCGGTGTAAGTAACGCCTGGACCATGCCGATCAAGAACCGGATCGATATGCTGGCGACTGGCATCCGCACGCCTATCGGCATCAAGCTGTTCGGCAAGAATCTGGCGGAAATGGAGGGCTTGGCGCAACAGATCGAGCAAGTCGTCCTTACCGTCCCCGGCACCACCAGCGCCTATGCCGAACGGGTTACCGGCGGTTTTTACCTGGACATCGTGCCGAACTACGAAACTTTGGCCCGCTATGGCCTGTTGGTCGGCGATGTGCAGGACATTATCGCCACCGCCGTCGGCGGCGAGACCGTCACTACAATGGTGGAAGGTCGCGAACGTTTTGCCGTCACCGTCCGTTACCCGCGCGAACTGCGCGACAGCCCGCAAGCTATCGGCGAGCATGTACTGGTGCCGCTGCCCGGCGGAGCGGTGATTCCGTTGGGGCAATTGGCGCAACTGAGCCTAAACAAGGGACCACCGGCGATACGCACCGAGAACGCGTTGCTGTCGGTGTATATCTATGTCGACATGCGCGGACGCGACATCGGCAGTTATGTGCAGGATGCCAAGCAGGCGGTGCAGCAAGCGGTCAAGTTTCCTGCGGGTTATTACATCGCCTGGAGCGGCCAGTTCGAATACATGGAACGGGCCAAGCAGCGCCTGCAACTGGTGGTGCCGCTAACGCTGTGCATTATTTTCATCCTGCTTTATCTGAATTTCGGCCGTCTGACCGAGACGCTGATCGTTATGTTGTCGGTGCCGTTCGCGCTGGTCGGCGGTATCTGGTTGTTGTGGTTTCTGGATTATAATGTCAGCGTAGCGGTCGGCGTCGGTTTCATAGCCTTGGCGGGCGTTGCCGCGGAAACCGGCGTGGTGATGCTGATGTACCTGGACCAAGCCTTTAGGGAAAAGCAGCAGCAATGCCTGGATCAAAAACGGGCTTTCACCGTGGACGATCTTTACACCGCGCTGATGACCGGTGCAGCAGAACGCTTGCGACCGAAAATAATGACCGTCACTGCAATCATGGCCGGGCTCTTGCCTATATTGTGGAGCACCGGCACCGGCTCGGAAGTCATGCGCCGTATCGCCGCACCGATGGTGGGCGGCATGCTGTCGTCAACGCTGTTGACGCTGATAGTTATTCCGGCGCTTTATGCGCTGTGTAAACAATATTCCATTAACAAACCTTGACAGTATCTCGTTCCCGCGCGCCGCGCGGGAACGAGGAATTTCACCAAAAATAGCGTCCGCTTATGGTTACCACATTCTGCATCACCGCCATTAAAGACAAATTTATAAAAATTGAACAACATTCCCGCCGTTGTAGGGCATGCCGTGCGCGCCTTTCCCGATGCTTGAAAAACCTTCCTATCCCTTTGCTGCGCACGGCGTCCCCTACTCGACTAACATTTTGTTTAATATTTTTTAACTGAATGGCAGTGACGCTCAGGACTGTATACGTCAATAATTCTGTACAACGCCAATTTATTCAACGACCATCACTAATAATGAAATAATAACTAGACCGAAACATCCATCAAAACAATGCGCCGCCTAATTATATACTTCGACCGGTCAAATTTGCGGAAAATGAATCGGG
The DNA here is from genome assembly GCA_044426515.1 of Methylococcaceae bacterium. Lineage (GTDB taxonomy): Bacteria > Pseudomonadota > Gammaproteobacteria > Methylococcales > Methylomonadaceae > Methylobacter_A. The sequence goes on along the minus strand of JAUGSS010000064.1, from coordinate 101 downwards.
TATAATACCCAAATTTAAACACAAAACCCGACATGATAAAGATCGACTTTACTGAAAAAGCCATTGACGAAGTGTATCAACAATTCATGGAGCATCCCTCA
>JAUGSS010000115.1:0-1150 GCA_044426515.1 Methylococcaceae bacterium | reverse complement strand
GTTCACATCGTCGCCGACCCGGGTCAGAATCTGGCTCACCCGGTCCTGGAACTGCAGGGCCACAAAAACATGGGCTATTTCATGGTTGATGGCGTTATTTTCGCTGCGCAACAGTTCCTCGGATTCCGACAGCCCGGCCGCGGCTTGGGCAAAATGCAGCAATACGGAGGCAATGATATGTTCGGCATGGCCCAATGTCTCTTGGTCTTGCTTGGCGAATTTCCGGGAAATGGAGAGGGTGTCTTCAATCGCTTCTTTGACAGCCTCAATGGTCTCGGTGATCTTTTTGCCGACGTCGCCTGACGAACGCGACAATTTCCGCACTTCATCGGCCACTACTGAAAAGCCGTGTCCGGCCTCCCCGGCTCGGGCCGCCTGAATGGCGGCGTTCAATGCCAACAGGTTAGTCTGGCTGGCAATGCTGCTGACTTCCCAGGCCATCTTGCTGAGCTGCTCGGTAAAGCCGGATAAGTCTTCGATGGAGCGGAGCAATTGGCCTTTTTCCAGCAGCGAAGCGCCCAGCGCCTGGGTGATGGTGCTTAATTCCAGCTGGCTGTCCTTTAACAATTCAACGATGCCGCCATGTGAATCGCTATCGCCTTCCACGGTCTTTTGAGAGGCCATAACGGCGGCATCGAGACGGTTGGACAAGGCGTCGAAACGTTGCGCTAAATCAGCGATGGAGTCTTCGGTATGCTCTCTGGCCATGTTGACTTGATTCGACCAGATCGGTAATACTTTTTGACACAGTGAGTCCAGCCCGGCTATGCCCGGCTCTTGCTTTTCATCGTCTAGCGACGGCCGATCAAGCTGTTTGATCAAGGTATCGAAACGTTGCGCCAAATCGGCAATCCGGGTTTCAACAGAAAGCCGGGCGGCTCCGGCCGCTGCGGTTGTTTCTTCGGCCGGAGCGCCGAGACGGTTTGATAAGCCGGAGAACCGCTGCGCCAAATCAATCACTAAGCTTTCGATCTGCTTTCGCTCTGTCTCGACTTGCTGAGCGCAGGCCTGTAAAACGGTTTCATGATGGGCCTCCTGCAAGGCCTTGGTTTTTTCATCGTGTTCCTGTTGTAAATGCTCAAGCAGTCTTTGCTCCCGCATTTGCAACGACATCCGGGAGCGGTTACGACTCCGGAAATACAGGCCGATA
>JAUGSS010000167.1:0-32578 GCA_044426515.1 Methylococcaceae bacterium | reverse complement strand
GGTGAAGTGGCCGTGGGCGTATACGAGCCCGCTCCGGGAGACAAGCGTCTGGCGGCTTATGTGGCGCCGCGGCAGAATGCTCCGGTGCCGACTGCTGCTGAACTGCGGGATTTTCTGAAGCCCAAATTACCGGAGTTCATGTTGCCTTCGGCCTTTGTCTTTCTCGATGCCCTCCCCCTCACGCCCAACGGCAAACTGGACAGAAAGGCCCTGCCGGAGCCGGACCGGAACCGGCCCGTTGCCGATACCGAATTTATAGCGCCACGCAATCCTATCGAGCAACAGCTGGCCGAAATCTGGGCCGAAGTACTGAAGCTTAACCGGATCGGTATTTACGATAATTTTTTCGCGTTGGGCGGACATTCGTTATTGGCCACGCAGGTGATCGTCCGCATTGGCAAACAACTGTCGGTGGATATTCCGCTAAACACCCTGTTTGAGGCGCCGACTGTTGAAGCCTTGGCGAAGCGGATTGAAAATACCGTTGCAAGGCTGCCAAATCCTTCCAAACGGATTACTCCTCAGCGTCGTTCGGCTTATAAGATTGACACCGCTTGAAACACTCGGCAGTTAGAATAATAGGGCCACTCCCATGCAAGAACATACCCGAGTTACGCATTTTTATTCACCACGAAGAGCAACATAAACGGGGTGTCTTCGTAGTGAATAAAAAAACCGGAGATGCCGGATATGACCTAAGTACTCACTGCTATTAAATTAAGAAAAAATATCTAATAAACAAAATGTTATTCGAGTAGGCGGTGCCGTGCGCCGCAAAAGGATAGCAAGATTTTTCAGGCATCGGAAAAGGCGCGCACGGCACGCCTTACAGCTGTTCAATTTTTATAGCTATAAAAAGCTTTGTTTTTTATGGTGTTTCCTTAACTTAATGACAGTGGGCCTAAGTACTAGGTACGAAAGGACATACAAACTTCAATTCTTCATGTCCTTCATGGTTCAAAAACAAGCTTTATAAATACAAAACTTGCACGGGTTATTTCGTGCACGTTCCATAGCCAAGGTAAGACATTCAGCTCCATAGAGGGCTAGGCCGCTAGGTGATTGCACTTATTGATTGAGCCCACTGAACCCCCTATTCTAGCTACCTGTACGACATCAGCCGATCTTTGGGGTTAACGCAACCGGTTATAAAAGGACTGCGTTGCCTTGCCTGCAATGCTAAACAAACTTTTAGGGAAATATGAACATGAACTTATCTGATCAATCTATCGAATTACCAGAGCCGTCCCAAAAATTGGCAACTGAACAGTTTCCGGAGTGGGCGGTGCTAAAACCGGAAATGATTGAGGAGATGGAACGTATGTTAGATTACTGGACGATGCAACTGGCGGACCTACCAACGCTGGAATTGCCCGCCGACAGGCCGCGCCCGGCGGTACAGTCATTTCACGGAGCGACTCGACAATTCAATGTGCCGTTCGACTTGACCGAGAAACTGAAAGCCCTGAGCAAACACGAGGGCGTGACTTTGTTCATGACTCTGGTAGCGGCTTTTCAAGTGCTGTTACACCGCTACAGCGGTCAAGACGACATTGTAATCGGCACTCCGGCCGCAGGACGGAAAAATTTGGAGCTTGAAGGCTTACTCGGCGTTTTCGCCAATACTCTGGCGTTGCGTGCGGATTTGTCAAACAACCCGAGCTTCCGCGAGCTGCTGGCTCAGGAGCGGGAAATCGCACTTGGCGCTTATACCCCAAAGGATATGCCGATTGCAAAGCTAGTCGAAATTTTCAATCCGCAACGCGACCTCGGCCGCAACCCGCTGCTTCAGGTCATATTCAGCGTTCACCACATTTCCGATAACCCGTTGCAGTTAAATGAAATTACCGCCAAACCGCTACAGACCGGCACCGGAACGACTCAATTCGACCTTGACCTGGAACTGTCGGAAACCCCGAATGGCCTGACAGGCAAAGTAAAGTATGCGACTGATTTGTTCGATATTGCGACCATAGACCGCTTAATCGGCCATTTGCAAACCCTGCTCGAAGGCATCGTCGCCCAACCGGAGACGCGTCTGTCCGACTTGCCGTTGCTGACCGAAACCGAACGCCGGCAACTGTTGGTAGACTGGAATGATACAACTGCCCCGTTCCCGGCGGATCAATGCGTCCACGAATTATTCGAGGCGCAGGCAGCGGCTGGGCCGCAGGCAGTGGCGGTGATACATGAGGATAATCGGCTCACTTATGCCGAACTGAATGCCCAAGCCAACCGGTTGGCGCATCACCTTCGCGACCTGGGCGTCAAGCCGGATACGTTGGTGGCTATCTGCGCCGAACGCAACCTGGATATGGTGGTGGGGCTGCTGGCTATTCTTAAGGCCGGGGGCGCGTATGTACCGCTTGATCCCGCCTATCCCAAAGAACGCCTGGCATTCATGCTCGAAGACAGCGCACCGGTTGCATTGCTGAGCCAAGGCAGACTTGAAAGCCTGTTCGAAGGTATGCTGAATGGCTTGCCGATGATCGATCTGGAAGATCCGTTCCCGCCATGGGCGAGCCAGCCCGAGACCAATCTTGATCACAGCGGCACGGGACTCACGCCTGAAAGCTTGGCTTATGTGATCTACACCTCCGGCTCCACCGGAAAACCCAAGGGGGTGATGATAGAACAGAGGGCGCTGTGCAATCTGATCGCGGATGTAAAAAACAGATACCATATCTGCAGCGAAGATCGAATCCTGCAATTCGCCGCTATCGCTTTCGACATGTCGATACAGGATATTTTCGGTGCTTTGCTGTTGGGCGCCGCATTGGTGTTGCGCAATGACGCGTGGATAACCGGCGCGGGCAAGTTTTGGGCGTTGTGCGAAAAAAATGCGGTCTCGATTATCACGCTGCCGACTCTTTTCTGGCAGCAATTAACCAAAGAAGAGCATATCGCCATTCCCGCCGCCGTTCGTCATATCACCATCGGTGGCGAAGCTGTCAACAGCAGCGTGTTAGCGGCTTGGTTTAAACGCGAAGGTCATCGCCCTAAGCTGTTTAACGGCTATGGTCCGACCGAGGCGACGATTTATTCGACCAGCCATCAGCCATCGGCTGATTCCCAAAGTTGGCAATCCATCGGCCGTCCCATCGCCAACACAAGTATTTATATTCTCGATTCCAACAGCCAACCCGTTCCCATCGGGCTGGCAGGAGAGCTTTACATCGGCGGAGCCGGCATAGCGAGAGGCTATCTCAATAGACCGGAACTAACGGCGGAGCGCTTTATGGCCGACCCGTTCGCGAAAGAAGCGGATGCGCGGATGTACAAGACCGGCGACTTGGCTCGATGGCTGGCCGACGGCACCCTTGAATTCCTGGGCCGCAACGACTTCCAAGTCAAGATCCGGGGCTTTAGGATCGAGTTGGGCGACATTGAAGCCAAGCTGATGGAGCATCCGGCGGTGCGCGAAGCGGCCGTATCTGCACATCAAGGCGCTGACGGACTCAAGCGGCTGGCCGCTTATGTGGTAGTGGACGGTTTTATGCCGGCTGTCCCTGAGCTACGGGACTTCCTTAATAAGAGTTTGCCTGAGTTCATGATTCCTTCAGTCTTCGTGTCTCTTGATGCGATGCCGGTCACTGCTAACGGCAAGCTCGACCGGAAGGCCTTGCCGGAGCCGGATATGAGCCAAGTTCCAAATGCCGATTTTATTGCCCCACGCAGTCCGGTGGAGCAATTGCTGGCCGGGATATGGGGCGAAGTTTTGAAAACAGACCGTGTCGGCATTCACGATAATTTCTTCGATTTGGGCGGGCATTCGTTGCTGGCCATGCAAGTAATCGTCCGTGTGCAGGAACAACTATCGGTGGAAATCTCGATGTTCTCTTTGTTTGAGCGGTCGACTATCGCGGCATTGGCCGCGCATATCGAATCCCTGCTGTCAGCCGGTCAACAGGTGCAGTTGCCGGCCATCCGCCAAGCCGCAAGGGATCGGTTGCCGCCGCTTTCGTTCGCCCAGATGCGATTGTGGTTGTTGGAACGTATTTCCGACGCCGGCGGAGCCTATAACATTCCCTTCTTTCTACAGCTTGAAGGCGTATTGGAAAATGAGCAGGCGCTGGAACGCGCAATTAACGAGGTCATTCGCCGCCATGACTCGCTACGCACTCATTTTGCCGAACACAAGGGTGTTCCGTTTCAAATAATTGAACCCTCGCTTTCGATTGCTTTGCTAACAAGGGATCTGAGCAATACGCCCGAGGCGCTACGCGAGGCGGAAATGACCCGGCATCTTCAAGCCCAAGCAGCGCCCCCCTTTGATTTAATAAAAGGCCCGCTGCTGCGAGCGGAACTCATACGGCTGGGACAAGAACACCATGTGTTGTTGCTGACTTTTCATCACATTATCTCCGATGGCTGGTCGATGGATGTGTTTGCGCGCGAGTTGTCGGCGTTGTACGGGGCGTTCAGCCGGAATCAACCCTCACCCTTGCCGGAACTGCCGATCCAGTACGCCGACTATGCCGTCTGGCAGCAGGAATGGCTACAGGGCGAGCCCATGGAACGGCTGTTGGCTTATTGGAAGGTCCGGCTGTCGGATGTGCCAACGCTGGAATTGCCCACCGATAAGCCGCGCCCGGCCATTCAGTCATTCCACGGGAAAACGCAGCCATTCAGCTTGTCGCCGGACTTAACCGAAGGCTTGAAAGCTTTGAGCCGGCGCGAAGGCGTAACTTTGTTCATGACGCTGGCGGCAGCGTTCCAGGTATTGCTGCACCGCTACAGCGGCCAGGACGACATTGTCATCGGTACGCCGACGGCCGGACGTAGCCGTGTCGAGCTGGAAGACTTGATCGGCTTTTTCGTCAACACCCTGGTGTTGCGTACCGATCTGTCCGGTAATCCGAGCTTCCGGGAGCTGTTGGCGCGGGAGCGGGAAGTCACTTTGGGGGCGTATGCCCATCAGGATATGCCGTTTGAAAAACTGGTCGAGGCGCTCAATCCGGAACGCGATCTCAGTCGCAATCCGCTGTTTCAGGTCATGTTTGTGCTTCAGAATACGCCCAATGATCAACTGCGGTTAAATGAAATGGCTGTGGAGTCTTTATCCGTCGATAACGGAACCAACCAATTCGACTTGACCCTGGAACTGTCGGAAACTCCGCAGGGTTTGACAGGCAGAGTGAACTACGCCGGCGACCTGTTCGAGGCCGCCTCCATAGACCGCCTGATCGGCCATTTCCAGACCCTGCTTGAAGGCATTGTTGCTCACCCCGAGGCGCTGCTGTCCGAATTGCCGTTGCTGACTGAAGCCGAACGCCGGCAACTGTTGGTGGAATGGAATGCGACAGCCACGCCGTTCCCCAAAGATCAATGCATCCACACGTTGTTCGAGGTGCAGGCCGCAACGACGCCTCAGGCGGTAGCGGTGATCTACGAGGATAGCCGGCTCAGCTATGCCGAACTGAACGCTCAAGCCAATCGCTTGGCGCAGTCTCTTCGCGAGCTGGGGGTTAAACCGGATAGGGTGGTGGCGATCTGTGCCGAGCGTAGCCTGAACCTGGTGGTCGGATTGCTGGCGATTCTGAAGGCCGGCGGCGCTTATGTACCGCTTGATCCCGCCTATCCGAAAGACCGTTTGGCCTTCATGCTCGAAGACAGTGCGCCGGTCGCATTGCTGACCCAAGTCAAACTGGAAAGCCTGTTCGAAGGTATCGTGAAAGACTTGCCGGTCATCGCTCTGGACGATCAGTACCCGCCGTGGGCAAATCAGCCGGAAACCAATCTTGATCACAGCGGCACCGGACTCAGTCCTGAAAGCCTCGCGTATGTAATCTACACCTCCGGTTCCACCGGCACGCCCAAAGGGGTAATGGTCGAGCACAGGAACCTGTGTAATTTGATCACGGACGTGAAGAACAGATACCATATCGGCGCCGAGGATCGAATCCTGCAATTTGCCGCTACCGCTTTCGATATGTCGATACAGGATATTTTCGGGGCGTTGCTGTTGGGCGCCGGATTGGTGTTACGTAATGACGCCTGGCTGGCCGGTACGGGCAAATTTTGGGCGCTGTGCGAAAAAAATGCGGTCTCAATTATCACGCTGCCCACGCTGTTCTGGCAGCAATTGGCCCAAGAGGACGCTATCGTCATCCCCGCCACTGTTCGCCATATCACCATCGGCGGCGAAGCGGTCAGCAGCCAAGTGTTGGCGGCGTGGTTCGAGCGCAAAGGTTACCGCCCTACCCTGTTTAACGGCTATGGTCCAACCGAGGCGACGATTTATTCGACCAGTCATGAACCCTCCACGGACGCCCTAAGTTGGCAATCCATCGGCCGTCCCATCGCCAACACCTCTATTTATGTTCTCGACAGCCACCGTCGGCCGGTTCCGGTCGGGGTGGCGGGCGAGCTTTATATCGGCGGAGCCGGCATAGCGAGAGGCTATCTCAAACGGCCGGAACTGACTGCGGAGCGCTTTATCGCCGATCCGTTCGCGGCCGAAGCGGATGCGCGGATGTACAAAACCGGCGATTTGGCCCGCTGGCTGGCCGACGGCACGCTTGAATTCGTGGGCCGCAACGACTTCCAGGTCAAGATCCGGGGCTTTCGGATCGAGTTGGGTGACATTGAGGCCAAGCTGATGGAACATCCGGCGGTGCGCGAAGCGGCCGTATCGGCACATCAAGGCGCTGACGGACTCAAGCGGCTGGCCGCTTATGTGGTGCCGGACGGTTTTATGCCGGCTGTCCCTGAGCTACGGGACTTCCTTAAGCAGAAGATACCGGAATTCATGCTGCCTTCAGCATTTGTATTTCTTGATGCACTGCCGCTTACCGCCAACGGCAAACTGGACCGCAAGGCCCTGCCGGAGCCTGTCGCTGAAGCGGTCTCCGTATCCCACACGGCTCCGAGTAATGAAATCGAGCATAAACTGGTCGATATTTGGAACGATTTATTGGGCCTGAAAAATATCGGCATTCACGACAATTTCTTCGAGCGAGGGGGGCATTCTTTGCTCGCCACCCAGATGATTGTCCGTATTGAGGAACACCTATCGGTGGAAATCCCGCTAACCAGCCTGTTTGGGATGCCGACTATCTCTGCATTGGCGAAGCTGATTGAGAACACTGAAGCAAGGGCGCCCATCCATTCCAATCGCATTGTCCCTCAGCGTCGCTCGGCTTATAAGGTTAATCATTAATTCTTAACATAACTCAGCGGCAGCGAATCATTCTTTGATCAATCGCGGTTTTCAAAAAAGCCTGGCGCTGCGACAAACAAACAGGACTAACTATGAAGCTTTTTGAAGATACCTCACTCCGTTACACTGAATATTCGGCAGAGAAAACCGGCACGGCGACCGAACTGTTCGTTTTCCCCACCTCCTTTCCGCAGCAGCGTATGTGGCTTCAGGATAAGCTGGCGGGTACATCCGAAAGCTACAACATATCCACTGCGTTCCAGCTTCAAGGCAGACTGGATGTAGCGGCTCTGAAAGCTGCGCTCAACGCGATTATCCTTCGTCATGAAGCGTTGCGAACCTATTTCGCCGAGCAGGATGGCGCACCGGTGCAAATCATCCAATCTTCGCTTTCAATCCCGTTGACGATGATTGACCTTCGCGGTTATCCCGAAGAACAAAGAGCATCAGAGTCGGCACGGCTTGTTCAGGCCGACCAGGCCGCCGTCTTCGATCTGGACAGGCTCCCGTTGCTACGGGCTCAGTTACTGCATTTAGAGGAGGAAAAATACGTTTTCCTCCTCGTTTTCCATCACATCATCTCCGATGGTTGGTCGATGGCGGTTTTTGCCCGCGAGTTGTCGGCCCTCTATGGGGCGTTCAGTCAAGGGCTGCCTTCGCCCTTACCCGAACTGCCGATTCAGTACCCCGACTACTCCGTCTGGCAGCGTGAGTGGCTGCAAGGCGAGACCATGGAACGGCTTTTGGATTACTGGAAAGCGCGGCTGGCGGATGCGCCAACGCTGGAATTGCCCACCGATAAGCCGCGCCCGGCAGTGCAGTCGTTCCGTGGGGGAATTCAGCAATTCGACTTGTCGCCCGGATTAACCGAGGGACTGAAAACTTTGAGCCAAGGCGAAGGCGCAACCTTGTTCATGACTCTGGTGGCGGCTTTTCAAGTGCTGTTGCACCGCTACAGCGGTCAGGACGACATTGTGCTCGGTACCCCGAGCGCCGGACGCAGCCGTTTAGAGCTCGAAGGCTTGATTGGCTTTTTCATCAACACCTTGGTGTTGCGGACCGATCTTTCAGGTAATCCGAGTTTCCGTGATCTGCTGACGCAGGTGCGGGAAACCGCGCTTGGCGCTTACGCCAATCAGAATATGCCGTTTGAAAAACTGGTCGAAATACTCCACCCGCAACGCGACCCCAGCCGCAATCCGCTGTTTCAGGTCTGGTTCGTGGTGCAAAACATGGACCACACCGAACTGCAACTAAACAACCTCAGCGTTGAACCCTTTTTGATTCCCGAAGAAACCACCAAATTCGATCTTGCTGTCTACGTGGAAGAAACCTCTCAAGGAATCAAAGTCTCCCTGAGCTATGCGACCGACTTGTTCGAGGCCGCGACTATCACCCGCCTGATCGGGCATTTCCAAACTTTGCTGGAAGGCATCGTCGCCCATCCGGAGGCGCGTCTATCCGACTTGCCCTTGCTGACCAAGCTTGAACTCGATCAACTGAACTTGCCCGATCCATTTATCGAATTATCGGAGCCTCCCCAAAAACCGGTCACTGAACAGTTTCTGCAATGGGCGGAACTAAACCCGGAAATGATTGCCGTAAGCCGGGGGATGAAACAACAATCCTATGCAGAACTGGCTGAAAAGGCCAAAGCTTTAGCCATGCATATCCATAGCAATGATCTCCATAAAGGGGATGTCATTGCCATTGCCGGTTCGCGCAGTTTCGGAACGATAACGGGCATGTTGGCCGTACTCATGGCAGGAGGCGTATTTGTCACGATTGACAGTGCATTACCGGTCTCGCGGCAAAGGCTTATTGCCGGTGAAGCCTCAGCTAAAGCTCTTTTATGTTGCGGCGGGGAGAATTCGTCTTGGCAGGAATGGATGAACGAAGAACCCGATTTTAAGTTTATTTCAATCGACCCGGAAGCAGGAACCTTGCCAGGCGCTGATTATCAATTTATTTCTAACCCAAATGAATTACCGCCTATCAAAAGTAATGACGCGGCCTACATCTTTTTTACTTCCGGCAGCACAGGAACGCCAAAAGGCATCTTGGGAACTCATAAAGGATTGAGCCATTTTGTCAATTGGCAGCGGAATCAATTTGCCATAGGCCCGGAAGATAGGGTATCGCAGCTAACGAACATAGGCTTCGATGTGGTCATGCGGGATATTTTCCTGCCGCTAAGCAGCGGCGCGAGAATTTGTTTGCCTGAAGCTGACGACCTGCTAAATCCTTTACCCTGGTTGGCAAAGGAACATATTTCGGTGGTCCATGCCACGCCATCCCTGCTGCAATCCTGGCTGGCGCTGACTCAACACCCTGCCGACCTGAATGCCTTGCGCTGGTTGTTTATAGCAGGGGAGCCGCTCACTGAGGCTCTAATTTATAAGTGGCGCCATTTTTCTCCCGATCATGGCCGCATGGTCAATTTATACGGACCGACCGAAACCACCCTGGCCAAGTGTTTTTACCCGGTTCCGGAGGATATATCCCCTGGAATTCAGCCGGTTGGCCGGACTTTGCCGGAAACGCAGGCGCTGATTTTGGGACAGGACGGCCGCCTGTGCGGCATCGGCGAACCCGGTGAAATCGTATTGCGTACGCCCTTTCGCACTCTTGGTTATATCAACCTGCCGGAAGAGACGCAACGGCGGTTTCGCAAAAACCCCTTCCGCAATAACGATACCGACCTGCTTTATTTCAGCGGAGACTTGGGCCGTTATCGGCCGGATGGATTGTTGGAAATTTCAGGACGGATCGATGACCAAGTGAAGATACGCGGCGTTCGAATCGAACCGGCCGAAGTCATGGCGACTTTGGCGCGCCATGATGCGGTGGAAAATTGTTACGTTACAGCCGTAAAGAACCAAGACGGGCAGAGCGAATTAGTCGCGTATATTGTTGCGAAGCCGGAAAAACCAACGGACCCCAAGCTGTTTCGTAGTTATCTCGGCAGCCAATTACCGGCACCCTTCATACCCGGCCTCTTTGTATTTGTCGACAATCTGCCGCGTTTGCCCAACGGGAAAGTGGATCGTAAAGCGCTGCCGGCTCCGGAGCAGAATCTTCAACAAAGCATAGCTGCGGCATACTCCGCTCCGCGCAATGAGATCGAGCGGAAGCTGGTTGATATTTGGCAGGATTTACTGAGTCTGGAGAATATCGGCATTCAAGATAATTTCTTCGATCTGGGCGGGCATTCCTTGCTAGCGGTTAAAATAGTGGCCGATATTAATAAACTGTTCGAGGCCAACCTGCCCTTGGGCGCAATTTATCAATATCCAACCATTGAAGAACTGGGAATCATCCTATCCTCGGATAACCGGAAAACCTCATGGTATTCTCTTGTCCCCATTCAGACGCAAGGTTCGCGTCCGCCCCTATTTGCGGTGCACACCATATCGCTTTTAGATTTGCCCCGGCATCTGGGCAAAGATCAGCCGCTCTATTTTCTACGCTACGGCATGGCCGCAGAAAATAGCGATCATCCTATTGATTTACCGGCATTGGAAGAGCTGGCCGGCCACTATATTAACGAACTGCAACAAGTGCAGCCGCAGGGCCCTTACTATTTAACCGGCTTTTCCTTTGGCGGCGTGATTGCCTATGAAATGGCCCGCCAATTACTGGCAAATGGACACAGAGTGGGCTTAGTCGCGTTGCTGGATACCTACCTGGAATGGGAAAAACAGTTGCAGCCCTTACCTCGGATTATCTATAAATTTTTTAGGCAAAGCCCAAAGCGGCTCTTGGCGCGAGTCAAAAGTAAAATCACCGATCTGGCAATACCCTACAAATATGGCACGGGTTTCTGGCCTCACGTTTACACCTATCCGCCAAGCTTGGCTTGCCGCAATAGCTATCAGCCCAAAAGTTATAACGGCCGCGTAACATTATTCCAAGGACTCAAGCAGGAAAGTCTGTTTTTTAGCTATGCTCTTCCGGAAAATGCCTGGAAAAAGCTTTTGGGCGATAAGCTGGAAGTCCAACCAGTCTCCGGAGACCATTTTGAGATATGTAATGAGCCTCATGTCGAAATCCTGGCTGAAAAACTAACAGCTTGTATGGATAAAGCCATTAATGATGGGTAATGCTGGAGAACGCTCGTGCGCCTTGTTGCGAACGGAATTTAGAGAGGATATGATCTTTTCAAGCTGATATTTTTATATGCGCTTGCCCTGACCTTACCCCATTCATCCAAACATAATTGCAATCCATGACGGATACTTCAAGATTGTTTTTTGCCTTATGGCCTGACGATGAAACCCGGCAAGCTCTGGCGCGCTTAAGCCGGTCCCTTCCGGCTAAGCAATTCAAAGGGGTGCAGCCGCACAATCTGCATGTAACGCTGGTATTTCTGGGTCAAGTAGAGACTGAAACCGAATCGTTGATTAAACAGTCCGCCGCCACTATTAGCGCTCAACCTTTTACGCTGATCTTTGACAGTTTAAGCTACTGGAGCAGGCCCGGGATTTTATGCTTGACCAGTCTGCAACCTGCCCCGAATGAGGCAGTAACAGTGGCGTCTGAATTGGCGGCAACGGCAGCAAACCGCGGCTTGCAAACTGACAGCCGGCCTTATACTCCGCATATTACCTTAGCCCGGCATGCCCGCTATTTGCCGGGCCTAAAGTTTGCGCCGATAGTTTGGCGCGCCGAAGCATTTTGCTTGGTTGAATCCTGTAGCGAACCCGACGGCGTCTGTTATAAGGTGATACAGCAGTGGCCTTTTATCAAGCCGAGCATTAATCCCGGTTAATGTCTTTAACTTGGCTGGTGAATCGCCCCTGCGCAAGGCGGGTTTCAACCAAATCGCCAACGTTGATTTGTTCGCTGGAACGGATGATTTCCCCGGTAGACGGGTTGATTGCCATCGCATATCCCCGCTTTAATGTTGCCAAGGGGCTAACCGCATGCAACGTCTGGCTGGAATTTAACAATCGCTGGTTAAGCTGTTCCAGTTTACGCACAGTTGCGGCCATCAGGCCTTTACTCAAATACTGCTGCCGCTGTTTATGACTGCGGATGATTAGCACGGGATTATGTTGCCATAGTTTGGCTGTTTTTGCCTCGACAATGTCGCTCAGATGACGGAGCCTGGTGTGCATGGCCTGCTTAAGCCTGGCCTCAAGTTCATCCATGCGGCGTGCGCTTCTTACCAGTTTTTGACCGGGATGCTGCTGTTGCAGCCGTTGGCTGAGCCAATCCAGGGTTTGCTGCTTTTGGTTCAACTTGCGTTGCAATTGTTGTTGCAATCGCGATTCCAAATATAGGAATCGAGCCAGCCATTGCTGTTGATCGGGGCTGGCGTGTTCCGCGGCCGCGGAGGGAGTTGCCGCGCGCAGATCGGCGACAAAGTCGGCAATAGTAAAATCGGTTTCGTGCCCGACCGCTGAAATGATCGGAATATCGCTGTCATAAACGGCTCTGGCAACCAGCTCTTCGTTGAATGCCCAAAGATCTTCCAGCGACCCGCCGCCCCGCCCGAGAATGATAACGTCGCATTGCTTGTGTTGGTTGGCGGTGGCAATCGCCCTGGCAATTTCATGTTTGGCGTTATCGCCCTGCACCGCAACCGGGTAAATAATCACCGGGATCGCCGCAAAACGCCGCTGCAACACGGTCAGTATATCCCTGATAGCCGCGCCTGACGGCGAGGTAATGACGCCGATTGCTCTCGGCAGCGTGGGCAGGGCCTGTTTGTGCGCGGCATTGAACAAGCCTTGTTCCGACAATTTCAGCTTTAACGCATCGAACGCCCGGCGTAAGGCCCCGTCGCCGGCTTCTTCAATATGCTCGACGATGAGCTGGTAATCGCCTCTGGGTTCGTACAGGCTGACTTGTGCTTTGACAATAACGTGTTTGCCGTTTTCCGGTTTAAACGCCAACCGGCGCTGCTGTGTACGAAACATAGCACAACGTACTTGGGCGTTAGCGTCCTTCAGCGAAAAATACAAGTGTCCTGAAGAAGGCATGCTTAAATTGGACAACTCGCCCTCAACCAAAACAGACAGAAAATGCTCGGCAAGCACCTGGCTGGTTTCACGGTTAAGCTGGGTAACGGTGATTATGTTACGTCGTATTGAAGCGGAGGTGGTGGTTATCGTCATTGCTTTACGTGAATTAAAAGTTATTGTTTGTTATACACGACGCGGTCATGAATGGCGGCTTTTGTTCCCTCTCCCTTCGGGCATAAGTATCTACATAACTTTTTTGCATTATAAATACAATGAATTACAAGTCGACCTGGCTCCCTCTCATGCCGGACGACTGCACGGACAGATTTTTGCTCCTCGGTAATTGCTCCTGCATTACTCTACTACACGCCATCCATGGCGTTAATGCAAAATCCGCATTCGCCACCTCCCTGTGGTTTATGCAGGAGATACGACTCCAGGGATGGAGAAGGTAGGGCAATTGCCGTGAGCAACTCAGGAGCAGGTTGCCGTGCGGGTTGGGGGGAGCATTCTAAAAAGCGCAATTCGTGACCGTTTGCAGTATATATCCCGCTTACCCCCGTCCGCTCATTTTTTGTATGCTTTCTCGTTGCAGCTGATTGATATAGCGTTGGACAATGGATTCAAATAAAGGCGTTATCCGAGTGAATGAACAGCCTATTTTTTGGATTTTGAGCGCAGCGATTTTATCCGGATTGATGATGAGTTTAGAGCATATCTTAAGTGAAACAGTGTCTTCTCCTGTTTCCGAGAGCACTAGCCTGCACTGCTCAATTTCCTTGCCGGAAACTAGAAAATCAGACACTTCAGTTGATGTATTCAATACTGAAAACCCGGTCAGGCTAAGGTCGTATAACAATAAATTAACGGTTTGTTTATCCTCCAATGTAAACTGGCAATAGCTGGATTTTGAACGCGGTGATTTTATCCGAAAATATTCTCTACGTTGCAGCCAAAAAATCGACTCGGGAATCGGCATGGTAAACGCCGCCTCCCCGTTATAGAGGGTTATTTTCGGCATGCTTCCTTTAAAAGAACATTTAATCCCTGCAAAATCGGCTTCGAAAGTAACTCTGGTAGCTTTAAGAAGCTGTTGATTTAACTCTTCTTTGGGACCGTAATCGAAAATGACGGCATTATTTGCTTCGTCAACATCAAGCATTGCGCTAAGAAAAAAGGCTTTGCCTTCGCCAAAACGAACGCTGAGCAGACATCTATTCTTAATCAATATAGATAAATTATGGAGTATTTGTCTGCGATTGTGTATTGAGAAAGAGGAAGTATCGCTCATTAGTCATGGCCATATGTTTTTGCTGATTATCTGAAGAAAAGGTTGCGTATCCATAAATATTTGGCGCTGAATAACAACGGATGATAGCTACAAATATCTTTATTCTAAAACCCTGCATCGCCTGAAGCGCTTATTGCCGGCGTTCATCCCATCATGGACATGGGGAATGCGGATATCTGTCCATGCAGTTATATGCTGCTCGTTAAGTAAATGAATGATTATAAATCACTCTTCTGTAAATCTTCCCGTTGAATCTGCTGCATATAACGCTGAATAATCTCTTCAGTGGGGCGCGTTATATTGATAAACTTACAGCCTACTTTTTGAATTTTTTGTATTTTTTCCGGATTAATTATGTACTTAGCGCGGACTTCGAAGGAAATCATGCATTCACCCACATCTGAAAGTATAAGTTTACATTGAGAAAATAAAGTGCCTGGAATCAATAACTCAGAAATCTCTTTGGAAACATTAAACATTGCAAAACCGGTAAGACTAATATCGCATAACTTCAAGTTAACGGGCGGTTTATCTTCTAGTGTTAATTGGCAATAGCTGGATTTTGTAAGCGGTGATTTCACCCTATAATATTCCCTGCGCTGCATCCAATAAATCGAGTTCGGTATAGACATGCTGAATGCCGGGTCCCCTTTATGGATAATTCTTTTCAGCGCAGATCCGGTAAAAGAAACTTTAATGCCTCTATATTCAGTATCGAAGGTAACCCTACCGGCCCTAAGTATGTGCTGATTTAACTCTTCCTTGGGTCCGTAATCTAAAACGACCGAATTACTTCCTTGGTTGATATCGAGTAATGTAGTGATATAGGAGGCGTTATCTGTTCCAAAACGAGCACTGAGCAAACTTTTATTTTTTAACAGCAATGATAAATTACTGATTATTTGCTTTGGGTTTTGGATTAAAAAAGAAGATATGTCGGCCATCAATATATGTTAGTTATTTAGTAATATATAAAATCCAAGTACAAAAGTATCATGTATTACAATAACTCATTCCTTCTGTAACTCTTCTCTTTGAACCTGCTGCATATAACGCTGGATAATATCTTCAGCTGATCGCGTTGCGTTAATATACTTACAACCTATTTTTTGAACTTTTTGGATTTTTTGGAACTTATCGGATTTAGTTATATATGTATATCGAACCTCAAAGGAAATCGTACTCTCTCCTATTCCTGAAAGGATGAGCTTACATTGCTCGATTAGTGTACCGGTAGTCAATAGTTCTGAGATTTCTTTCGAGACATTAAGTATTGCAAAACCGGTAAGGCTAATATCGTATAACTTCAAGTTAACAGTTTTTCCATCATCTAGCATCAATTGGCAATAACTGGCTTTTGAAAGCGATGCTTTTACCCTGTAATACTCTCTACGTTCCATCCAATAGAGCAATTTAGGAATAGGCATGCTGAATGCAACGCCTCCTTTATAGGTGATTTTTTTCAGCGCAGTTCCAACAAAATAAACTTCAATGCCGTTATATTCAGTCTGAAATGAAATCTGGCTAGCCATAAGAATATGTTGATTTAAAGCTTGTTTGTAACTGCAATCTAAAATCACCGTTTTATCTTTTTCATTAATACTAAGCAATGGAGTGACATAAGACTCATTATCCGCACCAAAACTCACATTAAGCAGGGATTCACTTTTAATTAATAATAACAAATAACTCAATATTTGCTTTGGATTTTGGACTGAAAAAGAAGATATATCGCTCATTGTTAATCAAATGTTCTTTAGGGCCGTAATCGAAAACTATAAATTTTTTCCTGATTATCAGCAGTTATCAAAGTTAAGAAAAAAAGCTATATCACAAAATTGAACACTTACTCCGATCTTAATCAATAAATGTTTCAATGAGTGCACATTAACCCTGTTCAAACTAATTAATGACAAGGACTTGGACTTTCAAATGTTAGCTGTATTTCGCTCAAGCTGGGATTAAAAAGTAATTAATTTTTACCGCCAAGAATAAATGATTAATTAATTATCCGGAATTCCTGCACCAAATAAAGATGCTTCGGCTTCCATTGATGGTGACTCAAATGTTTCAAATGCTGCGAAATTTAGTGTATTGTAGAATATTTGGCATTCAATCACAAAGGAAAGGGGTGTCCGTGGCGTGGTTTCTTTTATTTTCTGCGGGGCTTGCAGAAATCATATTCGCTTTAAGTCTTAAATACAATCAGGGCTTTACTAAGCTGTGGCCCAGCATCATAACAATGGTGTCCGGTGGTTGTAGTTTTTATTTGTTGATATTGGCAATTAAAACTTTGCCGCTGGGAACCGCGTATGCCGTTTGGACAGGCATGGGCGCGGTAGGTGTGGCAGTGTTGGGTATCATTTTATTCAAGGAATCTGCCGACTGGTATCGCTTGCTGTCAATTACGCTGGTAATTGCTGGAATTATCGGCCTTAAATTAACTGACGGCGTTTAACATGCTGCATCTTATTTTTCAGTCGCCGATTGACCCAGCTGTTTTGGAACGTATTGATTCCGGCGATATAGTAGTGTTTCTTGAAAATGCAGTTCTGCGGGTATTACAAAATAGCGGTATGAGCGATATAAGCGATACACTAGCGCGAAATATCAGCATCAACCGCTTTTACGTATTGTCCGACGACATTGCCGTGCGCGGAATCGTAGCCGATGAACTCATTAAAGGGTTAGAGGTGATAGATTATTTCGGCTTGGTTGAATTGACGGTTAATAACCCGGTTATTCAGTCATGGACGTGATAGATCAAGATTTACGCCTGGAAACAACCGACCAGGGTTTTTTAGTAAATCAGGCAGACTGGAATGAAGATGTCGCACAGCGACTGGCTGCCTTAAACAATATCCAGCTGATCGCTGAACACTGGGAAATTATTTTATTTATTCGGCGTTATTATCAACAGTATAAACATTTGCCCAATGCGCGGGTTTTTACTAAAGCGATAGCCAAGGAATTCGGCGAGGCAAAAGGCAACAGCCGTTATTTGCACAAATTGTTTCCCGATGGGCCTTTAAAATACGCCTGTAAATGGGCCGGCCTGCCTAAGCCGCCCACCTGTTTGTAAATATAGTCGCTTTACCAACTTCGGCGACTATATGTTGTGATGCAGCGTCCCTGATGCATCAACTTAAACACCCACAGGAAGGCGGAGCAGATTGTTGCATGAAGCAAATATCCGCCCATGCAGCCTTTTTTGTGGTAACAGCTTACTGCCTGCGGATACTGTATGCCCCCTACCCTTGTTTAAATCGGTGAATCAACCGCCTTTCTTTTTTGTTCGGCTTATGATCCCTGCCGCTGAAATCAAACAACTCCCGCTGTTCACGATTTTGAATGATTTGTTGTTCACGCTTGGCAAGGCTTTCAGCGCTTTCCTCATAGAGCAGAACCGCTTCTTTAGCCGAGCGCCGTTGGCCGTTAATAGCGATGATCCTGATATCCCAGCGACAATTGTCTTTGCTGATGCTGAGCATGGCTCCGACTTTGACCTCTTTTCCGGGTTTACTGCGTTGCTCATTAACATGGACTTTTCCGCCTGAGATAGCCTCGGTGGCTAATTTGCGCGTTTTAAAAAAACGCGCAGCCCATAGCCATTTATCCAGACGTATGGTTTCCAGTTCGGACATTTAAATTACTTCATTACCGCTTTCGGTCCACGCCTTAAACCCGCCTGCCATACTGACGGCATTGTTGAATCCCATTTTGTTTAATACTTCCGCTGCCAGTGCCGAACGGCCGCCGGATTGGCAATAAACGATGATGGGGGCATCTTGTTTATCCTGAAAATCAGGATGCGAACCTATCTTGAACTCCAATACCCCACGAGCTATGTTAAACGCTCCCGGCAAATGACCTGCGGCGTATTCGGCAGGTTCTCTGACATCCAAAACCAAACTTGTTTCCAGGGTGTTTTTCGCGGCATCGATATCAATTTCAACAATATTTTGTTTTGCTTGGGCAACAATATCCATTACGGTAAGTGTCATAATCGTCTCTAGGAAATAAATGAATGTTAGCAATATTAGAGGCTATTTTTAAATAGCCTGCCGTTATGCGTTAAAGTTGGCTTTACTGCGTCGGCTATTTTAGATAAAAACACTGGTTTTTGTCTTTATTTTAATCCGGACTCGAGGCTGGATCGGCGTTGGAAAAAGCAGGAATGGGGCGGTTTCCGGAGTGGCCGCCCTGTAGCGGAAAGCATTAGTTGATATGTTTTTTTAATTCTCTAGGCAAAGAAAACACCACTTTTTCTTCGATGCCTTGAATTTCAATAGTCGATTGTCCACCCCATAGCTTTAATTGATCGATAACTTCCTGAACCAAAACTTCCGGCGCAGAAGCTCCGGCGGTAACACCGACCACGGCAATATCGTCAAACCAGTTTTGCTGCATATCTTTTGCAGTATCGATCAAATAGGACTGTTTACCGAGTTGTTCCGCAATTTCGCGCAAACGGTTGGAATTGGAGCTGTTGGGCGAGCCGACAACGAGAATAATATCTGCCGTTTTGGCTAATTCATAAACGGCATCCTGACGGTTTTGCGTAGCATAGCAAATGTCGTCTTTTTTCTGTTCCTGTATGGCCTTAAAACGCACTTTTAAGGCATCGACCATAATCTTGGTATCAGTCATCGACAAGGTCGTTTGAGTGACATAAGCCAGATTATCGGGATTTTTTACGATCAGATTTTTAACATCTTCCGGTGTTTCTACCAGATAAATACCGCCATTTTCCGTACACCGTTCATATTGTCCCATAGTGCCTTCAACTTCCGGGTGCCCCGCATGGCCGATTAGAATAACTTCACGTCCCTCTTTAGCATGCTTTGCGACCTGTAAATGGACTTTAGTGACCAGCGGACAGGTAGCGTCAAAAACCGTTAAATTGCGCTCTTTAGCTTCATGCTGGACTTGTTTGGAGACACCGTGCGCACTGAAAATCAAATAAGAACCGACCGGCACATCGGTTAAATCTTCAATAAAAATAGCCCCCTTTTCTTTAAGCCCATCAACAACCGTACGGTTATGAACGACTTCGTGACGAACGTAAATGGGCGCACCGAAAGCCTGAATGGCTTGGTCAACAATTTCAATGGCCCGATCTACACCGGCACAGAATCCACGGGGGTTAGCGAGTACAATTTGCATATCTTGACTTCTTTACTAGGTTAATTTGAAGTTATTCTAACTCAACATTGTTTCTGAGACGATAATTCCATCGGCATCAGCATATAAAAAATGATTTTGTTTGAAATTGACACCGGCGAAAGTAACCAATAGGTCGCGATCGCCATGATCTTTTTTATGGCTTTTTAAGGGATGGGTATGCAATGCCAGAATGCCGATAGGGAGTTGACTGATAATTGCTGCATCACGGATACTGCCATGAATAACGATACCCTGCCAGCCGTTGGCGATAGCCATCCTTGCCAGATCGGCCCCCAGCAGTGCGCAGCGGTGGGAACCTCCGCCATCGACAACCAATACCCTATTTTGGACTTTCTCTTCCAGAACCGTTTTGATCAAGATGTTGTCTTCAAAAACCTTGATCGTGGTGATTTGGCCGCAAAAGCTGGCTCGGCCGCCATAAGATTTGAGCAACGGTTCGGCAATCTGGAAGTGGTCTTCCGCTGAATGGGCATCGCAAAGGTCGGCGGTAGTAAAGGTCATGTTTCAAATCCCATAAAGTTAAAGGCATCGCTCGATATTTGTAACTGCTCAGATAAATAATAGAACGCTGATGACGCAGATGAATATGATAAACGCAGATAATTCAAAAAATCTTATTTAATCATAACCATCTGCGTCATCAGCGTTCTATTTTTCTATTAAGTATACCGCGCCAACAAGCCATTATCCCCGCAAATTTGCGGCAACGGTATTTTCACTTCATAGCCGCCGCCCGGCGCTTCTTCCATGTCTTGTCCGTACATGCCTTCCATGCGTTCGACGATAATATCCCGATTGCCTGCGGGCAGTATCAGTTCCAGCTTGTCGCCGACCGAAAACTTGTTCTTGACATCAATAGTTGCCAAGCCGGTTTCCCGGTCATAACTCCTGATTTCGCCGCAAAATTGCTGCTGGTGGCTTTTGGAATAACCGGTCATATAGTTTTGATGCTCATGAGTATGGTGGCGCTGATAAAAACCGTCGGTATAGCCCCGATTGGCAAGGTTTTCCAAAACACCGATCAGTTCAGGCTGAAACGCCCGTCCCGCCAACGCATCGTCAATCGCTTGGCGATAAGTTTGTGCAGTACGCGCCACGTAATAATGCGACTTGGTGCGGCCTTCGATTTTGAGGCTGTCCACGCCGATTTCGACCAAGCGCTGCACATGTTCAATGGCTCTTAAGTCTTTTGAATTCATGATGTAAGTGCCGTTCTCGTCTTCCATCACCGGCAGCAATTCGCCTTTGCGGCCTTCTTCTTCCAGAAAATAGACCTTGTCCGCTAAAGGATGTCTTTCCGCGCCGCCGCAGCTGGCGTTGCTGATGTCGGACATCGACAACGCGCCACCGTCCAGCACGTAATCGCCTTCGGCATTTTCGTGCGCAGGCAGCGTGTCGTATTTCCAGCGGCAGGAGTTGGTGCAGGTTCCCTGGTTAGGATCGCGGTGGTTGAAGTAACCGGATAGCAAACAGCGGCCGGAATAAGCGATGCATAACGCGCCGTGGACAAACACTTCAAGTTCGGTATCGGGGCAACGCTGACGGATTTCCTCAACCTCATCCAGCGACAGTTCACGGGACAAAATAACCCGCTCAACACCCATCGTTTTCCAGAAATTGACCGACGCATAATTGACGGTATTGGCCTGTACCGACAGATGTATCGGCATGTCCGGCCAAGCTTCCCGCGTCATCATAATCAAACCCGGATCGGCCATAATCAAGGCATCCGGCTGCATCGCGATAATAGGCGTAATGTCTTTGATAAAGGTTTTAACCTTGGCGTTATGCGGAATCACATTGGTCGCCAGGAAAAACTTTTTACCTAACTGATGGGCTTCAGCTATGCCCTTGGCCAGATTATCGGCAAGAAAATCATTGTTGCGCACCCTAAGACTATAACGCGGCAATCCTGCATAAACGGCATCCGCTCCGTAGGCAAAAGCATAGCGCATGTTTTTAAGGGTTCCGGCAGGAGAAAGTAATTCGACTTGTTTCACGCAGGGCTGTCCTGCCCTGCGCCCTTCGGATAAATGTAAATCTGTTCCAGACATATTTGTCATGTTGAAGTATGTAAATGATCGGTGTAGGGTATTCTATCGTAACCGGCTTCGGCAAGCCAAAAATGGGGGTGGATTGAATGTGGATAATAGTGTTTATAGTCGCGCTGCTGTTTGTTTTGGGCAGTGCATTAATTCTGTTGCGCTCGGCCAAAATGCCGAAAATTCCCGATAATGTGAAAGCGCAGCCTTATGAGGAAGATGACTTTTAAATATAACGATTCAACAACGACGTGCAGCGCGGCAATAAAGTATTCATCGGAAGCGATACCCATAGTCAACAGACTCTGGCCCAAGGCGCAGACTAGCAGACACGGTGCAAAAGTTCCGCAACGAGACTTTCCATTGCCATGCAACGCGATCCTTTGACCAGAACGATTACGCCACGCCGAAGCCTCGGAAGCAAGGCTTTGACCAATGCCTGATCGCCGGTTAGATGGTGAGCGCCTAGCCCAAAACTTTCAGCGGCGAGATGTGCTAAGTCGCCTATAGTGAAAAGTTCAGCGACACCCGCCGCACGCGCTGCCTGCCCGGCCCAGCTGTGCCAAATATCCGCTTCATCACCCAGTTCAGCCATATCGCCCAACACCAGAAGTTTTTTACCCGGCATAGTAGCCAAGGTTTCCAACGCCGCCGCCAGAGACGAGGGATTGGCGTTGTAGGTGTCGTCAATGATGCGCGCACCGCCCGCGCCAAGTTTAGACTGTAAACGCCCGGCTACCGGCCGCACGACTGCCAAACCCGCCGCAATCGCTTCCGGTTCAATGTCCAGCGCCAGACAGGCCGCTGCCGCCGCCAGGGCATTCAGGGCGTTATGTCTACCCATGAGCTGCAAACGGGTCTGGATCCGTCCCCACGGCGACTCGATAGTCAGATCGCCGCCGTCGAACCGTGGCTGCCAGTTGCCCCGCACATCCACACCTGACTTGAATCCGAAGTGTAAACACAGCCGGTCGCCCGCTTGTTGGCGCCAGATCGGCAGGCATTCATCGTCACCGTTCAGTACGGCGATGCCGTTGCTATCCATGGCAGAAAACACCTCGCCGTTGACGTGGGCAGCACCCTCGCGCCCGCCGAAACCGGCCAGATGATCCAGCCCGGCGTTGGTGATTATCGCGATATCCGGCAATGCCATTTCGCCGAGCAGCGCAATTTCACCGTGCCAACTGGCTCCCAATTCGAGGACGGCGGCACGATACTGCGAATTTAAACGAAACAGATTCAGCGGTACGCCGAGCGCATTGTTTTGGTTGCTATGCGTCGCCAATACGGCATCGCCATCCCGCTGCCGCAAAATCGTAGCGGTGAACTCCTTGACGGTAGTTTTGCCATTACTGCCGAGCACGGCGATCACCGGCAATTGGAAACGCCGCCGCCAGGCGGCGGCCAACCATCCCAGGGCCGACACCGTATCCTCTGCAACCAGGAGCGGCAAGGATGTCGGTACGGGCCGGGCAACCAACGCGGCGGCGGCTCCCCGGGATTTCGCTTCATCAAGATGCTCGTGCCCGTCGTGATGCGCACCTGTCAGCGCGACGAACAGGGAGCCGGGAGTTACCCGGCGCGAATCGATATCGACCCCGGAAAATTCGGCATCCTGGCCGAAATGCTCTGCGCCCGACCATTGGGCGGCATCGGATAAGCGAGCGTGGATCATAGCAACAGTACCTCGTAAACGTTCAATTCCCAATCAGGATTTAAGGTTTTCAAACTCATGGAATCTCACTTGGCACCAAGCCTTGGCTGGACGGACAAACCGCCAACCGATCAGCCAGGGCTGCCAGCGCCGGACAAAGCATCATCCAGCCGGGATCAGTGGTGCCCGCATCGAACCGGTCGGTCACGATCACCGGTTGTCCCAGCCATCGGGACAGGTCTGTTGCGTTGTCCATCAGCGGGTCGCCGTGGGGGCCAAGCCGATTCAACACCACCCCCGCGAGAGTCAAGCCGCGCCGTTTGATCGCCTCCACGGCCATCAGGGTGTGGCCGATGGTGCCCAGCCGATCCGCCGCCACCAATAGCACCGGCAAGGACAGCGCCACGGCCAGATCGGCGTTGAGTGCATCCGACGCCAGCGGGGAATAGAATCCCCCGGCGCCTTCCACCAACAGGAAATCGGTTTCGGCCACCCCGTCGAAACAGGCCGCCTGCACATTATCCAAAGTCAAAGTCGTACCAGACAAGACCGCCGCCCGTTCCGGCGACAGGGCCGGTTCCATGGAGTAAGCGCAGATGAGCTCCAAGGGGTCGACCGTACGGGCGGCGGCTTGTAGCGTTTTGGCGTCCTCGGGCACCAGGCGGCCTCCTTCCCGGCGACAGCCGGATTCCACCGGTTTTCGGGGGCACACGATCAGATTCCGCTCTGCGAGCAAGCGGGCCAAGGCGGCAACGATCTGGGTCTTGCCGACGCTGGTGTCGGTGCCTGTCACGAACAGGCCGTAGGGAATTTGGTTAGCCATTACAAATACTCCGGGAGAGGATTTGGACGCGCATGCGCGCCCGCAGGGTGAAAAACAGGGATGTTTTTCATCAAAAATAACCCTCCTTCTTTTTGTCTTCCATCGAACCGGTCTGGTCGTGATCGATGAGCCGCCCTTGCCGCTCCGAGGTGGTGGCCAATAGCATTTCCTGAATGATTTCAGGCAATGAGCTGGCGGTGGATTCGACGGCACCGGTTAATGGATAGCAGCCCAGGGTACGAAAGCGCACCATTTTCATCTGAGGCTGCTCACCTAGCTCCAGCGGCATACGCTCGTCATCGACCATGATCCAGGTGCCTTCGCGCTGGACGACGGGACGTTCCTTGGCGAAATATAATGTTGGGATAGGAATGTTTTCCAAATGGATGTATTGCCAAATATCCAGTTCGGTCCAGTTGGACAAGGGAAATACACGGATCGACTCGCCCTTGTCGATCCTGCCGTTATAGAGATTCCACAGTTCCGGACGCTGGTTCTTGGGATCCCAGCGGTGGTTCCGGTCGCGAAACGAATAGACTCGCTCCTTGGCACGGGATTTTTCCTCATCGCGGCGTGCTCCGCCGAATGCGGCATCGAACTGATATTTATTGAGCGCCTGTTTGAGCGACTCGGTCTTCATGATGTCGGTGTGTTTCTTGCTGCCATAGGTGAAGGGGTTGACTCCCTTCCTTACCCCTTCCTCGTTGATATGAACGATCAGCTCCAGACCCAGTTCACGCACCAGTCGGTCGCGGAATTCGATCATTTCGCGGAATTTCCAGGTAGTATCCACATGCAGCAGCGGAAACGGCGGCTTGCCGGGAAAGAATGCCTTCAGCGCCAGTTGCAACATGACGGCGGAATCCTTGCCGATGGAATAGAGCATCACCGGTTTTTCAAATTCCGCAGCCACCTCGCGGATGATGTAGATGCTTTCCGCTTCAAGCTGTTTCAAGTGGGTCAACTGATATGAAGTCATGCGAGTAATCTCCTACTTTAATAAAACACAGCTATGCCCTACGCGGGCTTATACAATTTAGCCCCACGCTGAAACAGGGCAAAGTCAACGAAGGAAGCAGTAAGATGCTGGACGAGATTATAAAAAATAATTGGCAACATGACTTGCGGGTGGTCGGCTAAAGCGACTGAGACCAGCACCAGTCCAGTGCCATTGTTATTCATGCCAAGGCCAAACATCAGCGAAGCCATGTCTTTGCGATTTGCGCGAAAAATTTGCGCCAGCAGATAACCGGTAGCAAATGCAGCAATACACAGCGTAACGACAATGATCAACATGACAGCTAGAAAGTCGACATCTGGCTGGGACAATGCTTTGGGCAAACTTAGAGAAGCGTTGGAATAATTAAGCAATAACAGGATGCAGTAGTTTATGAGTTTTACATGAGATTTTGCCCCAGCAAGACGAGGCTCACCGATGAGGCGATGCACCAAAATGCCGAGTAACGACGGCAGGATGACCCAAATCCCCAGAAACGTTATAACACCATCGGCAGCGATTTCGTGTAAATCTTCAGAATAATCGCCTGTAGTCACGAAGCCGACAGCATGGAGAACCAGCGGTGTGAGTAGCGGACTAAGTAATGTGGTAAGCAATACCAAGCCGAGACTTAAGGCAAGATTGCCGTTGGCGTTCTGCGCCCATGCCGTAGACGCCCCGGCAATCGGCATGGAGGCAACCAATGCGAGACCGACAAGAATATGTTGGACTTCATCTGGATTATGCCAAAACTTCATGATGAAACTTATGCCAATAATGAAGGCTAACGGTGTCACCAAATTGCCCGCCAAACCGCTTAACAGTAACAGCGGCTTATGTGCCAGCTGGGTGAGTTCCTTGGTCTTGACCCCCAGACCGGCATTGAATAACAACAACGATAGCATCAGTGGCGGTAAGGATAAGTCTATTTTATTTTGAAAAAAGACGATCCTGCCCAGCTCAACTTCACGAATCCAGATACCGAATCCTGGTAGCAAGGCGGCTATAAAATAAGAAGCAACAATTATCCAAATAAAAAATCGATGAATAGTATGCGTGAGCATTTCGACCCAATGCCTTGCTGGATTCATATTTGGTTTCCGACTGAAAAATAGTTGATTGGATTATTTGTTAATAATCAAAGTATCATCGTAAAAACTGACTTCACCCGTTAAAAGATCATGATTGCCGCCAATAATTTCTATCTCACCTGCGTCTATCATTTCCTTCAAAATAGGGCTACGTTCGATAATGGCATGCACCGTTCTTTTTACATTGATGGCGGCCACTTTTTCGACAAATTCACCGTTGTCCGAATGTCGGTTTTCTGTGACGGTTTTTTCGTCATAAACCGCTGGCTGTATCTTGCTTAACAGTGCCGTCAGGTTACCCATTTCTACATGGTCGCAAGCGCCTTTTATTGCGCCGCATTTGGTATGGCCTAAAACCACTATGATTTTAGAGCCCGCAACTTTACAGCCGAACTCCATGCTCCCGAGAATATCTTCGTTAATAATATTGCCGGCAATACGGACGCTAAATACATCTCCCAAGCCCTGATCGAAAATCAACTCGACTGATGTACGGGAATCTATGCAACTTAAAATAACCGCAAACGGATGTTGCCCGTCGGATGTTTCATTGGCCTGTTGCAACAGGTTACGGTTGACTTTAAGGTTATTTACAAAGCGTTTATTACCCTCTTTTAATAAGTCCAGCGCCATTGCGGGCGTAATGGCGGATTGCATTTCTTTGGTTAATGTTTTCATTGCTTTTTATGATTGTAAGAAAGGGTTATGTGGTTAAGTCGGCTCAACAAATTCTATAGTTTCAACGGATATGTTTTTCAGCTTTGCGTTACTTCTATAATCCTTTATTAATTCAACGACATCGTAGGCAATGGATTTTGATTTTGCGCAATCAATAATCACTTTTGAATTGACCGGAATAGCCTCCAAAGCTTGTATGATGCTTGCCTTATTAAAGAACGAAACTTCTTCTGCCAAGACAAGATGGTGAACCTCATGCCCCTCTTCTGTAGTCATGACATCTTTCATGTAATAAGCATTACGGTAACTGTGGCGCAAAGTGTAAAAAATACCGAAAAGCATACCTATGGTAATTCCTCTTAGTAAATCGGTTGCCAATATGCCGGCGATAGTCGCCGCAAAAGGCACAAACTGCTCCCCGCCCAATTGGTACATCTGTTTAAAGAGAGCCGGTTTGGCCAACTTATAGCCCACCATAATCAAAATAGCCGCTAAACTGGCAAGCGGAATCCTGTTCAGCAATCCGGCAATGGTAATGGCGCTGATTAATAAGAAAACACCATGAAGTATTGCAGATAGTTTGGTTTTACCGCCAAATGAAATATTTGCCGAACTACGCACAATAACCTGAGTGACTGGTAAACCGCCAATCAGACCGGAGACAATATTGCCCAGCCCTTGTGCCTTCAATTCCCTGTTAGTGGGTGTAACCCTTTTATACGGGTCAAGTTTGTCGGTTGCCTCCACACAAAGCAATGTTTCCAAACTTGCAACAATCGCCATTACAAAAGCTGTTTTCCAAACTTCAATATTTGTTATTGCAGAAAACTCGGGGAAGGTAAACTGGCTGAAAAAACCGGCTAGGTTTTCAGGAACAGGAATGCTAACCACTTGGTCGGCAGCTAAACTAAAATTTAATAGCCCATTTTGGTAAAAAGTGTTCATTACCATACCCAAAACAACCACCACAATGGGCCCTTGTATCAGTTGAAACAGCTTATGTTTTTTGGTTAAAACCGTATCCCATAGGATAAGGATCGCAATTGATAACACCGCAATCAATATAGCGCCTGGGGTAAAGGCATCAAAAGCACTGGCAATGGCTGAAAGGGTAGTCTCTCCGTCCGTTTGAAAGTACGAAAGGTCGCCTTCAGTATCTTTGTCATAGCCTAATGCATGGGGTATTTGTTTTAAAATAATCAAAAGCCCTATACCGGTAAGCATTCCTTTAATGACAGAGGAAGGGAAGAAATAGGCAATAAAACCTGCCTTGGCAAAGCCCATGATAAGCTGAATAATCCCGGCCAGAACGACGGCTAATAAAAAGGCAGGCCAGGAACCCAGTGTCGTAATAGCGGATAATACAATGACGGCTAAGCCTGCGGCAGGGCCGCTAACCCCCAATGGCGAACCGCTGGCGATACCCACCACAATACCGCCGACTATGCCCGCTATAATACCGGCGAACAAGGGCGCACCGGATGCCAACGCAATGCCAAGGCATAAAGGAACCGCTACAAAAAACACCACAATACTTGCAGGCAGGTCGCTTTTTAGTTCTTGAAACATATTTTTTACTTCCATAATCGGATGCCTTTAGAATAAAGCTGAAAAATAGCAAAACCATTTGCAAATGATAGTAACACTATCTTTGCAAATTGCAATACTTTCAGTTATCCTTTTTATAATGAAATGCGCTAGCCCTTGTTAAAACAATCGGCTCAAATTCATTAATATTCAGATAAAAAACAGGGCGCTATGGAAATACAGCTACAAATTAAAATGAATGAGAAATTATTTCTCAGGGATCCGGAGCAATCCGAACTGGGCAAAAAAATCATTCTGCACAGCATTCAGTTAATTCACCTTAACGGGTTTGAAGCCTTTACGTTTAAAAAACTGGCAGAAGCGATTGGTACAACCGAGGCGGGTATTTACCGGTATTTTGAAAACAAGCACCGCTTGCTGATCTATCTTACCGCTTGGTATTGGAGCTGGCTCGAATACCGGGTTACCTTTCAGACTAACAACATTAATGACCCTGTTGTTAAGCTAAAAATGGTCATTAAATTGTTAGCGACCACCGTGGAGGACGATATTAGAACCAGTTATGTCGATGAAAGCATTCTTCACCAGATTATTATTACAGAAGGCTCCAAAGCCTATCTGACCAAACGGGTATCCGAAGACAACAAGGATCACTTGTTTAAACCCTACAAAGACCTTTGCGCCGTTATCGGAAATATGATTTTGGAGTGTAGCCCCCAATACAAATACCCGAAATCATTAGCCTCTACCATTATTGAAATGGCGCATTTCCAGAATTTTTTTATGAATAATCTGCCTTCGTTGACCGACTTCGGCAAAAATAAAGATGAGATGGATATTGTAAGGTTTCTGGAAGATTTGGTGTTTTCCAGCTTAGGCAGTTCGCAATAAATAAAATACACGATGAATCAACCAAAAATACGACTGCATGGACGCAGGAGGTAGAGCAACGCAGGAGCAGTTGCCGAGAACGCAGATGACGCTGATAGTTATGAATAACGCAGATTTTTTTATGGATTATCCGTGTTTATCATAATCATCCGCGTCATCTGCGTTCCGTTCTATTTGTGGTTTTTTGCGAGTCACCTTACATTCAACTCAAGTGCAATTGACAAGCTTTGGGGGAGAAATAAATACTTATGTTACGTAAAATTCTAATTGCCAATCGAGGTGAGATTGCGGTGCGCATTATTCGCGCCTGTGCCGAAATGGGCATACGTTCGGTCGCCATTTATTCGGATGCAGACCGTTTTGCCCTGCATGTTAAAAAAGCCGATGAGTCTTATTGCATCGGTAGCGAACCTCTAGCCGGTTATCTTAATGTCTATGCGTTGGTCGATTTGGCTGCTGCTACAGGCTGTGACGCCATTCATCCGGGCTATGGTTTCCTCTCTGAAAATGCCCAATTTGCCAGAGCCTGCAAAGAACGCGGCATTATTTTCATCGGCCCTGATGCCGATGTGATTCATCGTATGGGCGATAAAACCGAGGCCAGAAAAGCCATGATTGCAGCGGGTATTCCGGTAACCCCCGGTTCGGACGGTAATCTGGATAGTGTTGAACATGCGCTTGCCGTGGCTGAAACAATTGGTTACCCAATCATGCTCAAAGCGACCTCGGGCGGCGGTGGCAGGGGCATACGCCGCTGCGATAATGCCGATGATTTGCAGAAAAATTATCAACGGGTTATTTCTGAAGCGACTAAAGCTTTCGGCAGCGCCGATGTATTTTTAGAAAAATGCGTGGTTAACCCCAAGCATATTGAAGTCCAGGTGTTGGCTGACCATCATGGCAATACCATCCATCTTTACGAACGCGATTGTTCGATTCAGCGACGCAATCAAAAGCTGATCGAAATAGCCCCGTCCCCGCAGCTGGATGAGGCGCAACGCCAATATATAGGCGGTCTTGCCGTGCTTGCCGCCAAAGCCGTTGGTTATACCAATGCCGGTACCGTGGAGTTTTTGCTCGACGATAAAGATCGGTTTTATTTCATGGAAATGAATACCCGTGTACAGGTTGAACATACCATTACCGAAACCGTGACCGGTGTCGATATAGTTGAAGAACAGATACGGGTAGCGGCCGGATTAACCTTGCGATTTAAACAACACGAAATTGTCAGGCGTGGTTATGCCATCGAGTTTCGGATTAATGCCGAAGATCCCCAAAACAGCTTTTTGCCCAGTTTTGGCCGGATTTCCCGTTACTATGCGCCCGGCGGCCCCGGTGTGCGTACCGATACCGCGATTTATACCGGTTATGAAATCCCGCCTTTTTACGATTCCATGCTGGCCAAAGTGATTGTTAGCGCCTTGACCTGGGAGGATGTGATCAGGCGCGGCGAGCGGGCTTTGAAAGATACGGGCCTGTTCGGCATTAAAACCACCATTCCCTATTATCTGGAAATTCTCAAACATCCCGAGTTTCGGGCCGCCGCCTTTAATACCGGCTTTGTCGATAAATATCCCGAACTGGTCAATTATTCCAATAAACTCCGGCCCGAAGAGCTGGCCAGCGTTATCGCGGCTGTGATGGCAGCGCATACCGGCTTATAACCCAAGGAAAAACAAATGCAAAAAGTTCATATTACCGACGTTATTCTTCGGGATGCTCATCAGTCTCTGATCGCGACCCGTTTGCGCACCGAAGACATGTTACCGGCCTGCGCGATGCTCGACGATATTGGCTATTGGTCGCTGGAGTGCTGGGGCGGCGCTACTTTTGATGCCTGCTTGCGCTTTCTGAAAGAAGATCCCTGGGAACGCTTACAGAAACTGAAAGCGGCCCTGCCGCTTACCCGACTACAAATGCTGTTGCGCGGGCAGAATTTGCTTGGTTACCGCCATTATTCCGACGATGTGGTGCGGGCATTTATTACTAAAGCCGCCGAAAACGGCATGGATGTGTTTCGGATTTTTGATGCGCTTAACGACATCCGCAACCTTAAAACCGCCATCGAAGCCGTCAAAGCCACCGGTAAACACGCACAAGGTACTATTTGCTATACCACCAGCCCGGTGCATGATGTGGCCGGTTTTGTCACACTCGGCAAAGGGCTGGCTGAGTTGGGTTGTGACTCCATTGCCATTAAAGATATGGCCGGATTACTAACTCCCTATGCGATCAGCGAACTGGTCAAAGCGCTTAAAGATGCGGTTGACCTGCCGC
Organism: Methylococcaceae bacterium; assembly: GCA_044426515.1. Taxonomy (GTDB): domain Bacteria; phylum Pseudomonadota; class Gammaproteobacteria; order Methylococcales; family Methylomonadaceae; genus Methylobacter_A. The sequence continues at coordinate 965 of JAUGSS010000167.1, read as the reverse complement.
TGCATTTGCACTGCCATGCAACGTCCGGGTTAGCGGAAATGTGCCTGCTCAAAGCCATCGAAGCAGGTTGTCAGCATATTGATACGGCTTTATCATCCTGGGCGGGCGGCACCAGCCATCCGCCGACTGAAAGCGTGGTCGCGGCGTTGCGCGGCACGGTTTACGACACTGGTTTGGATTTGGATAAGCTACAGGCAGTCAACCGTTATTTTGCCGAGGTCAGGAAAAAATATCGTCGTTACGAGAGCGAATTCACCGGAATCGACACTCAAGTACATGTGTTCCAAGTACCCGGCGGCATGATTTCCAATTTGGCTAATCAACTGAAAGAACGCAATGCGCTGGATAGAATCGGTGAAGTGTATAAGGAAATCCCGCTGGTGCGTAAAGATCTCGGCTATCCGCCGCTGGTGACGCCGACTTCGCAAATTGTCGGTACGCAAGCCGTGCTGAATGTGTTGACCGGTAAACGTTATGAAACCATTACCAATGAGGTCAAACGTTATCTGCAAGGTGGCTACGGTAAAGCCCCGGCAGCTGTGGATAGCGATTTGCAAAAACGCGCCATTGGTAAGGAAGAGGTGATCGACTGCCGCCCTGCCGATCTGCTTAAACCCGAGTTTGACAATCTTCGCCAGGAAATCGGCGCACTGGCGCTTAATGATGAAGACGTGCTGAGTTATGCAATGTTTCCTGAAGTAGGCAGGCTGTTTTTAGAGCAGCGGTCTAATAACACGCTGGTGCCCGAACCTTTGGAACTTGAGTCAAGAGCGACTGATGCCGTTAAAAAAGCGCCTACTGAGTTTAATGTGGCGCTGCATGGAGAGTCTTATCACGTCAAAGTCACCGGCGCCGGCCCGAAAAATCAGACCTTACGGCATTTTTATTTCATGGTGGACGGTGTTCCCGAGGACATTGTTGTCGAAACCCTGGACGAAATAGTTCTGGACGGCGGCACCCAGGGC
>JAUGSS010000069.1:0-26502 GCA_044426515.1 Methylococcaceae bacterium | reverse complement strand
TCATTAATCGTGACTAAGTTGCCGCCCAAACTCTGCGCATTAGCTTGCGCTTCGAGCCATGTGCCGGCGCTGCTTAATAAATAAGTATGTCCGTTGTATTGAAAAGTTGCCATCGCTTAGTCTCAACTGAAAAATGTTTATTGTAATAGGCTATTTCGGCATATCGAGCCGTATCCTAAGTTTTTAGGGGTTCGCAGATTCAAAACAGCAGCTGATCGCCGCTTTTCGGCTTTAAACCTCCGTTTCCTTTACGGGTTAGAGCGCTGCCGACACCCAACCCGCAATAATCCTGGCTAATAATAGTGGTGTCGAACTGGGGGCCGCCCAAGTTGGCAATAATACCACTCAAATTCAATTGCGGCACTGAATATACATGCAGCTGTTCAATATTGCGATAGTCAGCCGGATAAGTGTTTCGGCGGTTGCCAAAGCTCCTTGGACGGTGAAAGTATTCAAGGCCAAATCGGTTTTTAAAGCGTCCACCGTAGCGTTTTTTAAAACGCGGGTTTTCGCCGGAACATGCATAAATTAATTTAAGCAATTACCACGAAGAGCATGAAGGACATGAAGACTTAAATCCTTCATGCTCTTCATGTTCTTCATGGTTTAAAATAAAACTTGCTCAAGTTATTTCATGCACGTTCCTTAGGTGACACGGATTCCGGCGGATTTGAATGTGGTGGGTGTTTACCGGAAACGCCAGTTCTTGCTGTCGTTCGAACCGGCTTATTCCGGCCTACATGATTTTCGTGCTTTTCGCGGATTAAATGATTTTTCCAGGATAATTGCTTTCGCCGACGTTAACCTGAGCGGCGCACAGGCAGGCGCCGAAGATGACAATGCACCCGGACAGGTAAATCCACAACAGCAATGCTATGATCCCGCCGAAGGCTCCATAGACCGCGTTTAACGCGGCGAAATGATCGATATAAATCACAAATAGACTTTCGGCCGCTTGCAAAAGCACCGTGGCACATAAAGCGGCGCGCCAAGCTTCGGCAAAATGTATCAGCCGACTCGGAGCCAGTTTGTAAAAAAGACTCAGGCACAGGAACATCATCAGCGCGGGAATGAAATAGCTCACCAAGGTATAGGCCCGGGAAATGAAATCATTCGCTATGAACAACCAATTCTTGGTCATTTTCGCCAGCACCGGAGCCGCCAGAGACAAGAGCACCAAGATGACCGTGAGCATCAGAAAAACCAGGCTTTTGAGCGGTAACCGCCACCAGTTGAGAGGCTCTTCGTCCCAGGCCCGGTTGGTGGCGGAAATCAGGGTGGTGAAAAATTGCAGGGCCGACCAAATCAACATCAGCAAGGCGACCGTACTCGCCGGTCCGCTTGCTTTGATTACACCGCTGACGGTGTCGAAAATGTAACTTTGCATATCGCCGCTAATCGGCACATAGGTTTCAACGTAGGCAATAACTTCCGTGCCGGCGCGGTCCCGGTCAATAAATACCGAAGCAATGCTTACGGAGAGCATGATTAAGGGAAATAACGAGAAGAACGCATAATGGGAAAATGCGGCCGCAGACATCGAACCTTCCGTCTGCAAAAAAATTTTCACGGCAAGGCTGAATATTGCCCGGACCCTGCCAGTCTTTGGCTTTTTCTTCTGTTCGCTCTGTCCTTGCCGTACCATCTTGGACCGATTCCCGCATCGTTTTCTCTAAGCCACGCCGAGCACGCAATCATCAGTTCTAAGTCTTGCGGATAAACGCAAACCTGATGCTTGGCAAACTGCCGGCATGCGTGAGTTGAGCGCTTTCATGGCATGACTCTTTGGTCATTTTCCAATCCTGACTGAGCCAGTCGCCATAGAATACGCTGCTCTTCCAGTGGGATTGCCACGCCATCAAAATAGGGTATCACTCGCGCCGTATAATCTGTTGAGGCGCGCGCCGCCGGCACGGCAGTGCTGTAAACATAACCACCCGATGCGCCGACCAGTTGGCGAATCAGCGTCATTTCCTGGCGTAGCGGAGGCTTGTCCATGACGCCGTCGGCGTAAAGTTCCACCCGCACTGTCTTGGGGTCGAGGTTATGCAGATAAACCTGAAGCTCAAATAAATGATGCTCGCCACGCGTCTCGACCTTTATCTTGCTAAAGTGCAGGGCAGCCCATTTTTGGGCCAGACTATGCTGCCAGTCGACTATTTGCCTGCCGATTGCGCAGTCATTGGCGGCACGTAAATGATAGGCTGCCGCTGCCGGAAGATAGTATTGCTCAGTGTATTCGCGCACCGTCCGGTTGACCGAGAAGCGCGGAGTCAATTGCGCCATACTTTCCCTCATTCGCTGGATCCATGCGCTTGGTATGCCGTTCTCGTCCCGGTTATAAAACTCCGGGATCACCTCCCGCTCGAGCAGATCGTAGAGTAAACCGGCATCGGCGGCGTCTCCGGCAGGATCGTCGCCATAGCCTTGGCCATCGCCCAGCGCCCATCCCAGCTCAGGTTTGTAAGCTTCAGCCCACCAGCCGTCCAAGACCGAGAGATTGAGGCCGCCATTGACCAACACCTTCATGCCGCTGGTTCCGCAGGCTTCCCAAGGCCGCCGTGGTGTGTTTATCCAGACGTCCACCCCCTGTACCAAGCGTTCGGTCAAATACATGTCGTAGTCGCTGAGGAATATCACCCGCGTTCGAGCTTCGGAGCGCTGGATGAAATGCGTCCATTCCCGGATCAGGTCTTGTCCCGCCCGGTCTGCCGGATGGGCTTTGCCGGCAATGATAAGTTGCAGCGGGCGTTGAACATTGGTTAACAGCCGAAGTAATCGCTCCGGATCGTGCAGCAGCAGATTCGGTCTCTTGTAGGTTGCGAAGCGCCGGGCAAAACCCAATGTCAACGCGTTGGGATCAAATAAATGTTTTGCCGCTTCAACTGCTTCGGGCGGTTCGCCGGTGGCGGCCAGTTGTCTTGCCAAGCGTTCGCAGGCGTATTCAACAAGAGACTTGCTGGCGGCAATACGAAATTGCCAGAGTCTGTCGTCGGGGATGCGGCGAATGTCCTGCTCCAGGTTTTCCATCGTTCCCAGCCAACGCTCCTTGCCGCAGGCTTCCGTCCACAGGTCATCGGCCGATGCCGAATCCCAGGTCGGCATGTGTACCCCATTGGTTACGTGTCCGACCGGGACTTCGGCGCGCGGCCAATGAGGAAAAAGAGGTTCAAAGAGCTGTCGGCTGACTTCCCGATGCAAGCAACTTACGCCATTGACCGCTCCGCTGCCGCGGATGGCCAGGTAGGCCATATTGAAACTTTCCGAGGCGTCGTTCGGGTTCTGACGGCCCAGAGCCAGCAAAGCGTCCACGGTTATGCCCAGTCTCTGCTCGGCATAACGGCAAAGGTATTGTTTGATCAGGCAAGGAGAGAAACGGTCGAATCCTGCGGCCACTGCGGTATGAGTGGTGAACAGGTTTCCCGTTCGAGTGACGGCCAGCGCGATCTTGAAAGGCTGCCCGGTTTTTTGCATGAAACAGCGCGCGCGTTCCAACACCGCAAAGGCCGCATGACCTTCATTCAAATGGCAGACGTCCGCTTCGATGCCAAGCTCATCCAACAAGCGCCAGCCCCCGATTCCCAACAGCAGTTCCTGATTGAGGCGCAGTTCCGGCCCGCCGCCATACAGCTCGCTGGTAATCCCTCGGTGAGCGGGGAAGTTCGCCGGATCGTTGCTGTCCAGCAAGTAAAGCTTCAATTTGCCGACCCGAACCTGCCAGATGCGCAGCCAGACCGAATAACCGGATAATACAATCTCCAAGCGCAACCACTCGCCGTCCGCTTGACGCACCGGTGTAATCGGCAATTGTCCGGGGTCGTTATACGGGAACAGGGCTTGTTGCGCGCCATCCTTGTCAATGACTTGGCGAAAATAGCCTTGTTGGTACAGCAAGCCCACGCCGACTACCGGTACGCCCAGATCGCTCGCGGCCTTAAGCTGGTCGCCGGCGACATTGCCAAGCCCGCCCGAGTAGATGGGCAAGGCTTCGCTGAGCATAAATTCCATACTGAAATAAGCGATGCAGGTTAAAGGGCTTTGAGCATGGTTCTGCTGAAACCATGCAGGCGCCTCCACGACTTGTGACTTGGTCTGCAACAGCTCATCGACGTTTTTGCGGAAATCCGGATCGGCTAACATGCACTCGATCCGATCGCGCGAAGCTGTTTGCAGCACAACCCAAGGGTTATGAGTGATTTTCCATAATTCAGCATCAAGCCGCCGCCAGACTTCGTCGGTAGCATGATTCCACGACCAGCGGATATTCAGGGCAAGCTCGGCCAAGGCCTCGAAGCCTTCGATTTCGGTAGGCAGAAGGCTGTAAATAGGACTGCAAACGCGTGTTTTTTGGCTCATGGTTTCTCCGTTTATAACGGAAGGCAGTTTAGCCGCAAAATCAGTCGCAGTCGGTACGGTATATCACATACGGGGGAAGGTTATAGGCTGTAACAAAAGAAGCTGTTTTTTTAACTTTGAAGCCGGTCTTAGGCAACTCGCAATAAAATACTTGGTTATTAAATACAATTTTTCTAAATGCTGAGTAGCGGAAAAGGCGCGCGCGGCACGCCCTCTGCCAGGTATTCTATTTATTATGAGTTGCCCGCTTTTTTTAGGCTGTGCCGGAAACGCCGGTTCTCGTTGTCGCTCGAACCGGCTCATTTCGGTCTATGAATGATGCACCCAATCGGCTCCTAAAGTTCCTTGCAATTGTTGCAGGTAAGCCGGATCGTTGATCTCGGACAGCATGCGTTCAGCCGCTTCGAATTTTTGGTTTAACTCGGCTCGGTTGCTCGAATCATTGTGCTCCGTTTTGGTCAATTGCTGCTGGATATAAGCTTTGTGCTGTTGCCAAAGCTCACTGTCGCGTTGCTGTTTGATTTCAAGGCGCTGTTGATACCAGCCGCTTTGCAATAAGTAGTCGCGGGTGAACATCGCGCGAATAGCCGGATCGCTGATGGTTTGGCCTTCGTATTGACCGTCGACCATAATGTGCAGCAGCGCTTTCAGCGGAGGGCAGGCGTCACCGATGGAGCCGTCTTGAATATACAGCTGCGCTACCCGTTGCTGAGCTTCATAGACATTGTCGATACCGTCGACATAGCCGGCCAGGTCCTGGGTTTCCGGTTTCAACATGGCTTCATCGAATACCGCGGTTGGGTAATCGAACATCTTGCCGAAATTGGTATGCACAAAGCGTTCGGTAATGCGGTAGCCCAGTCGGCTTTGAAATACGGTACGGCCTTCGTATTCGAAATCTTCCAGTTTTTCCAGTTGCCCCTTTGCAATCAAATACTGCGGGTCGCGTTCGGCTACCGGCAGGCGCGACCAGATTTCAGGAATCAGCAGGCTGATGTCATGATCGATGCGGCGCTTGGAACCGATGAAACCCGCAGCCGTGGAAAAGCCGTCGTAGCCGCATAGGATAAAAGACACCAGAGCGGTATTCAGGTCGGCGGTGGCCGATACCGCATTAAACGGGCCTTTGGTCAGCGCGCCTTCGGAGCCTGCACCGGTGGTGGACGGCGATTTTCCGGTCAGGCTGCAAATAAAATCCATAAACAGCTCGGGCAATTCCTGGTAATGGATTGGATTGTAGATAGCCAGCGGCCGGATGCCTGATTCCAGGTCGGCAGGGTTGTTGCGCCGTCCCGTCAGTACCGCGTTCACCGGGAAATAAACGGTTTGATCGGCATTAAGGCCTCGTGCCAAACGGGTGGACAGTTCCGCGATATAGCGCATTTTAGGGTTGGCGATATCAGGGCGAAGTTGCAGATAACGGACGTTGAGGCTGGGTTTTCCGTCAACCAGACGAGGGTGCGCCGATGATACGAAGTATTCGTCGTCCTTAGCTTGGCCGGCTTGACGGATGACGTTTTGCATCGGCTCGCTGAATTCGTCGAAGTGAATGACGTCTTCGATGAACTCGCGGGCGTCTTGCGCGGTCAGCGGTTGAAAATTGGAGATGAAATTGTCGGTACGGGAAAAATCCAGCTCGGTTTGTAAATCGGTGCCGCGGTGTATCGCATCGTCGGGACGCTGAAAGAAACTGTGCTCGCAGTTATCGACCAGTTTGACGCTGGGGTTGTCATAATCGGGATTAAGCCCCGTCAAATAATGCGCCGGTACCACGGTGGACGCGGAAATGTCGTCTTCCATCTGGACTTTGGCCGAGGCCATAAAATCCTGGCGCAGTTTGAACACCCGCCACGCGCCTTTTTCGTCAAAACCAACGCGCAGGTAGCTGGCGATCAGTTTGCGGCCTTGGAATTTCAGTTCGTTGCCGGGGTGGCTGTTGACCATATCGACGGAAAAATGTTTCCTCCAGTCCGAACCCCATTCTTCCTTGTAAAAACGTTTGATCATCAGAGCCACGGCCAATATATGCCGGGGGATTGTTGCCAGCCACTGGTTATAGGCGTCCGAATATTGAGTGACAGACGGAGTCAGCAGTTTGATCACCGAACCCAAGGTGCGTTCATTGCTGAGCAGGCGGCGTTGGTCGACGCCATGCAGGGCCGGGTCGCGAAAGCGGGTGGAATAATCGCGTTCGAATATATCGGTGACTATATTCATATCTTTGTCGAAATCGTCGACAAAAACAGCGCCGGAAATGATGGCCCCGGCAATCGATTTGGAAATCTCCGACTTGCCGCCCCCGGATACGGTGCTCGGTTTATGGCAGAAAGTGCCTTCTTGATGGGTGCCGATCAAGCGCCAGCTGGGCGCATTAGGGTGGCGTTCCATGTGGAGTTTAAAGCCGTTGGGATAGACATAGGTGTGATTGAACAGCAATTTAAGCGTTTGCGATTGCTTGTTATACGGCCAGCTGATTTGCTGCTGCTGAATGTTGAATTTTGCCGTATTGGGAATATAAATAATGTCCGGATAATTCCTGTCAACAGCGTAGCCTTGTTCTTTGACTTCTATCGCAGAAGCCAGTTGCCGGCAGACTTTATCGAAAGAATGATCCTCGCTAATATAAGACGAGGTATGCGGCAAAAAGATTTCGCCCAGAATGACTCTCGGGAAAGCCAGTGCGCCTCCTGAATGCTCTTCTTCGGCGCCGCCGTACAGGTTGGCCGAATAGCTGATATGGGATTTGATTTCCTTTTTGCTGTAGCCGAAATAGTTGTCGGCAATGATGGTGACAATAATCCCCTTCATGTTGCGGCACACCAGTTTAAAGGGTTGGCCGTTATTGTAGAGTTCATCGGCATGTTGCCAGCACATGCCGTCTTTGCGTTGGCGCTCGGTGGCATCGTCAAAATGCGGCAGGCCCAGGGCTTTTTTACGGCAATGGACCAGATGCGGCGCGAGTATGATGCAACCGGTATGTCCGGTCCAATGCTCAATGTCTAAAGCGGCGTCGTTTTCGGGCAGGAACGGATCGCCTGCATTGCCGAAAATGGATTCGATAAAATCCAGGTTGGCGACCAGCCCGCCGGGCGCAAAAAACCGGACTTCCATGGTTTTGGCCGGCATCAAGGCGGAGACTTCCGGACATACGATAGGCCTGAGCAGGGACGACACCCAAAGTTTTGCGCTGTTTTGTTGAGCGCCGGTAAAAGGCAGGCTCAAAAGGTCGGCCGGAGGCGTCAGGGCCGCATGCAGCAGCGCCGCGTAAGCCGATACCGGCACTTCGTTTTTATCGGCCGGAACCGGAAGACCGCCGGCGGCAATATGGAACACGCCTTTGGTGGTGCGCCGGTCATTTTGCGGATTATGCAATACGCCTTGCTGAATCCGGTAAGAATCGACATACGCCGAATGAAATTCGTTGTGCAAAAAGGGCAGGGACAATTCTCTTGCCAAGCCCTTTTGTTCCAGCACGAAGGTTTCTCCGGGTAAACGCATGGGAGCGTCTATGCCGTTTTCATTCAAGTAAGCGTTAAGGAAATCCTGAATCCGTTGATCGGCCGGGCAACGGTATTTGGCCAGCGCTAACAGGTGGCGTTGCTGGGAATAGTTTTTTAACAAACCGCCGGCAATTTTGAGGTATTGCGGGTCGTTTTCAACTTCGCAAGTCGGCTGGCCCAGCGCCGCCAGTTGCAGGTTGATGTGTTGTAATTTTTCCAGCCGTTTCGGGTTGGATGAGGTAGGGCGGGATTGAGAGCTAAATGAGTTCATGCGTGTAGTTCCGGCGGCCTTGATTAGCGGTTTATTAAGAATGGTATTGAACTGAGGTTACGTATATTAAAGGCATCGGTATTTAATTTAAAACCTAAACGGTTTGATCGAATGGTATCGGCTGCTCAATTATAAAAATCCTCAAATTTCTCGATGAAAACAGCCAGTTTATCATCAGGCAAATGATTGATACCTGCGGCAGCTTTACGTCCGCCGCCGCTTGGAAAAGCGGAACACAGCTCGTCAGCACCGGTTTTATTGGCTAGCGGCGCCCTGACGCCAACCTGGTAATCGTTGCCCGCGTTATGAGTGATGACGGCATGGGCTCTGCTCGGATTAAGGTTGGCTAGAAAATTCCCGAATACGCCGTTAACGCGTCTTGCCCAGATGGTATCGGGCAAAACATAGACGGCGACCGCCTCGCTTTGGTATTCCGGAGCAATGCGTTGGGCGTAAGCCATGTCTTCTTCATAGCCCTGTTTCAGTTGGTTAAAAATGGCATGGTTGTCGCTGATAAAATCGAACGGCGATGGGTAACCGGCCATTTCCAGATACAGTTTATCCGGGGCGAAATGCAGGTCTTCAATGCAGCTGCCGTAACCGTTATAGTTGATGTAGATGCCCAGATTCTCCAGGGTTTCGAGTTCTGTTTGCTTTAAATGCAGAGTGGCCGCCAGTTGTTCGGCGCTATGGTTTAAATTATCGCCAAAGGCCGCCGTTATGGCCCATAACGGGTATTTTCCGTTCAGGTGTTGATTGACCAGCAGGCTGGTGCAGGTTGCGCTGTCAGTGTTAATAATGGTTTTTAGATGGGGATGGCTGGGAATATCGCCGGCTTGGTGATGATCTACATAGAAAATATGCGCCCCTTGGCTTAAAAATTCATTAACCCGTGCGCAGTTTTTTTGCAGGGAAATATCCAACACGGTGAGTTGATCGCCTGAGCTTACGCTAAGTTTATCCAACAATTGTATATCGCGTTTAATGCCGGTAATGAGTGTCGAGGCCAGAGGTTGATCCAGGCGCAGTTGAATCAGGGCGCAAATACCGTCGGCATCGCCATTGAAAATATCGAAATACATGATTTATTCCGTCGGTTTGGCTGCAGGTAATATGCTTCTGGTGCGCAACAACGCTATGACTTGCTGCACGCTTTCTTCGAGCGTAAGTTGACTGGTGTCGATTTTTAAATCCGGATTTTCCGGTTCTTCATAAGGCGAGGATATGCCGGTAAAGTTTTTAATTTCGCCAAGCCGGGCTTTCTTATACAGTCCTTTGACATCCCGTTGCTCGCAAACCGTCAACGGGCAAAAACAATGGATTTCAACAAAATCGCCATGCGGGATCAGGCTTCTGGCGGTGGCGCGTTCGGCTTTAAACGGCGAGATGAACGAGGTTAGCGTTATTACTCCGGCTTCAAGCAGCAGTTTGGCGGTTTCACTGATGCGGCGGATGTTTTCCTTACGGTCGTCATCGCTAAACCCCAGGTCGCTGCATAAGCCGTGACGCACATTATCGCCGTCTAAAACAAAGGTGTTTAAGCCGTTTTGATACAATTTCTCTTCTACGGCATGGGCTAACGTTGATTTGCCGGAACCGGACAGTCCGGTAAACCAGAGGACTTCGGATTTATGCGCATTTTTGTGTTCGCGGCGTTGCCGGGTAACGGTGGCGCTGTGCCAGACGGTGTTGGAGCTTTTTTTTGACTGTTTATTCATATGAATGATTGCGCATAGTTTTATTGAATGAAAGGGCTTTATTCTGTCAGAGCAAAGCCTATTTTAACGGTGACCTGCCAGTGTGCGATTTTCCCGTTTTCTATATGGCCGCGGGTTTCGATAACTTCAAACCAGCGCATGCTATCCGTGGTTGTTGCGGCCTTGCTGATGGCGTTTTCGATCGCTTCCTGGATGCCGACGGATGAGGAACCGGTGAGTTCTATTTTTTTGTAAACGTGGTCAGTCATGATCTTTACCTTTATGTTGCGTGTAATAAAAATCCAGTTCCAGCAAACGTTCCGGCGTGCCTATATCCATCCAGAAACTTTCCGTTTTTTGTCCCGAAACCCGGCCGCTTGCCATCGCCTGGCGTAATAAAGGCCCCAGTTTGCAGGGACCGGCAGGTATGTTGCTGAACAGTTCGGGGCGATACAGTCCTATGCCGCTAAAGGTGAACTGTTCCGTGCTGTTGGAAACGACTAATCCGTTATGATCCAGGCCGAAGTCTCCTCCCGTATGGTGTGCGGGATTATCGACCAGGACCAGATGCGCCAAATCAACCGGCAGATTCTTGAGTGCGGCAAAAGGGAAGTCCGTGGCTATATCGCCATTGACCACCAAAAACGCCTCATCGCCTAATAAAGGCAGGGCATTAATAATGCCGCCCGCCGTTTCCAGCGCTTGTTCGCCTTCGGGCGAATAGCTTATGTTGGCGCCAAACTGATTGCCGTTACCCAAGCGCTTTTCTATTTGTAATCCCAGATGGGCATGGTTGATGACTATATCATTAAAGCCGTTCGCTACCAGTTGTTTAATAGTATATTCGATCAGGGGTTTGCCGGCGGCGGTCAGCAAGGGTTTTGGGGTATGGTCGGTTAAAGGGCGCATTCTTTCGCCGCGCCCTGCCGCTAAAATCATGGCTTTCATACTTCGATTTTGCTGAGTACAGGCGCTTCGGCTGCGCTCAGAGCAGGCAGCACTTGCTCGCGCAGGAAGTCGTTAAACCGGGTAAGTTCAGGGTAGGCCGCGCAAACAGTGGTGACGTAGTTCAGGGTGCGCGGTATGTCGTTTAGATAGTTGGATTTGCCGTCTCTTAAGTGCAAGCGGGAAAAAATGCCGATGGCTTTAAGGTGGCGTTGTAGCCCCATCAGGTCGAACCAGCGTTTAAATCGGGCCGGACTGCAGTTAACGAGGCCTGCCTGCCGGAGCCGGTCAAAATAGTGTGTTCGCCATTGCTCAACCTGTTGTTCGGGCCAAGCTATATAGCAATCGCGCAATAATGACACCAGGTCGTAGGTAATTGGGCCGATGACGGCATCCTGAAAATCGATGACTCCGGGCGAATCGCTGTCTAAGACCATCAAGTTCCTAGAATGATAATCCCGGTGGACGCAGGTGCGGGGCTGCTCTAAAGCCGATGCCGTGAGCAGGGCGCGGACGCTGTCCCAAACAGGTGCGGGGACTTGAAGGTCCAGTAATTGAGCTAAAAACCATTCGTCAAAAATAGCCAGCTCCCGATGCAACAGCGGCTCGTCATAGTCGGGCAACCCGGAGTTTTGTACCGGCGTTTGGGTTTGCAGTTTGAATAAGCTGTCGAACGCGCTTTGATATAAATCGGCGGCCGTGTCCGCGTTTAGCTGATCCAAAAAACACCGGCTGCCGAAATCCTCCAGCAGTAAAAATCCGTCACTCAGGTTTTGTTGGAAAATGTTGGGGACGTTGACTTGAGATTGTGCCAGCAGCTTGGCAATTCTAATGAAAGGTTCAACGTTTTCTTTGCTCGGCGGGGCATCCATGACAACAAATTGTTGTTCTATCTCTCCGGTCTTTGGAGGGAATGCCGCAAGACTGCCGGGAGCGGGCGCGGCCATGCAGTCGCCTGAAGTCTGCACTCTAAAGTAACGTCGAAAACTGGCATCGCTGGAGGCGGGCGTGCATGCGCTGATGTTGAGTAATAAATCGTTTTCAAGCCAGTCCAACATCGACAGTGTTCTTAAGTCTTCGGGGATCATGATGTTTAGGATAGATTAGTATAATGCCGAGGTAGTAAGGTAAAATTAGCGTCCGGCATTTTATTCGATTTATGATTCACTACGCTACTAAACTTGATATTACCTATGCGCCGCCGCTTATTACTGTTTTTTTTACCTTCCATTTACACGCCTGTCAGTATTGCTAATGACGCACTTTGGAATTGCGCGCAAAGCAAAGATAGCAAAGAATGGGTTTGCGTCGGTGAAAAAGGGCCTGCGGATAAAACCGGTGCAGCACAGGTTCCTGACAATTCTGAGCCTGTCGGCAGCGCTCGGGATAACTCCGTCAGAGAGGCGCCGCCTGCACCTGCCGAGCCTGTTGAAAATGTTCAGCCGGTTACAGCAGAATCCGGGCGCGCCGTTGCGCCGAAAAATGAGCCTTTCAGTAATGCTCAGGATACTGCTGTAGGCCTGAAGCCGACGACATCCGCCGAGCCTCAAGCCGCTCCTGTTGACAAAGCCGAACTGGAACCAAGCACGCCGAAGCCCCCGGTCAGTACTAAAACCGATGAAAATACCCCGCAAGTCGGCGAGGAATCCAAACAAGTTGCCCAGACACCGGCCGAGTCCGGTTTTCCTCGCGATACACACGCCACCCCTGACGATAAAAAAACGCCTCAAACCGGAGGCGATACTCCGGGCTGGACCTGCGATGCCAAGACGGCCGATAACAACTGGGATTGCAAGTTGGTCGGCGCCGATCCCAAGGGACAGGCGCGGCTCGCTGAAACGTCTGAACCGGGCATAAGTTTGCTGACCCCGACGTTTGATCATAATGAAGAACTAACCTTCAACAATCTTAAAGCGCAATTGAAATACGATCCCTGGCAAAGCTGTTTAGCGCCCGGTAGCGCAAAGCCCGGCTTTGTGCCCGGAAAAGATTTAAGGCCCGCTGCGCCGTTGGATATTAATTCCGATTATGCGGAAATATTCGACAACGAAATCTACAGTTATCTCGGTAATGTCGAAATGACCCGCGCAGACCAACGTTCGTTCTCTAATAAAGCCAGCTACGATACCGTTTCGGAGACTTTGGATTTACAGGGCAGTGTTTATTACAGCGAAGACGAATTGGCCTTGCACAGTGAGTCGGCCTCGCTTAACTTGGCTTCCGATCGGGCCCGACTTAGGGAAGCCCTGTTTATTTCTCCGGCTACGCCGCTCAGAGGCCGGGCGAAAGCAATTTATCGGGAAAGCAGTACTTTGACCCGATATAAAGGCGTTGCTTATACCAGTTGCCGCCCCGGTAATCAGGACTGGGTTGTGCATGCGTCGGAGTTGAAGTTGAATAAAACTTCGGGTCAAGGCGCGGCTAAAAATGCCTGGCTTGAGTTTAAAGGCGCGCCGGTGTTTTATTCGCCTTATCTGTCCTTCCCGATGGATGACAGACGGCTTTCCGGTTTTCTTGCGCCCTCATTCGGCAATACGCAACGGGCCGGGTTTAGTTTGACTACGCCCTATTACTGGAATATAGCCCCCAATTACGATGCAACTTTACGGCCACGCTATCTTTCAAAAAGAGATATGGTATTGGGAGGGGATTTCCGTTATTTGACGGAGATGACAAAAGGGTCCGCAGATCTGGAATTTTTGCCTCATGACAGTCTTCGCAATAAGGCTCGGTATTTGGCAGCGATTAGCAACACTACTCAATTTACGTCCCATATCAGTTCAAATATGGATTTGAACTATGTGTCGGATAAAGATTATTTATCTGATTTGGGCAATGCGCTTAGCGTTTCTACCTACAGCAGTTATTTGTTAAGCCAGGCTAATTTGGGTTATGTCAACGAAGGCGTTTCTTTAAGAGCTCATGTCGACAATTATCAATCGATCGATAAGGCGATAACCGATGCGAGCTTGCCGTATCGGAGATTGCCGCAAGTTAACCTGAATTTGAATCACGCATTCAATTTCATGCCGTTGAACACAGCGATGGATGCCGAATATGTGTATTTCCAGCATGATTCAGTGGTGAACGGACAACGAACCAGCGTCAAGCCGGCGGTCAGTCTGCCGTTGCAAACGACCAGTGCTTTTTTAACGCCCAAGCTTTCCTTGCAGCATACCCAGTATTTGCTAAGCAATCCAAAAGGGGGCGTTCTATTAACCTCGGACAGCCCGTCAAGAACCCTGCCGGTTTTTTCCACGGATAGCGGCTTATATATGGAAAAGTCAGTGGATTTTTCTAATAGATCCTATCTGCATACCCTTGAGCCGCGATTGTTTTATTTATATATCCCTAAGTCAGATCAGAGCAATATCCCCATATTCGATACTGCGCTGTACGATTTTTCATTTAACAGTATGTTTTTGGAAAACCGCTTTAGCGGCACGGATAGATTACAGGATGCTAATCAGCTAACGGCAGCCCTGACAACGCGCTTGATTGATGCAAAATCCGGTAGAGAAAAACTAAAGCTCGGTGTCGGAGAAATTGCCTATTTTCGCGATAGAGAAGTCACTTTGCCGGGCTACCCTATAGAAACCAATCAATTTTCTCCGCTGGTGACTGAGCTGAATGCTGAGTTGACGGATCATATTTCGCTGAGTTCGGGGCTGCAATGGGATCCTCACTTGAACGATATTGTCAGGCATAAAGCCATGCTGCATTTTATTAATCAGCCCGGCGAGATTGTTAATCTGGGCTATCGGTATAGAAAAAATACGCTGATTCCAACCGCACTGGGGACTCGGCCTTATGACATTATTCAAAGTGACGCTTCCTTTCACTGGCCGGTTTATAACGATTGGTCTGCGGTTGGAAGATGGACCTATTCATTGCTGAATAACTCGACTCAGGAAAGCTTTTTTGGCCTGGAAAAAGAAAATTGTTGCTGGCGCTTTCGTGTCATCGGACGGCGCTGGATTAATAACATTAACCTTAACCTAAACCCGAATCTTCAAGGCCCGAATGTTCAAAGCCTGCTTGATGTCGATGCGACAGGCGTCAGTCAGACAGGCGTATTTTTTCAGGTAGAACTTAAAGGATTGACCGGTGTTGGGGAAAAGCTGGACGAGTTTTTTGAACAGCAAATTTATGGTTATCGGAAACCTCAAAAATGATCAAACAAGAAAATATCAAAAGAACCCTTATAGCGGCGTTGCTGTGTAATTTATTGTTAGGCAGCTTTTTAGTCCGGGCTGAAGTGCTTGATACCATTATCGCTGTAGTTGAGGATGACGTTATCCTTGAGCGGGAATTACAACAAGAAGTGGCCGTCATTGAGCAAAGAATACAGCAAGGTAACGGTGCGCTTCCGCCTATTTCTGTGTTGCGTAAACAAGTGCTGGAAAAAATGATTGTCGATAAGCTTCAAAGGCAGTTGGCGGAAAAGGCCGGCATTACCGTTAGCGAAGAAATGCTCAATAGTTCGGCCGCCGATATAGCCCGAAGAAATAATATGGATGTGGAGCAATTCAGGGCGGAACTTCAAGGGCAGGGCATTAGCTATCAAAGCTTTTTGGATAATATGCGCAATGAAATCATCATTAATCAATTACGCGGCAGAGAGATAGGTGGACGCATTAAGGTGACCGACCGCGAGGTTGAGCACTACATGGAAACTCAGGATAAAATCGGCGAAGAGTCCACGCAGTATCACCTAGGCCATATATTGGTTGCTGTTAAAGAAGGTGCGTCATCGACAGAAATACAAAAAGCCATGAGTAAAGCCGACGATCTGGTCCGGAAACTGCGTGCGGGGCAAGATTTTAGCCAAGAGGCCATAAGCCATTCGGATGATGCCAACGCCCTAAAAGGAGGCGACTTGGGTTGGCGTACTCTAAGTGAAATACCTACCTTGTTTGTTAATGAGATCAGCCAAATGAGGCAGGGCGCTATAGCCGGACCTATACGCAGTCCGAGCGGTTTCCATATTATTAAAATGCTGGAACTGAAAGGCACCGATAATCATATGATTATCAAAACCAAGGTTAGGCATATTTTAATCAAAACCAATGAGTTGGTTGATGATGCCGAGGCCGGAAAACGCTTGCAGGCATTAAAAGTGCGCATTGCCGATGGCGATGATTTTGCCGCATTGGCGCGGGCGCATTCGGATGATAAAGGTTCGGCATTAAAGGGCGGTTCGCTCGACTGGGTCGGTCCCGGCGATTTGGTTAGACCGTTTGAAGAGGCTATGGCAAAACTCGGCATTAATGAAGTGAGTGAGCCTGTGCAGACTCAGTTTGGCTGGCACATTATTCAGGTTTTAGGCAGGGAAAATAAGGACGATAGCAGTGAGTTTAAAAAGAACCTGGTGCGGGATGCGATTCGCAAACGGAAAATCGAAGAAGAAACAGAGCTTTGGGTACGCAGATTGCGTGACGAAGCTTTTGTCGAAATTTATCAGGATAGGCTTTGAAACAGTGCAGCTCGCACCGAGCGCAGTCGAGGTGTAGCTAACTTTTCAAGATCGGGGTCGGGATGAATAATAATAAATACGACTGCATGGATGCTGGAGGAACGGGGGAGCCGGAATCGTGTCCGGAACGGCGATCGAGAGCAACTCATGGAGCAGTTGCCATACCACCCAGTATTCAAGCCGGCATTAAAATGGTGCGTTACCGCTTGAGCGTAGGCTGCAAGCACCAGGTTACTTCGGAAGAAATTAAAAAAGTATTGATCGAGGAATCCGGTGTCGATAAAAACAATATTAAAATTATTAATATTCAAGGCGATTACACACTGGTAGAGTTGCCCGATGAAATGCCGCAGGATATATTTCTGCATTTAAAAATGGTAGAAATTAAGCAGCATAAGCTGGATATAAAACGGGTCAAAGTACGCAGTAAAAAGCGCGGCAACCACTACAACCGGCGTGGAAGATCACGTGCCTTGAGTTCCGATAATAGCGGCTCAAACCAAGTTAGCGGCGGCTGACCGGACCGATGCGGAACTAAATGCGAAAAAAGGGATTGCTGCGCATTTCCTTACCCAAAGTGGACATCGGGCCATGGCCGGGAATAAAAGCAAATTGTTCGCCCAACGGCCATAGATTGTTTTTAATTGAATTAATCAAGGTATTGAAATCTCCTTTCGGCAAATCGGTTCGACCGATTGAACCTTTAAATAAGACATCGCCGACTATGGCCAGTTTGGTATTGCGGTGAACAAAAACCACATGTCCCGGCGTATGGCCCGGACAGTGAAAAACGTCCAGTATTTCTTCGCCAACCTTAACGATATCGCCCTGACTCAACCAGCGTGACGGCTTAAATGAAGCGCAGGCCGGAAAACGAAAAGTGCGGCATTGTTCGGGAATGGCATCAATCCAGAATTGGTCGTCTCGATGAGGTCCTATAATAGGCACCGAAAGCAGTGCCGCCAGTTCCGCAGTAGCGCCGATATGATCAAGATGTCCGTGGGTGATCAGGATGGATTCAGGCGACACATTTTCTTTGTCGATAGTTTTTAGAATTATGTCAATATCGCCGCCGGGGTCGACAATGGCGGCTTTATGAGATTGTTCGCAAATCAATAAGGAACAATTTTGCTGATAAGAAGTAACCGGGATAATACAAAATCGCATAAGCTAAGTGAAAGCAAAAGAACAAATTTTACCATTGAAATGAAAAACCACCATTAACCGTAAAACGCATGAGTTTTACGGTTAACTTAACAACTATCAATATGACAAACATCCAATATATAAATACCCCTGAGCAACTGGCAATACTGTGTGAACAGATAAAAAAAGAACCTTGGCTGGCGCTTGATACGGAATTTTTACGGGAAAAAACCTATTACCCTAAATTTTGCCTGCTGCAAATAGCGACGCCGGAGTGGGTGGCCTGTGTTGACCCGATAGCATTACCCTCATTGGACAGTCTTTTTGAGGTTATCTACAGCCCGTCCATCATAAAAGTATTTCATTCCTGTCGGCAGGATTTGGAAATTTTTTATCAATTAACCGGAAAAATACCCGAGCCGCTGTTTGATACTCAAATCGCCGCACCGTTGCTGGGTTTTCAGGAGAATCCGGGCTACGCGATGCTGGTTTCCAGTCTATTAAACATAAATTTAAACAAAGCGCATACCCGAGCGGATTGGAGCAAGCGGCCGCTGATCGATGCGGAAATCCAATATGCAGCGGACGATGTGATTTATTTATGCAAGATTTATCAAATGATGTTGCAGAAATTAGCCGAACTGGGACGGGCCGAATGGTTGGAGCGTGACTTTGCCGAGCTGGCAAATCCGGATCTTTATGAGGTCAGGCCGGAGAAAGCCTGGTTAAAAATCAAAGGTAAAAACAAACTGACCGGCAGGCAGTTATCGATTGTTCAAGTCTTGGCCGAGTGGCGGGAAAAAACCGCGCAGAATGAGGATCGCCCCAAGAGTTGGCTGTTGCGTGATGAGCTGCTGTTCGATATCGCTAAATTGCAGCCGGAAACAGTCAGTGAATTAGCCAAGATTCGCGGTATTAATGAGCGCGCGGTTAATCGTTACGGCGCGGAATTGTGTCAATTAATTACCGCGGCCAAGAATCGCGCACCGATACCTTTAAATGAAAAAGGCCGGCCTGCTAAAAAAACGCAGCAACAGGAAGCAATACTGGATATTTTAACTGCACTGGTCAGGATTCGCGCCGAAGAAAACTCATTAAACCCGATTATTCTTGCGACACGTAAAGACTTGGAAGTGTTGATGTTTAATGACGATGAAGAGTGTTCGCTGTTGCATGGCTGGCGTTTTAAAATGGCCGGGCAGGAATTGGTCGGTTTGCTGAAAGGGGAATTATTACTCGGCATCGAATCTGACAGATTGGCGATTATTGAAAATAAATCTCCGGCATAATTGCCGTTCAGACTGCCCCATAACGGTTGTTGCCGGGCATATGTTGAGAGTAATTTCTCGTTAAATTCGATTGAACAATTAAAAAACTCACCCCGAAGGACACGAAAAAACATAACTTCGTGTCCTTCGGGGTGAATTAAAAATTGTTTACCGGCATTCCGCGCTTAATCGATTCTAAACATAGCCTGCGATTAATAAGAAATTACCCTGCCTGTTCCTAATCGTGCGTTTTAACACGCTAAGCTGATGCTTGCAGCGCCGGGTTGTCATATAATGCGCGTTTTAGTTTTTTATGTTCCCATAAGGAAAGTCAATATGAAGAAAATTACTTTAGTTGTTTCGGTTTTGCTGTTCTTTTTTACCGCAATAGCCAGCGCCCATGGCCCTGTGCGTCAAAAAGCCGAAGAAAAAGTCACCATCAACGCACCTGCTGAAAAAGTCTGGGCTATTATTAAAAACTATGGTGATATGTCTTGGCATCCCGATATTTTTAATACAACCGTTAAAGGCGATAACAGCAAAGGCGCAATCCGCGTTTTGACCTTAAAAGACGGCGGCACTATTACCGAAGAATTAAAAAAGTATGACGAAGCTAAAATGTCTTACGCTTACAAAATCACTGAAATGAGTTCATCTAAAACGATTACTCATGCCGGCGCTGAAGAAAAAGTCCCAGCGTTACCGGTCAATGATTACGCGGCAAGCATCGAGTTAGCCGGCAAAGGCGGCAGCACAGATGTTATCTGGAAAGCCGGTTACTATCGCGCCTATATGAACAACAATCCACCGGAAGAAATGAACGAAGAAGCCGCTAACACCGCCGTGAAAGCCGTTTTGGAAACCGGTTTGATCAACCTGAAAAAATTGGCTGAGAAGTAAGGTTTAGCGAGTGTTCTCATTGAACTGCAAACCCGTAGCTTGGGTTACGGCTTGCGTGGGCAGATATTTTGCGCCGTGCAAAATCCGCATTGACCTCCAGGGATGGAGAAAATGCCGCAAGATTGTATCGAACAATCGCTGCCCCCGCATTCTTGTGGGTTATGCAGGAGGTACGACCCCAAGGATGGTGGAGCTAAGATTGCGTCCGGAACAGCAATCGAGAGCAATGCATGAGCACTTGCCGAGCGTGAGCGTAAGCCAACACTTTCGGTTTCGATGTGTTGGCTTACGGCTAAAGCCTACTCCAATCTACAGCACTGTAGCGATTAGCATCGCTACAGTCTTGTTATCTACACCGCTTGCAGCCCAGCCTTTTGCTTATATCAGCAACCAATTGGATGATAGCGTGTCAGTTATCGATACCGCCAAAGGCAGCGTAGTCGATACCATTATTGTTCCCGGCAAACCGGCCGGGGTTGCCGTTGCACCTGACGGTACTAAGGTTTATGTCAGTACGCCGGAAGCCAAAGGTTTTGCCGTTGTCGATAGCAAAAAACGTGAAGTCATCGCCAAGGTTACTGTCAATGACGGTACCTTGGGTATTGCGGTGAGCCCGGACGGCAAGCGGATTTATGCGGCGGACTGGTATAAAAACAATGTTTCGGTTATCGATGCCGACAGTCTGCAGGTTATTAGTACGATAGCCGTCGGCGAATCGCCGTCAGGCTTGGTTGTGAGTCCCGATAATCGCTGGTTATATGTCGCCAACCGGGTCAGTAATTCGGTTTCCAAAATAGACCTGAATACATTGACTGTTAAGACAACCGCTCAGGTTGGCACACATCCGTTCGGACTCACGATTGATGCCAGAGGCGAACGCATTTATGTCGCCAACGTAAAAAGCGATGATGTAACGGTTGTGGAAACAGCAAGGATGAAGCCTGTTGCTACGGTCAAGGTCAATATGCTGCCTTATGCGGCAGCGTTGGCGCTTAACGATAGCCGCCTGTTGGTGACTAATCAGGATGACGGTTCGGTTTCCGTTATCGATACCGAAACCCTGAAGGAAATCGCCCTGATTACCGTGGGTACTAAACCCGAAGGTATCAGTACCCATTCGGATGATCGGCATGTTTACGTGGCTAACTGGTTTGACGGTAATGTTTCGGTGATTGATGCCAGAACCTTAAAAGTGATCGAGACCATTAAAACCGGCGAAGGCAGCCGTGCATTTGGGCAGTTCATGGGCAAATAGCTAACCAGGGTGGACAGGTTCTTGTCCACCGTTGACACTCGAACAATCCCGATTTACTTCGCATTGTTAATGCAAAACGCATCACAAGCCCTGCTCACAAAAATGCCGTCACCGAATCAACTTATTACCCCCCTCCCTTATTTTACTGACAGTGCAGAACTGTTTTCCGTTTGTGCAGATAAGGCTTGGGCCGTTTTTCTGGATAGCGGTTTCCCCGGCAGCAATCAGGGCCGATACGATATTATTGCGGCTGATCCGGTATGTACCTTGGTCACGCATGGCGAGATTACCGAGATTACCGGTAACGGTGTGGCGATAAAATCAACCGGAAACCCGTTTGATTTAGTCAAGCAACAGCTTTGCGCTTTTCTCCCCGATGCTAACCTGGAAACAGGCCTTGATGATTTGCCGTTCAATGGCGGAGCCATCGGTTATTTTGCTTATGATTTAGCCCGCCGCCTGGAAGTCTTGCCGATTTGCGCTGAAGATGCGGAACATATCGCCGAAATGGCGATAGGGATTTACCCGTGGGCCGTCATTGTCGATCATCAGCTGCAAAAAAGTTATCTGGTAGGCTATTGCGATCAGCAAAAATGGCAAGGCTTAATCAAGCAATTCAGCCGCTTGCCGGTAAGACAGGATGTCCATGCATTTAAAGTCATCGGCGAGATAAAGCCCAATATGGACAAGGACGCCTATATTCATGCTTTTAACAGGATTAAACATTACCTGAAAGAAGGCGATTGTTATCAAGTGAACCTGGCTCAGCGCTTTGCCGCCCGTTGCGATGGCGATCCTTGGACAGCCTATCGAACCCTGCGCCAATTAAATGCCGCGCCTTTCAGTTGCTATCTTAATTTGCCCGAAGTACGGATTTTAAGCTCATCGCCGGAGCGGTTTTTAAAACTAACCGATGGCGTGGTCGAGACCAAGCCCATTAAAGGAACGCGGCCGAGGAAGCAGGATTACGCGGAAGATCAGCAACAAATAAAAAACCTGGAAGCCAGCAGCAAAGATCGGGCGGAAAACCTGATGATTGTCGACTTGTTGCGCAACGACATCAGTAAAACCTGCAAGAGCGGTTCGGTCAAAGTGCCGGTGTTATTCGATGTGGAAAGCTACGCCACCGTACATCATCTGGTCAGTACCGTAACCGGCATACTGGCGGACAATCAGCATGCCCTGGACTTGCTGAAAAGTTGCTTTCCGGGCGGATCGATAACCGGCGCACCCAAGATTAGAGCGATGGAAATCATCGAAGAGCTCGAACCCAACCGGCGCGGTGTTTATTGCGGGGCTATCGGTTACATCGGCTTTAACGGCAATATGGACACCAATATTGCTATCAGAACGCTGGTCTCTTCAGAAAACACCATTCGTTTCTGGGCGGGAGGCGGTATCGTCAACGATTCCGTCGTTGAAGAAGAATATCAGGAAAGTTTTGACAAGGCGGCGGCCCTGCTCGATTTATTGCAGCAGTTTACGCTTAAAGAGTGACCGTTAAGTGTATCGCGTCCATGCTTATACCGGAATGATGTGGTTTTTATTAACTTGTGCTGTTGACCAAATCCACGCATAAGCCAATCCGCGATATGGCTGCAATATGATTATTATCAAACTGGGCGGCAGCCTGTCCCGCTCGGATGCCCTGCTTAACTGCCTGAATGCGGTAGATAAAAAATATCAGGGCAGGGCAGTGGTTATTGTTCCCGGCGGCGGCGCGTTTGCCGATCAGGTCAGGCTAGCGCAACAACATTGGCAGTTCGACGATAATACCGCGCACCACATGGCGCTCTTAGCCATGAAGCAAATGGCCTTGATGTTTAAAGGACTTAAACCGGGGTTCACTATCGCCGATACCGTCGCGGCAATTCAAGACCCGTTAAACCTGAAGAAAACCGTCATTTGGTCGCCGGACATTATTGAGCTTGATAACGCAGGCATACAGGCAAGTTGGGACATAACTTCAGACAGTCTGGCGGCATGGCTGGCCACTACAGTTTCGGCAAGCGAACTTATCCTGATCAAGTCAGCCGTTGTTGATGCCGGCTTGAGCCTGCATCAACTCGCCAGGCAAAACATAGTCGATCAAGCATTTTGCGATTTTGCCGCGCAAGCCGGGTTTAAAATACGCGTTTTTAATGCACAAAGCTGGGCTGAATAACCCTACTCAGGAACGCTTAAAGCATGGGCAAAATCTGCCAACATAATCCCCTCTCATTCAAAGAAGCAAATTGCGGCTTCCAATTTAAAACGGGACGATTTTACAGATAACATCCCTCAAAGGGATGTTATCTGTCCCAGCTTAAGTGGGTAGCCCAAATTGCCAAACTCTAACGAAGGTTATAATATAACATTCGATTTCAGAGAAAGGTTTTTGCCGTGAACACACCTGCCGAAGCAAGCCGCAACCCTCCCCATCCCTCGGAACACGATCACCAAAAATGCGTCAGCGAAGCCTTGGGCATTGCCGAACATTTGTGCGTGGTGCGGGGCGTACAATTGACGCCTATCCGTCATCAAGTGCTGGAGTTGATCTGGGAAAGTCACAAAGCGGTCAAGGCTTATGAGTTGTTAGACCGTATCAAACCCCTGCAAAATGCCGCAAAACCGGCGACGATTTACCGCGCACTGGATTTTTTAATGGAGCAAGGCCTCATTCACCGTGTCGAAAGCCTAAACGCTTTTGTCGGTTGCAGTAGTTCCGGCCATCAGCATGAGCAGTTACTGTTAATCTGTAGGTTCTGCAATGAAGTCGAAGAGCGTCCCGCTACGCAAGTTATGCAGGCCTTGTCGCAAGAGTTCGATCAAGCGGGTTTTATAGTGCATAGCAAAGCAATAGAAATTCACGGCATCTGCATTAAATGTGTAGCGCTTTATGGCGATCAGGATTGATGCAGAGAGGATGTCATTTAAGGCGGGAGTGCTGCAAGCTCTGCTTGCGAACAGGCAAAGCCTGTACTCTTGATTTACCGCCTGAAAGTTTGGTGAAAAGAAAATAATACTTGCAATGTGTTATGTTATAACATATCTTTTTATGCGGAGTGCTATTTCACTTTTACTTGTCCTCAAGGTTTGTTAATGAGTTTATGAAAGTGCTTGCCTTAACTTTTCCATTTAATATCTTGGGCATCTTATGAACAAAAAAACCGCTGTTTTCTTCCTATCAACGGCTGTGATAGTACCGACAGCCTATGCAGCCGAAGAAGATATACAACAATTGGAAGATGTTGTCGTTACCGCGCCGTTGCAGGATAAAGCCTCTGAATCCGCCGTGCCCGTCACCGTTTTGAGCGATCAGGAATTGCGTTTGAAGGTTGGGCACAGCATCGGCGAAACGTTGAAAAACGAATTGGGCATAACCAGCCAGTCTTTCGGTCCGGGCGTCGGTGCACCGGTTATTCGCGGTCAAAGCGGGCCGCGGGTGCGGGTATTGAACAACGGTATCGGCAGCAATGACGTTTCGGCTATCAGCCCTGACCACGCAACCAGCGTCGAGCCTTTACTGGCGGAACGCATCGAAGTGTTGCGCGGCCCTGCCACCTTACTCTACGGCAGTGGAGCGATCGGCGGCGTGGTCAATGTTATCGACAACCGGATTCCGGGCAAGCTCCCGGACAAGTTGTTGGGCGGAGCGCTTGAGCAACGTTTCGATTCGGTTGCCGATGAATCTTCCACAGTAATGAAAATAGAAGGCGGCAAAAGCAATCTGGCCTATCATCTGGACGGTTTTTATCGTGACCGCAATAATCTCGACATCGGCGGAGCAGCCATTGATGTCAATGCCGCCCAAGCTACCGATCCGGCGTTGAATGTCATTCAAAATACAACAGGCACTATCGACAACACCTCTGCTCACGCAATCAGCGGCTCTGCGGGTGTTTCTCTGGTCGGCGATCCGGGGTTTGCCGGAGTCTCCATTAATCGTTTGGAAAATAACTACGGCATTGCGCCGGATGGTTCCGGCAGTGAGATTACCCGTATCGATCTCAAACAAAGCAAATACGATTTTAAAAGCGAGTTGAAAAATCCGTTTCGCTACGCAGAATCCCTGCGTATGAAGCTGGGTTATACCGATTATCAACATACGGAAATTGCCGATGGCATGCCGGGCGCTTTTTTCACCAATAAAACTTATGAAAGCCGCCTGGAGCTAACCCATAACCCACTGGGGATATTTAGCGGCATGCTTGGTTTTCAAGCTATTGCCGGCGATTTTGCTGCGATTGATAAATCGGCCGGTGAGGTGATTGTCCCGCAAACGCCAAGCAATAGTTACGGTGTTTTTGCCGTGGAATCGTTCAATATCGGGGTATTTGCCAACCAGCTCGGTGTCCGGGTTGAAGACACCACGCTGAATCCGCAAGGATTTTCCAGCCTTAATTATGTTCCGGTCAGCGCTTCCGCTTCCAGCTTATGGAAGCTAAACGACGGCAACAGCCTCAATCTTGCGCTAACCCGCTCGCAACGTGCGCCGCAAGTACAGGAGTTGCTGGCTAACGGTTTTCATGACGCTACCCGCAGTTTTGAAGTCGGTAATCTGAATTTGCGCGAGGAAACATCCTACAACCTGGATTTAGGTTATAAATTCAACTCGGACTGGGTCAGAGCCCAGCTGGATTTATTCCATAATTGGGCGGGCGATTATATTTACCAGCAACGTAATGGAGCGTTTATAGACGGTGCGCCTGTGCTCGAAACCCGCCAAGCCGATGCCGCTTTCATGGGTTACGAGAGCAAACTGGTTTTTCCATTGCTGCAAAACCGCCTCGGATTGGTTGATTTAACCCTGTTCAGCGATTTTACCCGCGGTCAATTCGCCAACGGTGGCGATGTGCCGCGTATGCCGCCTTTGCGTTTCGGTTTTCAAATCGACCACAGCAAAGGCGAGTGGAATGCCAATCTGCGCCTGACTCGCGGTGAGGCCCAGACTCATTCGGGCGACAACGATACCGCTACGGCCGGCTATCTGCTGCTGAGTCTCGGCACGCAATATCAAGTCCTGGATCTGCGCGGCGCGGATGTGATGGTGTTTGCCAAGGCTAACAACCTGTTAAATGAGAATATCCGTAATTCCACCTCTTATCTGCGCAACTTTGCGCCGGAACCGGGGCGGGGGGCTGAGATTGGTTTTAGGGTGAGTTACTAAATCAAGCCGCTCGCATTACTTAAGAGAGCAAGGTGAACCAGGGTGATTATCTCGTTCCCACGCTTCAAAAGGCATTCTTTCGCAATAAATGGCTAAAATTCCTGCATCGACCGCATCCGTTTTACTACGTTTCATCAATACTTTGGCAAAGTTATGTGACGCTTTGGGATTGATAACCATGACCTCAATCCCTTCGGCACGACTGAGCGCTGCCGCTAAATCAAAATGATAAATACCGGTCGCTTCAAGGCAAACTCTTGATTCTCCCTTTAATTTTGACAGCAACTGAACAATGGCATGATGACCCGACGGGGGGTTTTCAAAGGTTTTAGCTTTACGAGCTTTACCTTTTACACTGACCACGATAACAAGTTCTTTGTGACTAACATCAATGTCGACGTTATTCATTTTCAATCTCTCTATAAATTATTTTGTTATGATGATGACTGGTTTCCCAACCCTGACACTTCACCTACCGTCCTTGCGAATGCAGACTCAGAAGCTTAGGCTTACAGGTCTCAGATACTCCACGGCATGGA
>JAUGSS010000136.1:0-1891 GCA_044426515.1 Methylococcaceae bacterium | reverse complement strand
GATTCGATGAGCGTTTCGGTGTCGGGACGGGGGATGAGGACGTGGTTGTTGACGAAGAAGTCGCGGCCGTAGAATGCTTTGGTTTGGGTGAGGTAGGCGACGGGTTCGTGACGGGAACGACGAGCGACGAGACGTTGGAACGTTTCGAGAGATTCGGTGGAGAGTGTTTCGTCGCCGTGGGTGAAGAGGTATGCGCTGTTGACGTTGAGAATGTACGATAAAAGAACTTGCGCGTCTAAGCGAGGATTTTGTTTGACGAGACGGGTTGCGTCGGCGGATTTGAGGATGTCGCCGGCCCAGGTCAATATTTCGAAGATCGACGTTGGCGCTGACATAGGTTATTCATCGTCTTCGTCGTCTGCAGCGAGGTCGTCAAACTTTGAATTGCGGGCTGCCATTTTGAGCGTGTTGAGAATCTCTGTCATGTTGCCGTCGAGGATGCTTGGGATTCCGTGCCAGGATTGTTTGACGCGATGGTCTGTGACGCGGTCTTGAGGAAAATTGTAGGTACGAATTTTCTCTGATCGTTCTGCGCCACCAATCTGACTGCGACGTTCTGCGTCGAGTGCTGCGCGCTTCTTTTCTGCCTCGAACGTGAAGACGCGAGAGCGCATGACGCCCATGGCGCGTTCCTTGTTTTGGCTGAAAGACCGTTCGTCCTGACAGTACACGGTGATTCCGGTGGGAATGTGGACCATGCGGACGGCACTGTACGTGGTGTTGACGCTCTGTCCGCCGGCACCTTGAGACGTGGTCGCTTCGATGGTGAGGTCCTTGGGATTGAGGTCGAATTCTTCTTGTTCGATTTTTGGAAGCACCGCGACGGTAATGGTTGATGTGTGAATACGTCCTGCTTTTTCTGTGGTGGGAACGCGCTGAACCCGATGAACGCCACTTTCCAACTTCATGGTTCCGTATGCGCCGTCACCTTGAATTTCGACTATGACTTCTTTGAGTCCGCCGAGATCGTTTTGACTCTGGGAAATGATGATCGCTTTCCAGCCGTTGCGTTCAGCAAAACGAGTGTACATTCGGTACAAGTCGAGTGCGAAAAGCGCTGCTTCGTCGCCACCGGTGCCGGCACGAATTTCCATGATAGCGTCGTGGCTATCGATAGGATCTGCGGGAATGAGGGAGAGCTCTAAATCAAGCTCGAGTTTTGGCATGAGTGGCTCGAGCTCTGCAATTTCTTGTTCTGCCATTTCTCGAATGCCAGGATCCTCGTCATGGATACTCGCTTTTGCTTGGCTGAGATTTCGTTCTGCAGTTTCGTATTTCTCTGCAAAGGCGAGAATTTTGTTCAATCGAATATACTCTGCGTTCACTTCGCGGAGTTTTTTAGGGGAGGCGAGTGTAGCAGGGCTCATGAGGCTTTCCTCGACCACTGCTTTTTCTGCCCGTTTATCGGAAATGAGTTTGGCGAATTCCATAGATGCTATTTAGGACTTTCTCATTATAAACGAAAACACTCCGCCTTGCGACGAAGTGTCTTCGAAAACGAACTTAACGAGAAACGGATTTGATGGACGTGTCGGTGTTTGCCTTCTTTTCTGCCTTGGTCTGTGCACGAGCTGCGCGTTCTGCAGCCTTGTCCTTGGCGGTTTTGACGGTGGTTTCCTTCTTTGCATCGCGGGTGGTGAACTTTTCCACGCGACGTGCGGTGTCCAAGATTTTCTGCTTACCGGTGAAGAATGGGTGACAAGCGCTACACAATTCGATAGCGATAGTCTCCAAGCTTGAACCGACGTTATACACTGCGCCACAAGCACAGGTAATGACGGAAGCGTAGTACGGAGGATGGATTGTGGCCTTCATAGAGAGGATTTGAGCTGCTTTGCATACAGCGATTAAGTGGCGAAATGATACCAGTCGAAGGGGTTTTTGTCAAAAT
>JAUGSS010000079.1:0-1583 GCA_044426515.1 Methylococcaceae bacterium | reverse complement strand
TCACCCAAAAACGACCCTGGTACCTTCTTTTTTACCACACTTTCACCCATCGCGTCGAGTACGATTACTGGCTCATCATCGTCACTCCAATTTCTCCGAGAGCGTCCCGTGGATTGTTGACGATGAGGCTCGCTCCATCCCGGTGCAACCCGTCGCAATCTCACCATCTCCACCATGTTCGACGGAATTTCATCAAGAAACGGTGACGGTTGACGAAGCTCGACGGATTCATATCCCGTCGTCATCGGATACGTGAAGAACAATTTCGATCGCGCTCTCGTTGACGCAACGTAGAAGAGTCGACGCTCCTCCTCAATTCCCTTTGCCTCCCCCATACTCCGATCGCTCGGAAACATTCCCTCCGCACAATGAAGAACGAACACCGCATCCCATTCCAATCCCTTCGCTTGATGAATCGTCGATAAAATTAATTTCTCTTCCGTTTCCTCACCTTGAAACAGCGAACCCTGATCCTCATTCGCCGTGTCTCGTATTTTACTCCCAAAATCCCCAGCCAACGTCATTGCATCTAAAAAGTCTCCCAAATCGCGATACTGCTCAGCAAAAACAGCCAATTGTTCCAAGTCGTCACATCGTTCCCGAGCATTGGGATACTCCGCTTCAAGGTACGATCGATACGACTCATGCCCTGCAAAAGCCCTCACCGCATCACTCGGAATAGGCGCTGCAACCATCAATCGGAGGATCGACGTCGACGCATAAAATCCCTGTTGCGCTCGAGCCGCAAGCTTTGGTGTGTACATCAACGCACTCCGAATATCAGAAAACGAACTCATCTGTTCCGCAATTTTCTGCGCCGTCGTGATTCCCAATCCCGGCTGAATTTGCAACGCTCTGCTCCACGCCACCACATCTTTATTATTTCGGAGCAATCGCAAATGCGACACCGCGTCCTTCACATGCGCTCGTTCAAAAAATTTCATTCCTCCTCGGTACTCATACGGAATACTCCGCTTCATCAACTCAAATTCCAACGCCTGCGAATGAAACGCTGCCCGAAACAACACCGCAATATTCTTTAACAACACCCCCTCGTCCAACAATCCCAAAATCTGTTCAACCACATACTGCGCCTCTTCCCTCGCATCACTCGCCGGAACAATACTCGGTTTCTCCCCACTCACTCTCGCCGCAACAAGCTCCTTGGAAAACTGGTCCGAGTTATTCGCAATCACCGCATTCGCCACCGCCAAAATCTCCGGTGTCGACCGATAGTTCATCACTAACCTGTACGATTGCGCATCGACATATCGCTTCGGGAAATCCAAGATATTCCGAATCTCCGCCGCACGAAACGAATAGATACTCTGCGCGTCATCCCCCACCACTAAAAGATTCCGATGTACCGACGACAACAAATCAACGATGTCCGATTGAATCACATTCGTATCCTGAAACTCATCAACCAAAACGAATTGAAATCGTTGTGCAAGTTGAATTCTCACACCCTCATTCTCTCGAAGTAATTTCAAAAGCTCAAGAAGCAAATCGTCGAAATCCATCGCTCTCGCCGTTCGTTTTGCCGACGCATATCGTTCCGAAACCGCAGAAATCTCATGCAA
>JAUGSS010000129.1:0-7389 GCA_044426515.1 Methylococcaceae bacterium | reverse complement strand
CGCCGTGAGGGTTTCCGGCCCTTGACCAAACGCGGTAATCGCTGCGGCACTCAACACATAGCTCCAAGTGGTCGCGGTGGCTTGCGTAACCGCATTGCCGTTCAGGGTGGTGGTCGCGCCCGTTTCATTGGCGCCGGTCACCGTCACCGTAGCGGTTTGCTCGGCAGCATTGATGACGTCATTCGTGGCGACGATGTTGATAGTCGGAGCCGTCGGCGCCAAGGTGTCCACGCTGATGTTTCTCGTGCCGGTGCTGGTGTTGCCCGCCGTGTCCGTGGAGACCGCCGTGAGGGTTTCCGACCCTTGACCAAACGCGGTAATCGCTGCGGCACTCAACACATAGCTCCAAGTAGTCGCGGTGGCTTGCGTAACCGCATTGCCGTTCAGGGTGGTGGTCGCGCCCGTTTCATTGGCGCCGGTCACCGTCACCGTAGCGGTTTGCTCGACAGCATTGATGACGTCATCCGTGGCAACGGTGTTGATAGTCGGAACCGTCGGTGCGGTCTTGTCGATGCTGTAGACCTGACCGGTGAAGTTGCCATTGCCAGATCCAGTCCCGCCCAGCCTGTTTGTAGATGCAGAGGTATCGCGAATTGAGTCGTCATCGACCAGATTTAGCCCGAGCGTCCCGTTCCCGCTACCGGTATTGGCCGTCACCGTATACACAGAGCTGGAGACGCTCGTGACCGAAGCGATCGAGGCGCCGCTCACGCCTCCCGCCTGCACCAGCGTGAAATCGGCGGTGTTAACACCGGTAACTGCTCTGTCGAAAGTAACCGTCCAGGAAACGCTCGTAGCGTTGGTCGGACTCGCGCTGACACGGTTGATCGAGGAAACCGTCGGGGGAGTAACCGTTATGCCGTTCGTCAGCGTAAGGGAGGCGGTTGTGCCGGTGCCGCATGTGTTGTTGGCGCTGGATGCTCTAAAAATGGGGCTAGTGGTTCCCGCAGCAGTTGGAGCCGTGACGTTGAAGGTTTCGCTGAATGTCCCGTTAGTAGTGTGATCTGGATGATCAATACATTGCGTGGGTGCGGTGAATCGGGTGGATAGCCAGTCTGTTCCCCCTGAAGTCGTCACTGAAACGGTCGCCGAAATGCTTGCACCTGGCAGAACAGTGACGCTCGCCCCGCCATTCAGCGTGGCCGAGTTAATTGCAAGCGCCGCATGAGCTTGATTCGCTACGGCAAAGACGCCAAAAAAAATACCGACGGCCAGTAGAACTGTTAAAAAAGGGGTCAGACCTCGTTTATTTCGTTTATTTTTTCTTCGTTCCCACGCGCCGCATGGAAATGCAGTTAAGCCACACTGCGCCTCATGACACCCCGTAGCCCTGTAGGGTACGCTACGCGTACCATTATTCAAATTCGTGACGATTAATAAGGTACGCACAGCGTACCCTACAAGGCTGCAATAAATCGGATTACAAAAAGCCGAAACCCAGCCTACGCATCTTTGCAAAAAACAAAACAAACCAAAACACACTCTATTTTTCCAATCCATCATGCTATGCATTTTTTACTCTCTTGCTTGTTTCCGGCCTCGTCAATTGCATTTAAGCTCATGACCAATCTCCTTGTGATTTCCTGACAAGTTTTCTCGCAGGGGTTGTCCAATCATATTTCCCAATCTTCAAGCGTTAATCCCGTCACTCGCGAAAACTCATTTGTGTTGTGGGTTACCAGAGTGAAACTGTGGTTCAAAGCGATAGCTGCAATCTGAAAATCATAAGGGCCAATCGGTGTGCCCATCTTGGTAAGTTCGGCACAAATCCTGCCAAAGTGATAGGCTGAATTCCCGTCAAACGGAAGCGAGCAAAATCCGTTGCTTAATTCTTCAAGCACAATTAAATTTTCGTCGCGGCGCGTACTCTTGAAAGCGCCAAAATATAGCTCAGCCTTCACACTATCGCACAGAAATATTTGTCAGCGGGATGTTTCAAGAAATGGGCTTTTACCGGGGATGATTGCGGATTTAAATAACGAATCCAGACATTAGTATCGGATATCCACATCATTCCAGTTCCAAACGTTGTTCCGGTTCACCTTGGTGCGCGCGTTCGAGTGGTTCCCCTTTCCATGCTCCGGCAGTGCGTTCGAAAAGTCCGGATGACCATCCTGTCCGGCGTCTCCCCCGCACAAACAGTAAGAAATCCAATACTTCTTGAGCCAGTGGTTCCGATAATAGTTCGGCTTCTTGTTTTAATTGTTCGATGGCGGTCACGGCGTTCTCCGATGATTACGACTGAAAAATGATCAATGGAGTCGGACTCGATTGATTTGTGAATAGCTGTGAGTCATGTGGACAACGCTTTTCTGCCCACCGTTTAAATCTAATAGATCGCAATAACTTGGCTTACAAAAAACCGTAATCCAATGCGTTTGCCGATTTGCCACTCCGATTACATAAAATCGTGAGCAGGCGCTTCATCAGCAGAGGCTCAACCATTGTTCAATTTCTCTTGGCAAAAACGCCGTATTTTTTGATACGTTTCTTCAAGTCTTGGAATAATTGCAACGGCTTCATTGATCGCCTCAAGCAGCGCCTCTTTTTCTTCGGGATACGTGTGAGTCAAATCGTTGCGTATTTTCCGGTAGATATTCCATTCGCCCGGCTCCATCAAACCGAATTTTTCAAGCCTGTTAAGTTTATCGATAAAAGTCATCTCTGATGTATCGGCTTCTATCGCATCGACAATTAGCGGGATCAATCGCCGCCCAATGCCGTCCTGTATTTTCATGAAACGAAAGATCATTTGATCAATATGTTCAACAATATCTTTATCATCCAGATGTTCGGACCCGATCGGCAAGTAAGGCGTGAGTTTTTCCAGCGCGTGGTGAATATGGATAAAATTGCTTTCCTGCTCAGAAACAGACGCCTTCAGTTTTTCGTAGCGTTCATTCATAGCCTGATTCCTTTAGTTCTTGCAAGGTCATGGATAGGCAAATGAGGAGATGCACCTATTTTATTGATAATAACATCTATTTTTTGATCACCGAGTCGTGTGACCAGCTCGCACCAAAAACGCAATTTCTTGGCGTAGACATAGTCCTCAGAAGGAAGTTCAATGTATAAATCGATATCTCCTCCTTTTAAAGCATCATTCGCACGCGATCCAAACAACCACACGACTGCTTGCTCGCCGAATACGGCGTTTGCGGTTTCTTTGATGGCTTTTGCTTCAGAGGGTGTAATTCTCATGGATTCTTACTTATGCGGAGATTATGTCGCCAGTGACTGCTCGCGATTTTAATTCATGGTAGGTCATTTTTCTAATTTAATATCTTCCGGGGAATGCACAACACGTCATTCCTGCCGGAATGACGGTGATACAATGCGTACGATAGTTTGAGCGTAGCCGAGGCTTAACCTCAGACCGTGTCCCGGCTTAAGTTTGGTAGCCTTATTAACAAATTCCCAATTAAACCCACTAACCCATGCTAGCCACCCTCGTCCGTTTTTCCATCCGTTTCTACGGCATCGTCATCGCGCTTGCGCTATTGATCCTGGTCTATGGCAGTTATCGCTTTACCACCGCCGGTCTGGATATTTTTCCTGAATTCTCCCCCAAACAGGTCATCATCCAAACCGAATCGCCCGGCCTTTCTTCGGAACAGGTCGAAGTGCTGGTGACCCAGCAAATCGAAACCTCGATCAGCGGCTTGATCGGCATGAAGTCGGTACGCTCCGAATCCATCCAGGGCCTGTCGATTATTATCGCGACCTTTGCCGAAAACAGCGACGTATACCGCAATCGCCAGTTGGTCAGCGAACGGCTAACCTCTTTATCGGGACAGCTGCCGCTGGGCATTACGCCGGTTGCGATACCGCTGTCCTCGTCTTCGGCAACGGTATTGACCATTGGCTTAAGCAAGGGCGATCGGACCGATCTGATGGCTTTGCGCAGTCTGGTTGACTGGACGATAGTGCCGCGCTTGAAGGCTGTTCCGGGGGTTGCCGATGTCAATGTGTTCGGCGGAGATATTCAGCAGCTGCAAATCCAGGTCGATCCTCTGCAACTGCATCGTTTTAACCTGACACTGGATGACATTATCCAGGCCGCATCCGGGGCCGGAAATATTCAGGGCGGCGGTTTTATCGAAAACAACAACCAGCGCTTCACTTTGCAGGTAGCCGGGCAACCGGCCGCGCCGGAACAATTCGCCAAAATTATCGTCAAGCGGGATCAGGGCTGCAATGTGACCTTGGGCGAAGTCACCACGATTGGCTATGCGCCGGAACCGCCGATCGGCGCGGCGCAAATTATGGGGAAACCCGGCATCGTGATGATGGTGATCGGCCAATACGGGGCCAATACCTTGTCGGTGTCCAGACAGGTAGAACAGACGCTGCAAGAGTTCGAGCCAATTTTCAACAAACAGGCGATTAACTTTTACTCGCACCTGTTCCGCCCTGCCGATTATATCGAACGCTCGCTGAGCAATTTGTCTGGGCATTTACTGATAGGCGGCTTGTTCGTGCTGATTATTTTGTACCTGTTTTTGTTTAATTTCCGCACTGCGTTTATTTCCGCGC
The DNA here is from genome assembly GCA_044426515.1 of Methylococcaceae bacterium. Lineage (GTDB taxonomy): Bacteria > Pseudomonadota > Gammaproteobacteria > Methylococcales > Methylomonadaceae > Methylobacter_A. Next base: position 2,853 of record JAUGSS010000129.1, on the reverse strand, counting down.
TGGCGATTCCGGTGTCGTTGATCGGCGCAGTCATTGTGCTGCTGGAAACCGGGGTTAATCTCAACATCATGGTGTTAGGCGGCTTGGCTATCGCGTTGGGAGAAGTGGTTGACGATGCGATTATCGATACCGAAAACATTTTCCGGCGCTTGCGCGAGAATCGTTTATTAGCCCGGCCGCTGCCGATTGCCGATGTGGTTTATAGTGCATCGCTGGAGGTGCGAAGTTCAGTGGTTTACGCCAGCTTTATCGTCGCGCTGGTTTTTGTGCCGTTATTGACCTTAAACGGCGTTGCCGGACGCTTGTTTGCGCCGCTGGGATATTCTTATATTCTGGCGATTTTAATGTCGCTGCTGGTGGCGCTGACCTTAACGCCGGCGCTGTGCTACGCGTTGCTGGGCAATGCGGTTATCGTCAATGACGATCCGCCACTGATCAGGCGCATCAAACCGCTTTACCAAGACTTGTTAAGCAAGGTTTCGAAGCATTTTAAGCCGGTTATGGTCGGCAGCATTATTGTTTGCCTGTCGGGCTTGTCGGCTTTTTTCAGTCTGGACAGTAAATTCCTGCCCGAATTGCGCGAAGGCCATTATATCGTTCATACCACCAGCATTCCCGGCACGGCGTTGCAGGAATCGATCAGAATCGGCAGCAAGCTGACCGAGCAGTTTACGGCTATTCCCGGCATACAATCGGTATCGCAATGGGCGGGACGAGCTGAGCGCGGCGCCGACACTTACGGCAGTCATTACAGCGAGTATGAAGTCCGGCTTGAGCCGATGTCGGGCGCGGATCAGCAACGGATAAAGGACCGGCTGCGGGCGATTCTGGTCGGTTTCCCCGGCATTTTGTTTGAGGCCAACACCTTTTTAACGGAACGGGTCGATGAAACTATTTCCGGCTACACCTCGCCGGTGGCGGTTAATATTTACGGTAATGACCTGAATCTGCTTGACGCCAAAGCGCAGGCGGTCGCCGCGATTATGCGCGGCATAGACGGCGCTGCGGATGTGCAGTTGCGTTCGCCGCCCGGCACGCCGTTGCTGCAAATTGTGTTGAATCTCGACCAGATGAGCTTCTGGGGCGTGTTACCCGCCCAAATTGTCGATACTTTGCAGGCCGCTTACGAAACCCGGGTGGTCGGCAAAAACATTCAGGGCAACAAAATTTACAACGTCGCGGTGACCTTAACGCCGGAACTGAGACAGCAATCCGAATCGATAGCCAAACTGCCGATCAGAACCTTGGACGGAGCGATGATTACACTGGATCAGGTCGCGGAAATCAGGCATTCGGCCAGCCGCTATAACATTCTCCACCAAGGCTCACAGCGGCGGCAAACCGTCACCGGCAATGTCCTCGACCGGGATTTGGATGATTTTATGGCTGAGCTTAAGGCGCGGGTGCTAAAAGAGATTCCGTTTTCGGCGGATATTTATCCCGAGTTCACCGGCGCGGCGATTGAACAGGCCCAAGCGCGGAAAGAGTTGATCCTGCATTCGCTGCTGGCCGGCGCCGGGGTGCTGATTTTTATTTATATCGCTATCGGCAGTATCCGGCATATGTTGTTGACGCTCGCCAACCTGCCTTTTGCGCTGATCGGCGGAGTTGCCGCCGTGGTATTGACCGGCGCCACCTTATCGGTCGGCTCGGTCGTAGGCTTCGTGACGCTGTTCGGCATTACCGTGCGCAACAGCATCATGCTGCTGTCGCACTATCGCTATCTGGTTGAAGTCGAAGGCAAAAGCTGGAATCCGGACACCGCCATTCAAGGCGCTCAGGAACGGTTGCCGTCGATTTTAATGACGGCGTTGGTCACCGCCTTAGCCATGTTCCCGATTGCGTTCAACAGCGACAATCCGGGCCGTGAAATCATGGGGCCTATGGCGGCGATTATCATCGGCGGCTTGGCCTCTTCAACGTTACTGAATTTATTGTTACTGCCCGCCATTTTACTGCGCTATGGCAGATTTAAAAGCTGAGGCGAGTCCGGTAAAACGCCTACCGGCTCTGTTATTCACCACGAAGATACGAAGAAAAACAGAAAACTTCATGTCCTTCGTACCGTCGTGGCGAGTAAAAAACATTAGAAAACTTTTGCACGGCTACTTATCAAACCCCAAAATTAATGCCCGATTAATGCGGCGCTCAAGGTATTTACCAAAGTCTCATTGCTACGGGCTTTGACATACTCGATCAGCACCGGAATAAATTGCTGCATCATCGCAGGCGACATGCCCTGCTGCTGAAAAGCGGAAGCTACGGAAAGCAAATTTCCCGCCGTTCCGCCCGAACTACCCGCTAATGCAGACAAGCGCCCGGCCAAACCACCGGTCTGGGTTAGCGCGGGCACAGCCCCCAGCATTCCCTGTAGACCCGGAACCGATTGCTCCAGCTGAGCAAACGCATCCGCCTGCATCTTGGCTTTAGCGATCTGGAACAAAGCGCCCGCTCCTCCTTCGGCTTGGGCTTGAGTCACGCCTGTCCGCTGCATCAATAACTCGGTCAGGCTACCGGCTTGTTGCACCGCTTGGGCCGCATTAACCGCCTGTTGGCCTTGCTGCAGTACTTGACCGGCATTATTGGTCTGAGCATTTATACCTTTAGCCGCATTAAGTAAATCCTTCCACCCTTCGGCCTCGGCATTGCCGACCGGCGTCATAAAAAAAGCCAGTGACGCACATAACGTTAGAATTGTTTTTTGCTGCATTTTTCGTAACTTCTCATTAGTCGCAGGCAATAACATTACGAATCGGGTTAAAATAGTACATGGACTCTCTCAAGCCACACGTACCAAAAATCAACGATGAAAATCGCACACCGCTAGTCGATGTGCTGTTGGAGTTGCTTGCG
>JAUGSS010000070.1:0-1000 GCA_044426515.1 Methylococcaceae bacterium | reverse complement strand
ACGTTCTACTAAGGTCGTCACACAAAACACGCGGTCGCCGTCTCGGAAGAGGCGGCGATGTTGTTTTTCATGGGGCTTGAATCTAATCTGAATCTGATTCTTTGAAGTGGGTTGGGATCTCAATGCGTTTCTTCTTGCTTTTCCGTCATTGCGAGGAGAGTAATCTCGACGTGGCAATCTAGGGAATGTGAGTCTGAATCTTTGGAGGGTATGAGGGGAGGATAACGATTTCGTTTCGTGGCTTAGTTGGCGGTTTGAGTGTTCTCTTTTTGAGAGGTCACCTTCACTAACGCAACACTGTTGCGTTAGTGAGCCGAAATTTGATAGGACGCCTCATCGGAGACCCCCTCCTACTCCCCCAATTCCCCGTCACCCTTCCCAACCCATTCCAAAGACTCCGCTCAGATTCAGACCGATTCTGTATAAAATGTTGACCACGAAAGAGATAACTGCTATCTTTTCGTCGCTTCGGGGAAACGGAAGAATCCTTGAGGCGAGCACCGCAGTCCTCCTTCCAACCTACCACCGCATTCGCGCTACACACCTCACTTCGAAAGAAGAAGAGGAAAGGGGCAAGGGACATCATGCAGGAGTCTTTGTGGTGAGGCCAAAAGTCACCCAATGGGCCGATACCCCATTGAATGATCGGACGCAAAGTCCGACATACATCACCTCCAACGTTCTCACCACGAAAATGCCCTAGGAGCTGCTTCACCGCAGTGATCGGTCCAAACCCGATTCCCCAGGGAACGTTGAATCGTTTCGTGCCAGAACGTGCATACGCACAACAAACGAACCATCCGACTCGTCACCTTTTAGGGACAGTCCGGATACTGGCGCCTCGCAGCGATTCACGCGGGGCGCCTTTCTTTTTCTTTATTTCGCGAATCTGTTTTGCATGTGCATGGAGGCGTGCATGAAGTCGATGATGTCTTTGGTGATGTCGATCGGCATGCGGTTCGTCCAAATTTCTTTGTACCAGACGGTGGGGTCGGTTTTC
>JAUGSS010000068.1:0-33615 GCA_044426515.1 Methylococcaceae bacterium | reverse complement strand
TTATTTCATTCAACGGCAATCGAGTGGTTTTGTCGAAGGTCTCAATAACAAAATCAAAGTCATCAAGCGGCGTTGTTATGGAATATATGACTTAGGTCGGCTATTCCAGCATATCTGGATTGATGTCGAAGGTAGGCGGTTATTTGGCTATGCCTAACACTATATGTAGTGGTCACCCCACGAAATCGGGAAGAGCCTAAATTTTATAGTTGCAGCAAAGAGATCACGTTGCGGCATTTACTGATATTAGAAAACCGGTATGGCTTAAAATAAAATCTAAGTGTTATCAGTGCCCTTACTGCGATAACGGTTCCATGACCGCCCCGTTAGCACCAAGTTCGCCACTATGAGCGAAGCCGAGGATTTCAGAAGCCATTACATTGACCGTTACCCAGATTTACTAATTCAGCAGGAAATGTTTCCTTATCGCCTATAAAAACAGCGGATAGCGCAAAAACACGTTTGTATAGACATACGATTAGTCAAGATAACCGGCTAACCATGCCGGTTTTTTTATGCTTGAATTGTTGGCAAGTGTTGCGGCTTTTTATACTTATTTGCAGATGTTTATAATACAATGATTTTTTTGGTAATTTATTAATCAGAGGTCTTGAGTTCTATGGCAATCAAAAGCAGCACATTTGGCCGTGTCGAGTTAAGCGGCAATGACTGATTCAACAATACGGAGAAGATGATATGAATCCGAAAGAACTGATTGTAAAGTGCTACGCAAAGCAAGAAGAAGGCGAATGGGTGGCTGTGTGTTTAGATTTTTGCTTGGCAACACAAGGCGATTCATTGAATGAGGTAAAGCGCAAGCTTGAGGAACAAATTGCCTTTTATGTCGATGAGGCATTGCAGGATAAAGAACATGGTAATCAATTACTGAGCAGGCGCGCCCCAGCGTCACAGTGGTTCGAATATTATTTTATCCGGTTCACCAACATAATTTACCATAAAGCCAGCGTTGTTTTTGATGAAATGATACCCCTTCGTCCTGCATGAGTGGGGAATATCCGCCTATCACATGCAAAGAATTAAAGGCGATATTGGCTTATATGGGGTTTGCCTTTGACACACAAAAAGGTTCCCATGAGCAATGGGTTTTGATTAAGGACACAAGGAAATATAAGGTTACTATCGATTGCCCGAAAGCGCCTTTTTCACAAACGCTAATCAAGAGCATGGCTGAACAAGCCGGGGTAAAGAAAAAGGATTTTTACCGGATTCTCAAGCAACTGTAGCCGCTAACCAAGCGGTTTTTTTATGCCTGAATGTTGGTAATTATTGCGGTTGTTTTTTTGAAAGTGCGCCAAGAGTGCGCCACGTAGAATTTTACGCATAAAAAAAGCACTTGGTTATCACCTAAGCGCTTGATTTGTATGGTGGCGATAGGTGGACTTGAACCACCGACCCCGGGGTTATGAATCCCGTGCTCTAACCAGCTGAGCTACATCGCCATTTGAACAGGTCTTTGTAAAGAGCGGAAATTATAAATACCCGCTCTTGCTTTGTCAAACGTTGAATCTAAAATGCACTACGTCGCCATCTTTAACAATATAATCTTTGCCCTCAAGCCGCCATTTTCCGGCGTCTTTGGCGCCCTGTTCGCCTTTATAGTCGATGAAATCCTGATAGGCGATGACTTCGGCACGAATAAAGCCTTTTTCAAAGTCGCTATGAATTACACCGGCCGCTTGGGGAGCGGTCGCACCTACCGGAATAGTCCAGGCTCTGACTTCTTTTACGCCCGCAGTAAAATAGGTGGCTAAGTTCAGCAGTTTATATCCGGCTCTTACGACTCGATTTAAACCGGGCTCTTCCAGCCCCAGATCATCCAGGAATTCCTTCTTTTCTTCTTCATCCAACTGGGCAATTTCCGCCTCGATGGCGGCGCAAATCGGCACTACCATGGCACCTTCCTTGTCGGCCAGTATTTGAACTTTATCCAGTAACGGGTTGTTCTCGAAACCGTCATCCTGAACATTGGCAATGTACATGGCCGGTTTGAGCGTCATCAAACACAAGTCTCTAATCAGGGCTTTTTCATCTTCGGTTAAAGGTAAAGTTCGCGCGGGTTCCCCTGCATCCAGTTGTTTGAAAACTTTTTCCAGTACGTCTTTTTTGGCCTGTTCGTCTTTGTTGCCGGTTCTGGCCGCCTTGGTCGCACGCAGCAAGGCTTTTTCAACGGAAGCCATATCGGCCAAGGCCAATTCGGTATTAATGACTTCGATATCGGAGAGTGGATCAATTTTTCCGGCGACATGAATGACATTATCATCCTGAAAGCAGCGTACCACATGGGCAATAGCATCGGTTTCACGGATATTGGCTAAAAACTGATTGCCTAAGCCTTCGCCTTTAGATGCGCCGGCAACGAGTCCTGCAATGTCTACAAACTCAATCGTGGTGGGCAACACGCGCTCGGGTTTTACAATTTCCGCGAGCTTGTCCATTCGGTTGTCGGGTACGGGAACTACGCCTACATTAGGGTCAATGGTGCAGAACGGGTAATTTTCGGCCGCGATTTTCGCACGGGTTAAGGCATTAAATAAGGTCGATTTTCCAACATTGGGTAAACCAACGATTCCACAATACAGCGCCATAGAGTTCTCTGATATTTTTAGATAAGAAGGGAGTACAGCAAGATGATCAAGCCGAAACAAAACGGGGATTATACAAGCTATGGCTTTAATCTAAAAAACTAAAACCAGCGTTGTATGTCAGTGCTCCGGATGGGAACTCGCATAAACAGTGCCATCCGTGTTATTGTAGGGCCAGTCGTTAGGTTTTTTCTTCATGTTCTTGCTCCGATCGTGGTGGACATTGGCCAAATGGCTACACTGCTGCTGCATTGCTTATACGCTAAGATAAAATTGACATGTTAAAACAAACGCCGCTTTATAACCTTCATCTTGAGTTTGGCGCCAAAATGGTGCCGTTTGCCGGTTACCTTATGCCGATGCAATACGGCAATGGTACATTGCACGAGCATTTACACTGCCGCAGCCATGCCGGTTTGTTCGACATTTCTCATATGGGGCAGTGCTTGATTTTGGGTGATGATGCCGCTCATGCAATTGAACAACTGACACCCGGCGACATTGCCGGACTTAGGCCCGGCGAGCAGAAATATACCGTCTTAACGAATACCGATGGCGGGATTATGGATGATATCGTCATTACTCGTCTTGAGTCAGGCTTGATGATTATTGTGAATGCCGCCTGCAAAGACAAAGTCTTTAAGTATCTGTACGGTCATTTATCCGGCCTGTGTTGTTTTAATGAGCTGAGTGGTCAGGTCTTATTAGCTTTGCAAGGCCCGGCCGCAGCATCGGTCATGGAAAAATTTGCCGCACAAACTGTTGAACTTTCTTTTATGCAAGCCTGTGGAGCCTACATCGACGGCATAAAATGCAATATCAGCCGTAGCGGTTATACCGGCGAAGACGGCTTTGAAATTTTGGTAGGCAATCGTTATGCGGAGCGGCTTGCCCGCCTGTTGCTGGCCGAAGACGATGTTGAACCTATAGGCCTGGCGGCCCGAGATACCTTGCGCCTGGAAGCGGGATTATGCCTGTACGGCCATGAAATCAATGAGGCGATCACACCGGTAGAGGCAGGTTTGCAATGGTTGTTTAGAAAAAATTATAACCAATTCTCCGGCTTGGCCCAGAACAAGTTTCCCGGTGCCGACAAGATTCTTGAACAATTGCAAAACGGTTCGGAAAAAATCCGCGCAGGTTTGTTGGTGGCAAGCAAAATACCGGTACGTGAAGGCAGCGAGATTTTCAACGCTGAGGGCGTCGCCGTAGGCTATGTCACCAGCGGTAGCTTTTCTCCCAGTTTGGGCCAACCGATTGCTATGGCGTTGCTTGATAGGAAGTCGGCGGATTTGGGTAATACGCTGTATGCCCAGGTTCGCAATCACCGGATTGAAATTGCCGTAACTCCATTGCCTTTTGTTCCCCACCGCTATCACAAAAACTAACAGATACCGGCTTTATGACAACATGGATGCCACCTCTAGGCGACACGGATCTGACTGATAGACGCAGCCCTGGCGAGGCACGAAAAAATATAAAATTTTCGTGCCTTGCGTGGACACTATCTTTTTCTTGAGTTCTATTTTCCTGAGTAGTTACCCATCATGACTTCATCTCGCCCTAGCTTGGCTCAACTGGAAATGCGCGGTAACTTCATCAACCGCCACATCGGCCCCAATCCCCGGCAAATCAAAGACATGCTGACGGAACTGGGCGTAAACGAACTGGAAGACATTATCGAGCTGGCCATTCCTGCCAACATCCTGAATCATGAGCCGTTAAAACTGACCGAAACGATCAGCGAACGCGCGGTGATCAAGCATCTGCGCAAAATGCGCGAACGCAATAAAGTGTTCACCTCAATGATCGGCATGGGTTATTACGATACCATCATGCCTGCGGTGATTAAACGCAATGTGCTGGAAAACCCCGCCTGGTATACGGCTTACACGCCTTATCAGGCCGAAGTCAGTCAAGGCCGGCTGGAAGCGTTGCTTAACTTTCAGCAAGTCATTATCGATTTGACCGGCATGGAACTCGCCAACGCTTCACTGCTTGATGAGGCTACGGCGGCGGCGGAAGCGATGACCATGTCGCGGCGCTTGTCCAAAAGCGCAGCCAACAGCCTATTCGTGGATCAGGATTGTCACCCGCAAACTATAGCCGTAATCAAGACCCGCGCCCGTTCCTTGGGATACGAGGTGATTGTTGCCGATCCCTATCAGAATCTGGAGCAATACGATTTTTTTGCACTGCTGCTGCAATACCCCGGCTGCAAAGGCGACATAAAAGACCTAACCACGCTTACCGCCATCGCCCAGGCCAAATCGGCGCTGGTCACGGTGGCGGCGGATTTATTGGCGCTGGTGCTGCTTAAACCGCCTGCCGAATTCGGCGCCGATATAGTGGTCGGCAACTCCCAGCGTTTTGGCGTGCCGATGGGTTACGGCGGCCCTCATGCCGCCTATTTTGCGACCAAAGACGAATACAAACGCTCGGTTCCCGGCCGAATTATCGGCGTATCCAAAGACAGCCACGGCCAACTTGCGTTGCGGATGGCATTGCAAACCCGTGAGCAACATATCCGCCGGGATAAGGCTACCAGCAATATCTGCACATCGCAGGTGCTGCTTGCCGTGATCGCCGGATTTTATGCGGTTTATCACGGCGCGGAAGGCTTGCGCTTGATTGCAGGCCGGGTGCATCGTTACACGCAAATCCTGGCGGCCGGTATTACCCAGCTGGGCCATCAGGTGCTGAGCGCTTGTTATTTCGATACCTTGATTATCAGCACCCCGAATCGGGCAAAACGCATCGCAGCCCAGGCTACGGAAGCCAATATCAACCTGCGTATTATCGATACGGATCATATCGGCATCTCGTTGGATGAAACCACAACGCGGGGCAATTTAAGAGACGTTTGGCAGGTTTTTGCATCCGCCACAGCCGACCTTCCCGACATCAATGTATTGGATGCCGCAGTCGGCGAATGCATCCCCCAAGCCTTATTGCGCAACGACCAAATTCTGCAGCATCCGGTTTTCGACCGTTATCATTCTGAAACCGAAATGATGCGCTATATGCGCCGCCTTGCCAGACGCGATATAGCGCTGGATCGATCGATGATTCCGTTGGGATCCTGCACGATGAAGTTGAATGCCGCCACGGAAATGCAGACCATTTCCTATTATGAATTTAATGCATTACACCCGTTTGCGCCGATGTACCAGACTCACGGCTATCAACAGATGTTTGCCGAACTGGAAGATATGTTGTGCGACCTGACCGGCTTTGATGCTTTTTCTTTGCAGCCTAATGCCGGTTCCCAAGGCGAATACACGGGGCTTTTAGTCATCCGCAAATACCATGAAGTCAGGGGACAGGCGCAACGCAACATCTGCCTGATACCTGCTTCCGCACACGGCACCAATCCGGCCAGTGCCGCACTGGCGGGGCTTAAAGTCGTGGTGGTCGCCTGCGATGAAAACGGTAACGTCAGCTTGGATGATTTACGCGCGAAAACAGCCGAATATCAACATACCCTGGCCGCGTTAATGATTACCTATCCGTCTACGCACGGCGTGTTTGAACAAGCGTTCCGCGAAATTTGCGACTTGATCCACCGGCACGGCGGACAGGTTTACCTGGACGGCGCCAACTTCAATGCGTTGGTCGGCTTAAGCCGTCCCGGCAAAATCGGCGCCGATGTCGCCCATCTTAACCTGCATAAAACCTTCTGCATTCCGCATGGCGGCGGCGGTCCCGGTGTCGGCCCGATAGGCGTCGGCGCGCATCTGGCTCCTTTTCTGCCCGACCATCCGGTTGTTGACGGCGTTAATCCTGCTAAAAATATACACGGCACCATAGGCACCGTGTCTGCAGCTCCCTGGGGATCGGCCAGCATCTATACCATTTCCTGGGCTTATATCGCGATGATGGGGGCAGCCGGTTTAAAACGTGCAACCTTGACTGCGATCCTGAATGCCAATTACATAGCCAAACGGCTGGCGCCGTACTACCCGATTTTATACACCGGCAAAAACGGCTGGGTGGCGCATGAATGCATTATCGATTGCCATGCCTTTAAAAAGACCTGCAACGTTACCGTCGAAGACATTGCCAAACGCCTGATCGACTATGGTTTTCATGCTCCCACCGTGTCGTTTCCGGTGGCCGACACCTTGATGATAGAACCCACCGAAAGCGAAGATAAAGCGGAGATTGACCGTTTTTGCGCTGCGTTAATCGCCATCCGTGAAGAAATCAAAGCTATAGAAACCGGTGCTGCCGACGCCGAAAACAACCTGCTGCATAATGCGCCGCACACCCACCGCCTGTTGCTGGAAAAATGGAATTGGCCTTACTCCAAACAACAGGCTTTTTTTCCGAATAGCGATCAACACGATGATAAATATTGGCCGCCGGTCGGGCGTATCGATAATGTTTATGGCGACCGGCATGTGTTCTGCCGCTGTCCGCCGTTGGCGGATTATGAGTAAGTGCCCATGGCTGCGCTCCGGTTAAGCGTTGGTCAAGGCCTTCGGGAGATAAAACACGGCTACCAATGCCAACTTTGCAAGATTGCAATGCTATGAAGCAAGCAATTGAATTAAAAGTTTAATCCACATAAAAGCGACAATTGACGTACCCACTAAAAAAGCAAGCCTTCTGTGCTTTAAGCCGTTATAGGTTATATGGATGTAAGCATGGAGATACCGGGCTCCTGCAAAGATCCAGGCTAAACAGATAAAAACCGTGTCCGTGCTATGGGTAACAAGGATGCTCAAACAAGCCACATAAAACAGGATAGGCATTTCAAACAAGTTAGCGCAATGCTGGGTTACTTTCGCCAAATCATCAGGGAGTTTGGCCCCTCTGTTTAGCAGAAAATAGGCGGGATTCAAGCTGCCTTCCTTGACCGCTTTGATTCTGAGCCTAAGCATCCGGATTCCGATGATAAAAGTAAGTAAAACAACAGCAAATACAGGATAAATAATCAACGCTTGCTTCATCTGTATGAAACTCCAAATTAATTGCTCAAAGACTTTCCGTTAATAAAACCACGCATCTGTTATTCTTTCCGAGTAGTGTGAAGCGAACAATGTTGAAATGCCCGGTGCGGGAATTGTGAGGGCTTTTGGGTAACGGGTTGTTTTACCTTGATGATGTGGCACACTTGTTTTTTTTAATACTTTGGAATTAACAGATGAAAAAATATTTATTGCTTAGTTTATTATCGCTTACTGTCACTAATTCTCAAGCCAATGAACGTATTGTTGGCGGGGTGGATGCAACACCGGCTGCATATCCTATGATAGTGGCGCTAATATATAAAAATAATAAGTCGAATTACAAAGGGCAATTTTGCGACGGTTCGTTAATTGCACCGGATTGGGTGCTTACCGCCTCGCATTGCGTTATTAGTGAAACGCCGGATTCTTTTGATATTGTTGCAGGCGTTTATGATCTGAACAGTGATGCAGGGCAGCGAGTTGCCGTAAAACGTGTCATTACTCATCCCCGTTATAATGATAATACCCTCGACTTCGATATTGCTTTGGTGCAACTTAAAAAGCCGGTAAACAATATTGCCCCTGTTGCGTTAAATAGAAATCGCGTTGATACCCTGGAGGGGGTTATATCCACTGTTGTCGGCTGGGGTAATATGAGTGCCGATTTTAATTTTTTTCCTTATCGGTTACAGGAAGTGCAATTACCCATCGTCTCTAATCAGGAATGTAAAGAAGTTAATGCACAAACGCAAACCTCGCTACGACAAGTTATAACCGAGAATAAAATGTGTGCCGGTTATATAAGCGGCGGCAAAGATGCGTGTCAGGGTGATAGCGGCGGACCCTTACTGATTGAAAAACATAATCAGCTTTATCTCGCAGGCATTGTTAGCTCCGGTAATGGTTGCGCCTTGCCGCTGGCTTATGGCGTTTATACCCGCGTGGCAAATTTTGTCGGTTTTATCGATAAACAAATCCATTTTGATTACCTTGCCGAAGCGGATAGAAATCAGGATGGTATCGTTGATAACAAGGATAAAGAGGCAAAATACGCCGAGACGCAAAACGCAACACGCGATTATGTTGAGCAGTGTTGGCAAACTGCGGATAAGACCTGCGGCGATTTAAACGATGACAAAAAAATAGATTGGCGCGATTTAACTAAAAAGACAGCAAGTCTTGAGCTCGCTTACAACGTTTGGCTTGAAACGATGTGGAAGCCTGAGCGGTAAAACTGAAGGCGGTGCGAAGGCATGATAAGCAGGGTCGGGATTACATCCGTCACTCCGGCCCACTCTGTGGCTTAAACGCTTAACAATGCCTTCGCCGTTTTTTCAGGAAATTGTTCTTCGACAAATTGCGTTCACTGATGGGATAACGCGAGTCGGCTAGGGGTGTTCTGCTATCTTCTTTTTTCGTACCGAGGCCAGAATCAGGTCTTGATTCAATACGATAAGCATTTTGCCGGGCGTGTTGCTTTCAGGGATGTTGACTAACGATTTTACGTAGCCGCCGTCACCGCGCAGTAATTCATTAACCGGCTGGATTTGCTTTTTTTCAAAGCTGGGAATTGCATCAAGCCCGTCAACCAACAGGCCAATCAGGCCTACTTGAGTCCGGACAATGACGATTGCCCCCGTGGTTTTTTCTTGCCGATCCAAATCAGCGGGTTTATTGGTCAGAATCCCGCCATCAATGACAATAATCGGGATTTTTTCGTTGCAGCCCTCGGCACTGTTATCGCAATACATGATGCTGCCGACAATGTAGGGTTTTACGCCGGGCAGACTGTTGATCAATTTAACATCTACGGCCTCCAGCACATCGGAAGCGACAAAGGCGTAGACTTCCGATCCTATATGAAAGGTTGCCAGATCGATAACTTCGCCGGTTATCGGTTCTTGCGGGTAATCGATTATTTCCCGTTGTTCGGAACCGGTAGCCTCGGCTTTTTCGCCGATTGGAATAAACACGAAGGCGGCCACATCATTTTGGTAGTCTCCTGTGGTTTTAAATTCGCGATAGCCGCGTGAGGAGTAACAGCCGACCGCATAATATTTTTTGTTATGGAGCACGATTTTGGCTTTTCCCGTACCCTCTTGCAGCTCAAAAAATTCAGGGTCTGTCCAAAGAACTTCACCATTTTTGTAATTGTAACCGTCGGTTGATGCAATAATCCGGCCGCTGGGGCGATCCACAAACAGACCGAAAGCGCCGGGTTTGTCGGGCAGGCAATCCTCAAGCATATGCTTGAATTCGGGAGTGGAGTCAAAAACGATACCGATACCGCCAACCACTTTGTTCAGGTCGTCAATATGACGGATGGCGGCATTGTAAATATAGGTTGGATTGCCCTCATACAGCCAAGACTCTTCAAACGGCGATACCCGGTATTCCTGCGGCGAGCGCAAGGAAAAAGTCTCCTGTGCGGAGACGGCATTGGCTTGCCTGCCTATAGCATCGACGGGATCATTATGCAGGTTGGACTCGGCTACGATGGTGCCTTTGATGTCGTAGATAAAAAGGCGCGTGTAGACGGTATAGAGGTTGTTGATGTAGATCAAAATATCGGTGATTTTTGCTTTATCGTCAGGACCCAGTCGGCCTTCCGATAGAATGCGCCGGATTTCCGAAGTCAGCGCCCACCAGCGGCAATCATTGCTGCGTTCGTATAGGTTGCGATCCATAATATCAATCATCAGCCGCGCGATGGATTCGGCATTACGGAGTTCGGAAGTAATCATCGTCGTATGCAGCTTGCTGCTGGAGTCGGCAAGCGCTTGAGCCGTGCGGGCTCCCATCGAACGGATTTGTTTTAGAATCGCTTTGAGCGATAACAGGTTGCCATGCTCGTTAGTCGCCATGACTTGACCGTTCCAGATGACGCGGTGCAGGAACAGGTTAATGTCTTTGGCGGCGCCGGCAATGATGCTGGACAGTTCGGGAGACAACGAATCGCCGTGGCGAAGAATTTCGGCATTGATCTCCTTGTCGGACGCAGAAGCTGCAAAGGCCGTATGCAATGGAATCATCGCATGTCCGTACCATTCTTGTCCGGTATAACTCTGATAGGGACGGCCTCTGTGCGTCACCGACAGATATTCGCGTCCGGCAAAGTCGATCACGCCATAGTCGTCGCCGTTCGGAACGGCTTCAATGATGCGGCCAATCGGTATATGGTCGTGGTCGCTGGTGGCAATCACGACAGAGTCGGCATTCAGCAGCAACATGACTGCTTTGTCGCCTTTCTTTTGCAGGCTGCGAAATATGCCCTCCATCTCGTTATCAAAACGAAACGATAAACATAAGATGCCGATCACCGAGCCATCGACCGGATCGACGATGCGCTTTGAATAAATAAGAGCCCTGTCTATACCGGGCCGAAGATTGGTTTTGCCGAAAGTTTCAACATAGTCCTCGGTTGATTGCAAGGTCCGGCCGATAATCGGGTCGGAAACGCTTTGAACGATTGCCGGTGTGCTGCGGTCGAGTCGGGCCAGTATGCGGCTGTTGCTATCCAAGATGATAATATCGTCGTATACGGTATATTTCGAGCCATACTCGTCAAGCAGGTGGTTTACCAAATCTAAATCTGTTGCCTCGCCTTTTGCGGCGGCCAGCACAAAGTTGCATATATCGGCATTGGTAGCCAGAAACCCGATGTCTGCGGTGCGCTCATACAGGTTGCGCACCAGAATATCTATCGATACTTGCGCTTTGGATTCAAGTTCCAGACAGGTTTTTTTGATTTCTTCAGAAACCAGCTGACTGGTCAGTTTACCTTCCAGGTCGCTGAAACCCACTTTTGTCGCTTCCATTGCCGGCAGTATGGTTGCTGCTTCTTTGGGGCAACTGATCTCGGCAATGGCGGAAATCAGCCCCCAGGTCCCGTTCAAGTCGCGGAGAATTTCCTTACATTGAGTAACGCTTCGAATATAGGGGGAGAAAGTTTCAAAAAGTTCAGCTTCTGACAACATGGGATTTATCCTCGGTTATGCGTTAAGAATAAGTAGGCAATATTTAAGCCATATTAACTGACACTATGCGCAGACAGGGCTGGAGCGGATGTTGTTAAAGCTGGTATCGTAGAATATGCACAGAAGTAGGGCGCATCATTGCTAATGTTGTGCGGGTATTAGAGCTAATGGGAATAGCAGCATCAATTTCTTGCAGTGCTTCCAGAGCACCCATCGCTAGGGAAAGAAGAGTAACTATGGATATATGAATCGGATTAATCAGATTCGTTAGCAAGGTCGTCAAAAACGGCATGTGGTTTTCATGTGGTCACTGATAAAAGGAAAACTGAACGCGTCGGCGGGCTTTACTGTGATGAGGGAGTATCGGTATCAGCTAATTCTGCGCTTAAAAGTTTTTAGCCCAATTTGCCCTGAACCCCGGTTCATCGTGATGGGCATTTTCCATGGCTTTTTCCAAGGGAACATATTTAAAACTGAGAATCGGCGTTTCTGACTTTTATTTCTCTGTAAACAGGATGAATCTATCGAATTACCCTAAAAATTGAGTGAGCCGTGAGTTATAGTATTGCCAGAATAAAAAAAACGACCATCAAGACATAGAATGCCACGATGTAGGCAAAATATACTTTCCATAGAAATCTAGAACTTCGGCGTGAATACACAACAGGGCTTTGGCGCTTGAAGTCATAAACCTGCCTGTCACTGACACCGCTAGGACTTCTTTGCTTAAAATCATAAAGCATTCTGTTGCGGACATCCGCAAGGCTTTGCTGCCGGACATCATAAGACTTTCTTTTGCCGGCATCAGATAACACCATGTAAGCCTGATTGATTTCATTTAGTCTTTTTGGCGAACCTCGGTATTTCCGGGCTAAAGCTTCATAAGCTACATGAATCATCTGAGTATCAACGCGAGGCTGCACTCCCAGAATTTGATACCAATCTACGTCTGCTTTAAAAGCCTGACCATACTTGGCTTTCAATACAGGATCTGACAAGTGTTGGTAGGCTTCATTAATGTCCGACATCATACGGTTAGCTTGTTCTTTGTCTTCTAGCCGTTTGTCGGGGTGGTGTCGATGAGCAAGTAACCTAAAAACTGCATGAATAACCACATCTTCAGCATTATTCGACACACCTAAAATGCTGTAATAATCTTTAACCATAAGAAATCAATCTGGAATTAACAGTGCTGATGTGAAATAAACTTCAATAACGTATTGGTGTTGTTAAAAGAGACACTGGAAAAACTACCGATCCAGCCTAACAGTCGTATTGATGAATTGCTACCTTTGGTTCCGGAACAGTTTGAAGATGTGCTGGCGTTTTGGCGACAAATCGCCTTCAATGAAACCATTAACAATCCGATGGTGCGTGTGTAGTAAATTTGTCACTACGCTGAAATTGTCTTGGCGCAGGGTGTAGTAAAATTGTAGTAGGCTAGAACTTGGCGAGCTCTGCGAGTGTTTGATTTTAAATGATCCATGCGCTAAGCATAGAATTCATAACCCCGGAATCGGTGGTTCAAGCCCATCTATATAAACCATATAAATCGGTCACTTAGGCAATAACCCAGTGCTTTTTTTATACCTGAAATTCTTCACGTGACAGTTGAAAATAAAACACCACAACACTTGCCGACTTTCAGGCACAAAAAACCAGCATTACCTGACCATTTTTTTGTTATGTTACGCGGTAGTTAAATTAAAGGGGGGGGTGTGACAATCGCTTGGCTTGTCAAACGGCTTTGAAAAGTTTCCGGTTTACTATATGCACCCTAACCGGACAATCCTTCCTGAGCCGGTTTTGGAAGCGCTGCCGGATACCTGAGTGAATGGAATCCCGCTACGGATGACGAAATCTTTAAAACATTTTCTATCGCTTGATTATCAGTTTGATCAGCAAGCAGTTATCAATCTTTAAATTAGGTATTTGATGTTATTGTGTAGCCGTAAGGTAAGTCGCGTACCATTTTCCAAACACGAAGCAAGTGCTGGCTTGCCGAGTTATACCATCTCCCCCGACTCATTAAAATGAACTTCCCTAAGCTCATCATCCTCAGTTATTTGCGCCGACTTTAAAACGCCACTCTCGTAATATTGATACTGATGTTCGGATTCAACTTCGCCATAAACAATTTTCTGGCACAGCAGCATTCTGTCTTGGCCGTCAAAGCGACTGCGGTAATAAGTGTTTCGGTTATTTAAGCTGTCTTCGGTTATTTCATTGACCAGCTTTAGCGGGAGTTTAACGCCGCTGTAACTGACAAAATAACGAAATTCGGTTTGTGCTTCTTGATTCATAATGGCTAAATTTTAAGAAAATAAATGAGTAGAAATAATCTCTATTATTTGATCCAAGCTCAGGTTTTCATTTTCCCCGACAATATTATTGGTGGAAATGGGATACTTCAGGTCTATGCCGTAACGGCCTGCGTTCTGGCCGAAAGTATAGATATAAGCGGAAAGGCTGGAATCGTTAAGCAAGCATAACTCGATGGCCTGGAAATGCTGTTCCTGATTATTCAAACCCAGTGTATTTTCGCCGTAACGATGCACCAGTTCCAATAACAGGAGCTTAAGCGGGGTATCTTTGTTTATAGACCAAACATTCATATCGGCACTAAGGGTTAAACCTTCCTGACTACGACAGGCCGGGCGTAATAACTCAGTATCAACAGACTTTGCGCTTTGTTGATTAACCACAGCGAAACTAAAAAACTCAGGACGGCGCTGCCGGCAATCCATAAATCCGCATACGTGGCATTATCCGCCAGCAGCCAGTCGGCCATGCCTGCACCGGTAAACAGGGCTATTAACGGCACCAGATACAATAATAAAGAAGCGCGCAGCAACAGGCTTTCATCAATGGCGACCATGACTTGATCGCCGGTTTTCAATTGAATATCGCTATCGACCGGCACTGATTTTTTTTTAAGGACGCTGCCTAGAGCGTTGGTGGTGCACGATGCTTTTTGTAGGCAACCGCCACATGCGCTATTGGCTCCGCTTTCGACCCAAACTTGATGGTTTTCTATTTTCACCACGACCGCTAATTCTTCTATCATCGCTATCACCGTTCAATCGATAAGGGTCAGGTGCTTTTCGGCAAAATAGAGGGTGCCGTCAATCTCTTCCAGACGTAGCGATTGCAGGCGTTGCCCCAAACAAACCGGGCTTTGGCACTCTCCGGTTTTGGGATCGAAGATAAAACCGTGCATCGAACAACGCAGATATAAGCGGGTTTCATCAAAGATGGCATCCTGCTCGCAATTTAACGGTCTATGCATATGCATACAGTGGTTGACATACGCATAGACCCTGCCTTCGAAAACGAAAATAATGGCCGAAACCGGCTGTTTTTTAAAATGAATATGACGAATTAAAAAATCCGCCTGATCCAGTTCATGACGCGTGCAGGCCGGTTTTAATCTGTCGTTTGCCATGGCTGATCCTGATTTTAAGCCCAAGCCTCTGCCAGCATTTTTAACCAGGTTTCCAGTCTTGCCGGGGTAAGCTCTTTCTGATTTTCCTGATCCAATGCCAAGCCTACAAAGCGGTCATCAACGACGGCTTTAGAACGCTTGAAGTTATAACCCTCGGTATCCCACGCGCCAATCAGGGTTGCACCGCATTGTTTAAACTGCTCGTACAGATAAAACATCGCATCGACAAATTCTACCGGATAGCTTTTTTGATTACCCAATCCGTAAATCGCCACTTTTTTGCCGCTAAAATCGTGTCCTGCCAACTTCGGCAAAAATTCCTCCCAACTTTCTGTGGCATTGCCGGTCGATAAGCCGGGCAACTGGCCATCGCCATAAGTGGGCGTACCGAGAATCAAGATGTCATACGTCAGCAAATCCGCCACTGCGGCGTTACGTATATTCACCGGTTTGCCGGCAATAGCCGAGCCCAATACCGTTGTAATGTCTTTTGCAATCCGCCGTGTGTTGCCGGTATCGGTGCCAAAAAAAACGCCTACTTTAGCCATAATTTCCTCGCTGAGCGGGTAGCTTCAATAACAGGTAAATCAATGGTTCCCCCACGCCGGGGCGTGAGCACGATAAAAACTTCGTGTCTCGTGCCTCGGCAACCGCTCATGCAGTCGTTCGTGGTGAATAAAAAGTTTCCTACAAACAAAAAACAATCACCGCCGTTAATTCGCCTTGATTTATCACCGGCATCAATAAAGTAGCCATCGACTCTTCCACCCCATAGTCATCGACGATAGCCGGAACCCCAGTCAGCCATACACGCCCTATTATCCCTTCACCCTTAGCAAAAGTTTTTGCGCCATAAACGGCGGCCAAGTCGGTTGCCTTTTTGCTGAAACCGTCTCTGAAAACCAGACACTGTCTTTTAGCATCAGGCAGCCATATTTCAAGCTGTCTGGCGATAGGTGTGGCTTTGGCTGAAAGAAAAGTCATGATATAAACCTGCCCTGCCCTATCGGACCAAGGAATACCTAGGGCCGTAGTGATTCCAGCGTTTTTTGCATCCCGGCCTCTGATAAAGGATTGCGATTCGCCAAGATCGGCCATCAGAACCGGCAAGCCTTTTTCCCATACCTGTCCCGGTAAGCCGAAGCTTTTCATGATTTTGGTTTTTTTTGAAATAAACTCAAAATAGTCCAGAGAACCGTAATAACCGTCTATCACGCCCAGCTCATTGTCCCGGTCAGGATGATTAGCCCAGACTTCAATAGCGCCTGCATGGAGTTCATCATCTCCGCACAAGAACACAATCACTGCCATTAAAAACTCGCCCGAAAACACCGGTAACGCGATAGCGCAGTTTAAACCGGCTTTTTTAGCGGCTTGGCTGCGATTAAAACAAGAATGCATGAATTCTGTTGTTACCAGCGGATGAGCCGCTGCCCAGGCAGTACCCGGCAAGCCTTGATGATAATCAAACCGCGTTTGCTCGCTGGCTTCCTTGAAATCCGTCAACGTGCCGTATATCCCGGTAGCCAGTTCCAGTTGAGTCCCTTCTTTGGTAGGAACCCAAATTTCCGCAACTTTTATAAACGTTTTCATACTAGCCTTGCGCTGACCGGGGCCGTTATTACAACTGTATTTGCAGTAATCCGGCAGCGTTCTGTTTATCCCGCCATTCATCCGGCGTATAGGCTTTAACGCTGACCGCATGAAGCTTGCCGGATGCCAAGGGTTCTTTTAACGTTGCCAGAACCAACTGCTGTTTTTTTACCATCGTTAAATCGTTAAATTGCGGGCTTACCACGGTGATCAATAAATCGCAGCCCTCTCCTTCGATGATCACTTTAGCGTCGTCAATGCCCTGTTGCACCAATTGCGTAACTTGATTAGTCGTTAATGCATCGTTTGCGGCTTCCGCTTTTTTCGGCGCGGCGGCGGTTAATAAAGGTAATAAACTGCCGTTGTTGGACATTTCTTCAATAATGTCGCAACCGCCGACCAGCTCGGCGTTAACAAACAATTGGGGATAAGTCGGCCAATGGGAAATGCTCGGCAACTTTTCGCGAATAAAAGGCGCTTCCAGCACATTCACATAAGCGTAAGGGATGTTAGTCGCATTGAGTATACCGACCGATTTGGCTGAAAACCCGCATTGCGGATTAGCCGGTACGCCTTTCATGTACAGGATGATCGGATTATCTGCCAGTTGTTTACGGATTTTGTCTTCGGTTTTCATAAGGTTCTCGTTTTTGTTTTCTCGTTCCCACGCGCTGCGTGGGAACGCCATGATGGGACGCGCCGCGTCCTTGTTTGCACTTCTGACATTGCGCGTGATTCGTGACGCAGCGCGCCTTTAACTGCATTCCCACGCAACGCGTGGAAACGAGGTATTTAACTTTACCCAGCCTGCTGCCTAAGTTTGGCTTCAGCCTTTCTGATCAACTTAATCTCGCCTTCGCCTTTAACGGTATCGGCATCGACAATACATTGCTCAACGTCATCGACGGATGGAATATCGAACATGGTTTTGCGCAAAATCTGCTCCATGATGCTGCGTAAACCGCGCGCCCCGGTTTCGCGTTCTATGGCTTTTTGAGCGATTTCAATGAGGGCCTCATGTTCGAATTTCAATTCTACGCCTTCGTAGGCAAATAATTGTTGGTATTGACGAACCAGCGCATTTTTAGGTTCGGTTAAAACCCGAATCAAGGCATCGACATCCAAGGGTTCCAACGGCGCCAGCACCGGAAAGCGGCCGATAAACTCGGGAATTAAGCCGAATTTGCGCAAATCGCTGGGCTGCGTCGCATTCAGCATATCTTCCAAAGCCGGTTTATCAGCCGGATTGTTTACTTCGGCATGAAAACCGATCGCGGAATTAGTCGGCACCAAACGTTTTTCAACATGTTTTTCCAGGCCCGGAAACGAGCCGCCGGCAATAAACAGAATATTGCGCGTATCCATAGTGGTCTCGCCGTCCTTGTTGCGCCCTTTGGCCGGAATCTTGACATGAGAGCCTTCGACTAATCTCAATAAGGCCTGTTGCACCCCTTCGCCGGACACATCGCGGGTTCCGGTTTGCTGTTCGGGACTGCGGGCGATTTTGTCGATTTCATCCAGGTAAACAATGCCCCATTCGGCATTGACCATATTGCCTTCCGCCACATCCAGCAACCTGACCAGGATATTTTCCACATCATCGCCGACATAACCGGCCTGGGTCAGCGTCGTCGCATCGGCAATAACAAACGGTACCCCGACAACTTTCGCCAAAGTGCTGGCTAATAAGGTTTTCCCGGTACCGGATGGCCCTATTAACAGGATGTTGGATTTACCGATTTCCACATCCTTGTCAAACTCGCCCAAGCCGACATCGCCGCTTTCGTGCTTCAGGCGTTTGTAATGGTTATAGACAGCCACGGCCAAGATTTCCTTAGCCAGATGCTGCCCGATAATATATTGATCGAGATGCTCTTTAATTTTTGCCGGAATAGGCAATGCGCCCTGCATTTCGGAAAGCTCTTTTTTCCGGCTCCAATTGCTGACCACCTGATTGGCTAATGACACACAAGCCCCGCAAATATAGCCTTCGCTACCGGCAATCAAAGGCACCGACGCGGATTGCTCTATGCCGCAAAAAGAACAGTGTTTGACTTCTTTATCGCTCATTATCTGTTTCCCCCTGATTCAGGACCGGTTAATCCGGCTATCCAGGCGCGCTGACAAGTACGCCGGGCGCGATCGTTCATTAGTTGACGTATTTTCGGTGTTGCTTTAGCCAGAGACAGGGTTTCAGGCTTTTGTATACTCTTGCATAACAGTACATGAAAGCCGATTTCCGATTTGACCGCCTCGCTGACTTCACCCGGTTTTAACTGGAACAGTACCTCATCCAGTTCCGGATAAAGCGTACCGCGTGACACTATACCCAGAACGCCGCCTTGTAAAGCAGTAGGGCATTCGGAATGCCTTAACGCCAGATCGGCAAATTTGTGCGGTTTTTTACGCAGCTTTTCGGCAAGTTCCTGAGCGCGCAGTAAAGCCGTTTCGATAGTGTTTTCAGCATAATCAGGGTTAATGCTGATGAAAATATGACAGGCTTCGCGCCGTTCGGGGCGATGAAATTGATCGGAATGCAGCTGGTAATAGATACCGATGTCGACATCGCTGACAGCCGGTGCGCGGCCGGCGACCAATTCCAGCACGGTATTGACCTTGCACTGACGATGCAAGGCCGCCTGCAAACTGTCTTGATTAAGTTTATTTCTTGCCAAATCGCTGAAAAAAGCGGCCTCATCGTCATAACGCCCGCGAATTTCCTGATAAGCCTGTTGCAGTTCTTGCTCGGTAATGATCACTGCCGCCGCTTCAGGCGTATTCAGAACTCGGCTTTCAATTTTGAATTCATTTAAAGCTTGGGTTTTGGCTTGGAGTAACTCAGCCTCCGCCAACTCATCGGGCGATTTTTTGAACAAACTTAAAGCCGCCCGTAGTAAATTGTAAGTTTCCAGCTGGATAGGTTTTTCAAGTACAGTCATATCAAAACTCTGGTTCGTTAAATGACTCAGGATGCGCCGGGGCTAGCGCGGTCTCAGGCACTTGCAGGACTCGGCCCTGAAAAGCGACATGGTATTGAATCAATTCGTTATCCCTGATCACCTTAAAAACTTCGCCTTCGGTGCCTTTAGGAAACACTATATTGCCCTGAAGGCTTAAGTTAATCGTACACACAACCTTGTCCCTGAACTCGAAGCGGCTGGGGTTCCAAGGTTCGTCGGCGCCTATCAACTCTTCCAGACGGCAACCGACCATGCGCCCATGGTTCAGGAAATGTACGGTAAAAATCACCTGGTCTTGCAGAAAAGTGCCGACTTCAATGACATTGCCGACACTGCCCCGCCGAATCAACAGCGTGCCGACATCCATGCCGGGATAAGTGCCGTCGTTACGGACGTTTCTGGTAACCCGGACCGATTCGCCGAATTCGAACCGGCCTTCGTCGAAGCGCTCGGGTTTCATGTTTTTATATCGCTTAAAGAAACAAATGCGGTTTGCGAGGCCTCGCCCATTGCAAACACTTTAAACACTTTTTCGGTTTGCGCATCGGATTCGACAAAATCCTGGTAGGCCCGTTGCAAGAGCTTGCTGTAAACCGCCCGTTTCGGGGCTTCGTCTTCCGGCATGTCATCGGCGACTTTTTGCAAATAATCATGAAACCGTTGCAAAATATGCAGACGGTTGACATGCACCACGCTGGGCTCATATTCCAACTGAAAATACTGCAGGAAATCTTCCGCCGATTCCATCTCTTCCATTTCTTCTTCAAAACTCATGGGTTTTCTCCGGTAATTAAAGGGGACCGACTGAAGAGGCGTCCTGAAGTAAAAGGTAAAGCGCCAGAATAATAAATGCCACTATCGGCATAATGGTCATCAATGAATCGGTTAACTCTTTTTTTAACATGGCCTTACTCCAAATAATAAAAATAGTTGTCTGTGGGAGCGACGCCTGCGTCGCGATTGGTAGTAAATCGCGACGTAGGCGTCGCTCCCACAACCTTAGATGTCGATTTTGCGCTTGATCACCAATTCCAATAATCCCTGTGCCCCGATTCTGTCCTTGCTGTCAAGCTCGACCAGTTTTTCAAAAATAGCCTGACTCAGATCCAGATTCTCCAAACGCATATTCAAAAAACCGACGGCTTTCAGGGTAAACAAGTACAGCCTTATATTGGTTAATAAATCGGCTGGCGCATTGCTGATATGGCTGGTTTTCAGGTCATGCCAATCATCCGGAAAATCTATCGTCGGCCTGATTACGACCAAGGCTTTGCTGGTTGCCGTTAAAGCCTCTTCCAGTCGATGCTGGTAATAATAAAAACGGTTCAATGCGACCAACACGTTCAACGATTCGGGCGCAAGAAAATAAGCTTTCAGTAAAGACAGTTCGGCAGCGCCATTCGCATAATTTTCCGCTGCGGTTGCTATCAGCTCTTTAACGCCTGCAACATCCGCTTGTTCGAAATACAAACCTTGCGCTTCAAAATCCAACAGATCCATCTATAACCTCGCCGCCAGTTTTACCGGGCTGTCTTTTTTGGGAGCGCAAATACTTTCGGCGTCGCACACATCACAGCTATCCTCAACCAATACTTTATGCGCCTGCTTTTGCGAGGCTTCAAGTTCATCAATCCGCTCGATCAAGCAGGCAATCGCTTTGCCCACCGGATCGGGAATCAAATGATGATCCAGATCGATACCGTGCCGGTTTTGTATTTTCGTACCTTTCGTTTGAATAATACGGCCGGGAATGCCCACCACCGTACAACAGGCCGGCACATCTTTGATCACGACTGAGTTGGCGCCGACACGGACATTGTTGCCCAGGTTAATCGCTCCGAGAATCTTGGCGCCGGACCCCACCATCACGTTATTGCCCAAGGTGGGATGACGTTTTTCCTTGTTCCAGGTGGTGCCACCCAAAGTAACGCCGTGATACAGCGTGACATCATTGCCAATCACAGCCGTCTCGCCTATTACCACTCCCAAGGCATGATCGATGAATAAACGCCGCCCGATAGTTGCTGCCGGGTGAATGTCGACACTGGTAATCATTTTGCTGAATGCGGCCAGGATTCTGGCGGTTAATTTCCAGTTTGCTTGCCATAAACGGTGGCTGATCCGGTGCACCAGCACCGCATGAACTCCCGAATAGGTCAGCAATATTTCCCAGACGCTATGCGCTGCGGGGTCGCGGCCGAAAACACAGTGGACATCTTCATGCCATTGGGCCAGAAAGCCCTGCGGTGTTTGTGCCTGGCTTTTAATGTTGTCTGATATGGACATAAGCATTTTTAGCTCCTGTTGAGTACGAGGTGTTCACCCTCGTTCCCACGCGCTGCGTGGGAATGCCGTGGGACGCGCTGTCCCGTACTTGTGCGATGTTTAGCCCTCGTTCCCATGCGTTGCGTGGGAATGCGGTGCCGGACGCGCTGCGTCCCGTTCTGTACTATTTCCATTTTTATATGCTGACCATAATTCGCGGCGCAGCGCGCCTTAACTATGCGTTCCCACGCAGCGCGTGGGAACGAGTCATCTAACTTAAACTCCAACCCGTCTTACCCAACCTGGGTGGACCGGGTATCCTGAAAAAAGAACCGGGATAAAGATCGTCCTGATCAGGTACTTCCAAAGTCTCTTTAACTTCCGGTTCGCTTGACGGCAGTTCTTTATGTTCGTTCATGATGATCGCCCTCTAAAGATTTTGATGAAAAAGATTAAGCTCTTCGGTTTTCGGTGATCTTTTGGTATCACTGACAAAGCGCCTAACCTGGGTTAATAAGGCTTGCGCCTGTATCCGGCTTACCGCTATGCCTATTTGCTTATAAGCGTGAATCACGCCTTGCGTACCCGAATGTTTGCCGAGTACCAGTTGATGGCTGCGTCCGACAATAGCCGGATCGACGCCTTGGTAATTATTCGGGTCCTTCAACAAGCCATCGACATGAATGCCCGCTTCATGGCTGAATACGCTTTTGCCGATCAGGCTTTTCCGGCTGCCGATCGCATCGCCCGATGCTCTGGCAACCTGCTCGGAAAGATCCGGAAAATTTTGTAGATTAATCCCGGTTTCAATGCCATATAGCTGCTTTAAGCCAACCACCACTTCTTCCAATGCCGCATTGCCCGCACGTTCGCCCAAGCCATTAACAGTGGTATTGACATGAGTTGCGCCTGCCAATGCCGCCGCCAAGGTATTCGCGGTAGCCAGCCCTAAATCGTCATGCGCATGCATTTCAATTTCCAAATCGGTTGCCGCTCTTAACTTTTTGATCGTCTCGAATACACCGAACGGTTCCATAATGCCGACCGTATCGGCGAAACGAATTCTGCTCGCCCCGGCCCGTTGCGCGGTTTCGGCCATGCGTATCAAAAAATCCACATCCGCTCGCGAGGCATCTTCCATGCCGACGCAGACTTCCATATTCAAACTTCGCGCTTCCTGAACGCAGCTGGTAATGGTGTTTAAAACCCATTGCCGGCTTTGTTTCAGCTTGTGCTGGATATGCTGGTCCGAAGCCGATATGGATAAATCGACCTTGTGTACATTCAAGCCCAAACAGGCGTGCAAATCATCGCGGCGCATTCTCGACCAAACCAGCAGATTCGAGGGCAAGCTTAAATCGGCAATAGCCTTGATTTCCTCCCGTTCCACCGCCCCCATTGCCGGAATGCCGATCTCCAGTTCCGGTACGCCCAATCCCGCCAACTGCGTTGCAATCGCCAGCTTTTCGTCCAGCGAAAAAGCGACTCCGGCCGATTGCTCGCCATCCCTGAGCGTGGTGTCGTCGATGATGATAGTGCGGGTTTGTGTTTTCATGGCTAAACTCAAGCTACTTGGCGTAATGCCTTTAATCTTGATAGAGCAAAATACTTGCCAACTGTTTATTCAGCGGAAATAGCGGGGTGTAACCCTTGATTGAGGCAATACCGACAGAACAATGCAACGCCAAAACCAAGAAATTGTCGTAAAGCTGACAAAGCAGCGTTGATTTTTAGCTGAGGTTAATTTGAATAAAATCTTTGCTTCGTTTATTATCCTCCCAATTCGGGAGAAAAAGACGATTAACTCATGCGGGTCATAGCCAAAAGCACCATCAAAAAATTCTGGGAACAGCCCGCCTACCATGATGCCAAAGGCCCTCTTGAAAGCTGGTACGAAGAAGCTATCAAAGCTACTTGGACGTCGCCGCAAGACATAAAAAATCAATATCGGAATGCCAGTATTTGTAACAACAACCGCGTGGTATTCAATATCGGCGGCAATAAGTACCGTTTAGTTGTGGAAATGCAGTATCGAGCCGGAATCGCCTGGATAAAGTTTGTCGGCACACATGCCCAATACGACTTAATTAACGTGGAGACAGTCAATGATTATTAAGCCCATCCGTAACGATGACGAATTAAAAGCCGCGTTCCAGCGTTTGGAAATGGTTTTTCAAGCGGAACCTGACACACCCGAAGCTGACGAAATGGAAGTGCTGGTTACGTTAATTGAAGCCTACGAAAACAAACACTACGCCATAACGCCGCCCGATCCGATTGAAGCCATCAAATTCAGGATGGAACAACAAAACCTGAATAACCGCGATTTGGAAGCCTATATCGGCAGCAGTGGGCGAGTTTCGGAAGTGCTTAATCGTAAACGCCCGTTGAGCCTGAAAATGATCAAACGTTTGCACGATGGATTGAGCATACCTTATGAGAGTTTATTGGCGGATGTGGGGTGAAAAAAGGATTGCGATATGACAGCCACAGACCACCAGTAGCTCCATTCGAGCAAATCCCGATTTAATTTTTTTTGTGTATCATTGTGTATAATTTAAATATGAGCAGCAAAGAAGTCATCAAACGATTAACCGACGAAGGCTGGCTTAACGTAGGTGGCAAAGGCGATCATTTCAAATTCAAACACCCTGATAAACAAGGTCACGTCGTTGTTCCGCATCCACGAAAAGACGTGGCGATTGGCACATTAAGAAATATTTACCGGCAAGCCGGTTGGGAGTGGAAATAATGTTATATCCCGTTTATGTACATTTGGGCGATGAAAATCACGCGCATGGAGTGACCATTCCTGACTTCCCTGGTTGTTTCTCGGCAGCGGACGATTGGGATTTGTTACCCAATGCCATCCAGGAAGCGATTGAATTATATTGCGAAGGCGAAGACATGGACATACCCGCGCCCACCCCAGTGGAAAAACTCATCGCCAACCCGGATTATGAAGGCGGCGTATGGATGCTTATAGATGTCGATGTATCCCGATTATCAACCAAACCCATGCGTATCAATATTTCCTTACCCGAAAACTTGGTGCAAAGCATTGACCGTTACGCCAAGACACACCATCTAACCCGTTCCGGTTTTTTGGCTAAAGCGGCGTTGGCGGAGATACAGAAGGCTGGGGTTTTGTGATTTTATAGTACCCCGTACTCTTGCATGGGAGTTCACGCTTAAAAACTAAATTTATAAGATGGGCTGACGCTAGGAAGCCCATCAAAACCAATAAACGAACTGCAAACCTCACGAATTTGCTTTAACGTGTTATAACCTATCTAAAAATCATGGCATCTATCGAATATAGTTTGTTCCGAGCAAAATTTATCAAGTCACCACAAAAGTCTCTTTTCGATGAAAACCTGACACCGAAGGATTTGTTTCTTTCCACTTTATCTGAAAAACCGTCTGGTGAATTGCGCAAAGGAAATATTTGGCATATTGGCAACATTGAAAACTTTTCAGATACTACGGGTTACTTTGCTGTTGGCCGAACAACCAATTCGACTATCGAAAAATTTGATGATTCTACTGGCAATTTCGTTGAAGAAGAACTTGAAGAAAGTCCTTATACCCACTGTGTTTTTGACGCTCAGATCGGACTAATTGGCATTGCCAAAAAAACGAGTCTAGCCCCAACATCTGTAAATATTGCTGATCGCATTAAGGATTTACTTTCCCAGTCCAAAACAATAAAAGAAAACAATATTACAGTCGAAATACAACCTATACCTGACCCGGAAGGATTTCTAAAAGCTCTTGCTTCTGCATATCAGGTTTCCAGTTTTACTGCATTCTTTCGTGGCCCAAATCCGTTCGATGCGGATGAACACTTTCAAAAACCTTTGTCAGTCTATTTGTCGGCAGCGAATGGAGAGAAAGGCAAGGCGCAGATTCAAGGTGATGATCTAAATAGAAAAATTCTTCAAGATGTTACCAGAAGTACTGCGGCAACAGGAAATGAAGCATCAGCGAGAATCAAAAAAAGTGAGCATCAAAAAAGTATCACAATCAATCTCAAAGGGAATCCGGTCAAACGTCGTTATGACGAAGAAGAACATCAACCAACACAGGTGTTAGCTGATCTGACCAATCTTTATCGTAGAATAAGATATGATGAAAGAAGTTAAAATTAATTCCATTGAAGAACTGATTGAGCAACTTAATAGTTTGCCGAACCATTTTCTCTATCGTGGACATGCCAATGCTGGATGGGCTTTGCAATCTTCTTTAGAGAGAATTATCGGTACAAAGTGGTCAACTGAAGAGGCAAAGAAATTTGAGGAATTTTCATTGCTTCAGTTTAAACCAAAGTTTCATCTTTATGACCATGAAAACGTCATACCCGATTCTAAATTAGCATGGCTTTCAATTATGCAGCACTACGGTGTTCCTACACGGCTTTTAGACTTTACGGAGAGTCCCTATGTTGCGCTCTATTTCGCGTTGGAGGCTTATGATCCTCACTCACCTAATGATTTTTCGATTTTCGCACTTGATTATGCCGAAATAATGAGTCGCTCCATAGAATATATAAGCTCAAAAGATGAAGAGTTTAAGGAGACACGCGCATCGATTTATGAAAGACAAGATGAAATATTTGAAAAAGTAGTTGATCGGTTCTCATATGATATTGTTTGGATTACAGAGCCTAGACAACTAAACACTCGATTAGATCGTCAAGCAGGTTCATTCTTACTTTCTGGTAATCGTGGCTTAAAAATACAAGATGTACTTAATTCGGAACCCTATGAAAACGTATCGATGTGTAAATATCGGATACCTAGCAGTCTTTATGAACAAATTTTCGCATTGCTTAGAAAAATGAACATTACCAGCAAAAGTCTTTATGGAAATCTTGATGGCCTTGCTCGTTCAATTAAAATGCAAATGCAGATTTATTCTGTTTGATTTTCTTGACGATTTTTGCGCTAATTTCCAATGTACACCATTGGAAGTTCGATTTTAAAAACAGCAACTTCTCATCCCCGCATTTGTGCTAATTCCCAAGCCCCAGGTTGGGAGTTAACGAAATAAACAGGTAAATTATGAACTCCGCATTATCAGCTAAAGAATTTGTCCAAAAAACCCTAGACGAAATGCCTGATGATGTCAGTGTTGAAGAGATTATTAAGGAATTAGCCTTTAAACGTATGGTGGAACGCGGCTTACAGGATTCTTTAAATAATCGCGTCATCTCACAAGAGCAGCTGGAAAAACAGATCGCTTTAATTTGTTGTTCAGAAAAATTCAAAAAACCGGAGTAATTATGAAATTACAAGTCATAGTCCACCCTGCTGAAGAAGGCGGTTTCTGGGCAGAAATTCCTGCTTTTGCAGGCTGTGTTTCGGAAGCCGAAACCGTTGAAGAAACACTGTCCAATATTAAAGAAGCGGCAGAAGGCTGGTTAGAAGTTGCCTCTATGCGAATCAAAAACAGCACCCAAACACAAATTGCCGAAATTGAACTATGAAGTCCATTTCGGGCAAGGCTTTTTGTAAACTATGACATCAGCTATATAAAATGCCAAAAAAGATCAGAGAACTAATACAAAATTTACAAAGTGCCGGGTTTTACGAAATTTCCGGCGGTAAAGGTTCGCATCGGAAATTTGTTCACACCAATTACGCTGGCGCAGTAACAATTAGCGGAAAGATTGGCGAAGACGCCAAAATATATCAGGAAAAACAAGTAGAACAAGCCTTAGAGCAGGTGAAAGCATGAAAAAAAGCGATATGTACCATAAGTGGATAGAGTGGAGCGAACAAGATCAAATCTACATCGGTAAATGCCCGGATTTGATTACTGGAATTCATGGAGAGAATCCAGTGCAGTTATATAGTGAGTTATGCGAAGTTGTCGAAGAAGTTATACAACATTTTGAAAAGGAAGGACGCTCATTCCCTAATCCTCGCATTCGTCCAATGCAGGATGTAGCCTAAAAGCCCCAATTTCCTTGCAATCACAGAACAAGCTACGGACAACTCGAATCAAATTAGACGGATTAACTCTGATTAAAATCCGTTTAAATCCGTCTAATCTGCGTCATCCGTATTCTATTTTTAAACTAATGGCCTACGAATATGTCGGCGCAAAAGCCTGCTCAGGATTCGCCACCGGCCCATCGCCATCCCAATACGGCGACAACTTACGCAAAGTCGCCACAATGCCGGGCATCACTTTCAACACTTCATCCACTTCCGCCATCGTGTTATAGCGCGAAAAAGAAAAACGGATCGTGCCGTGCGCCGCAGTGTAAGGAATATCCATAGCCCGCATCACATGCGAAGGTTCCAACGAGCCGGAAGTACACGCCGAACCGCTGGACGCCGCGATACCGGCTTTATTCAACAACATCAAAATCGACTCGCCTTCGATATACTCAAAAGCAATGTCAGTGGTGTTAGGCAGACGGTTATACATATCGCCGGTCACGAAACAATGCGGAATTTCTTCGGTAATGCCGCGTTCCAAACGGTCGCGCATGGCTTTGACTTTGGTGTTTTCATACTCGATGTACTCCAGCGCCAGTTCGCAGGCTTTGCCCAAGCCGACAATGGACGCGCTGTTTTCAGTCCCTGCCCGTCTGCCGCGCTCCTGATGACCACCGCGCAACAAAGGACGATAACGGGTACCACGACGCAGATACAAAACACCGATGCCTTTGGGTGCGTGCAATTTATGTCCCGATAACGACAGCATGTCGATCTTGGTATCCTGCAACATCATCGGAATCTTGCCGACCGCCTGTACCGCATCGGTATGAAACATCACGCCTGCGGCATTGGCCATCTCGGCCATTTCCGCAACCGGGAAAATCGTGCCGGTTTCATTATTGGCCCACATCACCGAAACAATCGCCACCTGATCGGATAACAATCTCTTATAGGATTCCAGATTCAAGCGTCCGGCTTTATCGACCGGCATTCTGTGAATGGTATAACCTTCTTTTTCCAGGTAATCGCACAGGCTTAAAATCGCCGGATGCTCCACCGTGGTGGTAATGATTTCTTTCTTGTTCGGCTGCGCCTTGATTGCGGACAGAATCGCCGTGGAGTTGGATTCGGTACCGCAAGACGTAAAAATGATTTCGGAATCATGCTCGCAACCGATCAAAGCTTGCACCTGCTGCCGGGCCTGTTTCAGTCCGCGCGCCACGCCGTCGGCGAATTTATGGATGGATGACGGATTGCCGTATTGCTCCAGGAAATAAGGGATCATCACATCGACCACCGCAGGATCAACCTTGGTGGTGGCATTATTATCCAGGTAAATGTCAGTCATCACGCCACCTCTATATTGACCAGTTTCGCCATTTCCGTTGCCGGCACCACTTTAATGAATTCGCCCATCACTTCCATCAAACGTTGTTGAATACCGGCAATAGTCATCGCCGCCATTTGGCAACCGTTGCAAGCGCCGGTCATGTTGACGTAAGCGGTGTTGCCGATAACTTCGACCAATTCCACGTCGCCGCCGTCCGCCATCAGTGCCGGTCTTAACGACTCCAACACTTGCTCGATTTTTTTGATGCGTTGCAAGTTGGTCAACGGCGCTTTAACGGCTGCGATTTTTTCAGGGGCTGCGGCCGGTGCGGCAGTAGGATCGAATTTCTCGCCTTTCTCGGCCAACACTTTTTCCAGAATCGCTTCAATGTCTTCATGGCAAGCCGCGCAACCGCCGCCGGCTTTGGTAAAGTTGGTCACATCTTCAACGGTTCGTAATTTATTGGCCCAGATCATTTCCTCGATCATCACCGCATCAATCGCGAAGCATTTGCAGATCAGCGCGCCTTCTTCATGATCGTCTTTCCATTCTTCGCCGCGATAATTCGCTATCGCCGCTTGCAGGGCTTCACGGCCCATGACCGAACAATGCATTTTTTCCGGCGGTAAACCTTCCAGATGATCGGCAATATCCTGGTTGGTTACTTTTAGCGCTTCATCCAGCGTCATGCCTTTAATGATTTCGGTTAACACCGATGACGAAGCAATCGCCGAACCGCAACCGAAGGTTTGAAAGCCTGCTTCAAGGATAACTTCGCTTTCATCGTCGACCTTCAGCGTCAGCCGTAACGCATCGCCGCAACTGATTGAACCCACTTCGCCGGTCGCATTGGCATCAACGACCGCGCCCGCATTTTTAGGGTTAAAAAAATGTTCTTTAACTTTGTCTGAATAGTCCCACATGTCTTTATCCTCTGATTGGGTGGGTAAGGCGTAGGTTGGGTTAGCGTAACCCAACATTTGCCGCCCGAATGCATTGGGTTACGGCTACCGCCTACCCAAAGTAGGCGCTGTAGGCGACCCAATCTACTTAATTAAGAACAGGTTTTAGTGCCGGTACCTTCGGTACTGGTATTAAACGAAGTACCGCAAGCGCAACTTTTAGCCGCATTGGGATTGGTAAATTTGAATCCCGAACCTTCGATGGTGTCGAGAAAATCGACGGACATGCCGTCGAGCATCGGCATGCTGGCCGGATCGATAAATACTTTCACCTCGCCGCAATCAATAATGGTATCTTCCGGCGTATGGCTGCCTTCGAGTTTCAATCCGTATTGATAGCCTGAGCAGCCGCCATCGGTGACTTCTATCCGCAAACCTGCTGTAGGTGTTTCCGAACCGGCAATAAAGCGGCCGACTGCGCTAATGGCTTTTTCTGTTAATGTAATCATTTTTATGCACTCCTGAATGTATGGCATCGTTCTTGTTAATACCTAAAGCAACCTGTATGCCATTTCGTTATTTATTTATTAATAGCTTGTTTAATAAGCTTTTAATATAAAAAACCATACAATAAACAACGTATTATCAAACAGGTTTCCCTAACACAAGCAGCCAACAATGTAAGGTTTGCTACAAAATAACCGGAGATATGAAAATGAACATAGAAGATTTAGATATAGGCGATGTCGTCTATGCCGCAAAGACCATTACCGATGACGGCTCAATACCTGATGGTGTTGAAGGCGCTTTACTGGCCGAAGCCGGAACTCGCGGAGTCATCACCCTGATCGGACATGTCGAGGAGGAACCGAATCGCAGCGTTTTTCTGGTGCGCTTTGAAGACAGGGATATGAATTTGGGCAATCCGATTGGCTGCTGGGTTGAAGATTTGGCTATGGAGCCTAAGCGGATTAATTGATATGCAAAGCCGCCGTAGGAGCGGGGCCATGCCCGCGATATTTTGGCAACGATTGTGAATCCTGACACATACCGTTCGCGGGCACGGCCCGCTCCTACACCATTTAAGCAACGCGCTTTGTCAAAGCATGAAGGGTTCGAGGCGAGCGGATCGAACTTATGTCAACAACATTACTCGCTTTAAAAGAGGACTTTTCCTCATTGGGATTGAACAGATTATGAATAAGCAAACCGAAGCCGTTCTAAACTACCACAATCGTACCAAACACAGTCTGGAGCGATACGCCAATGGTCCGGAATCAATCGATTGGGAAGACCAACCCGACCAATTTCGGCATTTTTCCGGTTGCGAGATTGTCACGCTGCCCTTACCCGGTTCTGAACTTGATCCGTTGTTTGCCGACCTGGATAACCCGGAAACAATACCGGCAAAACCCTTAACCATGGCCAATGCCGGTTTATTACTGGAATTAGCCTTCGGCCTGTCGGCCTGGAAACAATTCGGCCCCAGCCGCTGGGCATTGCGCTGCAATCCTTCCAGCGGCAACCTGCACCCGACTGAAGCTTACCTGATCACTCCCGGCGATAACTTCATTAAATCGGGCGTTTACCACTATGTCAGTCACGATCACAGCCTTGAACAGCGTTGTCGGTTTTCCGACAATTTGCCCGATTCCGGCATACTGATCGGCTTATCCTCAGTCCATTGGCGGGAAGCCTGGAAATACGGCGAGAGAGCTTTCCGCTATTGCCAGCATGATATAGGCCACGCTCTGGGAGCCTTGCGATATGCGGCGGCAACG
The DNA here is from genome assembly GCA_044426515.1 of Methylococcaceae bacterium. Classification (GTDB taxonomy): domain Bacteria; phylum Pseudomonadota; class Gammaproteobacteria; order Methylococcales; family Methylomonadaceae; genus Methylobacter_A. Next base: position 1,853 of record JAUGSS010000068.1, on the reverse strand, counting down.
CTGGGCTGGTCGGTTGAATTGCAGGCCGAATGGTCGGATGACGACATCGCCAAGCTATTGGGGCTTGACCGAGATGATTTTAAAAAACAGGAACATGAATCCCCGGATATTATTTGCCGGATTAATACGCAGGCTTCCGGCAAGCCATTGGATGCCAAAGTTCTATTGGAAACTGCGCAATTAGGGGATTGGTCCGGCAAAGCCGACAGCCTGCGCGCCTATCATATGTATAAATGGCCGATCATTGATGAAGTCTCAACTGCCGCAAGCAAACCGCGAACTGAAGAACCGGAGCGGCAAGCCACCCGGCGACCGCCAAGGATGGCGGCCGAGACTGCTCCCGACAGTCCTCGGCATTTCCCCCATCCATGCAGCTCAGAAGTGTCGCAATCGGTAGGGAACCGATGCGACCGGCAAACTATGCAATCATCCTGTTCAAAAACAGCAACGGCAATCATCCGCCAGCGCCGCAGTGCGCAACAATTTGACGGCAAAATGTCCCCATTGCCGCAAACTGATTTTTACCGGATGCTGGCCGCCGTTTTGCCGACCACGGCCGCCTTCGAACTATGGCGCCGGCCGCCGAAAATTCACCTGTTTATTTTTGTCCACCGCGTTGAAGGTTTAGCTCCCGGCATCTATGCGCTGCCGAGACATAACGATGCCCTTGAATCATTACAGGCCGCAACTTTGGCTGATTTCGATTGGCAAAAAGTATCCGATGCAATACCGCTTTATCACTTGTATTCAGGAGATTGCAGACAGATTGCCAAAACGCTGTCCTGCCATCAACCCATCGCCAGCGACAGCGCCTTCAGTCTGGGCATGGTTGCGGAATTTGGCGAAACCGTCCAAGCAGCGCCGTGGCTTTACCGCCGCTTGTTCTGGGAATGCGGCTTGATAGGCCAAGTGCTGTATCTGGAAGCCGAAGCGGCTGGAGTTCGAGGCACAGGTATCGGCTGTTACTTTGATGACAGCGTGCATGAGCTTTTGGGTATCAAAGACGATAAATTTCAAAGTCTTTATCATTTTACCGTGGGGAAACCGCTGGAAGATAAACGGCTGGAAACGTTACCGGCTTATGGGCATTTAAAGAGTGAGTAAAGCTTTTAAATGCCCACCGTTTACAACACGAACTCATCAATGTGGTGGGCTAGGCCATTTACCTGAACTTTACATATAAAAATAATTAATCAAGGGTAAACCCCCGGCTCTGCCGGGGGACTCACAAAGACAGCCGACGCAGGGCGTGCCGTGCGCGCCTTATAACGCGCATGAAATCAGTTGAGCGGCTTGAAACGCTAGCGTTATAGGTGTCGAGCTGCTCAACAGCCACTTGGCTAAAGTTAAATCCTGTCGGCCTCTGAGCTCCCCAAGGCGCGCACGGCACGCCCTAGGGTGATTGTCGCCGAATGCCGGTAGACGGGACAGCGTTGTGTATAGCGATGAGAGCTGGAGCTTGGGAACTAGCCTCCCTCCCCCACGGTAACTGCTTCATCCCTCCGTCTTTTTCAAAGAAGGGAACTGAACAGTTATGCTCTTTTGTTGCAGCCAATAAGAAATATTAAATCACTACAAAATCAGCATTAGTTAGCGCCAAATTAGCGCCTAACACCGCAATTTCAACGGCTGGATGGGCGGTGCCATTGCCATCGGCATCATAATACAATTTACCCGTGGTGCTGCTGTAAATCAAAAAGTCATCGGCATCCAAGGCTTTAACCGCGACACTTACCCGCAAGGACGAAGCCGCTAAGGTGCCGGTATGGGTGAACGCGGTGAACGCCGCATTGTCAAGTTGAATGGTGTCATCGTCTATCGAGTAGTTTTGAAGGGTGTCAATATTACCTAAG
>JAUGSS010000123.1:0-3831 GCA_044426515.1 Methylococcaceae bacterium | reverse complement strand
ACCGAGCCGTCGCTGCGTAGGGCGGCGAAAGCATAACCGGATGAATAGATTTGGCTGACGTCCGTAGCGCCGTTGAGCTTTGCCGAGACCGCGCTGCTGTTGCCGCCAGCGCTGTTGTCGCCCCACGTGACTACCGAGCCGTCGCTGCGTAGGGCGGCAAAAGCATCAAATGTCGAATAGATTTGACTGACGTCGGTAACGCCGTTGAGCTTTGCCGAGACCGCGCTGCTGTTGCCGCCGGAGCTACTGTCCCCCCAAGTGACCACCGAGCCGTCGCTACGCAGGGCGGCGAAAGCATAGCCTGTTGAATAGATTTGGCTGACATCGGTAGCGCCGTTGAGCTTTGCCGAGACCGCGCTGCTGTTGCCGCCATCGCTGCTGTTCCCCCAAGTGACCACCGAGCCGTCGCTGCGCAGGGCGGCGAAAGCATCAAATGTCGAATAGATTTGGCTGACATCGGTAGCGCCGTTGAGCTTTACCGAGACCGAGCTGCTGTCGCCGCCGGAGCCGCCATCCCCCCAAGTGACTACTAAGCCATCCGCTTTAATGACCGCAAATGCGCTGACATTGAACCATTCGCCTGAGGTATGGCCGGGGAATAGCTGAGTGTTTTTTGTTATTGTTACGCTATAGTTTGTAGTCATGACAGGTCTCTAATTAAATAAACAGGCGCTAAGACGGGCTTCTAGGGTGCGAATTACCATTCCCCTGTCGAGCGCTCATCGTTATACACAAGTGTCTGCGGGACTCCGCCATCCGGCCGTGGATGACGGACCCGTTAGAGTGCGAATAATCCCTTAAATCACCACAAAATCAGCATGGGTCAGCGCCAGGCTCACTCCCAACAGCGCAATTTGCACGCCTGCACCGGCACCGCTGCCGTCCGCATCATAGGTCAATGCTCCGGTGCTTGAGTTATAGATAAGGTAATCATTACTATCAACAGCGGCTGTACCTTTGACAAAACTGGCGGCAGTTAATACGCCGGTTTTGCTGAGTTTGGTAAAAATGCTGTTTTCCAGCTGAATGGTGTCATCGGCGACCACAAAATCGCTGATCTTATCGGTATTAGCCGTCAATGCGCTGTTGAATTTGAATATATCTTTGCCGTTGCCGCCGCTTAAGGTGTCGTTGCCGGTGCCTCCCAACAATATATCGTTACCGGCGCCGCCAAATAACGAGTCGCGTCCTACCGCGCCGCTTAATATGTTTTTGCCGCTGTTACCGGTTAACTCGTTATCGCCGGTATTACCGGTAAGATTGCTGGCTACGGTACCTGCGGCAATGGTGCCTTTTTCAATACCTGTCGGCAGGGTGTAACTGGTCAATTGATACGGCATGATGACCGTGTCGATGTCTGTAGCTAAACCGTCATCGGTGATCACATCAACCGCGTCATAGCCCAAGTAGTAAGTGTCATTGCCCGCACCGCCAACCATGGTATCCGCACCGTCCCCCCCGTCTAGGGTGTCATTACCCGCCCCGCCTTCCATATAATCGTTTTCCTGTTCCCCCAGCAGCTTGTCATCGCCGTCTTCACCGAACAGATTGTCATCGCCGTAACCGCCCCATAGCGAGTCGTTGCCCAAACCGCCGGATAAATTGTCCGCCCTGTTTAAGCCGTGGAGCTTGTCTGCGCCGTTGCCGCCGGTCAAGACATCCGATTTTGAACCGTTTTCATCGCCGTATAAATCCAGCGCTGTATCCAAACCATCATCGGCATTGGTCAAATTGAGCGCAGTGAAGGCTAAGGTTTTATAGAAAACATCTAATGTGGTCACTTTGGCGGTAACCAAATAAGGAATGTCGCCATCATCTAAATAATCATCCACGCCTTGCACCGTCAAGGTTTGCGCTGTGGCGTAATTAGTCGAGGTAAAGGTGAGGGTAGGGGTGTTAATAATGCCTTCGCTGGTATCGCTGCTGGTGAAAGTGATGACCACATTCTGTTTGGCCAGCGGTGCGGTGTTGAGTTGAATGCTGTAGCTGACAGTTGCGCCGTCTTCGCCTGTGCTTTGCAAGGTTGTGGGGCTAACGCTAAATCCCGGAGTCGTGGGCGCAGTAATTGCGCTGGTGTCGGCGCTGGTCACGCTTTCGGCTTTACCCAAGCCGTCGGTATAGCCGGCGATAACAGTAACGGTTTTGCCGACTTCATTGGCGGTTAGAGTGTAGCTATTGCCCGTACCGATAGTGACATCGTTAGCCTGCCATTGATAACTGATCGTGCCCAAACCGTCAGTATCGGCTAAGGTATTGGATGCGGTTAAGGTTTGGCCTTTTACCGTACTGCCGGTGATGGTGACAGCGCCGGTGGGCGCGTGATTGGTGGGTTCGGCGACGGCGCTGGTGGCTTTACTGCTTACAGTTTCCGCTGTGTTCTGGTTGTCGGTATAGCCGGCGGTGACGGTAATGGTTTTGCCGACTTCATCGGCGGTTAAGGTATAGCTGTTGCCTGAGCCGATCACAGTTCCGCCGGCAGCCCATTGGTAACTAATTGAGCCTAAACCGTCGGCATCGGCCAAGCTGTTGGAGGCGGTTAAAACCTCGCCCTGCTTGGCGGTGCCGGTAATGGTCACGGTGCCGGTCGGCAGGTCATTAACATTTGCCACTGCGGCAGTGGCAGTGCTGTTTACCGTTTCCGCGCTGTTTTGGTCGTCGGTATAGCCGGCGGTGACGGTAATTTTCTTGCCGACTTCGTCTTGAGTTAAGGTGTAACTGCTGCCTGACCCAATCACAGTTCCGTCGGCATTCCATTTATAGCTGACTGTTCCCAGGCCATTGACATCGGCCAAGCTGTTGGAGGCGGTTAAAACCTCGCCCTGCTTAACTATGCCGGTAATCGTGACGTTGCCGGTGGGCAGGTTATTCGTATTAAGCACAGCGGTCGTTGCAGCACTGGCCTTGGTTTCTGTTGTGCCCTGGTTGTCGGTATAGCCGGCGATGACAACAATGGTTTTGCCGACTTCGGCTTGAGTCAGGGTATAACTGGCGCCGCTGCCGATATTGACGCCGTCCGCTTGCCATTGGTAAGTAATAGTGCCTAAACCATCGGCATCGACCAGCGTGTTGGATACCGTTAAAACCTCATTTCGCTGGACTATACCGGTAATTGTGATGCCCCCCGTGGGCAGGTCATTCACATTAAGTACAGCGGTAGTTGCCGTACTGGATACACTTTCCGCCGTGCCTTTGCTATCGGTATAGCCGGCAATGGCAATAATGGTTTTACCGACTTCGGCTTGAGTCAAGGTGTAGCTGGCGCCGGTACCGACATTGACGCCGTTCGCTTGCCATTGGTAAGTTATAGTCCCTAAGCCGTCGGCATCGGCCAAGGTATTGGTAACGGTTAAGGTTTGGTTTTGTTCAGGGGTCGTGTCATTGATAGTGACTGTGCCCGTGGGCGAATTATTACTGCCGGCAATTTCAATGATGCCTACCGGTGCAGGGCCTTGTAATGAATTCGGCAGATCATTCCATTTTTCAGTACTCACCCCATTTGGGTTCCCCCCTAACGCAGCGTAATCTTCTCCGGCACCATGATTGTCCGGTTGCATATTACCCCAGTCAGTGTAAGTGGAGGATTCCCCATTAATCCACTTAAAAACGCCTTCTGTCTCCTGGTCTGTATAGCCGATCCACAGCGTTGGATTGCTGCCGAAAGTGGTAAAAAGCCAATCTTGCTCGGCTTGGTCATTAATCGTGACTAAGTTGCCGCCCAAACTCTGCGCATTAGCTTGCGCTTCGAGCCATGTGCCGGCGCTGCTTAATAAATAAGTATGTCCGTTGTATTGAAAAGTTGCCATCGCTTAGTCTCAACTGAAAAATGTTTAT
>JAUGSS010000146.1:0-2078 GCA_044426515.1 Methylococcaceae bacterium | reverse complement strand
TTCAATATCCAGGTGTGCAAAATGGTTGGTTTGCGCCTTAAGCACCAAGACCATCATTTGCTCGGGCGAAATGCTTTGCCCATTGGCCACCATATCCATTACTTTTTGCGCCTGGTTGTCTAACCATTGTTCAAAAAACTTATCATCAAACATAGTTCACCTGTTTTGAATCGTAATGCGGCATTTTAACAGTCAAGTAGGATCAGGATCGCGTTACGCTTTGCCTACGTTTATAATCTCATCAGGCTATATATCAACTTGCAAAGTACTATTCCGATGTGTATGAAATGTCAGGCTTTCTGATCCTGATAGAAAACCGTGTCTGTGATTTGTTCAAGCTCAATGCATGAACTATGACGGGCATATTCAACCGCCTGTATTTAAAGCTAGTCATTATAGCGATCAAGATAAGCTTTGTCCTGCATTCGGGCGCGTATTTCACAAGGCGCACACAACACGTCAAGCGGGCGTCCTTATATCGGTCACAACAGCAAGAAAATTGAGCTTTATAATAGGACGACCACTTCGCTCTAACTCCTGATTTGACTCTTTTTAAAGAAAAAAGCGAATGCTAAGCGCCTGAAGCTTGCAACTTACTGAGCGACGGAAAATAGCCGATCTGTTGCTCGACGAGCTTGGCAGGAAGATATTACCATTCCTTCTTATTTATCATAATATATTGTTTTATAAATATTTTTACAGAAAAACATACTTAATACTAAAGAGGACTGAATGAAGAATAACAAGGCGAGCAACGTGCAGAATTATCTGGATATTTGTATCGCCAGTCAGCAACTGACTGTTTATGCGGATGAAAAAAAATGTCAGTGTTATCCTGTTTCCACTGCCAAAAAAGGCGCAGGCGAACTGATGGGCAGCGAATGTACACCCACCGGTTGGCATAAAATCAGGGCCAAAATCGGGGCAAATCAGCCGCTAAACTCGGTTTTTATCGGCAGACGCACCACCGGTGAAATTCACAGCCCTGATTTGGACAAACAGCATCCGCAACGCGACTGGATTTTGACCCGAATCCTGTGGCTGGGCGGCCTGGAACCGGGAAAAAATCGTTACGGCCAAGTCGATAGTACTTGGCGTTATATTTATATCCACGGCTGTCCTGATCAATTAATTGACGGCAGTCCCCAGTCTCACGGCTGTATTCGCATGAAAAATGCCGATGTGCTGGATTTGTTTAATCGAATCGAAGTCGGAGTTAAGGTTTATATTCATGAATAATGTTTTTTATGTCAGCGCAAAATTTTGCTCTTCTCCAAAGAGGCGAGCATGACGCGTATTGTTTTAGGCATCGAATACGATGGCAGCGGTTTTTCAGGTTGGCAGTGGCAAACCCATCAGCGCAGTGTTCAGCAAGTACTTGAGCAGGCCTTGTCAAAAGTCGCCAACCGTCCGGTTACCGTGCAGTGCGCAGGAAGAACCGACACCGGCGTACATGCGCTTGAGCAGGTCATCCATTTTGACGCAAAAACAGAGCGCGAACTTCACGCCTGGATGCTGGGCGGCAACAGCAATTTGCCAGGCGATGTCAGGATCACTTGGGTAAAGCCGGCTGTGGGCGATTTCCACGCTAGGTACAGCGCTATTGCCCGTTTTTACCGCTACGTTATTCTTAACCGGCCTATAAAGTCGGCGTTATTGCGCAATCAGGCGACTTGGCGCCCAAGCCCGCTGGATGCCGATAAAATGCATCAGGCTGCGCAACATTTGCTCGGCAAGCATGATTTTTCCACATTCAGGGCGCAAGGTTGCCAGTCAAAAAGTCCTTGCCGGGAGATGTATTTTATTGATGTTTATCGGGAAGGCGACAAGGTCATTATGGATATTTCCGCCAATGCTTTTTTGCATCACATGGTCAGAAATATTGCCGGAGTATTGATGGATATAGGTGCCGGAAAGCAACCGGTAGACTGGACCCACGAGTTGCTTGAGGTTAAAAGCCGCAAGTTGGGCGGAGTTACCGCGCCTCCTGACGGTTTGTATTTGGGAGCGGTTTATTATCCCGAACATTACGGTATTGCCAAACATCCGGTGTTTGACAAATTGCCGGCTGATGCCAA
>JAUGSS010000020.1:0-27827 GCA_044426515.1 Methylococcaceae bacterium | reverse complement strand
ACAATCAAACGGCAGTAACCGTTCATGTATTGCAAGGCGAGCGCGAAGTTGCAGCGGCAAATAAATCGCTGGGTCGTTTTGATCTGTCCGATATTCCACCTGCATCGCGCGGTATTCCGCAAATTGAAGTCGCATTCGATATTGATGCCAACGGTATTTTGAATGTGTCGGCTAAAGATAAGGCGACTGGTAAAAAACAATCCATCGTTATCAAAGCCTCCAGCGGCTTATCGGATGATGAAGTTGAACGGATGATTAAAGATGCCGAAGCGCATGCTGATGAAGACCGTAAACTGACTCAATTGGTGGCAGCGCGTAACCATGCGGACGGTATGATTCATGCGACTGAAAAATCGATGAAAGAACTGGGCGACCAAGTTAGCGCTGATGAGAAAGCCGGCATTGAACATGCGATTGAGGCATTGAAAACGGTGCTTAAAGGTGATGATAAAGAGGCCATTGAAGCTAAAACGCATGACTTAACCGAGTTATCAGGTAAACTGGCTGAGCGCGTTTACGCACAAAAATCGGCTTCTGAAGGTGAAGAGTCGGGTGCTCATGCTTCGTCAGAGCACCATGCGGCGGATGATGGCGTTGTCGATGCCGAATTTGAAGAAGTTAAGGACGACGATAAGAAATAAAATGTAGGTTGGGGCGTAACTTAAGCCCATACGCATTAACTTAAGGCTTAAAAACACGAGGGACACGAAGTTCACGAAGAAACAGCTTCGTGTTCTTCGTGTCCTTCGCGGTTTCAATCATCGACTATTGATTGAATATGTGGACTTTCCGCTTAAGTTGAGGCGTATAGCGGGTTTTACTCCTTTTTTAATTGCCAAAGGGAATTCGTAAAGCAACATAACTGTCTCTTATCCTCTTCACGGGGTATCTCGGACAAAATCAGACGATGATAATCACCAAAATCCAACAATAGACTATTGAACCATGGCAAAAGAAGATTTTTACAAGCTTCTCGGTGTAGACAGAAACGCCAGTGATGCAGAGATTAAGAAAAGCTATCGCAGCAAGGCGATGAAGTTTCATCCGGACAGGAATAAAGACAATCCGGTGGAAGCCGAGGCCAAGTTTAAGCAGATTAAAGAAGCTTACGAAGTTTTATCAGACCCTAAAAAACGCTCAGCTTACGACCAGTTCGGCCATGCCGGGATTGATCCTTCGATGGGCGGCGGGCGCGGTGCCGGTGGTTTTGGCGGTTTTGGCGCCGGTGAAAGTTTCAGCGATATTTTCGGCGACATTTTCGGCGGCGGAGGCAGGCAGCAGCGGAGCAACGTTCAACGCGGTTCGGATCTACGCTACAACCTGGAATTAACGCTCGAAGAAGCCGTTTTCGGTACCGATGCCAAAATCCGTGTGCCGGTGCTGGTTACCTGTGGCGAATGTAGCGGTTCCGGTGCCAAGAAAGGTTCCAGTCCTATTATCTGTTCAACTTGTCACGGCCACGGCCAAGTCAGGATGCAACAGGGATTCTTCTCGGTTCAACAAACCTGTCCAACCTGTCGCGGTACCGGCAAACAGATAAAAGATCCTTGCGGCGTTTGCTATGGTCAAGGTCGAGTCCAGGAAAACAAGACCTTGTCCGCAAAAATTCCGGCAGGCGTCGATACCGGTGATCGCATACGTTTGGCTGGAGAAGGCGAAGCCGGAGAGCATGGCGGCCCGGCAGGCGATTTGTATGTTCAGGTTCAGGTAAAGGACCATCAGATTTTCACCCGTGACGGCGCGAATTTATATTGCGAAGTGCCGATCAGTTTTCCCACCGCCTGCTTGGGCGGCGAGTTGGAAGTGCCTACCTTGAACGGCAAAGTGTTGTTGAAAATTCCTGCCGAAACCCAAACCGGCAAGTTATTCAGGTTGCGCGGTAAAGGCGTGAAGCCGGTTAGAGGTGGACCGGTCGGCGATTTGTTGTGCAAAGTACAGGTTGAAACGCCCGTGCATTTGACCAAAGAACAAAAAGCCTTGGTTGAACAGCTCAGCGACTCCTTATCCGGCAGCGGTAAACATCATAGTCCGCAAGAATCTTCTTGGACTGACGGTGTAAAAAGCTTTTTCGATAAATTAACAGGATAAGTCATGATGCGTATTGCTGTAGTAGGTGCGTCCGGGCGCATGGGGCTTTGTTTGATTAAAGCGGCGGCGTTGGCTAAAAATGCCGAATTGGCCGTTGCCGTTTCCCGTCCGGAAAGCCTTGCCATAGGCCGGGATGCGGGTGAATTGGCAGGTATCAGCGTGGTCGGCATTAAAGTCGTCGATGACTTGGCGGCTGTTGTCGATCAATTTGACGTGTTGATCGATTTTACCCGCCCCGATGCATCGATGACCTTTATTGAGATTTGCCGCGAGGCCGGAAAAAAGCTGGTCATCGGCACTACCGGTTACAGCGATGCGCAAAAATCCCTTATTTCTGAAGCGGCTAAACATGTGGCCATAGTGATGGCGCCCAACATGAGTGTGGGCGTAAACCTGTCGCTTAAATTGCTGGCTTTGGCCGCCAAGGTCATGGGCGATTATACCGATATTGAAGTGATTGAAGCTCATCACCGGCATAAAATCGATGCGCCGTCCGGCACCGCATTGCGCATGGGCGAAGTGATAGCCGACGCCTTAGGCCGGGATTTAAAAGACTGCGCGATTTACGGCAGGGAAGGCAATACCGGCGAGCGGGACAGAAAAACCATCGGTTTTTCAACTATTCGCGCCGGAGATATAGTCGGCGAGCATACCGTGATGTTCGCCGATGACGGCGAGCGGGTGGAAATCACCCATAAAGCCACCAGCCGTATGACCTTTGCCAATGGCGCGGTCAGGGCCGCGGTTTGGTTGGCTGACAAGGATAAGGGATTGTACGATATGCAGGATGTTTTGGGGCTTGCTTAGTTATTGGGTCGAGGCGACAACTATCCTGACACGAGGGGCAAACTGCTCACTGATTTAAAAGAAGCGCGGGAACGCTTGAAACAAATATCGCCAAATAGCTCACGCCCACCGAGCAGCAATAAAACAGGGGACAATTGCTGAGCATATAAAACAAGGCTTCCATTTTTAGGTTGCCGTGCGTACCTTGCCTTCTACCGGGCTTAAAATACACCTACTTCGTGTTTAAAGCCTTTGGCGCGCGCGGCACGCCAACTTAATGCAACATGCCGATTTATTTAGCATCTTATCGTGGACAAATCGCCTTTTTTAAATCGTACAGGCCGAAATTTTGCGTTCAATTTTTCCTTCCCTATCGACGATCTTGACTGATCCATAAGTCAACTTTTTGCTTCTGATAAGGAAGGATAACTGTTCCACAGAGGCGATAACCGGCCGGGAATGTGGCTAATTGTTTCGGCATGCTCGGATCGTAGCTTCCGGAATCGAGGTCGATTCCCACCACGGCCGACTTTAAAGTCTCGGGCGTCAGATGATCCAGTATCGGTTCGGTGGAAGGCCGATCCTGTAAAATCGGAAAGCCGAGCGGCACAGCTTGAAGGATGAGCGCGATGCCGGGGATGTTGTATAAGCCAAGGAATTTTTGTCCCGGCTGAATTCCGCAAGAATCGGCCAATTGAGTCAGTTTGATATAGCTATCCAGGGTTTCTTTATCCACCCGAAATGTTCCCAAGGGAGGCATGGCGATGGCCTCGGTTTGTTCCTGTAAAGGGCGGTTTAAGCGGTAGGGCGCTCGAAAGCCGTTGCTCAAGACCTGGGAGGTGATTATTGTAACGAACAGCGCGCAGAGCAGCATAGCCGGATGCCGTGGCTGGAGAATAGTAGGAATGCCGAATGCCGGCAAACCGACCAACAGCCCCCAAGGAGCGAGAGAAAACAAAATCTGCGTATGAAGAGCGTTATAGGTGCCGATCGCAATACAGAAAGGAAGTAGCGCGAGTACTGCGGTTAGGCAAACAGCCTTTAGGTTTTGCCTCCATAACCGAGCCGTAACGAGCATAGACAGGATCACCGCGACTACCAGAGGTGCTGTTTGCTGTCCGTATCGATCCATACCTCCCAACAGGTAGTCTTTGGTTACGACGACATAGGCGAATGCCGCAAGGCCGATCGGAGCGACCCAAAAACGGGGGCGGACTGGATGAATTCCAAACAACAGCAGCGGAATTGCGAAGTCGGTGAAGATGAGTCTGAGAAAATGACAGGTTTCATTAAGGTAGCGGACCAAGCGCTCCGGAAAGGTTTCATTGGCTCCAAGCATATACACCAGAGCGCCCAAGCGGAAATGCGCCAGTGCTTCGCTGAACGTGGTGTGCAGAATAACGGTCACTCCAATCGTAGCCGCCATGCTGCCCGTAATCAGCCCAATTCCCAGCATACCTTGGCGGAACGAGCCGCCTAATACTGCCGAGATGCCGCAGACAATGCTCCAAGCGATCACGCCGGAGGAAAATTTGGCGAGAAAGGCAATGCCCAGGGCAATCCCGGAAAGAAATTGACAGCAATAGAGGCGCAAACCAGGCGGCATGCTTGCCGTAAGGCATACCAATCCCAGGGCCATATAAGTCCCCGAAACGGCTAACAAATTGTAGGAAGGGGTGAAGGCCACGAAAGCATGATAAAGAAGCGCTCCCGACAGACTACAGGCTACGATCAATAAAATCGGAAGACCTCGGGCCACAACACCGATGCCGCTCATTTGGAAGGCACGTAGCGCCCCCAAAGCAAGAACCACGGACGAGACCGCCAAAATAGCCAGGCCTATTGCGCGAAACCCAGCCAAGCTCCCACTCAATTGCAACAGTCCCGAGGTGAACCAGTGCATGACCGTAGCCCAGAGAATGACGGCGTCCGGATGAATCGCCGCTGTCAGGTAATAAGACTCGTCGGTCAGGTCCAGACCTCGATCCAGCGACCACAGACAATAGAGCAACAAGACCGATACACAGCCTAATATCCATACCGTTACGACTGCGTCGAATAAGCGCGTGAACTTCCGCATGTTATTTCGCCTCCATTGGCTTTTAATTTTTAAGTTGTCACGATGAGACTATGGCGGCATCTCTAATTTGCTGTAAGGGCAGCTGAATAATCGAAAAAAGGTCATATTTTGCGTGTAAAACTGCCGGCGATATACTTCCGGTTATTTTTCAAAAACGCATAAGACTTGACTCTTTTTTGTAGGACTAAACAACATGACGGCCAGTAATTCGCGGCTATGCTTATCAGTTCTCCGGATCAGTTATTTCGTTGGGATAAATTTGGACAAAGACGATGCGCGATCCATGCATTTTTCTGACCACAACATCGAATTGATTGAATTCAATTTTCTGACCGTCTACCGGAATGTCTCGCAGTTTGGCCATAATGAGGCCGCCAATCGAGACCTCATCTTCCAATTCGAGTTCTTCGTTCTCGATATCAATGCCCATAATCCGTTCCAGCGAAAATATCGGCAGGCTTCCTTTGCCGATCAGGGTGCCGTCATCGAGCCGTGTCCAGTCATTGTTGTTTGAACGGAATTCGTCGCGTATATCACCGACCATTGCGCTTAACAAATTATCCAGCGTGATGAAGCCTTGCGGTTTTTGTCCTTTTTGCCCAATGACTGCAAAATGCGAGGCGCCCATGCGGAATCGACGGAATAGTTCCAGTGCCGGTGTGTCAGGCGAGAGGTATTGGATAGGCCGCAGGTAATTATTCAAATCCGCAATCGTTTGTCCTTCCTGCTGTGCGAAAAACAAATCTTTCAAATGAATCACTCCTAACACATCAACGCCATTAGTGTCGAAATAGGGATAACGGCTGAAGCGGTTTTGAGACACTGTTTTCAGGTTTTTTTCTAAGGACGCGTTGCGGTGTAATGCAATGATCTCATGGATCGGACGCATCAGGTCGGATACTTCGAGTTCGCTGAAATCAAGCGTTTTTGCCAGAATGTTCCATTCATCGCGGGTAAAACGGGCGTCCGGGCAGTTGCTGCGCAAAATAAGTTTAAGTTCGTTGGCCGAGTAATGTGCATCATGGTTGTGAATATTACCCAAATGGAACAGACGCAGTACCAGGTTGGCGCTGGAGTTCAGCAACCAGATCGCAGGATACATCAGCCAATAAAAGCCAAAGAGCGGCACGGCACTCCATAAGCCGATCTTTTCAGGATTACGTATCGCCAGAGATTTCGGCGCAAGCTCACCGACAACGATGTGCAGAAACGAAATGGCGGAAAAGGCGAAAGCGAATGAGATACCGTGTATCAGCTCCGGTGACATGACGCCGATCTTGTCGAATACGGGTTCCAGCAGGCCGGCAAACGCAGGTTCGCCGATCCAGCCCAGACCGAGCGAAGCGAGTGTAATGCCCAGCTGGCAGGCCGATAAATAAGCATCGAGTTTTGTGTGTACCTTCCCTAAAATACGTCCACGTAAGCCTTGTGTTTTTACAATTGAACGGATGCGTGTTTGCCGCAGTTTGACCAGGCCGAATTCTGCGGCCACAAAAAAACCATTGAGCGCAACCAGCAATAGCGCAACAACGACCAGGAAAAAATTATTCATATAACATTTAAGTTTTAATGGAAAGGAATATTAGCGGCGCCGATTATCCGGCAATCATTCTGTTTAATTCAACAGTGACCAGGTATGTGTCATTGCTGATTCCAGCGACTTCGGCGCTCCATGGGAAGGTTTGCCGTTAATCAGTTAGTTTTGTGTAACTGCTCATTAACCACAGGCAGTATTTTAAGTTTTTTAACCGAGCTATTGTGGCGTTATCTGTTATTAATGAGAAGTTACAGTTTTGTTATGTATAAGCCTGTTTTTAATGCATTTGTCCTCGTTGGGCTGATGGGCATTGCAAAATAAACTATCTAATGGTAAGAATATATGGCAATTAGTTTCCGCCGTTTCTTTTTTGAAAAAGAAGGTAGATGGTTTCTGAAACGTAATATTGGTAACTAAATACAAATATGATGAGTGAATTATGAAAAAATTAATATCAATATACACAAGTTTATTACTTTTAAGTGCTTCTGTTTTAGCGGAAGACCATGCCGCTGCAGCGCTGGAACGCGCTAATGCGGCGCTGATTCATGGTAAAAAGGGCCATACGCCGATCTTGATCGAGCAGGCAAAGGCGGCATTGGATCACGCGTTAGCAGCCTCCTTAACAGCAAAAGGTGTGTCAAAAAACCATTTAGACGCTGCGGTTACGGAGTTGCAAGAAGCTATTGATCAGTGTGAGTTGGGTCATGTAGGCGTGGCTACTAAACACGCTGAAGCCGCTGTAAAGCACATTAAAGTCAGCAACAAATGATATCAATGATGCACACGCTAATGTAAAAAACATTCAGCGCGACGCCCAAAGGTGAAAAACGGCTTCCTTTGACTGACAATCAGGATGAGATAAAACCTTAGGTAAGCCGCAAACAGTAAACTTCCACATCCTACAATTGGGTGCTGATTCCAAAAAATGTTATTTATTTTTACCATGAAGACCATGAAGGACTTGAAGATACGGCTACCAACTAAGCCGGGATAGATAACATCCCTTCAAGGGATGTTATCTGTAAAATCGTCTCGCTTTAAATTGGAAGCCGAAGATACTACTGCATTGACTTCATGCGTGATATTGAGACGACTCATAAAACATTCGGCCCTGAATTCCAGCAATCCAGGGCCGAATGTTTTATGAGCTTCAATTATTCACCCATTGCCTTATTCGGCAAATTGCTCAATTCTCTTCCCTTCATTATCTTCATGTCCTTCAGGGTAATAAAAACAAGTTATAAACATTGTGCTGCATCAGCACCCCCTTAAAAGCCTAATAACTCAACAAACTCATGAGCAGGCACCGGTTTGCTTTTGATATACCCCTGATACATATCACAGCCCTTTGTTTGCAAGAAAGCCAGTTGTTCCGGTGTTTCCACGCCTTCCGCCAGAACTTTAAAACCTAAAATATGCCCCATTGATATGATGGTAGCCGCAATTTCGGTATCGTTCTGGTCGTATGGAATAGCATCAATGAAGCTTTTATCGATTTTTAATATATTCACAGGAAATTTTTTGAGATACGCCAGGGAAGAATAACCGGTACCAAAATCATCAATCGCAAGATGGATACCCTTTGAGCGCAGGCTGTTCAAAATTACGATGACATTGTCTTGATCCTCCATCAAGCCGCTTTCGGTGATCTCCAGTTCCAACTGATGAGGCGGAAAATGGGTTGCGGCTAATACTCTGGTAACCAATTCGGCAATATTGCTGTAGCGGAATTGATGCGGCGATACATTAACAGACAGGGTTAAGGGTGGTAAACCGGCATCCAGCCACGCTTTGCCCTGCCGGCAGGTTTCATGAAGCACCCATTCGCCAATTGCAATAATTAATCCGCTATCTTCAGCAATCGGTATAAAACGAGCGGGTGGAATTAAGCCTTGTTGCGTATCTTGCCAGCGTACCAAAGCTTCGGCGCCAATGATTTTTCCGCTGATAATATCAACTTGCGGCTGGTAAAAAACCCGTAATTCTTGCTGTTCAATGGCTTTGCGCAAACGAGATTCCAAGGCAATACGGTCATGCACCAAGGCATTCAATTCTTCAGAAAAATAGGCAAAGCGGCCACGACCATTCTTTTTTGCCTGATACAACGCCAAATCGGCATGGTCCATCAGTTTTTCAGGTGTCTCATCATGTTGCGGATAGAGACTAATCCCGACACTCGTACCAATATGCACATCGTCATTTAACGACAATTGAAAAGACTGTGCCAAATCGGTAATGATGGCTTCGGCTATTTTGCCGGCATCCTCCTGATGCGTAATATTGCTTAATAACACCGTAAATTCATCCCCGCCCAAGCGTGCAACGGTATCAACGTCCCGCAAGCGGGAAGAAATGCGTGCGGCCACTTGTTTTAATAATTCGTCGCCCATTAAATGCCCCAAGCTATCATTAACCGCTTTAAAACGATCCAAATCCAACATCAGCACCGCCATGTATTTGCCTTCCCTACGCGCCAAATCAATGTTGTGTTTTAAGCGTTCCTGCAATAAACGCCGATTAGGCAAGGCTGTTAAAGGGTCATAAAAAGCTAAATAATTAATGCGGTTTTCTGTGGCTTTGCGTTCGGTAATATCCTGATTGAAACACACAATTCGCAATGGCTGCCCAATGCTGTCACGGTACACATGCCCTAGTGCGTAAATGGTGGCAGTCTCGCCATGACTGCGCCGGATGCGAAAGTCAGTATTAAACTCAGCTTCGCTATTAAGCGCACGTTGTAAGGCCGTTGTTACTACGTTGTAATCCTCCGGCAAAAGCAATTCACACCAGTTGCTGTAAGTGACAGAAAATTCATTCCGTTTAACCCCGTAAATGGCAAACATGGAATCGTCCCATTTTAATTCACCGCTTATCAGGTCATAATCAAAAACACCAAATTTTGCCACTTTTGCCGCTTCTTGAAACAGATTGCGTGATTCTGCCAATTCACCGGTACGCACAGCGACGCGCTGTTCCAACAAATCGCGCTCCTGTGCGAGTAACAGCGTTGTTTGTTTGCGTTGGCGTAAACTCCGGAACAACGCAATAATCAGCAAGGATTCCACTACCAATGCCAACAGTGTTAGGGCAATCTGCCAGAAATAGGTATACACAATGGATTGTTTGCGGTTGATAATGATGCTGCCTGTAGGCAATCGGCTATCGTCTACCCCCCAGCGCTGGAGTTCTTTATCATCGAAATAATAGCCCTTGGTGGCGGCATCCAGCTCAGCCCTAGTTTTGGGTAAAGCCATTCCAAGCACCATGCGCCCCAGCAAATCACCGTATTTTTCAGCGCTAAGGACATAGCCGCCAAAAGCGCCGACGCCCAAAAAACTATCATGATGTATAAAAATAGGTAGGTTTACCGTAGCCTTTAAACGCTGAAATACATCTTTTGGAATTTGGGAAACGCCTAAACGGTCTTGCATGACCGGCAAATATAAAATGGCTGTATCTAAGGCGGGAAGTTGTTTGGCGCGCTGGTAAAGTTCTTCAAAACTAAAATCATCCCAAATATCGAGCTGGATGTTTTTAGCCGATAACGCCGGTTGGATGGTTTTAAGTTGAGCCCAAAGGCCGCCGGCATAGGGGTCCTTATTACCCATAATCGCAACGACCCGTTTAGTGTTTGGAAATATGTGTAATATTGTGTTGACGGCTTCAGTGCCGTTTTCATGCGCGACCAGTACCTTATCGTACCGTCCTTGTGTCAGCGTAAGCGACTGTCGTTTGACGCCGGGGAAAAAAATTGGATATTTTTCAAATAAGTCATAGGCATAATCGTTTTCTGTGACAATTGAATCCAGTTTTACATTGCTGTATTTGGCTTCCAGCAGTTCCAATAATTTTGTATAGGAAATGATATTACTGAGACGGTGCCCCTCAATACGTTCTTCAAATAATTCAGGTCGTTGTTCGGCAGGAACTGACTGTAAACGTGCGAACAGCGCTTCCCTCAGTTTAGCTTGCCACGGTAGCGTGTCGTGATAGGAATAAATGACCAGTACGCGCCGTTTGGGTGGGGGAGCAACAGGTAAAAGATCGGCAATTTCGGTTTGGCTGCTGGGAAGGGGCAATACATCTGCTGTCGCACTGGGACATGGCGCCAAACATCCCAAGAGTAAAACGAGATAAAAGATCAAATGCAATGGGCAGCTCTTAACTTAACCGCGAAGTTCGGGATAATAAAAATGGGCAGCATCTGTAAAATATTAAATAATACAATATGTTATAAAAATATTGGGCATAAGTCAAAGAGGTTGCCGGACATCAATGTAACACAAATATTTTGCGACGCAGACGATTTTTGTGTTCGGCGGCAACTATCTCAACCGATTGGCGGATAGGTAGGACAAAGGGAGATTTATTTTAAGCGGGCGAGTTTTCGGTTTTTTTAAAGCTTGTGGAACCCCATTTATCCGGCCCTTAACGGGTTTAAAAGCCGAAAACCTGACCGTTCAGAGTATATCAATACTGACTAAGTAATTATCCCGGCGGTTTAAACGCCTTAAGCGCAAGCACCAGCATGGTTTGGGTTTCTACGGTCAGCTCAGGCAAGTCGCCCGCATTCACTATTTTAGCTAGGTGTGGCCACAGAGCCGTAAAGCCTTGATTCCCCGGCCACGGAATGCCTTCTTTCCGGCCATGGTTGTGGTAATGTTCAAGACCGTAGGAAAATTGTTTGCGATCCACAGCGGCAGCTACATCCGGGCGCAAGCGGAGGTAATCGGCATCGGCCAGCGCTAATGCGGCGTATAGGTTGTTCAAGCCTGATGATGAGCAACCCGCTGTCAACAAATGTTTGGCTGCGGTCAGAAGCGCCTCAAAACTGTCAGGCAGCGCGCGCACCAAGCGCTGGGCCAGCAATTCGACTATATCGGCATTTGTCACTTGCCCCTCGGTTGCCGCCAAAGCGGTGAAACATGCGCTGGCTATCGCTTCTTTGGTGGAGGAAGATTTGCCCAATCCGGCAAGCAGCTTACGTAATTGTTTCGCATCGCCTTGCCGGACTACCGAGATAATTGAAACAGCCAAAGTTTCGGCGGAGGTTATGCCTATTTGCCCATCTACGTTTGGCCGTGAGAGGTCATCCATAATTGCCTTGGCTAGGGTTCCATGGCCCATTAATTTCAACACATTGGTCACCGCTGCAATAGTCTCCGGCGCATCCGGGCCGCTGACCGCCAAGCGCCGCCGATCCGCAGGCAATAACCCGAACTCCGATGCCGGTTGCGGCAGTATTTGCTCGGTCGCCAAGCCATATGCCAACACCGCCAACTCTGCCAATGGCGCCGGCAAGTGATCGATGTAGGGGCGGAAACTGCGTATGCGGTTTGCGGCGGCATGCGTGGTGCTCAGCATCGATTCGCCATTGCGGCGGTACCAATACAAGGGTTCCGTGACTATGCTTACTTTGGCTCCGGTCAAGGCGGCACGCACGTACAGTTCCAAATCCTCGTGCCCCAGACCGTAGTCCTCGGAAAAGCCGCCCAGCTTCTCAAACAGCGAACGCCGAATCAGCGAATTGGCATCGCCGAAGGCATTGGCTACGACCGAAAATGACACGGTATCTCCTACCGGTAGAAAGCGCTCAACTACCGGCGTTTTGGCGGTCGGCTTTTTATCCCCGGAAAATACCTCGAATACTGTGGTCACTAACTCCGCGCCGGACGACAGCGCTACTTGCATAAAACGGCTGACCATATGGGGGCGGGCGACGTTATCGTCATCCATGAATAATAAAAAATCGCTCCGTGCCGCGCGCACTGCGGTATTGCGCGCCTTGCCCAAGTAGCCGTTTTCCAGGCGTAGAATTTTCCAGTCACGACGGGCAAATTCGGGTTCCAGCGCTTGCAACATCTTGGCAGCGTCCTTGCCCGGACTGCCGTCGTCGACCAGAATAACTTCCAGATTCGGGTAATCCTGTTCCAACAGTGAGGCCACTGCCTGACGGAGTAGTTTAGGCCGGTTGTAATGCGTCAGGCAGACCGACACCCACGGTATAGCTCGTTTGCCTTGCTTTTTCGGCTGCTTTGCCGGACAGATTTGATTCACCAATGCCGGCAAGCCTTCCCGCCATGCCTTGCGGTTGTCTTCCAGGTCAAACGCCAGACGCGGCCGCAACGCTCCCTCGGCTAATACTGTCGCCAATCTGCGCGCCAACAGGCTGGGATTATCGTTGAACAGGCAAGCGGCTTGATCCTCTGCGGCAATCAGGTCGGCCACCCCGCCTACATCCCGCGCCAACAACGGAATACCCATCGCCAGACATTCATAGACGGTGTAAGGCGAGTTGTCGGCTACCGAAGGCATTACCGCTATACGTCCCGGCGCGGCTAAGTAATCCAAGGCCTCCGACTGCCCCATGCGCGATAGGAGCTGGGAGGGAAAGCTCCACTTTTGCGAACGTTGGGCAATATACAGGGCGGAGTGTTCCTGGCCCACCCGCGCAAACTTGCCTAAAAAGGTGACACGGTGCGGCATGACTCCCAGACCTGACAGCTTGTCGAGCGCATCGCAAAATTGCACCAAGCCTTTGCGGTATTCCAGCCGGCCGAAAAACACCAATTCGTCTACCGCTACAATTCGCTCCGGCTCACCGGCTTGCTGTGGCTTCACTTTCAGCAAATTCGGCTGTACGAACGCCGGCGTCGGCGGATTGAAGCCGTGGCGTTTTACCCAATCAAGCATATAGGCGCTGGGACTGATGACGGCATCCGCCAGTTCCACGGATTTGCGTTCCATAAAATAGGTAAGCGACTGTTCCGGTTCCGCCGGCAAGTCCGCATTGTGGATGGCATGCCACAGGCTGGGACGATGAATCCGGGTGATGAAAGCGGTTTTTTTAAAGCGCAGTCCACCGCGCTTGGCTTGCAAAGCATAAAAACCGTGACCTTGCCATTCCGTCAAAATCACCAGATCAAAGCTATGCTCTGACAGCCAGTTATGTACTGTATACGCCATAGCCAGCGGAGGGTGGTTAGGGAAAAGCCTGACCCGAACGCGCTTATCGGCCCATTCCTCCGCCACTATCACCTCGATTCCGCGCCGGCGATAGATCTCCAGCCAAGGCTCCGAAGTACGTGCCGGAGTCTCGCATTGGCTGAACAGAATCGATACCGAATGACCGGCCTCGGCCAATTCATAAGCCAGAAAGGTATTCGCCGTGCCGATACCGCTATTGCGCACGGGGCCCAGCAGCTCGGGGGCAACGATGCAGATATTGAGGGCAGGGGTGTTGCTGCTGCGGACCAAGTCGATAGCAGCGCTTAGATCAGGATGTTTCATAAGCAATCCGAATGATTCCTTGAGTCAGTTTCGCCGGCAGTCATTTGCTCGGCTACCGAGGGAAAAAGAGGGTTTTGGCGGGGTAGCGATAGAAGCCGGGGTGTGATCATTTATCAGTCACAATGCCGCGCTCGTGTAGGAGCGCAAGCACTTGTTTGACGCATTCATCCAGCGGCAAGCTGCTGGTGTCTATTCTTAGTTCCGGATTTAACGGCGGCTCATAAGGCGAGGATATGCCGGTAAATTCCTTGACCTCGCCGGCCCGTGCGCGCCGGTAAAGTCCTTTGACATCGCGCTGCTCGCAGACTTCCAGCGGCGCATCGCAGAAAATCTCGATAAAATCGCCGTGCGGAAACAAGCTGCGCGCGCGTTCCCGGTCTTGGCGAAAGGGCGAGATAAAGGCGGTCAGCGCAATTCCGCCCGATTCGACCAGCAGCTTGGCGGCTTCGGCGATGCGGCGAATGTTCTCGGAGCGATCTTCAAGAGAAAATCCCAGGTCGGCGCACAAACCATGACGGATGTTGTCGCCGTCGAGGACAAAGGTGCGGCAGCCGCGCAGGTACAGCGCTTCTTCAACGGCATGGGCGAGTGTCGATTTGCCTACTCCGGAAAGCCCGGTAAACCACAGCACCGCCGAGCGGTGGCCGTTTAATTGTTCGCGCCGGGCGCGGGTGACGGTGGCTTCATGCCAGACGGTGTTTGAACTTTTCTTCATAGTAATGATCCAAAAACAATTTATTAATTCAGGTGTTTAGGTAACTTGCGAGTCACTGTTCATGAATAACAGGCAAATCCACAAGAGCTCGATTAAAAAACTTAAACAAGATTTTAAAATACGTTCGTGGTGAAAATTATGACCTTGTACGCTTAATAATAAATCACTATCCGAAGCGATATAATCTTAAGCGGGACAAGGGCGTGCCGCGCGCCAAACATGAAGCAGGTGTATTTTAAGTCTCGGAGAAGTCGCGCACGGCACGCCCGAGTTTGTTCAATGCAACATGCCGATTTATTTCGTGTATTTTGTGTCTTTCGTGGATGCATCGCCTTTTTCAAACTAATCGTACAGGTCGAAATTATTTTCATTAAGTTAAAGCGCTTCAATGCGATAGCCGGTTTCGTTCCAGCATAATATTTCGGCGGCAGTCTTGGTCCATGCGGCCAGTACAAAGCGCTGGGCAGTTTGGCCGTCTATTTTGAAGTCATGAACGGCGGGACGGTGGGTATGGCCATGGATTAAACGCAGGCAATGGCGCTCACGCATAATGTTAATTACGCTGTCCTGATTGACATCCATGATGTCTCGGGATTTTTTGCGCTTGTGAAAATAACTGCGGATGCGATACCAACGCGCTGCCAGTAAGCGCAAAAACAAGGGCTTGGATAGCACGGCTTGTTGCCATTCCGGAGTATGCGCTTTGATGCGAAAAGCTTGGTAGGGCAGGTCGTCGGTGCACAGGAGATCGCCGTGGGTCAGCAGCGTCGGCGTACCGTGCAAATCGATGACCGCGTATTCGCCGATCAGCGTGACGCCGGTTGCTTCGGCAAATTGTTTGCCCAGCAGGAAATCGCGGTTACCCTGCTGCAAATAAACCGGTATGCCCGAATCGGTCAGTTGTTTGAGTTGTTTCCGGATGGTGTTGTTGGGCGGAGTCGGGTCGTCGTCGCCTATCCAGGCATCGAAAAGATCACCTAATATATAAACGGCGGCGGCTTTGGGCGCTCTATCGCTAAGGAATGAAAGAAACCGGCGGGTGATTTCGGGTTTTTCCAGGGAAATATGCAGGTCCGAGACAAATAGGATTTCTTGATTCAAGGGTGGGCAAAGGGCAAAGGGCAAAGGGAGGGCAAAGGGCTAAAGACGGAGGCGTCGGTACCTTTCGTCTTTAGCCTTGCGCCTTTCGTCTATTTTATAACTTCAGCTTTTTCAACGACGATGTTGGTTTTAGGCACGTCCTGATGTCCGCCACGGTTGCCGGTGGGTTCTTTAGCCATGGCATCGACAACATCCATGCCTTCGATGACTTCGCCGAATACGGCATAGCCCCAGCCGCTTGGTGTCGGGCTGGTATGATTCAGGAACGCATTGTCTTTATAGTTGATAAAAAACTGGGCTGTTGCCGAATCGGGAACGTTGGTGCGGGCCATGGCTAGTGTGCCGCGCTTGTTTGGCAAACCGTTGTCGGCTTCGTTTTTGATAGGATCATGAACCGGCTTTTGGTTGAAATCAGTATCAAAGCCGCCGCCTTGCGCCATAAATCCGGGGATTATGCGATGGAAAATGGTGTTGCTGTAAAAGCCTTCATTAACATAAGCCAGGAAGTTTGCCGATGAAACAGGCGCTTTTTCAGGATTCAGTTGAATAATAATTTCACCTAAAGACGTTGTTAATTTAACTTTTGAGGGTGTATCAGACATAAGGTTTTCCGTTGCAAATGAGAGTGTTGTGGTTAAAAGCAGCATCATGGAGAAAATGAAAGCGCGCATGGTTTTCCTTGTAGAGTGATGCAAAGAACAAATTCTAAGTGTTTTTGTCTTGAAAGAGAAGCATGCGCTTGGTAGATTGTGCAGTTTTGTTTAACCTGACTCGACTTAATCGGCAATGAAAAATGTTGCCTGACTGACTTACATTTAATGACATGTTGAAAATATATAACACCCTGACCCGAAAAAAAGAATCGTTCCAGCCGCGTGTAGCGGGTAAAGTCGGCATGTATGTTTGCGGTATGACGGTTTACGATTATTGTCATATCGGCCATGCCCGGGTCATGGTGGTGTTCGATACGGTGGCGCGGTATTTTCGCTATCGGGGTTATGAACTGACCTACGTGCGCAATATTACCGATATTGACGACAAAATCATTCAGCGCGCCATCGAAAACGGCGAGGATTACGGCAAGTTGACCGAGCGGTTTATTGACGCCATGCATGAAGATGAGCGGGCGCTGGCGGTGCTGCCGCCCGATCTTGAGCCGAGGGCAACGCAGTCTATCGCCGATATTATTGCGATGATTAAAACCTTGGCGGATAAAGAGCTGGCTTATGTCGGCAGTAATGGGGACGTGTTTTACGCGGTGTCCAAGTTTAAGGATTACGGCCGCTTATCGGGCAAGAACCTGGACGATTTACAGGCCGGGGAGCGGGTCGATGTCGATTTGGCCAAGCGCAATCCGATGGATTTTGTGTTATGGAAAATGGCTAAAGCCAATGAACCGGCCTGGGATTCTCCGTGGGGCTTGGGCCGTCCCGGTTGGCATATCGAATGTTCGGCGATGTCGACCTGCTGTCTGGGCAATCATTTCGACATTCACGGCGGCGGTATGGATTTGCAGTTTCCGCATCATGAAAACGAGATCGCTCAGTCGGAAGGCGCGACCGGCGAGAGGTTCGTCAATCTGTGGATGCATAACGGCTTTGTCCGCGTTGACGATGAAAAAATGTCCAAGTCGTTGGGTAATTTTTTTACCGTGCGTGAGGTGCTGCAACGTTACCGGCCGGAAATAATACGTTTTTTTATCTTGTCCAGTCATTACCGCAGCCCGCTGAATTATTCCGACCAACAGCTCAATGACGCAAAAGTGGCTTTGGATCGATTTTACATTGCTTTGCGTAATGTTGATGTTTCTGAAAGTTCTACTGTTTTGGATGATTATAAAATTCGTTTTGAACAGGCGATGGATGATGATTTTAATACACCGGTTGCTTTAGCCGTTTTATTTGATTTGGTCGTAGAGTTGAATACATCGAAGAAATCGGGCGATCAGGGGGAAACTGGCATGTTGGCGGCTACGCTGAAATATTTAGGCGGTTTGCTGGGGATATTGCAGGATGATCCTGATGCTTTCCTTAAAGGCAGCGGGGATGCTGAACTTGGGGAAGATGAAATTGAACAGCAAATCCAGGCGCGTTTGGATGCGAAAAAAGCTAAGGATTGGGCGTTGGCCGATAAAATACGTAATGGTTTAAAAGAGCAGGGCGTGATTCTGGAAGATTCACCTGACGGCACCACCAGTTGGCGGCGGGAATAGATATTATCGTTCCCACGCTCAGGCGTCTCGTAACGCTGGAGCGTTGCAGACTGAATTCCCACGCCGGAGCCTCACTGCCATTAAGTTAAGCGCAATGATGCGGTAGGAGCGGGCCGTGCCCGCGATGAAAAAGCGACAAGTCTGTAATCGCTGTGCAAATGTCGCGGGCACGGCCCGCTCCTACGAAGTGTCGATGTGCTTAACTTAATGGCAGTGACGCAACGCGTGGGAACGAGAGGAACGATGAGTACTGCGCGTGGAAATAAGATATTCACCACGAAGACATGAAGCAAAAAAACTTCGTGTCCTTCGTGGTGAGAAATTTTTACTAATTTTTCTCTCGTTCCCACGCGCTGCGCTCATCGTTATACACAAGTCTGTTCAAGACCTGATGTAGGCCGGAATAAGCCCGCCCGGCGACAGCCAGGGTGGGTGTTTTCGGCATTTCGGAGCCTCGGAAGCCGGAAACGCCACCTCGCGCTACGCGCTTGGATGGCCTTATTCCGGCCTACTTCGAGATGTGTATAAAGACGAGCGCGCTGCGTGGGAATGCAGTCAAGGCGCGCTGCGCCGTGAGTCACGGCATATACAGGACGCAGCGCGTCCGGCACTGCATTCCCACACCGGATCGTGGGAACTATAGGCTTACTTAGCCTTTGCCAATCGGAAAAATCGAAACGATAAAACTTAAGTAAAACAGACCAAGATTCCAATGGCCGATCATCACAAACCGTCAGCAACGATATGGCACAAAAAGTGTTAAATTTAATCAGCAATTTCCTGTCAAAAAAAATCCGTACCGCTATTTACAGCGCCAGAGAATCCATCGGCGAACATAAGCGCGATATAGTCGTCACCCATGTTGAACAGGCCTGTTTGGGTTTGCGGGAAACCAGGGATGAGTTTGAAGATGCGCTGCAGCGCTTTAAGAGCTTGGTCTGCGTCAATGAAACCACGTTGGATCATAAATATAACCTGCTCAACAGACAGTATCAGTTTTGCTGTGCCAAATCCGACGCGGTCAGCAACAGGATCAGGGCGATTGAACAAGTTAGCGAGGCGCTGTTTGTAGAATGGGAAAGCGAACTTAATGAATACACTAACCGTAACTTACGCGCCCACAGCAAACAGCAGCTAAAGACGGCCCGGCAGAATTATGCCCGGCTTATCAAGTCCATGCAGAAAGCCGAAGCCAAGATTCAGCCGGTTCTGGCGGCTTTTAAAGATCAGGTGTTATATCTTAAACATAACCTTAATGCCCAGGCTATTGCGGCATTAAGGCATGAATTTATTGAAATAGGCGTTGATATTTCCCAGCTTATTTCTGCGATGGAACAGACCATTGCCGAGGCAAGCCTGTTTGTTGCAGCGCTATCCCATCAAAAAGCCTTACCGGGCCGGTAATATTAGAGTTTATACAAAACATCGTTGGCTTTGTCTTTAGGATCTTCTTTGTTTTTGCGGTTATCCTGATCGAATCTTTCCTTGCCGAATTGGGCGATCATGTCATCCCAACTGGTATATTTTTCATAGCCTGCAAAGCCGTTATTTTTCCGTTGCTGATAAAGTTCTTTGCCCAATGCAATGATTTCTTCAGGTTTTTTACCGTCAACAGCGTTAAGAAAGTCGTTTTCGCTTTTAATGGAATCGCGAAGCATCCAGAAAGAGACTTCAAATTCAATACGGGCATCCGGAGATAAGCGGTTTTTTAGCGCCTTAACCGATCTAAAGACAGTACGGGTATTATGGCCGTTGATTTGAGAGCCTTTGCTACATGCAATTAACGATGTGCAGCAGAGAATGAGCAGAAGAATAGGTAATTTCTTCATAAAGATAACCTCAAGTTAAGTAGGGACGCGTGTCATGATATTTACAAGCGTTGCGATTGTGATTATATAACCTCAGATCGCCAAACAAAGTAAAATAGCCGGTCATTATAATCCTGAGCTGGCTTTTTATGCTGGAATTTATCCAATTATTAAAACAACGTTACCAGGCGGTTTTGGCTCAACTGGGCAATGAGGCCGTCAAAACAAGCTATCAACAGCGGATCGATCAGCTTATTTTGGCGGAAGCCTTTATACGCAAGGGCCAATTGCTTAACTCATCGCAGCAACCGTTGCTGCATATGGCGGTGCTGGGGCCGACTCAGGCCGGAAAAAGCTCGTTGGCCAACGTGCTGTTAAACAGCAGCGTCGCCGGAGTGAGTCCCTTGGCCGGCTACACCATTCATCCCCAGGGTTTTTGCAACGGCGTCAGTATTGAGGACTGCAACGGTCTGCAACGTTATTTCGGACGTTTTCAGCAATTGCAACAAACATTGCTTAGTAAAGACCGGTACGATTGCTATTCGCTAACGCAAAATACCACGGATTCAGAGCTTTTGCCGCCCGGTGTTTTGTGGGATACGCCCGATTTCGATTCGATAGATTCAGCTACTTACCGGGAAGGCGTCATCCGGGCGATTGCATTGGCGGATATCGTGATTCTGGTACTCAGCAAAGAAAAATATGCCGATCAATCGGTCTGGGACATCATGGCGGCTATTGAAGAACTGCATCAGCCGAGCATTATTTGCCTGAATAAGCTGGTTGAAGGTTCTGAATCGATCATTATCCAATCGCTAAAAGAAAAATGGCGGCAAGCCAGAACCGATGAATTTCCCGAGGTCGTGCCGCTGTATTACCAGAAGCCGGGAGGATTGCCGGTGTGGCCTGAATCCAGGCAACAGCTGCTTAAACATGTTGCGAATAAAGTGCGTTTGGACAAGTCCGCCGAGGGGCGGGCAGGGATAGCCCGGCATGACAGTCATACCCGTCTTGAACAGGAATTATTGAAAAGACACTGGCAAACTTGGCTGGAACCGGTTTTTGCCGAGCATCAGGCATTAAACGATTGGTATGAACTGGTTGATAGTATGATCGACCAAGCGCTGGCAAGTTACCGGCGCGATTACCTGAATCATCCGCATCATTACGAAACCTTTCAATTGGCCTTGGCTCAATTGCTGAATCTACTGGAAATACCCGGATTAGCCCGCGTTCTGGCCGGTACCCGCCAAGTTTTGACTTGGCCGGTCAGGCAGGTCATGAAACTGGGGCGTAAAAGACGGGCTATTGCAGACAGCAGTTACGAGATAGCCTTGTTAAATCAAATAGCCGAACATACGCTGATTCAGCTCGCGGACAAACTGTTGGATAAGGCCGAGCAGGGTCAGCAGGGGCAATGGTGGCGGCAACTCAACAGCATGCTGCGCAGTCAGCGGCAGCCTGCGTTGCAGGATTTCGGGCTGGCGGCAAAAAATTATCATCTGTTTTTTCAGCAGGATGTGGAAAGCGCGGCGTATCGTTTGTATTACAAATTACAAGAACAGCCGATCGTTTTAAACGGTTTGCGGGCCACCAGGGCAACAGCCGATGCTACCGTTATTGCTTTGACCTTCTATATGGGCGGCATAGGACTGCATGATTTGGTGCTTGCCCCGGCAATGCTGTCAGTGACTTCGTTGTTGGCTGAAAGTGCGGTCGGCAGTTACATGCATAAAGTGGAAGCCGAGTTAAAACAAAGCCAATTCGATACCGTAAAACAGGCGTTGTTTATCGAAGGCATGCGCAACAAACTCTTGCAATTACCGGAGCAATTATCGATGACCGCTCATTTTAATATCCCCCCTGATCAGCTGCGTGCGGCAGAGCATCAACTTATAGAAAAGCGCCATGGCTTACGATTACTCTAATTTGGTAGAAACAACAAAACGCTGGGCCAAGCAGGCGTCGGCGGCAGGTTGGATCAATACCGACGCCGCGCAGCAATTAATTGAGATCGATGCCGGAACGCCCGACACGCTGTTTAACCACAACGGCTCCAGGCCGCTGATTGTCGCGTTCATGGGCGGCACCGGCGTAGGCAAGAGTACTTTGCTTAACCGTTTGGCCGGCAAAGCCGTTGCCCGAGCCGGAGTAGAGCGGCCTACATCGCGGGAAGTCACGTTATTTCATCACCATAGCGTGGCGATAAAGCATTTGCCCGAGCAATTGCCGCTGGCGCAAATAAAAATTGCCGAGCATGACGATGAGTCCAGGAAAAATGTGATCTGGATTGACATGCCCGATTTCGACAGCACCGAGCAAAACAATAAACATCAGGTATTGGAATGGTTGCCGCATATCGATGTGTTGATCTATGTGGTCAGTCCGGAACGCTATCGGGATGAAAAAGCCTGGTGTTTACTGCTCGCAGAAGGCGGCAGGCATGCTTGGTTGTTTGTCTTGAACCAGTGGGACAGGGGCCAAACAGAGCAGTATGAAGATTTCAAACAGCAATTGCATAAAGCGGGTTTTGCCGAACCGATCATCTTTAAGACCGCCTGCACCGAAAGCCCGCAAGCCGATGAGTTTGCCGCATTGGAAGCGACTATCAGCTCGTTGGCGACCGAACATATCGTTGAGCAACTGGAGCAAAGAAGTTCACAGATTAAAAAAGACGAGTTAAAGCAAAACCTGCAAGATGCCGGCCGATTGTTAAGTTCCGTGGCGGTTTTTGAACAGTTGCCGGCGCTGTGGCAACAGCAATGGCAGCGTACAAGCCAAGTATTGCAACAGGGGTTTGCCTGGCCTATCCGGCAATTGGCGCAGCACTATGCTGCTCACGCGGCCGATTTATTAAATAATCCGGCGACCGCCAGGGATGGTGGGAGTGTCGTAATCGGTAGGGAACCGATGCGACCGACTGCCAAATATGCCGCATCCGGTGTTGGACCCCGCTTATGGGACGAGTGGGCCGAAGCCCGCTTTGACGACGCCCTGAATGAATTTATCAGTAATGCCGACCAGCTTGGCATTCCGGTTAGTCCGCTTAAAAAGCAGCTATCCGGGCTACGTGAAAAAGCGCCAAAAATTGTCCAAGCACAAAGTGAACTGTCCGCCAGACAGGCATTGGCGAATCCGGGCAATGTATTGCACCGCGGCTTTTTAAAGTTTATGCGCTTATGTGAAATCATGCTGCCGCTTGCAGCTATTTGTTGGGTCGGCTATCAGGTTTTTATCGGCTATTACACCAGCAACATGTCCAAAGTAGACTATTTAGGCGTGGATTTTGCGATACACAGCACTTTGTTAATAGCCATTAGCTGGCTGACGCCTTTTTTTATTCTGAAAAAATTAAAGCCTTCGTTGGAAAAAAGCGCTTTAAGGGGATTAAACAAAGGCTTAAACAATGCAATCAACATGATCGATAGCGAAGTTTTGCTGGTGATAGAAAATTTCGGCAACCAACATGCCGAGCAGTTAAAGCAGCTTAGCGGGATTATTGAGCTTTGCAGTGTTGCCGACGCGGACCGGCAGTCCTCCTCAGTAGACAGCAACAGTCCGTTGGCCCGGATGCTGATTGATTAACTCGGTGCGGCATCATTCCCACACCGGGGCGAAGGGACGATAAAAAGGTACAGGGCCCTGATTGCCAAATAACATTTGAAATTGGGACGCTTCAGGCCCAATTATGTCCCCTGACGCAAGAGCATTTCCAGCAAATTGCAAACCATGTCTCTTTTAGAGGATAATATGCAGTTACGCATAGCTTTACTATGCTTTTGATTGACCCTGTAACGCGCCATGCGCTCGATATAGAGCCGCTACGCAAGCTTTGGAATACGCTATGAAAAAGACTATGTACGAAAAAATCTGGGACAGCCACCTTGTCGTTGATGAGGCAGGGCAGGCTCCTTTGCTTTATGTTGATCGGCATCTGATGCATGAAGTCACCAGTCCGCAGGCCTTTGAAGGTCTGCGTTTGTCCGGCCGCAATGTGCGCAATCCGCACAGTATTCTGGCTACGATGGATCATTGCGTACCGACTAAAAATCGCAACCTGCCTATTGCCGATCCTATTGCCAAAAAACAGATCGAAACCATGGCTGAAAACTGCCGTGTGAACGGCCTGAATCTGTATGACATGACCGATCCGAATAACGGTGTGATCCATGTTGTTGTGCCTGAGCATGGTTTCGTTCATCCCGGCATGGTGGTGGTTTGCGGCGACAGCCATACCGCGACGCATGGCGCATTCGGCGCGTTGGCCTTCGGTATAGGCACTTCTGAGGTTGAGCATGTAATGGCGACTCAAACCCTGCCGCAGCTTAAGTCCAAAACCATGCAGGTCGTGGTCAATGGCGAATTATCCAAGTTTGCTTCGGCAAAAGATATTGCGTTGGCGATTACCGGCAAAATCGGCACTGCAGGCGGTACCGGCTACGTCATTGAATATACCGGTTCCGCGATCAGGCAGCTGTCGATGGAAGGCCGGATGACGCTGTGCAATATGGCGATTGAAGCCGGAGCCAGAGCCGGATTGGTCGCTCCCGACGAAAAAACCTACGAATACCTGCAAGGACGCGAGTTTGCGCCATCCGGTCAGTATTGGGAGCAGGCTTTGGCTTATTGGAAGAGTCTGCCCAGTGATGAAGGCGCGGAGTTTGATGCAACCGTCACGCTGGATGCCGCCGATATTGCGCCGCAAGTGTCCTGGGGAACGTCGCCGGAACAAGTGGTTGGGGTCGATGGCCTCGTACCTGCGCCGGAAAGTTTTACCGACGAAATAAAGCGTAAAGCCTGTGAAAGCGCCTTGGCCTATATGGGCTTGACGCCAAATACCAAAATAACCGACATTCCGATAGATTTTGTCTTTATCGGTTCTTGCACCAACGGCCGTATCGAAGATTTCAGGATCGCCGCCGAAATGGCGGAAGGCACCCAGGTTGCCGAAGGCGTTACCGCCATTGCAGTTCCCGGTTCCTATCACGTCAAGAAACAGGCTGAAGAAGAAGGTTTGGATAAGATTTTTATCGAAGCCGGTTGGGAATGGCGCGAACCCGGATGTTCTATGTGTTTGGCGATGAATGGCGATGAACTGACTAAAGGCCAGCGTAGCGCATCGACTTCAAACCGCAATTTTGAAGGCCGTCAGGGCAAAGGCGGACGTACGCATCTGGTTTCGCCTGCAATGGCAGCGGCCGCAGCGGCCGCAGGTCATTTTGTCGATATTCGCAAACTATAAGATCGGAAAGAATTATGGAACCGTACAAAAAACATGAAAGTATTGCGGCATTGATGAACCGCAGCAATGTCGATACCGACCAGATTATCCCCAAGCAGTTCCTGAAAAAAGTGGAACGCAGCGGCTTTGGTCAGCATCTTTTTCACGATTGGCGTTTTAATGACGACGGCAGCGATAACCCCGAATTCGAGCTGAATAAGCCTGCGTTCAAGGGCGCTAAAATCCTGGTGGCCGGCGATAACTTCGGCTGCGGCTCATCACGCGAACACGCGCCCTGGGCGATTGCCGATTATGGTTTTAATACCATTATTTCGACCAGCTATGCCGATATTTTCTATAACAACTGTTTTAAAAACGGCATTCTGGCGATCAAAGTCGAGAAAGATCAACTGGATAAATTGATGGCCGAAATTGCCGTTAACGAAGGCGTGCGCTTTGTCGTTGATCTTGAAAACCAGCAAGTCACCACGCCGGGCGGTAACGGCTTCAGCTTTGACATCGATCCGTTCCGCAAGGGCAATCTGCTGAGCGGATTGGATGATATTGGCTTGACTTTAAAGCATGCGGATAAGATTGAGCAGTATGAGCAGCAGCATAAGTTGAACTTTCCTTGGCTTTGGGTTTAAGTCATGTGTGCGTACCGTCGAATTCCGAAAGGTACGCACGGCGTACACCCTACATGCTTAATATATCTTAAGATTTAATGGATTTTGATAAAAATATACCTGATTAGCAAGATGTTTCAGCCAGGATGTTGTAGGGGCGGGCCTTGTGCCTGCCCACTGGGCAACCACAAGGGATTGCCCCTACGATCATAGGGGTTCATGCCGATAGGGCAGTGCTAGCTGAAACATCTTACTAATCAGGAAAATATATGGAATTTGAATGGAATGAAAACAAAGCAGGGAGCACTTTCCAAAAGCATGGCGTTACGTTTGATGAAGCTAAAACAGTTTTTGATGATTCGTTAGCGAGTATTTTTGATGACATTTGGCATTCCATTGATGAACAACGTGAGTTGATTATTGGCATGTCAAATAAAGCTAAACTGCTTGTTGTCTCTTTTACAGAGCGTACTGATGGTGTTATCCGAATTATCAGTGCAAGAATGGCGACTGCCGTGGAGATAAAAAATCATGAGCGCACAAACAAACACTGAAGATTTATTGCCTGAATATGATTTTGATTACAGCAAAGCGAAACCGAATCGATTCGCAAAAAAAACAATTAACGTCACACTTGATGAAGATGTTGCTAAAGTTTTCACTGATTCCGAATCGGTAAATAAGGCACTAAGAGCAATTTTAACTGCATTGCCTAAACAATTAACCCTGTAGCCGAAAGGTACGCACAGCGTATCCTACATTTCGAGGCAATGCTAAGAGCAACTGAAGATGTCCATGATAAATGTGTTCACATCTCCATTAAGGGTAACGGTACATTCAGCGCGTTATTTCCAGCCCACCTTGGAGTTGAAACCAATTTCACAACCATCGTTACAATTTTAAGTGCTGGGGTAGATTATAGAGATAGACCAAAAATGAGTGGCGATGAAATAGAAAAGCTATCATGTCAAACTCCTGAATATGTACTTTGGCCTACTAACCCCATTTTTGGATATGATGATTTGATGGCTGAAAATCTAATTAATTTGAACTAGCCGTGTAACACGTAAGAGTGGCTATACCAGAATCCATCGTTTAGATGATTAATTATGATAGTTTTCGTCTATCGCTTCTACCCATCCTACACCACTTCATTAACCCGCTTACCTTGAGAACACAGGCGACAATCATGTCCACCGATTCTAGACATATCCAGCTAATGGACACCACCTTGCGCGACGGCGAACAAACCCAAGGCGTTTCGTTCACTCCCGTAGAAAAAGTCAGCATCGCCAAAGCCTTGCTACAGTGGCTGCGGGTTGACCGGATTGAGGTCGCTTCCGCCCGCGTTTCTCAAGGCGAAAAAGAAGCGGTCACCAACATCAATCAATGGGCGAAACAGGAAGGTTTTGCCGGTCGTGTAGAAGTTTTGGGTTTTGTCGACCACACGCGCAGTGTCGATTGGATATTGGAAACCGGCGGCGAAGTGATTAACCTGCTGATCAAAGGCAGCGAAAAGCATTGCCGTGTGCAACTGGGCAAAACACTGGCGCAGCATACCGAAGACATTCTGCAAACCGTCAACTACGCGCTGGAAAAGGGCCTGAAAGTTAATGTTTATCTGGAAGACTGGTCGAACGGTTATCGCGATGCCCCCGACTATGTTTACGGCTTGATGGATAATTTGCAGGACTCCGGCATTAGCCATTTTATGTTGCCCGATACTCTCGGCGTTCTATCGCCTGACGAAGTATTGGTAAATTTCGGCGATATGTGCAAACGCTATCCGCAGTTGCAATTCGATTTTCATCCGCATAACGATTACGGCCTAGCCACCGCTAATGTAATGGCGGCGGTTCGCGCCGGCGTAAATGCGATACACTGTACCGTTAACTGTCTGGGCGAACGCGCGGGCAATGCCTCAATGGCTGAAGTGGCCGTGGTGTTACGCGATAAAATGAATATGCAACTGTCTATCGATGAAAGCCATATCGTGCGCATCAGCGCGATGGTTGAAAATTTTTCCGGCAAACGCGTCGCTGCCAATGCGCCGATAGTCGGTGCCGATGTTTTCACCCAGACCGCAGGCATCCATGCCGACGGCGACCAAAAAGGCGGGCTGTACAAAACCAAATTGGGCCCGGAACGTTTTTCCCGCACCCGAAGCTACGCATTGGGCAAGATGAGCGGTAAAGCGTCGCTGAAAAAAAACCTGGAGATGTTGGAACTGGACCTGTCCGAAGAGAACCAGAAAAAAGTGCTGGCCCGGATCGTCAGCCTCGGCGATTCAAAGCAAACCATTACCACCGACGACCTGCCTTTTATCATTGCCGACGTACTGGAGAGCAAGAATTACCAGC
>JAUGSS010000137.1:0-3127 GCA_044426515.1 Methylococcaceae bacterium | reverse complement strand
CATTCTGGCAACTTGAACAGCGATTCTGGAAAAATCCATAAAAGTGTTCAGCTTGAAACCAGAATCGGTGTTCAACTTGAATCAGAATAGGTGTTCAGATTGATCCAGAATGGGTGTTCAGGTTGGGCCAGAATATGCAAGTTGGATTTAGCTCTAAATCCAGATATGGTGCGTCAAGGAAAAGCTATACCAATGACAACAATAAAAAGTGTCCGTATTGTGCTGAAATAATAAAAAAAGAAGCAGCAATGTGCCGGTATTGTGGTAAAGAGCAAACCGCCGTCGAAATCATAAATACTCCAGAAGATTGCGAAAGAATTCTTCTGGAGATTGGCTACAAAATGATAAGAAAATCAAATGGTTGGGTAATTATAGAGCCTCTTGGAGAGCATGCGGCTATCAATACTTTTATCAAAACTTTCGACGAGTTAGCAGAATATGCTAATTCGAAAAGAAAACAAAGCATCAGGTCAGGTTTTGCAACCACACATTCAGCCTAACATGGCGCTCAACCGGAGCGCGGTTATAGTGCGGTTTTGTTTTTTCAGCTTTCCGGGCCGCGCCCGGTTAGCTCCACGTTGGGCACAGGAGACCCTATGCACGTAACTCGCAATATTCCAAACAAGACTGTGCGAGCGCAGGTCAAGCGCCAGCGCGAATCACATGTTCAATACTTCGGCCTCGCCGAGTACGGCACTTGGGAGAAAGCCGAAGTTGCGGCACACAAATGGGTCAAAGCAAAACTTGCTGAACTCCCCGATACCGTACCCATCAAGAACCGAATGACCGTTCGGAACACATCAGGGGTCGTTGGTGTTCGACTATCCAATGCAACCCGCCGAATGAATGGAAATGAGTACCCCGATTGGCGGTGGATTGCCTTCTGGGATGGTTGTCCCTACGTCGGCGGAACCGGTTGGTCAGTAAACAAGTACGGTGACGAAAGAGCTTTTGTAACTGCGTACCTTGCCCGAAAGCTTGAGTCCATAGACCGCGAGAAACTTGATGCTCTATGCGCCAAGATCAAGGGTAGTAAAGAGTACAGCGACATTCTTAAGCTCAAACGCATTTCGCCGCCGTAACCATGAACCCCGTGCCTAACATGGCGCTCAACCGGAGCGCGGTTATAATGCGGTTTTGTTTTTTCAGCTTTCCGGGCCGCGCCCGGTTAGCTCTACGTTAGGCTGTGAATATCAAATAACCAAATCGAGATGAATCAAAAATTACTCCTCGTTGATTTTGAGAATGTGCATCAAGTTGATTTATCAAGGTTGGATGAAAGCTTCCAGATAATAATCTTTGTTGGCGCTAACCAAAAGAGCGTTCCTATCGAGCTAGTAACTAACGCACAAAAGCTTGGTACTCGCGTAGAGTGGCAAAAAGTGGATGGTGTTGGCTCTAACGCTCTTGATTTCTTTATTGCTTGCCAGCTTGGACGCATCGCTGAAAAATCACCTAAAATTCATTGCATTGTTTTATCAAAAGACAAGGGGTTTGACCCATTACTAAAGTATTTGAATAAAAATGGACTGAAATGCAAGCGAATCAATAGCTTTCTCGAACTTGAGCCTAAAGCAGCAACGACAACCGCGACAGAAGAAGAGCCAAATTACAAGCGGGTAGTCGAACTTCTAGCGAGAATAGAAAAAAAATCAAGACCAAGAAAGCTTAATACGTTATCACAGCACATATCATCTATGTTTCAGAAAAAAATTGCCCAAAAAGACATTGACCGCATTATCGACCTTCTTTTCGCAAATAAACTAATTTCAGAAACAAACAACACTATTTCTTATGACTTCTAAAACTGTACAGAGAATTTGCAAACGAGCATCCCAAATATGGCTTTTGTCGTATTGCGCGCCTAACAAGTCAGTCAAAGGGACGCGCCGCCCGTTGGCGGTTTTGAAGTTTGGTTTTTATCAAGGTTTGGCGGCTTCGTTTGGCTTTCGTGAGCGGCGCGCCCCTTACCGTAACGTTAGGCCTTTATGCACCAGCGCCAGAATACGCCGAAGAATCATCACTACGTACCGGAGTCATATCTGAATCGCTTCACCGATTCCAATGGCCGTCTCCATGTGCGAGACATTGCGCGCAACCAAAAGCGCTATCAAACGCCGAACCAAGTCATGACAATCGGCCGCTACTATCGGCAAACATGGGCACCAACAGGGATCGACCCCAACATTCTTGAGAACGGCCTTGCGTCAGGAATTGAGAATGAAATTAAGCCCGTCATCGATTGCCTTATCCAATCCCCTGAAGATATAACCGACGAATACGCCGCAACGCTATTGGTGTACTTAGAGATTCAAAGAATTCGTGTCCCACGACAAGCAGCATGGGCCAAGGATCTCATGCGTGAAACCATCCTCAGATTAGCCCCTGCGAATATAGCGGCACAGATCGATTCTGGCGAATTTCAACTGACCATGAAGGATTCCGCCCGGTTCGACTACATGCGTATGGCGATTGGAAGTATTCATCCATGGTTGGCGCGCATGGAATGGGAGATTTTCGAAGCAGAAGCAGGTTCTTCATTCATAACGACAGATAACCCTGTCTCCTTCTACAACTCTGCGTGCCCGCCTCCGGCAGAACCAGGCGTTGGCCTTGCTGGAACAATAGTGCTCTTTCCTCTCAACTCGCGGAAGCTTCTGCTCATGCGGCATCCAGAGTGCCGATCCGCAACGCCGCTGACCGTTCTCGAGGAACCTACTTCTCAAAGTAGTACCGTAGCATTAAGCCATGGAGTTGTTTGGGATGCCACGATAGTGAAGAATACCAACTGGAAACTAGCTCGCCTTGCGCATGAGCTATTTGTTGCAGAGAGTGAAGCTACGCTGAAACAGGGGGAGTTGTCGTGAGGTCGAGAGGCGCGACTCTCGCTACAGGCCTAACCCTGCGGTGCAGGGGGCGCTGCGCGATAAAGCCGCGCAGCGCCTCTGACCTTGAACGTTAGGCCCCGCCACCATGACCGAGCGCTCTTGCATATTCTGGCCCAACCTGAACACCCATTCTGGATCAATCTGAACACCTATTCTGATTCAAGTTGAACACCGATTCTGGTTTCAAGCTGAACACTTTTATGGATTTTTCCAGAATCGCTGTTCAAGTTGCCAGAATG
>JAUGSS010000126.1:0-36090 GCA_044426515.1 Methylococcaceae bacterium | reverse complement strand
GCCACAATACTTGAGCGCCATATCGGCTTGAAACGCCCGCCTGTCCACAAGTCCCATTTTTGATGCGGCCTGTTTCAAGTCAGATAAGTGGCCCTCGTTAATGGGTTGTCGGTCGGCTTGGCCAAAATACGCAGTTGTTGTCATCTCGGTTTTTTGTAGGGTTAGAATAGGCGCTTATTTTACTCATTTTCGGTATCTTGGTTCACGGAAAAAGCCTAACATATCAGAAAACTGCAAGTTGGCAAATAGTTATTATGATAATTATCATAATATATTTAATAAATACAATAATTATTTTGATGGACTGGCTTTATGAAATAATATACCTGCCATTAATTAATCAGGAGCAAAAATCATGAACAACGTAAGCCAAATCAGCAAAACCAAAAGCAAGAGGTACACGTAGCCATAAAGGGAGCTGAAAGAGTTGGGAATCAAGCCCAATAGTGGTCACCAATAGTGGTCAAGGGTTTGTCTTGTTTAGGACGCTCCGCCCCCACCCCGTTTTGCCGCATTTTTTTGACGGGTTCCTTATTTTTGCAATTAAACACTAAATGTGATTTTGAGAATTCAGCAAAGGCTCGCGAGAACCGCAAATCTGTCTTTAATGCGCTTGTTTGCCGCCAGTCGACAGCTTTTCTATCCATTCCAGTTGCTTGGGCAAGCATGCTGTTTTAAGATCGTAATTGGCAACAGCAAAGGCGCGCGCATTCTCCCCAAGCCGTGCTCTGGCAGCCGGATCATTCAGTAATGCACATATCTCGTCAGTCAGGGCCGCCGAATCAAAAAAATTCACCAGTCGCCCGGTATCATTATGATGAATCGCTTCATGCAGGGGCTGCGTATTGCTAGCGACAATAGCACAGCCTGCACTCATAGCTTCCAGCAGACTCCAGCTCAATACGAAAGGATAGGTCAAATAAACATGGACAGTTGAGACTTGCAGCAGCGGAATAAAATTCTGGTATGACACATTGCCAAGAAAATGCAAACGACTCCAGTCAGCATCACTGACTTGTGGACGCACTTCGCCAGCAAAAATATCCTTCCACTTTTGTCCGTCCTTAGGTCGAGCACCATAGCTCACATCATTACCACCCACGATTAGCACACGGGCATTAGGCCGTCGTTTCAGCAACTCCGGCAGTGCCCTCATGAAGATATGGTAGCCGCGATACGGTTCCAGATTGCGATTGACAAAAGTGATGACTTCGTCTGCTTTAGTCAGGGCGATGCTACCGGTAGCGGTATTCAAGGTAAGACCGATGTTGGGATTAGGCACAACTGCTTCGGTATCGATACCATCATGCACTACGGTGATTTGATTACGAAACGGCTCCGGAAATGTACTGGCCTGCCAATATGTGGGAGAGATTCCGGCATCAGCTATCTCGAAATGCAATAAGTTGTTCACGTTTTTAAGGCGCAAGCGGCAGACATCGCCTTCATCCTTGGGAGGAAATTCAGGATCAAAGCCTACGTCCACCCCTTGAGCATGATAGAAAAATTCGCAGTAAATTCCTAATCTTGCATGCGGCCAGACATCTTTTAAGAAAAGACTTTCTCCCCAACCGGGGTGAGCCACAATAACATCCGGGGTAAAGCCGCTCTCCCGCATTTGCAGCGCCGCCCTAAAACATCCTTCGCCTCGTATGGTTTTGGTCTCGAAATCACTCACCCAAGGATGCACATTGGGCGTCGTTCCTCTGTTAGTGCTATAGGACACAAGTTTTATGCCTTGCCATTCAGTAACACTCGGCTTTTGCATGGTCATGGCAACTACAGTATTGGTGGGATCCACCGCTAAAGCCGGGGCTAAATGTTTGAATTGCCCAGGGAAGTTTTGATGGATAAAGAGAATTTTCATAGCTTTAAATAAAATATCGTAATGTACTTAGTTGCAATTGATTATCGGCGAAGTCGAGTGACAATGAATCCTCCATGAAGGGCGCAAAAAACTCCGCAATAAGATTCTTTCGACAACTTTTTCGTGCCCTTCGTGATTTTTCGTAAACCCTGTTTTTTTCTACGGATCAGATTTTTGATGGGATGTTATTTCTCGGAAATCACCTAAAGCCTGATCCAAATTAAGAGCAAGTGTTTTTTAACTAGTAACTTGAGTTTGCTTTCATCGGCGAGTCGAACATTATTGAAGATTCAATATAAAAGTTACCATTAAGCTACTAAAAATAAACAAATTTTGCGTTTCCAGTCAGTGTAATGACTTTATAGCTATCCATTTGTCCACTATTAAAACTTGGAATAACCGAAAATTTATGTCGAGTCGTAATACCTTGGGTTTTAATTGGCGTTTCTAGTGTTTGATCAAGATTAATATGAGGTATGAGGACAGAAAATGATGTTGAGTTGCTATCAACCGTCATCGTGGTAGTGACAGTCACTAAAGTACCTATTTCAGTCCCTACCGTTCTGATTTGGTCGCCTTTAAAATTGAGCGTTTTTTTAGCCTGTTGGTAAGTAAAATGCGGCAGACCATCCAGTCCGCTGGTGCTGTAGTTAATGTGTATAGTGTTGCCGGTAAATTCATATGAATTGGGCTGCGGTGCAGTATCCGAGAACACTATTGTAGGCAGCATTAATGCTCCGACTAAAAGCGCAATTTTTCTATTAAACATCACCTATCTCCTAAGCTGAAAAAATCATCCTGGTCAGCATAGGTCATAGTACGGCTATTTTCAAACACTAATTAAGAAAAACCGATTTATGCGGTTTTGTTGGTGTTTGATAAGACCCATCCTATAAAATAGGCCTATAAACAACTTGCAAAATACTAACTGGAGATCATCATGCTGTGTTTGTCGGAAAACGACTTGAAAAATTTCATTGGCGGAGTTATTCGAAATGTCGCCAAAGAGCTGAAACTAAATCAATGGGAACAACAGACTTACTACAAACTGGTTCAGCAGATTAAGACCGAAAATCAGGCCGTTTCGGAAAAACTCGAAGAATTCTTTAACGCTTATAAAAAATGGCATGATTTACAAGTCAAACTCAGTCAACAAAACCAAGCTGGAGATATTTCAGCAGCAGATAAAGATAGATTGCACAGCTACATTTCAGCGCGCGACATTGCAAGAGAAGCTCTCTTGAGAGAGCTTCGCAAGTAATGCCTCTACATACTCCAAATCTTCATATCATTAATATTCAACATAGAATCCCCTACCCTATTTTCTTAGGAGTTAGGCGCAAAAGTTTGGCATGACCATAAATAAGGGCATCAGCAATCCTAGATCGGGAATGGCCTGAACAGTCCGGTCTTCCTGCGCCGGGTATGCTTTTATAGGTAATAAGGACTAATGATGGTTTTTTGTTTTCTTTTATTGGAAATGATGTTAAAAAACAAAAAGCCTTTTGCTTCAACACAAATTTTTCTTAAGCCTGGAGAGCCATTATGAGCGCACTTGAAATTGTAGCTGTACTTATCATTTTGTTGATAACAATCCCAATTGTCTTGAAAATACGAAAAAAAAACTCATCTTGCTCACATTGCCCACCTAAGGACACACCTACAAGCGAGCCTACAGCTCCGGAACCGGTAAAGCAACAGACGGAACTTAAGCCCGCCGACCAGCCCATAAGTGATATTGAGCTTTCTACTGAGCCGCAAACGAATGAGACGGCGGCTGTTTCTCCGTCTGAACTTGAGCCCGCCGAGCAAACCGTAAGCGATATTGAGCCTTCTGTAAAACCGCAAATAAATGAGACGGCAATATCCTCCCCGGAAAATAACAGTAGTCTGCCTGAGGATTCCGTACTGAAGCGGCATTATTTGACTCATGTATGCACCATGATTGCAGCGCTTGTTCCCCCACGTCCTACGGACGCTGTTTTAGGCCGCCATTATGATGCGATGATAGCCGCCAAAATAGATCAATGCTTAGACGATAAACAAGCAATGGAGCAACTGATTGATGACTATCAAAATAATAAGCCTATCGGCACTATTGAAATCCCGGCAACAAATGAGAACGAGGCGGCGGCTCTCTGCTCACAAGCAAGTGAGGCGGTGGTTTACCCGGAAAACAACAGTCTTCCTCAAGATTCAATCCTGAAACGGCATTATTTCACTCATTTATGCACTATGCTTGAAGCGCTTGTTCCACCGCGTCCTACGGATGCTGTTTTATGCCGTCATTACGATGCGATGATGGTTATCAAAATAGCTCAGTGCTTAAACGATAAAAAAGCAATGGAGCAAGTGGTTTATGATTATGAAA
This sequence comes from Methylococcaceae bacterium, assembly GCA_044426515.1. Taxonomy (GTDB): domain Bacteria; phylum Pseudomonadota; class Gammaproteobacteria; order Methylococcales; family Methylomonadaceae; genus Methylobacter_A. Next base: position 31,852 of record JAUGSS010000126.1, on the reverse strand, counting down.
ATCTCAGTGCGTAACTGAGACTGGGTGTCGCAAGGGATTAAAAATTGATAAACAACGATCCCATAATCAAGTGATGCATGGTGTTATTGGTATGGGTCGCATCGTCCAGATACTGGTTGAGATAACCGGCTTCAGCCCTGAAATTTTTATTGAAAGTCCAGCCCATGCCTGCAAACGCGCGGTTCTGATCGAAGCCTGACTTGCCGCCGAATTGGGTTGAGTTGACTCGGATGAAAAACTCATCCCAGGTGATCAGGCTTAAACGCGGCTCGAACTCTAAAGGGTGCATAAAGCGGAGCATCTGGCGTGGCCTGAAACGAACATCATCGCCTTTTATGAAGTTGCTTTCGAATAGGGTTCTAAAGCTGAACGTTCCGATACTGGTAGCGAAATGCCGGCCAGACATCTTGCTGGGAAACATAACTCTTCCCGACATTTTGGGTAGGCAACCAAGTGTAGCCTGCCCAAATAGTTGCCCGGTCGCTAAGCGAATAGCCTACTGCTGTGCGCACCATGCCTTGATACCAATGATTCCAGTCGTCATCGAAACGGGATTGACCTTCCAACCAGATACGGCCTTTTTCCAGTTTCGGGTCCACTACTTTCAGGCTGCCTTCGCCTACGATTTGCATCCAGCTGCCGGCATCTTGAAGCAAGTCGTCTGCCGCCATAGAGGCGGTGCTGACAGAACTCAGAATCACTGCCGCGATTCCCCCTATTTTCATTTTTTTTTAATCATATTGTTTTACCTATGCCGTTCGTAATTTAGCGGTTTATTTCTTAGCGTTAATCAAGCCGAGCAGCCCTTTCATCAAGGCTAAAGGCGTGGGCGGGCAACCGGGAATCACTACATCGACCGGAATAACATTGGATACCGCGCCGCAACTGGCATAAGACACGCCGAATTCGCCTCCGCAAGCCGCGCAATCACCGGCCGCAACCACCCATTTCGGGTTCGGCGCCGCTTCGTAAGTACGCAGTAACGCGGTTTGCATGTGTCTTGACACAGGTCCGGTAACCAGCAACACATCGGCGTGTCTTGGCGAAGCTACAAAATGAACGCCAAAACGTTCAATATCGTAAAAAGGATTATTCAGCGCATGAATCTCCAGCTCGCAACCGTTACAAGAACCCGCATCGACTTGCCGTATTGCAATACTGCCGGAAAATTTCTTGTCGATATGGCTTTTAATCTTAATGCCCAATTGCTCCAGTTCGTCCTCGTTCCCATGCTCTGCGTGGGAACGTAAGCTAAAGCGTTCCGTGACGACACCTGTGGTCAGGATTTTCTTAAAAATTCTCAGCATTGTCCCTTCCTATAAATCATTGCCTGAATAAGAGCCGTTCAGGGATTTGTTGCACACAGGAAAATCCGGCACGATATTATCCAACACCAGTTTTTCCAGCGCCGGCCAGTTCAATTGACTGGGGTCGCGCGGATAAAAACGAGCGATTTTATTATCGGCGTCAAAGCGGATGTAGCTGATAATCTCGCCACGCCAACCTTCAACAATGCCTAAACCTTCATTGCCGGCTGCGGGTATCTGCCATTCGGCGCGTATATCGCCGACAACGAGTTGGTCGATGAAATCTTCGATCAGATGCAATCCCGCGATAATTTCCTTGTACCTTACCCAGAATCTGGAGGCAATATCGCCCTGAGTTTCCAGCGCGACTCTAACTTTTACCCGATCGTAAGGCGCATAAGGTGCATCGCGGCGCGCGTCGTAATCCTGCCCGCTGGCGCGCCCGACGTAACCTAAGGCGCCGAAAGCGGCGGCGGTTTGTTCGGACAGGAAACCGGCCGTATACAGCCGATCTTCCAGTGATGAATTAAGGTCCACAGCCAGTATGACTTCGGTCAGCTCTTCTCTTAACTTGACTATATCCTTCTTAATCAGTGTGCAGGATTCCTCTGTCAGGTCACAAACAACGCCGCCGGGAACAATTCTATCCATCAGCAAGCGATGGCCGAAAACAGTTGCATTGGTGCGCAACCAGAGTTCGCGCAAGCGGGTAAACTGCATTTGCGCGAACACAAAAGCGACGTCATTGCAGATTGCGCCCATATCGCCCATGTGATTGGCGATGCGTTCCCGTTCCGCCAGAATACCGCGTATCAAAGCGGCTCGAGGCGGGATAACAACGCCGGCCGCCTGCTCCATAGCCATACAGGCGGCCCAGCAATGGCCGACGGTAGTGTCGCCGGAAACACGCCCGGCCAGTTTGGCTAAAGACTCGGGCGTCCTGCCTTCGGCAATTTTTTCTATGCCTTTATGCACATAACCCAAACGTTCTTCCAGGTTTAGAATCAGTTCGCCGACGGCCTGAAACCTGAAATGTCCGGGCTCAATAATACCGGCATGCACCGGGCCTACCGGGATCTCATAAACGCCGGCGCCGTGGGATTTAATAAACGGATAATGCATGTCGGGCGGCGTAATACCTACCGGCGCACCCTGAACAGGAAAGTCTTTCCGTAACGGATAGCTGTTTTCAATCCAGGCCTGATGCCGGGTCCAGCGCCTGTTATCCGGATGGCCGATAAACTTGATGCCGAACAGGTCCTGCGTATGCCGTTCGCTGCGATTGGCGGCCGGATAAACAGTGGCCTGGCTGGGCAGTTCAGGTTTTGAGACGTCAATGATCGTGCGCAGCAGGATATAGTCGCCTTGTTTTTCAAAACAGGTGTTAACAAAGAACCGGTTCCGCACCTGTTCCGCCCATCCGGCAGCCCAGCGCAGGTTTTGCTGCACCGCCAGTTCTGCAAAGCGTTGCCATGCGTCGCTTTCGATTTGCCACAGCGTTGTCGAGGCTGTATCGATTTCCGCAACGGTAATCTCCGTGCTCAATAGGCTTAAAAAATCCGTAGTCCAGTTTGAACAACTCATAACGGCGTACTCCCGGAAATTAATAGTGTCGCCTGTGAAAACCAGTGCGCCAGAAAACCGGGGATCGCCAGACCCAGCCAAAGCACCAGGGCCAGATGGATCATGACCGGCCATAAGTTAGCGCTAATCGGTTTTTGACCTTTGGGCTTGTCGCCGTAAACCATCGGCTGGATATGCCTGAACAGTCCGGCAAAAGCGATACCGATACCCAACAACAACGGTAGCGTCAACCAGGGATAACTGTGCATGGTCGCCAGCAGCACCAGGAATTCACTGGTAAACACGCCGAAGGGCGGAAACCCGGCAATCGCGATAGTGCCGATCAATAAACCCCAACCGATTTTAGGCTGGGTTCTGATCAAACCGCGTATATGCTCTATCTTCTGGGTTCCGGCAAGTTGTGCTGCATGGCCTACCGTCACAAAAATGGCCGACTTGGTCAGTGAATGCACGGTCATGTGCAGCAATGCAGCAAAAGTGGCTAGCGGGCCGCCGATACCGAACGCAAACGTCATTAGCCCCATATGCTCAATGGATGAGTAACTGAACAGCCTTTTAATATCTTTCTGCCGATGCAGTAGTACGGCGGCTACCAGAAACGACAGCATGCCGAAGCCCATCATTAGATAACCGGCCATACTGGAATGCGTCGCCCCATCCACCAGCATTTTATTGCGCACCACGGCGTATAAGGCATCGTTTAGCAGCAATCCCGATAACACCGCCGACATCGGCGTCGGGCCTTCGGAGTGAGCATCGGGCAACCAATTATGCAAAGGCACTAAACCGATTTTTGTGCCGTAACCGATCAGCATGAACACAAAGCCGATTTCAAGAATTTCCGGATTTAATTTGCCTGCATTTTGGTAAAGCACCGACCACAGTAAAGCATTTTCCCCATCGCCGATCTGCACCGCCGCGTAATACAGCAAAATGGTGCCGAACAACGCTTGAGCAATGCCCACGCCGCACAAAATAAAATATTTCCACGCCGCCTCAATAGACTCCGGGGTACGATATAAACTGACCAGCAACACGGTCGCTAAGGTTGCGCCTTCCATCGCCACCCACATAATGCCCATATTATTGGTGGTCAACACCAAATACATGGCCAGCATAAAACCCTGAAACATCGAATGATACAGTTTTAAACGGCCGTCGGTGAGCTTGCCGATTTCCTTTTCATGCGCCATATAGGGTGCGGAAAATATCGATGTGGTGAAGCCGACAAAGGCGGTCAATACGATTAAATAGACATTAAACGGGTCGATTAAAAAAGCTTCGCCCGATGAAATAATCGTACCTTGGTTGAGCACGTTAATCGCCAGCCAAATAGTCGCCAGCAAACAAATGCCGTTAAATCGGACATTCAGCTTTCCGGTGTCTTCCCTGTGTCCTGACAGCGCAAAAAATATAATGCCGATCAGCGGTATTAATAAGACTAAATAGGCGGCAATCATTTATCCACCTCGTGTAATTTGTTTAACAAATCGACATCCAGCGAATCGATACTGGTGCGGATATGAAAGAAAAAGATGCCGAACAGCACCGCCGCCACCAATACGTCGAAGGCAACGCCCAGTTCAACCACCATCGGCATGCCATTGGTGGCGACGATGGCCGCGAAAAACAAGCCGTTTTCTATCGACATAAAACCGACCACATGAGCGATGGCCTGCCGATGCGAAATCATCAGCAACATGCCCAACAGCATTACTGAAAGACTGACCGCCAACGCATTCAGCATCACTACCGACGAGGATTGCACAATAGGATGCAGCACGTAATAACTGAACACCATCAGACTGGCTCCGCCCAACATCACGACGGTATTATTTTTTAATGCTTCAATATCGCGATGCATATTCATTTGCACAACCTGCCGCCTTAACATCCACGGAATAAAAATGACTTTCAGCGCTAAGGTCAACACGGCTGAAATATACAGATGAGGATTGTCCAAGCTGTATGCCGCCAAGGCCGTGGTCAAGGTTAATAAAAAACCCTGCATCGCAAAGACAAAAATCAGCCGTAACAACCTCCCCTGCCCCAGCATAAGAAACGAGGTAAGCCCTACCAATGCAGCCATCGATAGAATGGCCTGGGTATAAAAATCCAGTTGTTCAATATTCATGACTAAAGCTCACCGTTGAAAAGAAATGGCACACGGATTCAACGGATTATCACAGATGAAGCTATAAAAAAATCCGCGTAAATCCGTCTTAATCTGTGTCATCCGTCGACTGCATGGATGCAGGAGGTAGAGCAATGCAGGAGCAATTGCCGAGTGCCGGCTTTTGTTTTTTTCACTTTCATCGTGACGCCTCCAGAATAATGTGGCTCAACATCCCCAACAGTCCCAATAAATAGGCAAAACTGAGGTATTCCTGAACTCGAAACAAACGCATTTTTGCAACCAGCGTTTCAGCTATCGCCAGGAATACCCCTAACACCGCAAGCTTGCCCATAATAGCCAGCAAGCCGTAGCCTAATGCTTGAGCGCTAAAGGTTTCGGCGATACCCCAAGGCAAAAAGATATTGGCAATCAGTACGCCATACAGCATCAGCTTCAACTGGCTTGCCCATTCGATCAGCGCCAAATGACGGCCGCTGTACTCAAGAATCATCGCCTCATGGATCATGGTCAGCTCCAGATGCGTTGCCGGGTTATCCACCGGGATACGCCCGGTTTCGGCGATAGCAACCAATGTCAAGGCCGCTAAAGCGAATACAAATGAAGGCCGCAGAACCAAGCCTTCATTCAGTACATGAGTGATGGCAAACGATAAGTTGGTCGTTGAGGCGGTCATGGTCAGGGTAAAAACAGCCATCAACATCGCCGGTTCCGCCAACGATGATATGGTCATTTCCCGCGACGACCCCATGCCGCCGAATGCGGTGCCGATGTCCAGACCCGCCAGCGCCAGAAAAAACCGGGCAAAAGCGAAAAAGCCCACCATCACAATCACATCGGCGCTGGCCGAAGTCGGCAAATCAACGGCAATGAACGGCACTACCGTTGCCGCCAACACCGTTGCCGAAAATATAATGTACGGTGCAATGGTGAAAATCCACGAGGCCTGCTCGGCAACCACCGGTTGTTTATGGGTTAATTTGAGCAAATCCCGGTAAGGCTGAAAAACGGAAGGCGCTTTGCGATTTTGTAAATAACATTTGCACCACTTAAGCCAGCCCGCCAGCAACGGCGCCAGCGCGACAAACAGCATGGTTTGTAAAACGGCTATTAACCAGTTCATTAGCTGATCACCCACAACATAAGTATTAAAGTCGCAAACGAATAACCGAGATAAGTCCGGATATTTCCTGTTTGAATACGCCCCACCACTTTAGCCAGTGTGTTTACGCCGTGTTCAATCGGTTGATACACATGCGGCCAGCTATAGTCATGAACCTCCAAGTGATAGCGAATAGCGGCCACATCCTGATTCATCGCGCCGCGCATATCTTTTTCTATGCGTTCGTCAATAATCCAGACTTTGTTGAAAATCCGCCGAAAAGGCATGGTAAACGCGCTACAACTATATTGCATCTTCGGCGTTAAACCGCCAAAACCGCAATCCCAGGTTTCGGCTCTGCGCATGACTGTGGACGGATTACGGCGCAAAAACCAAAAACTGACACCGGCAGCGATCAGCGCACCGATCAGCACCAATGGCGGAGCATAGGAAGCTTGATGGGTAGATACCGGCGCCAGCCATAACCAGCCTAAAGCGGCATCATTGGGCAAAGTTTCGCCTAATAATTGCCCGGCAACGCTGTTGATCAAACTGATGATCAGGCCGGGAAAAATCCCGAACAAAAAACACAAGCCGGCCAATAACGAAGGTCCTGCCAACATGCCTTTATCCTGAACTTCATGCGCTTTCTCGCAATGATGCGAACGGGGCAGTCCCAAAAAGATCATGCCGAATACTTTGACAAAACAGGCGGCGGCTAACGCCGCTGTCAACGCTAATGCCGCAGCGGCGACAGGTATCAAACTGCGTAACACGCCATTGTTCAGGACATCGACTTGCAATGCGGTCTGAAAAGCCAACCATTCCGAAACAAAGCCGTTAAACAACGGTAATGAAGAGATGCTCATGCAGCCGATCAAAAACAACATGCTGGTTTTCGGCATCTTTTTAATTAACCCGCCCATCATGTCGATATTTAATTGGTGAGTTTGATGATGAATAATCCCTGCCCCCAAAAACAGCAGGTTCTTGAACAAGGCATGATTGAAGGCATGAAACAACGCCGCCAACAAAGCCAACGCCGCCAGTTGCGGATGGCCGTTTGCCATGAAGATCATCGACAGCCCCAGCACCATAAAAATAATGCCGATGTTTTCGACCGAACTGTAGGCCAAAAGACTTTTTAGATTGGGCTGCATCATCGCATACAAGATACCGCCCAGCGCCGAGACCGTACCCAGTATCAGCAACACCACGCCCCATTGCCAGTGCACATCGCCGAGCAAATCAAAGCAAAAACGGATCAGTCCGTAGAGCGCGACTTTAAGCATCACACCGCTCATTAACGCAGAAATATGCGACGGCGCCACCGGATGCGCTTCCGGCAGCCAAACATGCACGGGGACAATTCCGGCCTTCATGCCGAAGCCCAGTAACGCCAGCATAAAAGCAATGCTGGCCCACGTTGTCGACAACCGAGCATCGCGCAACGCGTCAAAGGTAAAGCCGTCGGCAAAGCCGGCCAATACGCCAAAGCCTAGAATAATCGCCAAGGCGCCGACTTCCGCCATCAATAGATAAAGAAAGGCGGCGCGGCGATTGGCCGGGTTTTCATGTTGGAACGCCACCAGGAAATAGCTGGCAACCGACATCAATTCCCAGGCAATCATGAAAAAGAACGCGTCATCGGCCAACAGCACCAGCAGCATCCCGGTAACAAACAACCCGGTAAACAAGCCCAACACGGCAAAGGGATGCCGGCTTTCTTTATAACTATTGACATAGCCCGGACCATATAGACTGACCGCACTCACAGCAATACCGATGATTAAAAAGAAAAAGCCGGATAAGCAGTCGAAACGCACATGCCACGGCAGCCACGGCAGGCCTAAACTAATCTGATCGGTAATAACCCCTTTACCGATCAATACGCTCAATCCGGCCAATACCGCAAAAACGCCGGACAAGCCCAGTAAAATGAACACCGTTCGCCGCAATAAAATCGGAAAGCATTTTTCTTCCAGGCAATCAGCAATCGCGGACTGACAACGCTCGTTGCCGCCGGGTAGTTGTTTAAGCCAGTACTGACTGAATCCCAGCAGAGGTTGGCGCTGATGCATCATCAGTCCCAGCAAGCCGGAAAAAAAACTCAGCAGAACGGCGCTATAAGCTAATACAAGGATCATGACATTCTCACTATCGTGTAAGTCAAGTTAACGTTAAAACTGCAATCATTTTCTATCATCCGCAGTCATTAGCCGCGCAGCAAGAACATGATTTGAAAAGGTTTCCAAAGCTTTGCCCAGTTTCCGGCATTGCCCGCCCTCCGCTTCATAGTTTTGGCGATAATCATGGATAAACTCCATAACGGTATGATCAATCAGATAACCTTCTGAAAAATCGAAAATGATCGTTTTGCCCTTGTCCAAATTGACAAGGGCTTTTCTCAACGGCAGGAAATTTGAAAAAAGGGCCGAACCCAATAACTTGATAATCAGTGTCTCGTTATCTTGTTGTTGGATAGTAAAGTGAATCTTGAACAAGTTGTCAGGCCAAACGCCCCTCGCCATATTAACGGCAAGTTTTACAATAATCCCGAAAGCGACGCCTATCAGTAAGTCTGTCGCTAACACGCCGATAATCGTGACCACAAAAATAAACAACTGTTCCTTACCGACATCCCTGACTCGGTAGAATGTTTCGGGCGAGGCTAAACGATAACCGGTGTAAACCAGCAATGCCGCCAAACAAGCCAATGGAATGCTCCGGATAAATCCGGTAAACAAAACCACAAACAGCAATAATATCAAGCCATGAAAAAAATTAGCCCAAGCTGTTTTCGCTCCGTTATTGATATTTGCCGAGCTGCGTACAATTTCAGCGATCATCGGCAAGCCGCCAATTAAACCGGCAAGCAAATTGCCTATGCCGACTGCGGTTAAATCCCGATCAAGATCCGAACGGCGCTTATAAGGATCGAGCTTATCTACCGCTGTCGCGCTCAGTAAGCTTTCAAGACTGCCGACTAAACTGATACTCAGCACGGCCTCCCAAAAGGCTATGGTGGTCATTTTCGAAAAATCGGGAAAATAAAAACCGGCCATAAAATCATCGGGAATCCCAACCACAAATTTCGAGCCTCCGTCAGCCTGCTCTTGAGCCAGGTTAAAATGCCAAGCGAAAACAATACCCACCAATACGACAATAACCGGAGCCGGAATCCTGCTGCCGGTGAACGGCCAAATAATCAGTATCAGCAAACTTAAAAAACTGATCAGGGCAATTTCCGTATTCATGTTCAGCAGGCTATGCGGAATCTGCGCTATGATCGAAAACAGGCTGCCCGGTTCCGGCGTGATTCCGAGCATGACATGGGTCTGTGTGGCGATGATAATAATGCCGATCGCAGCAAGCATGCCATGTACTACCGAGGTGGGGAAAAAGGAACTCAGCTGTCCCATCTTGAATACCCCCAGCAAAACCTGCAAAACACTGGCCAGCACAATGGCCGCCAAGGTATAGCGGTAACCGGCCATGGCATCGCCCTCACCCAACGCTTGTACCGCCGCCAGAACCACCACAATCAGGCCGGCAGCCGGGCCATTGATGGTCAGGCATGAGCCGCTAATGCGCGATACCAGTACCCCGCCGATAATAGCCGTGATAATACCGGCCGACGGTGGAAAACCGGAAGCCACCGATATGCCCAGGCACAAAGGTAAAGCGATAAGAAAGACCAATAATCCTGATTGTAAATCGCTACGCCAGTTTTCTATTAAGCCTGCCAGACCGGTTTGGGGTTTAGCAGACAGCGGTGGTTTAGTCATAGAAGTCCTCGTTGATTTGTGGCTACCAACTTAAGCCGGGACAGATAACATCCCTTCAAGGGATGTTATCTGTAAAATCGTCTCGCTTTAAATTGGAAGCCTTGATTGTAAAATAGTATCTCTAAATGATTTTCAGGCGGCTACTACAGCTCTCGGCAAATCCGTTACGGTTTTATAGCGTCGCTCTAATCCGAGTCCATACTACTCTACAAGAAACATGCTTGGAACCCGTTCCTTACAGACCGTAATGATCGCTTTTACGGCGACTCATGTTATTTCGCTTCATTCGGCGCACCGCCAAAGGGTGTTCCGAGAAGGTATCGTGATATTCCATGCCGAAAAACTTGCATTGCCCACCCTGCCCTTCATAGTTATGCTGGAAATCATGAATAAACTCCATCACGGTATGATCGATCAGATAGGCATTGTTCAATTGGAATATGACTGTCTTGCCGTAAGCCAGATTGGCTAAAGCGGTCTTCAATGACATAAAGTTAGAGAAAATAGCAGCGCCGACTATCGAAACCACAACAGAATCGGCATCTTTCGGTTCAATCACAAAATGAATCTTGAACAGATTATTCGGTCTGACGCCGCGCAACATGTGGATAGTAAACTTGGTTAGAATGCCGATACCGACACCTACCAATAAATCGGTCGCCAGCACACCGATAATGGTCACCACGAACATAAATAACTGTTCTTTACCAACCCCCATGACCTTGGCGAATTCCTTAGGCGAAGCCAAGCGAAAACCGGTATAGACCAGCAACGACGCCAATGCCGCCAGAGGAATACTATGAATCAGGCGAGGAAACAGCACCACGAACAACAACATAAAAGTGCCGTGAAAAAAGTTGGCCCATTGGGTTTTTGCGCCATTATTCACGTTAGCCGAACTACGTACGATCTCGGCAATCATCGGCAAACCGCCGATTAAACCGGCTATCAAATTACCGATACCGACTGCTGTCAAGTCGCTATCAAGATTGGAATGACGTTTATAAGGGTCAAGTTTGTCGACCGCCATGGCGCTGAGCAAACTCTCCAGGCTACCGACCAAGCTGATACTGACGACCGCTTCCCAGAATTCTAACGTGGCAATTTTCGAAAAGTCGGGAAAATAAAAACTGGACATAAAGTTGTCAGAAATCGCGACCAAAAATTTCGGCCCGACGGTTTCTTCATGATGCGGTAAAAAATGCGCATCCGGTAGAAACAAATACATGTGTTCATGTTCCAGATCGAAATACCGGGCCAAACCCATACCTGCCAACACCACAATCAGCGGCGCCGGAATCATCTTCAAGGTCGGATTTTTTATTACTGACCAGATAATCAGGATCACCAATCCGGTAAAACCGATAATGGCGATCTCATGATTAAGATTCAGAATACTGTGCGGAATTTGTGCGATAGTCGAAAACAGGCTGCTGCCCTTTTCCGGCGTAGTGCCGAGCATGACATGAATCTGCTTGGCCATGATAATGATACCGATAGCCGCCAGCATGCCATGTACCACCGATGCCGGAAAAAACGAACTCAACCGTCCGGCTTTAAACACACCCATTAATATTTGCACTGCACTGGCAACCGCAATAGCCGCCAAGGCATAGCGATAGCCGGCCATCGCATCGCCTTCGCCCAGCTCCTGCACCGCACTTAGCACCACCACGATCAAGCCGGCGGCCGGACCGTTAATGGTTATAAACGAGCCGTTAATACGCGAAACCAGCACGCCGCCGATAATAGCCGTGATAATACCGGCCGACGGCGGAAAACCCGAAGCCATCGATATGCCCAAGCACAACGGTAAGGCAATAAGAAAAACCAGAAAACCGGACAGCAAATCGCTGCGCCAGTTTTCTTTTAAACCGGCTAAACCGGACTTTGGCAACCCTGGCAGGGATGAATCACTCATATCAATCCTCGTAATGATGAAAGGTTATGAAGAGCTATAAGCGATTATTATGCCAATTGACTTATCTCATATAAGATATTGATTTTAAATTGATGTATTTTGTTGTGCAGCTAAAAACCAAGGAATAGGAGGGTGCAAAACAACAACTGGTTGGTTGATTTGAACCGGTGCGGCAAGAGCTGGTCTTGTAGAGCGATAGCGTTATACAAGGCAGCTTAAGATCATCAAACCATTCGAGGAAAGATTCGGATATTCAACATTGATGACTGAGACGATGTCCGTTGAAGGAATAGAACCCTGCAACACAGGTGAGCTTGGTATCGTCGACGCTGCTGCAGTGTCAGGATGATTACGGACTACTCAGTTTTATAATGGAACACGGATGACACGGATAGGACGGATTTTAACAAGTCAATGGCGTAATTCATTTATTGTTTTATCAGTGCTTATCTGTCTGATCCGTGTCATCCGTGTTGCATTTTTTTCGCTGCTGAGAGTTACATCTTACGATTTATCTCTGATAGGGCTAACTATTTTTTGATGTACGCCAGTGAGACAAGTTTGCTGAACTTTCATAACACACCGACAGCTCTTCATCGCCAAATCCCCCTTTACTTTCGGCCAATATCTCGGCATATCGGAGATATTCCTTAGCATTGCCAAAGTGCTGGCCACGACGGATTTCGGTTTCTACTTTATCCTTGAAGCCGGCGTGATATTTAAAATGAGCAAACCAGACGCTCTGTGCCGCAACCTTGACTCCAGCCGCGTCGTGTATCCCTTGCGACAGACGCATCCAGGGTTTGTATCGCAACAAACCGTATTTTTGCGCAGTAAATGTATTTGGCTCGATTGACGGGGTAATACGATGGCGCAGGCTGCTTAACAAACTTGATGAATTTGAAAACTGCCCTTTACCCAAGCGCCATTCTGTGAAAGGTGAGGCATCAAACCATTTTGCCACTGCAAAAGGAGACTCTACGGTCAAGTCAGCATCATCCAAATCGGCGAATGGGTACATATCGATCATATCGGTACGGATACAATCGGCTCCCTCTTCTTGCTCAATGCCTTCGATAAATTCGGCCAGCGGCACGGTCTCGCAATCAGGGTAGACCAGCAATTCGTCGGCGTCGGCGAGTAAAACCCACTTATTGAGGCAGAAGTTGCCCAATAGCGCCTGCTGCCAAGCAACACCGTAATGGGAGTTTTTGTACTCGGTATCGGTGGAAAAAAGCCCTACATCAGGCTGCTCAAGCAGATATTCGCGGGTACCGTCGTCGGAAAGGTTATCAACCATCAAAAAACACCGCACTCCCAATCGCCGGTAATGATCCAGGAAATGGGGCAGCATAATCATCTCGTTGCGCACTACGACCACGACGGCTAACGAATTTTTCAGTAATCCACTTAGCTGCTCCGGCGTACTCATTAGTTCGAGCTGATTTGTTGCTGTTATTATTCCGTCAGGTGTCCCTTTCTCTTTGATGAGTAAAGAAAAGCAGGTTGGCCAAACTTTCTTCGGCCAAAGTTCGTCGACTGAGCGCTGTTCATGCAAGTTCTGCATATCGCGATCCGTGTCGAGATGAGTCATGACGGTAGGAGTGTTGGGACCGGGGAAAAAAATATTGTCCCACATGCCTACCGGTAACGCCTCGGCAAAAGTGCGGCGGCGCTGGTAAGACTCATAATCTTCATTACTGGGGCCAATGCCGCTGATGGACAGCAAATCCCCTACCAATTTATCTTCCATCAGCGACACCGCAATAAGGCGCTGACCTGCCTCTGTCTGCGAAGTTTCCTGAAGTTTCAGCATAGCTAAACGGGAGAGCACATAGCCGCCGCCGCCATCGGCATAGATGGAAGGTTCGGGAGATTTATCGAGCACTTTTTGGGCGTGGAGGGCATGCGATTTGGCCTGATGCCAAGCACGATCCATGCTGCCGACAAAACGCTGAATGACGCGGCCGTAATAAAAATGCTTGCGGTAAGTCAGGGTATCGAAGAAACGCGATACGTCCAGATAACAGTCGTCATCGATCTTATAGACATATTGAAACGCCGTATTTTCCACCACCCAATCGAAAAGCTTCAGCGTTTTCTTCGGCAGGTCTTCGTATTTATCCGACACATTAAGCGCCAGTATATCGCCGTCAATGCTGTCGTCGCCATCGCCCACCAGAACCAGGTAAGGGATGTTGCGGGCTATGAGGTCTTGTACCCAAGTGTTCCTGATCGCGGCAATACGGGTGTCGAGATATTTGCGGCAGGAGTAGATCACAACCAGGGTATCGCTTGGAAAGCCGGTCCCGTTAGCGCTAAAAGCTTGAGTTTTGGATGATTTGAACAGGAAATCATAGGTATCGGCGAATTTTTGTTGAATCAGTTGCCGCATGTCCGCGAGAAAAGCACGGACCATCAGGTCGTCCTCATATCGATTCAGCCGCGCAAGCGCGGCTTGAATCGATGCCGGCAGGAACCAGTCCTGCTTTGTTTCAGCAACGATTTTGCGTATTCTTCCTGCGATTAAGTGCAGCTCGCTGTCTTTAGCAAGCCCGGCTTGGCGGCCAAGCTCATAAGCCAATACCTGCAGATCCACCGAGAGAAATTGAGACGGCCAATTATTCAGAGTGGTGGCATAGCGACGCAACACTTTCAGTTTGTCTGCCAACGCCTTATGATCATTATCGGCGCTGGTCTCCAGGGTCTGCAGAATGAGCTGGCCTGCTTCGCATTGCGCTTGATAGTAAGCACTCTTAGCCCGTGGAGTCAGTTCGCGTAAGGTTTTCAGCAAACGACTGCTGCTCTCGGGAAAGCTCGCTTGCAGGCTATTTGAGCCGGCCATGGGAAAGGCGGCAAGCCGCAAGCCTTCGGGGACGTCTTTGAACAACATTTCGAGCAGCAGCTGCCCGGCGGGTGAAAGGTTATTGTTAAGCTGCGGTAAACTATTCATCAGTATTTCGCGCAGAAAGATGATTGTTTCCGGATTGCCTATGGTCAGGAAATAACTCAGAGGCTGCAACAATTGATCGAGTTGCTCATGCAGAGCCGGGCTTTCCAAAACCTCGCAAAGGCGTTGCCAGTGAACTCGGGCACGGTCAAGCTCCGCGTCATGGAAGTCAGGGTGTACATTAATCAGGGTTTGCCAGAACTCCGGCACTAAGCCATAGTTACGGATTAAGGCTTTGATGAGGTCTCGGCGACAATGGTCAGAGTAAGAATCGAATACATCAAGCAGCGCTACGGCGGATTGAACGAGATCCCGGTCATGAAGCCGGGAAAACCACTCTCCCCGAAAGGCGTCAAGGATGCCAAGAACCGCGTAAACGAATTTTTCAGTCTGGTCGGCCTCTATCAGACCGGCTAGAAATTGTCGGTTCAGCTCTTTAACCGAGAAATGAATGCATTCGATGTTGATCCAACCGAGATTCAGGTGCTTAGTCAATTTCCAAAGCGCATTGGTGGCGCGGGCAATTTTCTGATCAACCACCAGAGCGGGTAATGCGGTGGTCACTCCCCAGCAGGAATCGCTCGCTTCGTCGCAATTATGCCAATGGGACAAATCGGTTAACTCGCGTATTCTCAGTAAAATATCATGCCGGCAGAGAGTAGGGATCACCGAACCGAGATAACGCTCCTTAACTTCGCCTTCCAGATCGAGTTCGTGCATGACATCGACCACGGTAGCAAAGAGTGCGTTTGGTGAGTCCGCCAAGCTCAAACGCTCATTGAGAATCCACAGCGATTTGTTAAGCAACAGTTGGGTAAAGGAGTCATCCGCTTGCAGGACTTCGGGCTTTGCATCTCCGGCAGGAAGAAAATCGGCCAAGTTCATTTTTATGGCAAATTTCTGCATGAAGCGCAACGTATTTGGCGTCAGCAGCTTGGACAAGTCGCCGTATCGAATATGCTCCAGGGCGAGAAGGACGAGATATTGTTTCTCGCTATTACCTAATAATAGCTCGACTTCCTTACTATAATCCAATAGCTCAACTTTTTTGCTGTCATGCGCTAAGTCGACCAGCTTTTCAATCCATTCGACAATATTTTTGCGCGTAAAAGCAATATTGGCCAAAGGCAGCCCATCTGCCAGAAATTGAATACGGGGATTTTCATCCAGCGGAATTTCTTCCCAAAGATAGCCGGGAATAATAAGTTGAAAGCCTAAATCAACAGCTTCGACACCCAATTCGGCCGCTGCATCCTTGCGGACTTTTTTTATAACTTCACATTCGATGAGACGGTCATTGGCCTTGACGGTGATATTTTGGGCGGACCGCTTACCCACCACTACCCACCCGTACAAACAAGGTCCGTCTATCTTGTCAAGATGATATCTTACTTCGGCAGAGCCGGTTTTCTGCTGCGATTGACGGCTTGGTCCATTCAGGTTTTCCTCGTGCAACACAATCTCGCCTGACTCGGTTCCTGCCGACCAATAAAGCGACAGCTTAGTTTCCGGGGTATTCGCGAAAGGCGGCTTGCCGACCAGCTGAAAGCCAAAGCCGGCTGCGGGCTCATTAATACCAAGAGCTTGAGCGACATCCGGCCTGGCCACCCTGGAAAATGCAGCTTTCACATTTTCCCCATTTATCCGTAATTCGATTTTATCAAGCGCTCCAACCAACCAGCCGGAGACACGGATATCATTTTTGTCATAGATGGCTTGGTCGACTTTTAAGCCAAAAAATACCCTCCCCTCTGCATTGCGTAACCAAATCGGTGATTCCAGGCCGGCAACTGTTTGTTCTTCTGCAGGGACCGGTTCAGGGGAAGACTTTTTGTTAACTGGATTTTTTTTTCTAACGGATGGTTTGGCGGGTGTTTTGCTGGTGTTTTCAGTATTTTTCATAAAATTTTCATAATCAATGGCTCAAGGCGTATCGGTAAAGCCAATACGCCGATGTTAGGAACTCAAGGTTTCCCAATGCCAAACATGTTCAACGATGGTATTCAAGTCTGCATAGACAGGTTGCCAGTCTAGCTCTTGCTTTATTTTGCCTGCATCTGCCACCAATCGAGCCGGATCGCCTTCGCGGCGTTGACCTTCCTGAACAGGGATAGCGTGCTTGGTAATACGGCGAGCCGTCTCGATAACTTCATTAACTGAATAGCCGTTGCCGTTACCCAGATTATAGGCAGTGGTTTCCCCTCCCGATTGCAGATGTTGTAAAGCCAGCCAGTGGGCTTCAGCCAAATCGAGAATATGAATGTAGTCCCGAATACAGCTACCGTCCGGAGTGTCATAATCGCGCCCAAAGACGGTGATATGCGGACGGCGGCCTGAGGCAACTTGTAAGATTAAAGGGAGCAGATGGGTTTCGGGATCGTGCCGTTCGCCAAGCAGGCCGTCGGGATGCGCACCGGCGGCATTGAAATAACGTAAGCAGACGGATTTAAGGCCGTAAGCGCGGTCGTAATCAGTCAGCACCTGCTCAATCATACGTTTGCTCCAGCCATAGGGATTAATAGGGCGTTGAGGGTGAGCTTCGTCGATAGGAACGTATTCCGGCTCGCCAAAGATGGCGGCAGTGGATGAAAAGATAAATTTATCAACATCATGGGCGCGCATGGCGTTGAGCAGGTTGAGGGTGTTGACGACATTGTTTTGATAATATTTAGCCGGATCCTGCACCGATTCGCCCACCTGAATAAAAGAAGCAAAGTGCATGACGGCATCAAACTTATGTTCGCGGAACACTTTATCGAGTATCAGCCGGTCGGCTATATCGCCCTGTACGAACTGCCCGTGCAATACGGCATCACGGTGGCCACTGGAGAGGTTGTCGAGGGTGACCACATCGACACCTTTCCGGCCTAAAAGCCAGACCATGTGAGAGCCGATATAACCAGCACCACCGACGACAAGGATGCATTTCGGTGATTTCATGAAGTTTAGGTCTCCCGAATTTTGTGTAAGCAAGATTGAGGTGAAGGAATTGTTCATCCGTGTTCAACTTTCCATAATACATTGGGTCAGTACGGCTTTGCAAGCAAGCCTTCATTTCCATCCACCGTTTTATTAAGGCAACTTTTGCAGAAAACAAGCATATTATTACCCGACTACTTAGCTTCGGCATCGGCCTTATTAGTTAATTAGCTTTCCGGTTAAGCGGAAAAGTATATGCACGAATAGGTTGAAAACACGCAACTGGTTTTTGATGATCTTAAAGATGATGAAAAACTTTTGCGCTGTCGATTGCTCATTACTAAAGGTAGAACAAATTTACCCTGTAGTTTTAATGCTGATGTTTATTGTGAAAATAATATCTGTTAATATTCAAAACCGAACTGGTTTAAGTTTGGTTGCTTGGTTAAGCCAAGCGTTAAGTTCCGTAGAACCACCTCAATGCGGAATCTAACTAAACAATAAGTGGGGTGAACTTTGGAAATCTATTATGAATAATCTTACAGCGCTTTCATTAAGCATTGCCGGTCTGGCTGGATTAGCAACATTTTTGGCCGTGGGCCCTCTTAGCGGTCTCTTTCTTATATGGGCCGCCACCATCGCATGGGCAGCCTATTTTTTTCTGGGCGCCAATCAAGAAGCCTTAAAAAATACCATCGTATGTGGGATTTTCGGTGTTTTTATGGCTTGGTTAGCCGCAATTCAATTGACTAATATCCCATCCACAGCAATGCTCGGTTTCCCATTTTGGGCGGCTGTTACTGTAACTTGTTCCGTGCTGGTCATGTGTCTTGCCGCTAATATCCCACAGCTTGCGGCAATACCTGCCAGCGTACTTGGTTATTCCTCGACCTTCGCATATTTGTTGCAAACCCCTGACAAGTTGACTAAAGATATACTGTTGAGTGCTTCTTTGGATAATCCTTTGATTTTAATATCCATCTCTATAGTCGTTGGCACCTATTTCGGTCAATGCTCAGGACAGCTGAGCGCAAAGCTGAGCAAATAATCTAATCCAGCAACAGTGGATATAATAGTTTCCTGTTGTTTCAAATAAGATAGCGATGAAGTGGTTATTCTTAGTTTCCTGGTTCATAACATCAGAAGTGTCCCAAATCTTAAGGTAGCCACTGTCATTAAGTAGGGTGACTAAGCAATGCTCATTCACCGTATCTTCGGCAACTGTTTCATGCATCGTCTAAAGCGTTACTCTACCTCTTGTTGATCATCCTATCTGCCCGTCAACAATACGAATTTTCCGTCGCGCCCTGTCCCCCAGACTCTGATCATGGGTAATAATCACCAACGTTACGCCCTGCCGGTTTAGCCCTTCCAGCAGTTCGATAATTTCTTTGCCGGATTTGCTGTCGAGGTTGCCGGTCGGCTCGTCCGCCAATAAAATCTCCGGCCGCATGATCATCGCCCGGGCAATCGCGACACGCTGTAGCTGTCCGCCGGAAAGCTGATCCGGCCTGTGCTCGGCCCGGTCTTGCAGACTGACCGATGCCAGCGCTTCAAGCACCCTTTGTTTGCGCTCCTTAACCGCTACGCCTGCCAGGATCATCGGTATTTCAATGTTTTCAGCCGCCGACAAACGCGGAATCAAATGAAAAAACTGGAACACAAAGCCGATGTTTTCTCGGCGAACTTTGGCGAGTTCATCATCGTCAAGCCGGGTAACCGGTTGCTCGTTTAACAGATACCGGCCCGAACTCGGCTGGTCAAGCAAGGCTATGACATTTAATAAAGTCGATTTGCCTGAACCTGACGGCCCCATTACCGACACATATTCGCCTTTTTCAATAGTGATGCTGATGTCATTTAAGGCATGAACGGTTTGCTCGCCTACCTGAAAATAACGGTGGATATGTTCCAGCCGTATCATTTTTGTATGCGGGCATAAGCGCCCGCAACCACGCCTTCCCTGCCAACTGATAACACGACTTTATCGCCGACGTTCAGGCCTGACAGCACCTCTACAGTATTCCAGTTAGTCAGGCCCGGTTTAAAACTGCGCTCTTCCAGCAAACCGTCAGCCCGCATCAGCAAGACTCGATTATTTTCCAGTACAGCCTCGGCAGGCACTCTCAGTGCCTGAGGTTTGCTGGCCAATAAGACTTCAATATCAGCGCTGTAGCCGGGCAGCAAACCCTTAAGATCTTTTGGATCGGTTAATTTGACTTCAACTTCGACGGTGCGCGCCTGCTTTTCTTTTTCCAATACATAGGGGGCAATGCGGCTTACCGTGCCGGAGCAGCGTTTTTCAGGAAATGCATCCAGCGACACACAGGCGCTCATGCCGGTTTTGATCTGCGGCGCATCGACTTCATCAATCGGCGCGGACACATACAAACAACTGACATCCAGCAAATCGATGGCGGGCAAAGTCGGAATGCCGGGCGGCGATGGCGTTATGAATTCCCCCAGCTCGGCATTGATTTCAGCCACCGTACCATCGAAGGGTGCGACAATCAGGGTGCGCTCAACAGCGGCCTGAACCGCGTCGCGATTGGCTTGGCTAACGGCGACAGCTTCGGCGGCGGCAGTGCAGGAAGCCCGCTGGGCTCGTGCGCCGGTCGCTTTAATATCGACTTGTTCATCAGAAACAAGATGGTCGAATTTTTGCAGGCGCAATAAGCGATCGGCTTCGCGCTCGGCGCCGGCGCCAAGCTGACAGGCTTGCTCGGCCGATGCCCGGTTAGCCCTGATTTGAGCGTCCTGCAAGGTGACCTGGGCTTTCAAATCCTTGTTCCATATCTCCAGCAGCAACTGGTTTTGTTTGACGCTGTCGCCTTCTTTGACATGCAGCATCGCAACCTGCCCGCCTGTCGCCGGCGCAAGATAGGCGCGTCGACAGGCTTTAACCGTACCGACTCGGGTATTGGATACCGTCGCCCTCACTTCGCCTTGTTCAAGGGTGACTATGTCAACATCAACGAATTTCGGCTGTTTAGTAAAAAAATAAACCGCAACGATCAGCGCTAGGCCGATGATGATAATGAGTGTTTTTTTGCCCGGTAAAGTCATATTAGTTAGGTAGCCGAAAATCGTTTACGTTGAAGTATATTAAGCGCGCGAGGATAGTGCTCAGTAGATCCTGCGCACTGCCCGATTCCGGTATCCGGCAAATAACGGCATTATCCGACAATCACCAGCCAGTCGGTCAGATAGGTCATTTTTACCGACAGGTTTTTTCCCAAGACTTTCAGCATGTCATCCGAGTCACGCAAATTAATGCGGCCATTGATTTTGAGTTTCCGCAAGTCATTGTTTTTGTAAACCACCAAACCGGTTCGATAGCGGCGGATCTGGGTGATGACGCCTTCCAGAGGGGTATTTTCAAACACCAGGAAACCGTTCACCCAGGAGGTTGTCAGCACCGAATCCAATAACCGGGTTTCGCCTAACCCTGCGGCGTCAATCGATACGCTCTCGCGGTCATGTAAAATCTGCGGCTGTTGCAAAGTACGCCGGTCAGTCACTTCAACGCGACCGGACACGACTTTAACTTCGTCGCTATCGCTTTTTTCATGCACGAAAAAACGGGTTCCCAGCACACGGGTCGCCGAATGATCGGCCTGGACAATAAACGGCCGGTTGGGGTCCGGTTTGACCTCGAAATAGACTTCGCCCTTCAGCAATTCGACCCCGCGTTGACTATCAGCCATGCTGACTGCGATAGAGCTGTCGGTATTGAGCATCGCGGTAGAGCCGTCAGCAAAATAAACGGTTTTGCGTTCGCCCACTGTGGTTGAGTAATCGCTTTGTATCAAGACGGCTAATTCGTTACTGAACAGCAAGGCCAGAGCCAGACAGGCCGCCATTGCCAGCGGCAATTTGAAATTAACGGCAGCTGTTTTTTTTTGCGGCGCTATGCGTTGTTTTTGAGCGGTCTCAGTTAACGCTTGCAGCAGATCGGCATCGCCCCACAGCTGACAGATTTCATTAAAAGTGTCGCGATGCGCGCCGGCCTGATTCAGCCATCGCAGAAATGACGTTTTTTCCTCATTGGAGACATTGTCAGCCCGTAATCGTATAAACCAAGCCACCGCTTGCTCGTCGAGGTCGTTATCAAGCTCGGATTGCAAACTGCTCTTCTCGTTTTCCTGTTTCATAGTTAACTACTCAGTTTATGGAAACATAACCGATGACAATCCACAAACATAAGCGCCAACAGCCTTTGAAAAATTAAATTTCATGATATACATTTTACCTAAAATCAATTGCTTCATATTTTATAATGGAACACGGATGATCGGATTCAACTGAATTAACACCGATAAAAAGAAAATCCGTTTAAATCTGTCTAATCCGTGTTCTATTTTTCTAACTCCGAGTAGTTACCTTTTACTTGCCATACGGTTGCAGCAGCAATATGTGTTCAGGCTTACCGGCCATCAATGCCATCGGTAAGCCCTTGAGCCAATAGTTCTGTTGATCCCGGTAATAAGGCGATAACGGATGACCCGATTGGCCGCCGGGCATATGCAGTATAGCGTCGTCAAAATGACCCGGTGAAACAACCAAGCGTTCGCTGGCCCCGAAACCGGGCCCCGCTGCGCGAACGCAAAAACCGCAACCCGGCAAAGCCTCATCCGGCATATCAAGCAAACCGCTCAGTATCGGCAAGGCGCGTGAAAACGGATGCGTATGCTTAACTTTATTCAGTTTACCCCAATTCAATTCCATTAACGCCACTTCCGGATATCGGGCTTGCACTTGGCGTATGCTGTGTTTCAATTGTCCCAGGATAAAATCGTTCCAGTTTCGATAATGCGCCGCATCGGGCACTATGTGCAACGGCTTTTCGTTCAGCAGAGCTTGCAACGGCGTATCAATATAAGTCCATGAATAGCTGAAATTCTTATCGGCCTGCCGACTGGCCGATAAAAACGGCGCAAACACCGATTCTATCAATTGCTTGCGGAATTCGACCAGCAAGGCAAAGCCCAGACTGCCGACATCGGCCCGCCCATCCCAAGCCAATAGATAGTCGCGCGCCTCGGCCAGATCCGCTTGGCTTGCAATCGCTGCCTTGGTCAGGCTGTTCAAGGCCAAGTGCTGATAAAAGTCATAAAACTCGCTTTCGGTATCAAGCTGTAAATCGAACATGGCCCATTCGCCAACCTGCGGCATTTGCTTGAGTTGTTCGGTAATTCTATAGGCGCGGTAACCGTTGCCGAATTGGTGACCGATAACATACGGATAATTTTTACCCAGGCGGCGGTCGTTGGCCGACACCAAAATGCCCTCGGGTGGATTGATGACGCGCGGCAAACTCTCGGGTTCGACATAACCGTTCCAACCTACGCTACCGTCCGCCCAAGAACGGCTGACCAAGCCGTCATTGCCGAAGCGTTTAGGAATTTTACCCATCAACGTCCAGGCAATGCGGCCTTGGTTGTCGGCCAGCAAAACATTCAACTGCGGGCCGCCGCTGCTGTTGACGATTTTCACCGCCTGTTCCAAAGTTTCGCCTTGCTCCAAATCAAACAAATTGAAGTTGACGGCATCGGCATCCAGCGCCACCCAATGAATCGCCACCGGCTGATCCAACAACGGCTGGTTGGCAACCGGCCCCCAGCGCGTGTGTTTGACCACGATCCGTTTAGCTTCGCCGCCTTTGACCAGAATGGTTTCAGGATACTGGTCAAAGCGCTGCCATTGGCCGCCTAGCCGGTATTGATCGGGATTGGCCGGGTCAAGCTCAAGCCGGACCAAATCCAGGAAATCGCCGGAAAGATTGGTAGCCCCCCAAGCGATATGCTGATTACTGCCGGCAATCAGCAAGGGCGTACCGGGCAAGGCCAGGCCTGCGGCATGCGTAGTGCCGTAATTCAATTCAATACGGTACCAAATATTGGGTACCGAAATGCCCAAATGCATGTCGTTAGCCAGAATAGCCCGTCCGTCCACGGTAAGCTTAGCGCTGACCGCCCAGGCATTGGAGCCGATCATTAAATCGGATTGCTGCATCATCTGCGCCAATGACGTTTTATCCGCCGGCTGACCGGCTAATGCGGTTGCCAAAGCCTCGACAGGAATCGCTTGCGCCGGACGCAACGATTGGTCCTGTTGTTGCAGCTGGTCGGTGTAAAAATCGGTATCCGGCGTTAAAAAACGCATTACAGTGTCAGGCAAGGTTTTTTCCATCACGCTGAGCATGCGCTCGCCGCGTTCCTCCCAGGCAGTCAAGTTCTCACACATGCCTAATACGACCAGCAAACTGTCCTCGAGGGTCCAAGGCTCCGGTTGATAGCCCAATACCTTAAACTCGAAAGGCAGTTTGTCGGATTCAGTCATATAGCTGTTGACGCCGTCAACATAGCTTTGCAGATAATGCCGATGCTCCGGCGGCAGTTTTGCCAGTATGGCTTTTGCTTCCCGATGAAAGCCGTAGGTTCTGGCCTTGATGTCGCTATCCAGCGCCATGCCGCCGAAAATTTCCGCCAAACGACCGGCGCTTTTGCGCCGCATCAGCTCCATCTGAAACAAGCGGTCTCGGGCGGTGACATAGCCCAATGCCCGAACCGTATCAACACGGTTGACGGCGTAAATGGCCGGAATGCCGTGGGCATCGGTCAGTATCCGGACCTCCGCCGTAAGCTGCTCAAGCTTCACCGAACCATCGAGTTGCGGCATGGCCTGATGCAAAATCCGGAAACCGCCGCCGATGGCTATCACCGCTATACTTGCCAGCCCCAGGCCGGTATATAAGATAGTTTTTCGAATATTCACTGTTGCCATCCAATAGGGTGAAATTGTGACTACTCAGCAAATGCTGACTATTGATAATTTCTAATTGCTGCCGGCTTATCAATGGCTATAATCCGGCCTTCTTCCAGCTTGATACACCGATCCGCCAAGTGGAAATAACGGTCGTCATGGCTGATGATCAAGACTGTTTTAGCTCGCGCTTTTAAGGCCGGCAGCAACTCTGTATAGAATAAATGTTTGAACTCGGGATCCTGGTCTGCCGCCCACTCGTCGAACAGGTAAAAAGGCCGATCTTCCAAATAAGCAACCAATAGCGCCAAACGTTTACGCTGGCCTTGCGACAAATTGACCGAGGAAAACCGGCCGTTCTTAACCTGCACTTTATGGTGTAAATGCAGGCGCTGCAAATAATCGGCGACCCGTGTGTTCTCGTTATCAACCCCATACAGCTCGTCAAACAAATAAAAATCCGAAAAAACCACCGAGAAATTTTGTAAATAATGATCCCGGTTAGCCTTATCGACGACCTCGCCGTTCCAGCGAATAAGCCCCTGTTCCGGCATATACAGCCCGATCAGCAGCATTGCCAGAGTCGTCTTGCCGCTACCGTTACCGCCGACTAAAAACACCAGCTCGCCCGGCTTAAAGTCCAGGTCTATAGGCCCCAAGGTGAAATTGCGGTTTTCCTTTTCCCGATGAAAACTGTGCGTCACACCTTGCAGCGACAGCCCGGAAAAGCTTGTGCAAAGCTCGAGTTTATCGGTTGCCTCGGCCGCTGCACTATGGCTTCTGAGCCGGTCGCCAAGTTGCCGGACTTTTTGTAACGACACCTTGGCACGGCTGAATACCGGTAAGCTGGTGGTGAGTATGGTCAACGGCGACATCATGAACAAAAACACCAGCGCGTAACCGCCGATCACCTTCTGATCGATAACCTGCCAAACCGGAAAAACATAAAGAATCCCCCCTATGACCAGATAATACAGTAACTGCGCCCACTGATTGACCAATAAATAAGCCACTGCTCCCCGAAAAGAATGCCGGCGATAAGCTTCCGCGCTGGCGGCCAGCGACTGCGCCATAAACGCATCGCTACGCTGCTTGTGTAATTTCAACTCACGTATGCCTTCGGTCAAGGCCCGGAAATCGCTGCTGAGCGTATCGTATTCATCCCGCGCCTTGAGCACAGCATTCTTCGGCCACTCTCTAAACAGACTGGAGCTTAAGACGCCGAATACAATCACCCCGCCCAAAATCAACGCCAAATGCCAGGACAGCCAACTCAGATAGACCATGCAGCCTGCCACAACGGCAAAATTAATACACACTACCGGCAATAATTGACTGGCATTGGCAATCGCCGTGATGTCCTCGGTCAAATTAGCCAATAATGCCGGCTTACCGAGCTTTTGCAGATAAGGATAAGGCGCGGCCAAAATTAAACGGCTGGTTTGGATGCGAAGATCGCAAACAATTTTAGCGCTGAGCCGATTGAGCAAATAATGCGATAAGAAACCGCTGGACAATACCGCAATAGACAGTCCGCCAAACAGCCAAGGCAAAAGCTCGGCATCCAGGCTATTCGACAACGTTAAATTAATCAACGCCACCAGGGCCGCACTGCTTAATCCACTGACAATACCGGCAAACAGTACGCCAATAATGGTTAGCCACGAAGAACGGCACAAAAAAACTAACATAAAATATTTTCCTTTAAGCTCACGAATACAATTCAATGCGTTTAGCACAAACTCTATGCCGCATATCAGACCTTAAAACCAAAGCAGGCCTAATAAATAGGACGCCTTGAAGCCTTTTTAACCTCATCCGTTCCGCTAAAAAATATTGCCGGACACTGAGCCCGGAATCACCAAATTCATGAAAGAAGTCCGTATCTGTTATGCCGAGCGACGCCCCAATCCCGCTTTAAAAAACTATGTTATATAACGCATTATAAATGCGCGATATGCCGCTATTTTTAAATATACCCTCTGCATAAAATTATAAGCCATTGAAATGCGTTGCATATTAAAGTGGCATACTCATTGCTTTATGACTGTAGCCGGGTAATGTATCAACCGGTTCAAAGTAAAAGATAATCTCTTAGAGCATCTCAAACACACTTTCGTACCAAACATTGCAGAGTAGTCAACATGCCTTCAAGCACAACAACAAGCACAGGCAGCAACTCAACTTGCTATGCAGACTGGTTTGTTCCTCGATCGGACGTACCGCGCGGGAACAAGGTAAACAAGAACTATGGAATCGCGAATGTTTAATCAATCCAGCAAGCTAAACTGCGATGGCAAACCACTGACGCTGTTAGGTTGCCAAAAACCGAATACCGCCTATCCCGATGCCGCCAAAGCAGCAAGATAAACATTCCTAACAATAATAAAGAGGGATTTGAACTTGAACATAGAAGCCATTTATTTAAATCACCAATCTGAATTGCAGTTTCATTTGACTCGGATTGTCGACTGCCCGGATATAGCTGCCGACCTCGTTCAAGAAAGCTTCATTATTTTTTTCCGCGAAGCGCAAAAACAAACTATCGATCATCCGCGCGGCTTTCTGTTCAGAATTGCCAAAAATCTTGCTTACGATCACATCAAGCATCGGAAAGTAACCGAAAATTACGAACAGACGAAAGAACAAATCCTGCCCTCGCCAAACGATTTCCCTTCTGCCGAAAAGATCGCATCCGTCGATGAAAGATTGGCCGCCATTACCCGGATACTGGAGGAATTACCTTTGCGTACCCGAGAGATCTTTGTCCTCAATAGAGTTTACGGCATGACCTATGCCGAAACCGCGCTGGAACTCGGCATATCGGATAGCGCCGTTGAAAAACACATGGCCAAGGCCTTGCTGCACTGCCGTAAACATTTCAAGACCCACCGGCTGGATCAGCATGACTACTGAGGTATTTTACCGTTTCTATCGTCTACTTTACGGAAACCGGTCCACAGCAACGAATGGCACGGTTATTTACAACAGTTACCGATTAACGGGGAAAAACAATGGCTTGGGACGATGAAGAAGACACGACTATTTATCAGGTTGTAATCAATCACGAAGAGCAATATTCAATTTGGCCTGAATATAAAGAAATACCGGGCGGCTGGCGGGCTGTCGGAAAAATAGGCAACAAACAGGAATGCCTGGATTACATCAAAGAAGTCTGGACGGATATGCGTCCGTTAAGCTTACAGATACACATGCAACAAACGGCGTCGCAATAGCATGTGAGTGGCGGAGACGGGATTTGTATCCCGTCTTTATTTAAGTTCGATAAGTTCGAGCCGTCTACTAAGGAACATGCATCAATTAATTTAAGCAATTACCACGAAGAGCATGAAGGACATGAAGACTTAAATCCTTCATGCTTTTCATGCTTTTCATGTTCTTCATGGTTTAAAAATAAAACTTGCTCAAGTTATTTCATGCACGTTCCTAAGCTCAATTCGGTCATAACATTTCGCAGGAACCGTCTCAGCGCAGCGCTAATGCCGCTGCCAAAATCCAAATCAACGGGCACCCAATCTTCAGAAGAACCATACCCTGTCGGCACAGACAAAAACCGCGCCGCGCCAACCGGCGAAGAGACAACCCTAGTTCTTCAAGCCATAAATCAATATCCATACAGAAACAATCATCGTTTGGAATCGGGCCTCAATACCAGCAACCGATCCGACCACAATCCCGGCAATTCTTCCAAGGCCTGCGTTTGCTGTTCCTTTGAAAAACCCAAAGTAAACATAAGCTGTCCTACAGACTGTTCTCCGTCCGCCGCTTGCAAGATCTTGTAGCCTACTTCCGACAATGCATGGCGCCGGCCGGAATCGTAATTCCAAACCAGCGCGTAACTAAAGCCGCGTTCGCTATGGTTGACATAGCGATCTTCTCTTAGCAATACTGCTGCTTTCGGCAAACTGACGACTAAGCCGGCCAAGTCCCCAGGCTGCCAGGCTTTTTTGCGGGCCAAATAATCGCCCACCACCAGATAGTCCAATCCGGACGTCAAATAACACACCACGGCATCGTCTATGCTGTCGACGATAGGTTCGGCATTGTTGTTGAACGAGGTATTCAGCAAAATCGGAATGCCGGTTTTGTGACCGAAAGCATCGATCAACTCCCAATAACGCGGATTAGCTGACCGGCTTACGGTCTGCAATCGGGCGCTGCCGTCTACATGGGTAATGGCGGGCAATTGCTCACGCCAGTGTGGTTTGACATTCAGCACGAACGACATAAACGGAAAATCGGCCTGTTCTCCCGGCACTTCGAAGAAATCCCGCACCCGTTCTTCCAGAATCGACGGCGCAAACGGCCGATAACCTTCACGCATTTTGATCATTGCATTGATCGTCTCCTTGTGCGAAGCGATACGCGGATCGGCCAAAATACTGCGGTTACCCAAAGCCCTGGGACCGAACTCGGAGCGACCCTGCACCCAACCGATCACCGCGCCATCAATCATCAGTTTGGCTACTTGCTCAGACCGGCTCTCCAATTTTTCAATATGCAAAAATGTACGCCAAGTCTCTAAAGCACCCGCTACTTCATCGTCATGAATCGGCGTTCCCCAATAAGCGTGAGCAACGCGCGCCTTGGGCAACTCCGGTTGCATTTGGTGGGCAACATAAGCTGCCGCACCGTAAGCACAGCCGGAATCGCCGGCAAAAGACGGCAGAAAAACGTCCTCAAACAAACCGGAACAGAGAATCTTGCCATTCATGCTGCTGTTCTGGCCGACACCGCCGCTGATTACCAGACGAGTGTGACCGGTCAATTGCTGGAAGTGGCTCAAAATATGAAAAACAATAGTCTCTAACGCTTCTTGCAATGCCGCTGCAATATCCATGTGGACTTGGGTGAACGTTTCATCTCGTCCTCTCGGTTGCACTATATCGTACATTTCCATAATACGATCTTGATGAATGGTGTAATCGCCATCAGGCAGCAATTCATAAAAGCGCTTGAATTTCTGCCGATAAACTGCCGGATTACCATAAGGCGCCAAGCCCATTACTTTATATTCGTCGAAATCCTTGTAACCCAAAAAAGCAATGACTTGTACATAAAAATGACCCAATGAATCGGGAACAGACTTGGTTCGCAGCAAATTAAAATCTTTACCGCTTGCATCGACCACCATAGCCGAAATATCATCGCCTGCACCGTCGATGGTGAGTACCAATGCGTTATCAAATCCCGATAAATAATAAGATGCGGCGGTATGAGCAAGATGATGGTGTACGAATTGGAAAATATCCCTGCTAACCGAAGCTCCGAATTCCCTATCGAATAGGAACTGGTATAAATGTCTAATATCTGTAAAAAAACTTAATTCCGGAGTATGTAAACGGAATTCTTTGAGTGTGTCGTTTAAATAATCTTCACTCGCATAAATTGCAATAGCATCGAGATCATCAATAGTTTTGTTTGCCGTTTCCAAGCAAAATCGCACCGAGGATGAACCTATTTTATTAGTATGTTTAATCCGACTTAACCGTTCCTCCTCGATTCCGATAATCACTTGCCCATTTTCCAACAATACCGCCGCCGAATCATGCCCTAACCCCGTATGGGGCAGCATCGTTGATTCGAAAACCGAATCAATGCCGCCAGTTAAACCTAGAATTAGCATTCTTCAAAACTCCTCATTAAAAATACAACTAACTATTTCAACCCAATCATTAGAGTTTTTTGCTGTTTTAAATATACGTCTTTTTTACAGATCAATACGCTCAAAACTCGATCTGATTAACAAGATGTTCAGCCAGAGTACTGTAGGGGCTGGCCTTGTGCCTGCCCACTGAGCAACCACAAGGGATTGCCCCTACGGTCATAGGCGTTCATCCCGATATAGCAGTGCTAGCTGAAACATCTTGCTAATCAGGATGTTTAATTAAACTGGAAAAATTACCTGTTCGATAGACAATTCCTTGAGTCATAGATTGATATTATTGCTGACAGCTCGCCTGTTTAAATAAGGAAAAGGACAATCCGGTATAGGAAGATTCAAAAAATCGCAGAGTTTTTGCCATTGATTATCTTCTGCTATATCAATAGCAAGAAGATCCGAGCGATATTTAAAATACTCCAATACTTGCTGATGATGCTGCAAATATCGGTTTAGAAATAATTGCCTATCAATCTGATCTGTACCGTACACCCATCGTGATGCAGGATCCATAATCCCTTGTCGCTCAATTAAACTTTCATGCTGCAAAACTGCACTTTCTATCCAGCTTTCCGGAGGACGCGTGGTCAAAATAAATTTACTACCTGGAAATGTTTGATCGAGTTCACGGAATAACGCACACACAGGAACATCGGATACGGACGTGTAATCAGCTATAGAAGAAAAATTTATGGCTGTTTCTGAAACATCGCTATCGAAATAGGTTGCACCGATTATCCAAGGCGTAAAATGTCGCGAAAATATTCCGAGCATCCGCAAAGCTTCTGTCAAGCTAACGGTTCCTGTTTTAGACCAGCCAATACAAAAAACCTTGTTCGGAAAAGGACGTGTTTTATAACTGAACAAACTAGACAGATCATCTTGGATTCCATCAGCGGCTTTTTCTAAATCAGCTAAAGTCACATCAGCATTATCGGTACACAGATTCAACTTAATTTCACCTTCAAGTACATGAAGTTCTGCTGAATGAATCCATTCCGGTAATTCACGCCATCCGGAAAGGCATTGCAAGCCAAAAGCGGTTTTTCTCGCAATTTCTTTATTTGGACTGCTATAGTTAATATCCCGGCAAATATCGCGAAGCACGACATCAACTTGTTCACTAAACAATCCGCATGGAATTGAACGCGAAATATTCATGGTAAATCCCCTTAGTCTCTTATCAGCCAAGTCTTTACATTTTTTGACAAGACTTATGGTATTTTTTATTTATAAACATATTATTGTGTGATGCGCACTTATTTGATAAATCTTTAACTCGGAAATAAGCGCCCTTTGCGAGACTCTGCGCTTAAAAAGGCTTTCGGTTCCGGCTTGTCCGGGTTGAGATATGATATATGCAACTCGAACCAGCCTCGCGCCGACACACTACATTTTCCCTTCTTACAGGACAATGGCTGCGCTTTCCCAGCCAGCCAACCGGCCGACTGACTAATCATGCCCGTCCATCACTTACGGCGTTTTTCGAAGTCTGGTAAAAAGCTGTTGGCGGTTTTTTAAAGCCGCTATTTGGTACATCATGCTAATCCAAAAACTTACCTGATTAGCAAGATGTTTCAGCCAGAGTGTTGTAGGGGCGGGCCTTGTGCCTGCCCACAGGGCAACCACAAGGGATTGCCCCTACGGTCATAGGTGTTCATGCCGATAGGGCAGTGCTAGCTGAAACATCTTACTAATC
>JAUGSS010000028.1:0-5400 GCA_044426515.1 Methylococcaceae bacterium | reverse complement strand
TTAATCACCTCGAAGGAATGTTTACGTGGGCTGCAGTTCCGTTGATCATTTTTATCTTGGGATACATTCCATTCTGGACGATCGAAGGATCTCAGAATGCGTTTGTGGTGAATTCTCCCTACACGTTGGAGATCATGATGCAACTCGCGACGTTCGGTATCTTTATCACCGCAGGCTTGAGTTTCTTCCTCCTTCCTCCACGTCCACACAAAACCTCACGCTGGTCTTGGCTTGTCATGCTCGGACAATGGGTCCTTTCTCCCCTCACCTTCATCCTCTTCGGCGCCTTCCCAGCCCTCGACGCCCAAACCCGCTTCATGCTCGGAAAGTATCTTGGATTTAATGTGACGAAGAAGGTGTCGTCGTCGCGACATTAAAATATGTTTAATCATGCATCTGACAAATACGTGTGTCCTATTTGTTGCGCAATCGAGGAGATTGAGAGCGAAACAACATGGATCAAGCAAGATGATATTTTTTATCGTGATGATTTGGTGATGGGTTTCATAAGCTCAAAAGCTATAAAGGGAAATGAAGGTCACCCTTTAATCGTTCCGTTAAAACATTTTGAAAACATTTACGATCTTCCAAAAGCGCAAGCGCATCGCATTATTGATGTTGCTCAGAGAGTTGCGGTGGCCTTGAAGAAGACTCGCGATTGTGACGGTATAACATTCGTGCAAAATAACGAACCAGCTGGTGATCAACATGCTTTTCATTATCACCTTCACATCATTCCACGATTTATGAACGATCACTTCTCTAAAGAACTCTGGAAAGCGGAGCAATCGAATCCAAAAGATCGGGTGGATTTTTCGACTGCATTGCGAAGAGCGCTTTCTTAATAATGATTTGTGGATAATTGTTTGTTCGTATTTTGTTCGCTTGGTATGATGGCGATATCTTACTCATAAACCGAATACCACTATGAACATCGCCATGTTTCGAGGGAAGAACGTTCGGAGAGTTTTGCATGAGGGGGAGTGGTGGTTTTCGGTGGTCGATATTATTATGGTACTTCTTGATCAGTCGGATATTCAGGTGGCTCGAAAGTATTGGAATAAGCTTTCTCAGCGATTGCGCGAAGAAGGAAGTCAGTCGGTGACAAATTGTCACCGACTGAAACTTGAAGCGGCTGATGGTAAGAAATATGAAACAGACTGTGCTGATACGGAGAATATTTTTCGTATTGTTCAGTCCATTCCATCTCCAAAGGCGGAACCGATGAAGCGGTGGCTCGCGAAAGTTGGGTATGAGCGGATCCAAGAGATTGAGAATCCGGAATTGGCGACCAAGCGGACGAGGATGCTTTATAAACTTAAGGGGTATGATGATGCGTGGATTGAGATGAGAATGAAAGGGATTGCTATTCGGGAGGATCTGACGGACGAGTGGAAGGAGAGGGGGGCGAGTGAGCAGAGAGATTATGAAATTTTGACTGCGGAGATTTCGAAGGCGACGTTTGGGGTGACGCCGGTGGAGTATAAGAAAATGAAGGGACTGAAGCGAGAGAATTTGAGGGATCACATGGATAATTTTGAGTTGATTTTTTCGATGTTGGGCGAGCATTCTACCGCAGAGATTCATCGAACAAAGGGATCGCAGGGAGTGAAGAGTTTGAAGTCTGATGCGAAAGTTGGTGGAAAGATCGCTGGAGATGCGCGAAAGAACTTGGAGAAAGAGCTTGGACGTTCGGTGGTGACGAAGAAGAATTTCTTGAAACAGAAGATTGAGAAAAAAATGTTAGGGAAATAAATTCTTGATTTCGATTTTTTATGCATGTCTCCATTAACATCCTCACGTGGAATGATCGGCGGTATTTGCCGGAGTTGTTTGCGAGTATTCGAAATCAGACGTTTACGGATTTTACGGTGAGGTTGTTGGATAATGGGAGTTCGGATGGGGAGACGGTGCCGTATATTTTGCAGGAGGAGCCGCATTGGTTGGCAGCGAGAAATACCAAGAATGTCGGTTTTGCTGGAGGGCATAATCATTTGGTGAGGGTGGCGTTGGATCGGTATAGTGGAGACCCGGCGGATCATGCCATTCTCATTGCGAATGCGGATATGATTTGGAATCCGACGCTTCTTGCAGAGCTTGTGAAGGCGTTAGAGGAGCATCCGGAGATTGATGCGGCACAGCCAAAGCTTTTGCGTGCGTATTCGGATCGCGTTGATGCAGATGCAGACACGGTGTTATCGGATATTTTGGATACGACGGGTATGACGGTTCATAAGGGTTGGCGTATGGCAGACCGAGGAGCGGGGGAGATGGATGCGGGACAGTATGACCAGAAGACCGATATTTTGGCGCCAACGGGAACCATATTCCTTATTCGTGCCTCTGCGCTTCGTGAAGCGATGATTGAGGGAGAGATTTTTGATAGTGAGTTTTTCTCGTATCGCGAAGATTGTGATTTTGCATTGCGATTTCGCTGTGCAGGGCATCGTTCGTTGTTCGTGCCGTCGGCTCGAGCACATCATTATCGAGGAATGTTTGGTGCGGAGAAGCGATCGTTGTGGAAGCGATTGACGGATCGAAAAGCACAACGGCCATTTTTTGCTGCACTTTCCACACGAAATCAGCTTTTTGTGCTTTTAAAGAATCTTCCGTTGTCGGAAATGTTCCGAAGCGCGCCCTGGATTTTTTTCCATGAAGGAGGTAGGGTTTTGTACGGAATAGTGTTTGAAAAAGAGACAAGAAGAGTCTTATTCCGTGCCCCACTCTTGATTCCTTCTATGCTCCGGAAGCGTGCTGCTACTATGGCATTAGCACAGGTTCCTTTGCGTGAACTTCGCTCCTATGTCCGTTGATGTTTCCATTATTATTGTCCACACATTCGAGAAGCGCCTTCTTCGTCAAACATTGCGAGGAATTCGTCGTGCTGCACCGCAATTGGTGTATGAAGTTATTGTTGTTGATAACAATCCTGATGCGGGACTGCACGATGTGCTTCAGAAAGAATTTCCGGAAGTTGTGTATCGCGCTAATGAAAAGAATCTTGGATTTGGTGCTGCGATGAATAAGGGAATTGCGATTGCTCGAGGAAAGTATGTACTCATTTTTAATCCCGATATTGTTTTACTCCCTGGATCTCTTGAGCAGCTTCACGCTTTCATGGAATGTCATTTGGACATTGGTATTCTTGGACCGCAATTAGTGAATCCTGACGGAGGAGTTCAGCGGTCGTTTATGCGATTTCATTCTCCGTGGATTCCGGTGTATCGTCGTACTCCGTTGGGACGGTTGCCGTTCGGAAAGCGTGCCATTGAATATTTTTTGATGGAGGACGCGGATTGTACGCAAGTGCAGGATGTTGATTGGCTTCTTGGCGCGGCATTATTTTCTCGAAAATCTGTTCTTGATTCTGTTGGTGGATTTGATGATGGATACTTTTTGTATTTTGAAGATACTGATCTTTGTCGCCGTGTGTGGATGCAAGGAAATCGTGTAGTGTATTTTCCAGGGTCGCGCATGATACACTATCATCGTCGCGCTTCGAGTGATGGGAGTTTGATTGCGCAATTGTTCTCGTGGTCGACACGAAAACATATGGCAAGTGCGGTGCGATATTTTAAAACCTATTGGAACGTTAAAAATCCTCGCCATGTTTCTGGAGCCGTCTCAACCGACATTTCCGCCCTCCCGCCTACCGCCTCCACCACCGGCGCCAGTATTTAAGCGTCGTCGTCTTCGTTTGAAAAAAGGGATGATGATATTCATTGGGGCAGGATGTATTCTCTTGATGTTTGGTGTTTTCGTCGGTATTGGCGTCGCTCGTGTTGTTCAAGGAGGACTTGTGGCAAAGAGTGGATTAGAGAGCGCGAAGGAAGATATTACTGCGGTTGATTTTTCTGCTGCATCAACTCATCTTTTAACAGCGCAAGACGGAATTCTTTTCGCGAAACAGGGAGCCTCGATGATTGGCTTTTTGACGGCTGTTCCTTGGGTTGGTCCGCGGTTCGATGCTGGTGTCGCGGCGCTTGATGCGACGAAAAATACTATTGATGTTTTGAAAAATGCAGTCACTATTGCACAGAGCATCTATAGTGTTGTCGCTGACGCTCGTGCGACGCTTTCGTGGCAAGACCCAAATGGCGCTTCTGTCCCGCTCCACGATATGCCCATTGAGGTGAAGCGTGCGCTATTTACTCGCTTAGCGAACGCGCTTCCGGATTTGCGTACCATGCAGGTACAGTTGAATTTGGCGATGGATGATCTGGAGAGATTTGAGGCGCTTCCTGATGTTGGTGGAATGCACGCACTTCTTTCACCGTTTGTCACGACGGTCGCTCGTCTTAAGGCTGGAATTGATTTCCTGGTGCCATTTTCTGGTATTGCGCGTGAATTTGCTGGGCTGAATGGTGACCGACAATTTCTCCTTCTTTTTTTGAATGACACAGAGCTTCGACCGACGGGGGGATTTTTGGGAACGTATGGATTATTGGTGGTTCGGGACGGTGATATGAAGAGTCTTACGACGGATGATGCATATGCTATCGATGCTGCGGTACAAGGTAATCCAGCTTATGTCGCTCCATCTCCTGCGCCGATTGCACAGTACTTGGAACAGCCAGTGTGGTTCTTCCGTGATAGTACGTGGTCGCCGGATTTTGATGCGGGAAGTAAAGACGCGACGGCGCTGTTTCGTCAGGAAATTGCTGCGAGTGGCCAGCCGGTACCAGAGATTGCTGGAACAGTGGGGATCACTACCACATTTCTTACAAATCTTTTGGCATTTGTTGGACCAATCACCGTTGAAGGACAAACATTTACTGCCACGAATGCTTCAGATCTCTTGGAATATCAAGTAGAGATTGCATTTGAACAGAAGGGGATTGCTCGGACGAATCGTAAAGATATCGTTGGACTGTTGACGAATGCGCTTCTCGATAAACTTCTCGAAGTTCCTCCATCGAGGTTTCAAGACGTTTTTGCTTTGATGGATGGAAGTTTTTCTCGTAAAGAACTCATTCTTTCGAGCGTTGATGCGTCAACGGAAGCGGTGTTGCACGATGCTGGGTGGTCGGGAGCCGTCGCACAAGGTTCCGCATCGGATGCATTAATGGTGGTTGATGCGAATATGGCGTCGTTGAAGAGCGATCCTGTGGTGAGGCGGAGTATTGATTATCGGATTGAGCCGAAGAATGGGGGGTATCAGGCGACGGTGGCGATTACATACAACCACGAAGGATC
Source organism: Methylococcaceae bacterium (assembly GCA_044426515.1). GTDB lineage: Bacteria > Pseudomonadota > Gammaproteobacteria > Methylococcales > Methylomonadaceae > Methylobacter_A. The sequence goes on along the minus strand of JAUGSS010000028.1, from coordinate 204 downwards.
CTTTGATTGGAAGACGTCGCGCTATCGGACGTATACGCGTGTGTATGCGCCTGCGGGGTCGACGCTCGTTTCCGTCGATGGTTCGTTGTTGAATGACGCGATTCGGAACCCTCAAGGCTTGCCAGGGCCGGTGACGACGCAGTCTGAGCTTGGATTGACGAGTTTTGGAGCGTTTACGTCGGTGGAGCCTGGGAAGACTCGAGT
>JAUGSS010000041.1:0-11962 GCA_044426515.1 Methylococcaceae bacterium | reverse complement strand
GGTGGTTTGTGTTCGGTGGACGGTGAGGTGACGGGTCACGGCTTCTGCGTCGCGACGCAATGGGTAATGGCGTCAAACACGGCCTGAGGCTCCAGATTCGGAATAGTGTATCCACGAACGATGGCGCTGTCGATAACGCCGTCGGTGTTGGTATCAGTCGTAGCGATGGCCGATTCTTGATCGTCGGTGGTAATCACCGTTCCGATAGCGAGCATGACCATGACATTGTCCGTATCAGACTTGATGATGCCGAGACGAATCCGCGTTCGGTCGCCGCAACCAGTAGCGGTGTAGTCCCAGATATCAATCGGAATGAGCACGAGACTACCGGGATCGGATACGAAATCAATCGTGTGTACCCCTCGGGCTCCTACCCGAGTCATAGTGGTGAGAATATCACCGGAGGGCGTGGCGCTGAAGGCGGGGTTGACGAGGCTCGAAGCGAAAAGGGCGAAGACGGGAAGAACAGACATGAACACTCCAGAAGATTGCTTCGGGGCTCTATGCCAGGAAGTGCGCCAACACTAGCAGATTTTCACACTTTTTACAAGAGAAAACGCTAAGAAAACAAAAGACCGAGCCGTATTCTGGGCTCGGTCTTTGCACGATTCGGTTTCGACGGTTCCTACTTCTTAAACCCACTCATCGCACTCAATACCTCCAATGGAAGCGTGAAGACGACAGTGTTTGATTGGTCAGACGAGATATCGTTGATGGAGTTCAACGTTCGCAAGTGAAGTGCGCCGTTGCTTGCGGAGAGAATCTGAGCGGCCTTGGCAAGGTTCTCCGCGGCGCTCACTTCACCCTCGGAGTTAATGATGACCGCACGGCGTTCGCGTTCTGCTTCGGCCTGCTTCGCGATAGTACGAATCATGCTCTCCGGCAAGTTGATGTCTTTCAATTCAACGCCGGTCACTTGAATTCCCCAGCTCGATGTTGCTTTTTCGACAAGCTCTTCAATGCGGAGAGAGATTTGTTGACGCTGTGAGAGGAGCTCGTCGAGCGTGATTTCGCCAATGACGTTGCGCATGGTGGTTTGCGCGAGTTGAAGGACGGCCCAGTGGACGTGCTCTACTTCAAGAATCGCTTTGACCGGGTCTTCCACCTTGTAATAAATAACCGCGTTAATTTTTGCAGAAATATTGTCTTTCGTAATGGCATCCTGTGCTGGCACGTCAATCGCCTTCAAACGAAGGTCGACCTTCGTCATACTTTGAAAGACAGGAATGACGATTCTCCATCCTGGTTCTGCCATACCAGAATGTTTTCCCATCGTAAACTTCACGCCTCGCTCGTACTGGTTAATTTGACGCAGTGACGCAAGAAGGATGACACCAGCAATGAACAGTAACGGAAAAAGACTCATCACACCAAGAATCAACGCTTCCATAAAAAGAAATAAAGAATCTTATCGAGCAGTCACACGAGAGAGTTGCTCTGTCAGTACATCGCCCCACGGAATCTGATGAACGACTGCACTGAGAAGAGAAAGCACAATTCCTGCAACTATTGTCGCACCGATGACGGTTCCGATCCCCTGAACAGTACCAAGGAAGAGCCTGCGAGACCAGGAGTTCTGCTGCTGAATAATGAAGGAGAGACGAGCAATTTCATCTGCGAGTGCGGTATCGACGGAGGGTTTCTGGTCTTCTTTCATATGAAGAAAGTATACTCCATGAATGACTTGTGAAGAAACTCTCTGGAACGGAAAAAAAGGTTGTCGTATACTGACCCAGTCAACCCTAAGGGTCGACCAACCCTTAGGGTTGAACATTAAGATACTTTTTTCATATCTTTATGAATAAGTTTGCGCTCAAGCAACATATTCCGGCACTTGCAGTGGGTTTTCTTGGTGCGTTGGTGTTTCAGGTTCTCATCATGGTGATTGGGATTGGTGTGGTGTCGTCGAGCAAGATTCGATCCGAGTTTCGAGAGAAGCTTCAGAACGTCGTGAACCAAGCAGTGACGGAAAAGAACCTCACCGATTCCGCAGGACAGCATTCTGACGTCATCGATGTGGTTGACGCAGTGAATCCCGCCGTGGTCTCCATCGTCGTCACGAAAGACGTGCCAAAAATGGAACAAATCATTAATCAAGGCGGACAGCAACAAAATAATCCGTTCGGCATGTTTGGGTTCAACATGATGCAGCCACAATATCAACAAAATGGAACGGAAAAGAAGGAAGTTGGGGGAGGAAGCGGCTTCATCGTCACCGACGACGGTTACATTGTCACAAACGCTCACGTTGTTTCTGACGCTACCGCAGAATATACGGTTTTCCTCAACGATGAAAAGAAATATGACGCAACCATCGTGGCGTCAGACTCAATCCTCGACATCGCCGTCCTCAAAATCGACGGAACTGATTTGCCGTATCTTGAATTCGGTGACTCTGACACCGTGAAAGTCGGTCAAACGGTTATCGCTATTGGAAACTCTCTTGGCCAATTCCGCAACACCGTTTCCGTCGGTGTTATTTCTGGCTTGGCACGATCAATTGTCGCCGGAAGTCAAAACGGCACCGAGCTTCTCTCCGATGTCCTCCAGACCGACGCTGCAATCAATCCTGGCAACTCTGGCGGCCCGCTCCTCGATCTCTCCGGACGCGTCATCGGCGTGAACGTTGCGACGAGTTCTGGGGGAGAAAACGTTTCATTCTCCTTGCCAAGTAACACTGTTAACGCAACGGTTGACTCTATTCGTAAGAACGGAAAGATCGTTGCCGCGTATCTTGGCGTGCGATTTGAGATGATTACCGCGGATCTCGTTTCTGCAAATAGCCTTTCTGTGGAAGAAGGGGCACTTATTACGCGGAGCCAAGACGGCAAGCAACTTGCTGTTGTTCCAGGCTCTCCCGCAGACAAAGCCGGCATTGAAGAAAACGACATCATCACCAAAGTCGATGAGACAGTTCTCGATAACAATCACCCATTGAACGTCGTTCTTCGTCAGAAAGCAGTCGGCGACACCATTATGCTCACCGTGATGCACGATGGAAAAGAAAAGACCGTCTCCGTGACGCTCGTCGAACGTCCCGAAGACAAAACCACCACAACGCCAGCAACAAAGAAGTAAACGTGGTATGGTGAAATCCTATGAACAAACCCCTCATCACTGCACTCATTGTCACGGCGCTTGCCATGAGTGCTGCATTGTTTTTTACCATGGTACAAGGACGTGAGAATACAGAGCGGGACACTGAACAAGAAAACACGACACAACCTCAGCATTCCATTCCAGAAGGCTCACCGGTGGTGACGCCAAAGCCAAATGGAATTATCTCGGCGGACAAAATCGTTCCCGCCGGAATCGTTGCAGGTGACGAAGTCGCAACATCAACATCAGGAAATATCATGGTCTCAGCACCAAAGGCTCGCGCAACCATCGGAAACGCTGTCACTATTTCCGGCAATGCTCGCGTCTTCGAAAACACGCTGAACTATCGCGTGCTCGACGGAAATGGAGTTGTTCTCGCAGAAGGAGCCACTATCGCAAACGCACCAGACGTCGGTCAGTTCGGCGCATTCTCCGTCACCCCAACATGGAGCACGTCAAAAACCATCACTGGAACTATCGAGGTCTTCGACTACAGCGCTAAGGACGGCTCTGTCATCGACCTCGTCACGATCCCCGTTGGTTTCGCGCTGTAACATCAATAATAAAAAAATCTCTCGTCATCGCGACGAGAGATTTTTGTTTCGAACCAATTCGGTTTAGAGCAATGCTTCCTTTGCAGCCTTGCTGACGCCGAACTTGAGAACGGTGCGTGCAGGGATTTTGATGGTTGCACCCGTTGCTGGGTTGCGGCCCATGCGTGCTGCGCGTGCCTTCTTCACCATCTTTCCAAGACCTGGGAAGGAAACTTCGCCAGCGCGCTTGATTTCTCCGTAGATGAGGGCAACAAAGCTGTCGTACATTTCACCAGCTTGCTTCTTGCTCACTCCCCAACGTTCGGAAAGTTCTGCCATGATCTGTGACTTTGTGAGGCGCTTTGCTGCCATATGTTTGAAAAGATATGAATTACGGGGGAAAGCGTAACAATCTTTCGCAATGCGTGAAAGGAAGTTATTCACAGGTCACTATGGTTGCGAGTTTTGTTATGATGGTTTAAGAAGGAGTGTATAAAATTTTTTGTGTCTCTTCTCTCTGTCTGGAAAAAAGAAAAATGGCGAATCACTGCGGCTATTTTCGCAGTAAGTTTTGCGACGATTATATCTATTTCATTATGGTTTCGCGCCGTTCCGTTGACGGTAAGCGCAGTGGCGCCTCGTGTCCAAAATGTGGTGGACAGTGTGCTTGCGTCACGCAAGGCAGAAACACTTTTGGTTGACGACGTTCCGTTTGGAGATAAAGAAACCGTGAACGTCCTCGTGCTCGGCATTGACTCGCGCAAAGAAGGAAAGGAACAGCACTGCGACGCAATTCACATGGTTTCCATCAATACAAAATCATGGACCGTGCTCGTCACATCGGTGCCTCGCGGAACTTACGCGTATATTCCACCGGGCAATTATGCCGACAACGAATATTATCTTGCGAACGCGTGCGGCTTCGCTGGACTCGATTACGGCGTGTCACAAATTGAACGCATTGTTGGTGTGAAGGCAGACTACGTCGTCACCGCCGGCTTCTCCCAGGTGCTCGGCATCCTCCGCACGCTCGAACTTCCAACAACAGAGAGCCTCCAGTGGCTCCGCACGCGCCAAGCCTACGCAATTGGCGACCCACAGCGCAGTCAAAATCAAGCGGTCTTCCTCAAAGACGTCGCCATGAAATTGCTCGCCGACGACGGAATCCCTGACGTCATTTTTCACTTGCTCTTTACCTTCGTCGACTCCGACATGGACTACGCCACCGCCCGAGCGCTCTACGACGGACTTCTCGTCCACCACATTCACGACCGTCCCGACGACGTTGTGTTGACGATGAAGCCATACTACGACGTTCAGGATCTTCATTTCGATCCCGCAAACGCCTCCGCACAAATCACCAAACTTCTTGCACCACTCGAAGGCAGGCTCTCGAGCTTCGACCTCTCTCATCGCACTATTACTGAAATTCAATCTGATCTCATCAACTACCTCACCGACGTCATCGCCGGAAAAACCGGTACCATCGACGACGTCATCTCCCAAAAACTTTGGCTCCAAGTCGAAGACTCCGGCCAACGTGAATCCTTTCACTACCAATTCATCGAAGTCTCCGCGACCACGTTGAACCTCTCGAATCACACCGCCGCCATCCAGCTCGTCGCCGACTACATTCTCGAAAAGCAAACGCTGGGATTGTTAGTGTGGGAGACGAAGGGACGAGCGTTATTGACGACGCTCATTGGGAAGTGAGTGAAGGGGTCAGGTCGATAGTTGATGAGTTTTTGAGGTATACTCTTGGTCATATGGCTCGACCTCTCCGCATCGAATTCCCTGGCGCCTTCTATCACATCACTTCCCGTGGCAACAAACGTCACAACATCTTCACGAATCACGAAGATCGAAATCTCTGGATTAACATTCTCGCCAAAGTCATTAAAACTCACGGCTGGATTTGCTACGCATTCTGCCTCATGGACAATCACTACCACCTCGTCATCCAAACTCCACACGGAGATCTTTCGAAAGGCATGCGGGATTTGAACGGAATGTATACACAGTTTTTCAACGAAACACATCAAACGACTGGACATATTTATCAAGGACGGTACAAGGCGTTCGTCATTGAAAAAGGCGATTATTTCTTTGAAGCAGTGCGTTATACCGTTTTGAATCCTGTTCGTGCAAACATAGTGAAACATGCAAAAGATTGGCCATGGAGTAGCTACAAAGTGACGGCATACGGGAACAAGATGTACCCATTCGTTGACCAGAAACTCATCTCGAAACACTTCTCACGTTATTCAAAGACTGAGAGCCTTTCTCGTGAACGATTCCGAAAGTTTGTTCAAGAAGGAATCGATAAAGATTCTCCATTCAAGGACGCTCGTCATGGAACGATTTTGGGATCGGATCGGTTTATGATGGAGATATGGGAACAGTATGTCGAAAAAGAGGAGGAACCAGAAGTAAAACTCGATGAAAGAAGGATCGCGAGGCCGTCTCTGAAAGAAATATTTGAAGAGGTGAAGACGAAGAAAGAGAGGAACGAAGATATTATATTCGCACGAATGCGGTGTAGATATTCGGTGACCGCGATAGCGAAGCAATTAAATCTTCATCGAACATCGGTAGGTTTAATTTTGAAAAAATGGGAAACTCATCAACTATCGACCTGACCCCTTCATTCCGGAAATAGCCCCCATGCTACAATTCCCTCATTCTATGCGCCTAACAAACCTCTTCGGACGAGAAATGCCAGCGAGCGTTCGAAGAGACGAGGCACTCTCACCTCATGAACAGCACAAGGCGGCGAAGGAACAGATGATGGAGACGATTATTCATCATGCAGAAGGCGTGCAAGCAATGCTGAAGTGGGTGGATTCGGTGACGCTGGAGATGACGAGGGACGAAGTTGCGGCGATGTTCGACGAGAATATACAGAAAACATTTAAGGGGATTCCTTTTGAATTTATTGAAAGAATGGGTGATTTTGAAAAAAAACGGCGAGAATATCCTATGGGGAATTCGCGTGATAGCGATCTCTGGAATGAAATACAAGAAATGAGAAGGCAACTTGAAAAAGACCCGAACTTTTTCTTTGTTCGAGAAGTCGTGTCATGGTCATTAGACATGGTTCAGGCATGGACTGACGTTTACGACTTACGACAGAAGCCTTTATTTATTTTAATTGATTTGAACGAGGAGCTCGCGGCAAAACGGTATCGACCGCTGATTCCTGAAGATATTGTTGAGGTTATTTTTGAGCCTTTTTGTGTGCATATCGTTGTAACACCTGATGCATATCAGCGTCTCGACGACGATGATAATAAAAAAGACAAGAACAATGGTGGAGACGAGGAAGATGAGAGCGGGGACTCGCTAGGCTTTTTTCTCGTGGGAACGCATTTTACCTTGGTCAAGGGAGGAGAAGATGGAGAAGAAGTCGCAGAAACAGCGCGACACGAATCCGGTCATCATCTTATCGAAGAAGCGCATTCTTTTGGGAATAGTAGTGTGCTTGCAGGGATTCGGCGTGGTTTCGATCAGATAGCGTGGGAAAAGACGACACCTCTCTCGTACCCCGAAGGTGTGAAAAAGGCTCGTCAAAGACTTTGGAGACAAACTCGTATGTCGGTACTCGACGAGCTTCATAATGAATTTTTGGCGGAGTTGAATGTTGCGCGACATCTGTCGGGAGAAAGGCTTGAGTATTGGCACTGGGCGACGGCAGAGAATCGTGCAGACGACTTTGCGAAAACCATGAAAAAGGAGATAAAGAAACTTCGTCCTATTGACCCCAAATTTGCGACAAAGCTCTCAAAGTCAAAGATCGACATCGCGAAACGATTCGAGGAAGAAAAAGGTGCGGTCATTGACGCGCTTCAACTTGCCTCGGTCCTTCCAGATCCCGATGCTCGTTCATTCGTTGTGGCGCTCGCTTTTGTCACTCCCATTCGGTCATATCATCACATGGAGGAAATATTGGAGAGGAAATATTCACCAGAAGTCATCGTGAGGGCAGAGCGAAGACTGGTATTAGAGCGAAGATTAGCACTCGAAGGGCTCATATAACAAAGTACGCTCCGATTGCTCGGAGCGTACTTTTCCTTTCCTGGGCGATCATCTCGGTATGATATAATTTTCTTATATGCAAAATGGAATGAACATGGGAGCTTCAGGAGAAAACCGAGGCTTGCGTGATGTGCATCAGGAGACTGTAGAAGTTTTCATGAAAAATAGACATTGGCAGGAGATAATATCGGGAGCGAGTGCGTTCAATGGTCCTGACCAGAAGAAAATTCTTCATTTTCTTCTTGCGACGGGAGAAGCGGAGAAAATGAATCTTCCAAACAGCTCATATAATTTCACTCATCTCAGTCATGAGGAGATAGTACAGGCTCTTTTAAATGCAGGACAAGAAAAAGCTGTCGCAGAGGGGCTTCAGTATTTGAGAAATCTGAGCGGGGAAGTTGCAGACCGTCTTTTAGATTGTGGATACGTAAAAGAGGTTGTTTGGCATGTGGAAAATTTTAAGAGTTTTACAGAAAAAGCTGCAGCAATTTTTGCTCAAAACATTGACAGTTGTGCCATGTTTTTTTCAAAAAATCTTGAAAAATTTCCTTCATTCAATGCAGAGACCGCGGATATTCTTTTGAAGAAGCCTCACAATGCATCTTTTGTTGCAGATAATTTGGAGCGATTCCATGGGATAGACTTTACTCTTGTTGCACAGCGTCTTTTGAGTCACGAATGGACTTCCACGGCGGTAGCGAGGAATCTTGAGAAATTTCATGGAGTGGATCACGCAATGGTTATATCGCGATTACTCGAGTTGCATAAAGAAAAAGATATTGCAGATAATTTAGAAAAATTTACACCAGGAAGTGTAGATCAGCTCGATCTGATGAAACGACTTTTTAAAGAACGGCAATTACCAGTGGCGTCTTTTCTTGCCAGCGATTGTATTGCAAAAAATGCAAAAAAATTCACAGAACTTTCTCATGAAAGCATCGCAAGGAACCTTATGAAAACGGGCGGTGCACGGTCGGTTGCAACATATTGGGAAGGAATTCCTGGAATACGTGAGCAAGAAGTCGCGAATATTCTTTTACAGAAAAAAGATGAAAGGGGTTTAGGGGATACGTTAAAGAATTTTCATGAGTTAAATCCAGAAACAGCACATCGTCTCTGTGCTGCCGGTCAGGGATATATCGTCACGAATAATTTGGAGAAATTTCCAGATATTGATACTTCTGATTTCGCGAATCGTCTTATTGCCGCTGGTCAGGAATGGAGTGTTGCAAGAAACTTAGAGAAATTTCCAGGAATAGATCAGCAAAAACTTATTGAAATTCTCAAGAAAAAAGGGAATGAACACACGTTAGTTGAAAATATTGGAAAATTTAAAAATATCAATCATCAGGAAATTGTTGATATGTTATTTGAGAGAGGGGAAGGGCATGTCGTCGCGGAGAATATCGAGAAGTTTCAGGGAGTGAGCCATCAAGAAATTGCAGACCGTTTACTGAAGGCACATGGAGGTGTTCATATTCATTGGACAAATTGGAAAAAGCATTTCAAAAATTTGGATCCAGAAACGCAAAGAAGAATAGACATCTAAAATAGGGAAAAAGTAATAACAAAGCACGCTCCGATTGCTCGGAGCGTGCTTTCTGGTTTCGATGAACAAATTATCCAATGAAGTGACGGAGGTCGACTTTGCTGCCGGCGGCGACCCATTTTGCGAGGGTACGGATTCCGCGAGCGGAGACCATGAGGACGACTGGCTTGCCCGTTGCTGGGTTTAAGACGGTCTTGCGTTGCAAGTTTGGCATTTGGCGACGCTTGCTTTTGACGTTAGAGTGGCTAACGTTATTGCCAGTTAATGGCGTTTTTCCCGTGATCATGCAGACTTTGCTCATAGAAATGGATAGGTGAGAATGGGCGAATAGTAGCGGAATTCCGGATTCTCTGCAAGTCCCGACTGGGGAAAGTCGTGCTATACTGGGCGTAAATCTTATGGAGGTAAGAGCAAGAAAATCAGCATCAACCCCTGCTTTAGCCCACGTTGTGGCGGTAAATATGGGGTATGGCCACGAACGGGCAGCCTTTGCGTTACGGCATTTAGCCCCAGGCGGGGAAGTCATCGTTGCAAACGATTACCCCGGAATCCCAGCCAACGAGCGTCGGTTGTGGGAAACAGGGAAGAGTTTGTACGAATTCGTCTCGCGCTTCAAAAACGTGCCTATTCTCGGAACAGCCGCATTCGGAATTCTCAACAACATGCAACAAATCCCTGAGTTTTACCCCCGTCGCGATTGCTCAAAACCCAGCCTCCAAGTTCACCAAACCTTCTCGCTCATCCGCCATCAAGGCATCTGTAAAGACCTCATTGCCCGTCTCTCCGAGCGCCCACTCCCGCTTATTTCCACCTTCTTCACCCCCGCCTTTGCCGCCGAGGAATTTGGGTACCCCGAAGACATCTACATCGTTCTTTGTGATGCCGACATCAGCCGAGCCTGGGTTCCACTGAACCCGAAGAAAAGCAGAATCAAATACATCGCACCAACCGGTCGCGTCGTTGAGCGTCTCAAGTCCTACGGCGTCAAACCAAAAAACATTCTCCTTACCGGCTTTCCATTGCCCTACGAAGTCGTTGGTGGCGCAACACCAGAATACATTCGCATGGATTTAGGTCGACGCATGTGTAACCTTGACCCTCAAGGAAACTTCGTTGGTAAAGCGCAGAAGCTTCTCGATGCCACCGTTGGTTTAGGATTTTGCTTGCAGAAACCCGTCGCTCCAAGTATCACGTTTGCCGTTGGAGGAGCAGGAACACAGCGCGAACTCGTCGGTGCCGCACTGCAATCACTCGCGCCGATGATTCGTGCCGGAAAAATTACCGTCAATCTTGTCGCGGGAACGCGTCTCGAGGTTAACGAATACTTCGAACGCGAAGTGCGACTCTCGGGACTCGTCAGTGCAAAGCGCGCGGGCAAAGTGACGATTTTGTTTGAAGACGATCGTCCAAAATATTTCTCTGCCTTCTCGAAGCTCATGCGTTCCACCGACATTCTCTGGACGAAGCCATCCGAACTTTCCTTCTACACCGGCCTCGGCATTCCCATCATCATGGCGCCAACGGTCGGTTCTCAGGAAGACTTCAATCGCGCATGGTTGACGTACGTTGGTGGGGGAGCAGATGGACTCGAACCAAAATACATGAACGAATGGCTCCTCGATTGGATACAGTCCGGCGCCCTTGCCCGCATGGCCTGGAGCGGCTTCGCGAACGCCCCAACCCACGGTGCCTATCGAGTCGAATCACTCCTCCGTGGTGAATCCGCGAACTGGAGAGCACTACCGATTGTGGTGTAGAAGAGGGTGCCAGGTCTTCAGTGTTCAGTCATAAAAATGGAATTTCATTGGGAATTTTGAAGGAGATAAAAATATTTTGAAAAAGAATTCATTCATTTTACTAGGATTTTTGAAGATAAAAAACTGAACACTGAAGACCTGACCCCATATGAAAAAATCAAAACGTTCTCCTCGCAAATTCGCCTACGACGTTCTTGTGATTGGCGCAGGCTCTGCGGGCCTTTCTGCTGCGTTCGCTGCTCGACAGGCCGGTGCCACGGTGGCCATGATTGCGGCGGATAAGATGGGAGGTGAGTGTCCCAACTACGCCTGCGTCCCAACAAAGGCGATGCTGGTTGCGGCATTGCGTTACGACGACTTCAAACGAAACGCATCGAAGTTCGGCATCAATGCGCGATCGGTGACATTAAACGTGGAGGCAATGATGGCGCGAAAAGATGCGGTGGTGAGTGCTATGACCGGCCGTCATCGGCTCGAAAAGATTCTTGAAAAAGCAGGTGTCACACTCTTTCGTGGCATCGCAAGTTTTGTTGACGACGAATCAGTCAAAGTCGGCACACACCTCATCTCCGCAAAATCCTTCGTCATCGCAACCGGATCCATTCCAAAAATCCCACCAATCGCCGGCATCGAATCAATCACATACTGGACGCCTCGCGAGGCAGTAGAAATCACTGAACTTCCCGCATCCATCGCTATTATCGGCGGCGGCCCTATTGGCTGTGAATTCGCGACCTTCTTCTCCCTTTGCGACGTTCCCGTGGTCATGTTCGACGTCGCTCCTCGCCTTCTCCCTCGCGAAGACGCCGAAAACGCAACCTTCGCCGAACGCGAACTCAAGCACCGCGGTGTCGCATTCCACGGCAACACCAAAGTGCTCAGCGTCATCAAAGACCGCAATCACCTCCGCATCACCTTCCAAACCGGCGACGCTCCTCGTCAAACGCTCCGCGTCGAAAAACTCCTCGTTGCCTCCGGCCGTACTCCCA